>JBHJGS010000026.1:0-135178 GCA_050331575.1 Rhodothalassiaceae bacterium | reverse complement strand
CATCGGAAATGCGGCCGATATAGTGCTGGGCCAACTGCCAGCCGAACACATCGCACTGCCAGGGCTGAACCCCGCTTATTTGAGTTTGAAACAGTCCGCCGGCCTGCGCCTGATCGAGCGTCAGGTCCGGCAGATCGTCCTCGCCTTGCAGTCCGCGCGGCGCGGTTGCGTCCGGTGCGGTGCAGCGGTAGGCCTGCGCTGCTGCCAAAATGTCCGCCGGCACGGGCCTTTGCGCGCCGGTCTGGGTATCAATCGCGTGAAGCCGCATGCGCACGGCCGCGGCAGGCATGGCCTCGCCGCTCGCCCACATATCGGCATAAAGCTGCAATTCGTTCGGACGAGCCTCCAGCACGCCGATCCGCCAGCCGATCCCGTCGCCGGCCATGCGCTCGGCGAGATAGCGGATATGGTCGCTCCGGGCGCGCAGGCTGACCCCCTCAGCCTGCTCCCGCGCCGGCGTCAGACCCAGCCGGCCGCGCAGCACCATCAGTCCTTCATGCAGCTTGCCGATGTAGAATTGCACATTCAAATGGCCGATCTCGTCACACTCCCAGGTGTTCACGAAGCCGCGATAGCAATCGATTGCCGGCATCCCCAGCCGCCCCCTTCCCTTTAACGTCATTGCGCGTTCGCATAGGCGGTTCTAGAGCAACATCTGGCCGATTGGAATCGCTGTGCGATCGCGATGGATCGGCTCATGTCCTTCGAGGATGCGGCAAGCTTCAGCCGCCAAGTCGCTCGGCGATATCCTGCCAAAGGCTGGCAAAGGCCACTGCTGCGGCGCATTTCGGCGCATAGGTGGCCAGCGGCGCCCGCTCCACCCCCATGCGCTCGACGATGCTGGCATAAGGGATCGCGGTGGGCAGAACTTCCGCATGCTGCTGGGGAAACTCCGCCACAATCTGCCGATGCAAAGCCTTACGCCGATCGACCATGGAGAAGAATGGCAGACGCGGGGTGGTGATCCTCTGGTCGGCGCAAAAGGTGGCAATCTGGTCATAGGTGCGCAGCGACAAAGGGCTGGGCAGCAGCGGGACGATCAGCGCGTCAGCGGCTTGGAAAACATTCTCCGACAAATGCGATATGCTGGGCGGGCAGTCCAAGAACACCAGGTCATAGTCCTGCTTCATCGGCTTCAAGAATTTTTTCAGCCCCTTTGCCTTACCTTGCGTGGCGAGAGCTGCGTCCAAACGACGATAGGAAAAATCCGCCGGCAGCAAATCCAGTCCTGGATAATCGCTTTCCTTGACCAAATCCTCGATCGGCCGATCGCGCTCTAGAATGGTCTTGTCGCCACCCTTCAACTTAGCCTTGATGCGCAGATAAAAGCTTGTGGCGCCCTGCGGGTCGAGGTCCCACAACAAAACCCGGCCGCCGTCGCGCACTGCTTCATACGCCAGATTGACCGCGGCGGAGGTTTTGCCCACGCCGCCCTTGATATTGTACAAAGCCAGCGTCTTCATAAATCGTCGCCGGTGTCCTGAAACGCGGCCTGCCAGGCCGGCTTGGCCTCGTCCAAGCGGGTGAAAGCCGCCGCGAAACCCTGGCGCGCGGCCGCTGCCTGGTCTTGCAGGCGTTGTTGCAGCGGGCTCAGCCCCGCCCGCGCGGATTTCGGCAAGGCCGCGATCATCGCCTGCTGCACCGTGGCATCCTGATAAAGTCCCAGCAACCGCTGCATGTCCTTCACCGGCGCCAAGAATGGACGCACCCGGTCATCGGGCCATAGCGGCGCAAACAAGGTCAGGCCGTATTGCAACTCCTTGCCGCGCTTGCGCAAATCGTGCAGCGCCTCGGGCGGGCTGTCGGCCTTGATCTTGCGCCCCTGTTTGCGCACCCGGCGATAGCTCTGCAAAAGACGGGCACAGGCCACCCGTTCCAATCCCAGATAGGCCTGCGCCGGCGGGTCGATCGGCGATGGCGGCGTCGCCAGGAAGGCTTGCCAGCGGTCGATCATGGCCTGGGTGGCCGGATCGGCCAATTGCCGGACCAGGAGCGGCCAGGCCGCGGCCCGGCGCTTGGCCAGGCGCGATTGCAGGCGCGAGAGGTCGGTGCCGGTTTCCACAGCCCAACCCGGCAACGCGGCGATCAACACATCGAGGTCGCGCACAGGCGCCGCGGTCCGACCAAAATCCCGAAAGCCGTGCTCGAAGGGTTTCACCGGGCCGAATACCGGCCGGCCTAGGCGCATCAGCGTCCGGCTCTTGCGCAGGGCCACGCGAAACTGGTGAACCGCTTTCTGCGGCTTATCGCCTGCCAGGATCATCGCGCGGCGGCGCGCAATTTGCCTCAACTCCGCCTCGGCCAAGCGGGCAATGGCCAGGTGCGCCGGCATCACCGGATCCAGGGCCGGCCGCTCCGCCGCCACCGCTTGCAGCGCGCGGGCATAAAGCGGCTGTTTGTCCGGCGAGCGACCGAATTGCTCCGCCAAAGCGGCAATGACTTCACTGGCCGTCTGCTCATAGCCACGGACCGCCTCAACGATCAGCCGCGGCGCCAGCTTCACACTGCGATCCTTCGCCGCTCTCGCCTTGGGACGGTCAACGCGCACGCGCGCCACCGCCTTGCCGTCTTGGTCAAGCACGACCCCGGCCTCGCGCCGGCTGATTAGCACCAGCCGCTGATAGACCGGCTCCCCGTCCAACATCCGGGTCAGCCGCGGTGCGGCCAACGCATCGGGATCATAGATCGAGGCGTCGTCGGTGGGCAGGCGTCCCAGCAAGCCTTTCCCGTTCAAGGAGCGCCAGGCCAGCGTGGCGCTGTCGCCTTCTGCTTCTAGAACGCACGCGGCGGCCAGAAGCCGGTCATCGACCGTGTCGTAATACCGCAATTTGGTGAGTTTTTCCGGCGTCCGCTGCACCGTCAAAGGCTCAGGGGGGGACACATGCCCCAAGGTAAAGTCGTCCGGAACGGGAAAGGAGGCTTCAGACACAATCGGTGATCAATCCTTCCTAAGGCAGAAAAGGCAGAGGGTCTTTGTCATAAAACTGTAACCTCTTCATAGAGAGGTTTGCAAGCCAGCTCAGCGGCTCTCGGCCACCTGCGGCAGCGGCCGCGCCAAACGCGCCGCGCGCGGTTCAATCAACCGTTCTTCAACGGCCACCGCGATCGCCTGGTTCATTGTATCAACCTGCAGCGCCGCGAGTATCGCGCGCTCATGCTGGCGAACCGTGGTCAGCTTCACACCCAGCAACAAGGAGATGTCCGCGGCGCGCTTTCCTTCGGCCAAATAGCGCAACACCTCTCGCTGGCGCGCCGTCAGCGACAACACATCGCGCAGCTGGCTGCGTGGCGGCCGCACCGTGCTCTCCACCGCATTCCAGAAAAACCCCGCCAGAGCCATCAACTGATAGCGTAGCGGCTTCAGGTCAACTCCGGGCTGCGGGATATAGGACAGAACCGCCAGGCGGGAAAACACCGTGTCGCGATACATGGAGATGGTCAATCCGTCGGTCAGCCCAACCGCGGCGGCCATGACCATCAATTGCTTCTGCTTGTCAGAAAAGGTTGCCGGATCAAGATCCACGGACCACTGGACCGGGCGCTGCTTTCGATCCATCTGGCGCTGCTGCAGGGCCTGAAGCACCGGATCATACAGATAGCAGCGCTCCTGATAATAATAGGCGAACCAAGGGATCAGCCCGGGGCTTGCCGACCAATAATAGCCCGGCTCCGGATCCAGCGGGTCGCCCATGATATGGCTCGCCATGACATAGCGGATGCCGACCCGGGCAAAGCACGCCTCGTGCACCGCCTCGATCTGTTCCAGCGAGCGCGCCCGGTCGGCGCGATCGACGAAATCAGCCAGAAGATCATACTCAGCGGTCATCGAACTGCTTTCACTCCACCCTGAAAGCAGCAGGCCATGCGGCGCGCCATTTGTCAAACCGCTTACAGACTTTTGCGCGCTGGGGCGGCTGAACGCTATCGCGCCCAACACGTCATTGCGACCGACACGTCATCGCGACCAACACGTCATCGCGCGTATGGCGAGGCTGCCGCCCGGCCGCCTCGCCTGGCAGCCCCGCACCATGCCCGCGGGGCCGGCTGCGCTGCGGCGCAGCTGCCGATGCTCACGCGATGGCGTCGTCGATCCAGCGATTGACGTCGCTCTTCGGAACCACGCCCACCTTGGTGGCAGCCGCGGATCCGTCGCGGAACAGGATCATCGTGGGAATGCCGCGCACGCCGAATTCCATGGCGCGCTGGGGATTCTCGTCGATGTTGAGCTTCTTGATGATGACATCATCGCGCTCCGAGGAGATTTCCTCCAAAATCGGCGCGATCTGCTTACACGGACCGCACCAATCGGCATAGAAATCCACTAACACAGGCTTGGCTGCCTGCAGCACATCGGTCTCGAACGCTGCATCGCTGGTTTTGCTGGTCGCCATAATCGGTCCTTTTCAAACAGTCGGCTTGGTGTTGAGCCGGCGCTAGAGCATTATCCGCCCGATTGGTCGTGCACAGCCAGTCCAATCGAGCGGATATTGCCCTAGAGGTAGGCAGCGCCACAGACCCCGTCAAGCAAGCGTCACACAAGCGTTAAGCGCCCCACCGGCGCTCAGCTCTTGTCCGATCCCTGGCGATCGCGCTCGCGATTGGTCGGATGACACTGTCCGCCGTTCATGGGGCGAGCCAGTGTCTCTAGAGAGGCCGGCAGCGAGCGGCCAGCCAGCGCGCCGTGGATGCGGGCAGCAGCGGTGCCAAGCTTTCGTGCACGCGGGCATGATACTGGTTGATCCAGGCGCGCTCCTCCGCCGACAGCAAGGCGGTGTCGATCAATTCGCGTTCATAAGGCGCCAGCGTCAATTGCTCAAAGCCCATCAGGTCAATTTCTCCTGGAGCGTCGGGCAGATCCACGACCAGTTCCAGATTTTCCAGGCGAATGCCATAGGCACCCGCCCGGTAGTAGCCCGGTTCGTTGGAGACGATCATGCCAGCAACCAGGGCCACGCTGTTGGGCAGCTTGGCGATCCGCTGCGGCCCTTCATGCACATTCAGATAACAGCCGACGCCATGGCCCGTGCCATGACCATAATCCAGCCCTTCCTGCCACAACGGCCGGCGCGCGATGGCATCGAGTTGATGGCCGCTGGTCTTGGCCGGAAAGCGTGTGGTGGCCAGCGCAATATAGCCTTTCAGCACCAAGCTATAGTGCCGGCGCATTTGCGCTGTCGGCGTGCCGATGGCCAGCGTGCGGGTGATGTCGGTGGTACCATCCAGATACTGTCCGCCGCTGTCGACCAGATAGAGGCTGCCCGGTTCCAGGTGCCGGTTGGTTTCCGGCGTAACACGATAATGAATGATCGCACCATTTGGTCCAGCGCCGGAAATGGTGTCGAAGCTGGTATCGCGGAACAGCGGGTCACTCTGTCGAAACGACAGAAGTTGCGCGGCCGCCGTCATTTCGTCCAGCGCACCGTCGCCGGCGGTGTCTGCAAGCCAGTGCAAAAACCGCACGACCGCCGCGCCGTCGCGCTGATGGGCGGCCCTCATGCCGGAAATCTCGGTGGCGTTCTTCACCGCCTTCATGGCCATCACCGGATCATCGCACCGCACGATCTCAGCTCCGGCCGCTTCAGCGGCATCAAACACAAAGGCGTGCGCGCCGGCTGGGTCGATCATCACACGCTTGCCGGCATAGGCCGCAAAGGCAGTTTCGAATGCCTCATAGGGCAGCACGGCGACGTCGGGACCCAGATGCGACCGCACCGCCTCGTCCAGTTTGGCCGGATCGATGAACAGCTGCGCGCGCCCATCCGCGCGGACGATGGCAAAGGCCAATGCCACCGGATTGTGCGCGACATCAGCGCCGCGCAGATTGAACAGCCACGCCACGGCGTCGGTCGCGGTCACGGCCAGGGCCTCTGCCCCCTGCTCGCGAATCTGCGCCGCCAAGCGGGCCCGTTTGTCGCTGGAGGATGCGCCGGAATGCTCCAACGAGAACGGCGTCACCGGAGCGCGCGGCGGCGCCGGCCGGTCGCTCCAGGCTTGCTCGATCGGATTGGTTTTGGCGGCGACAAGAGTGAGGCCGGCCTTGCTCAGCGTGCGGGTTGTCGTTTCCCGCCATGTGACGCTGTGCAGGCGCGGATCATAACCGATGCGCGCCCCTGTGTTGGCGTGTTGGCTGATCCAGTCGGCGGGTGCCTGGGTGTCGATGAGGATCGGCTCGAACAGCGCCGGATCAATCTGGGTTTCCGCCTGCAGGACATAACGCCCGTCGACAAACACGGCGGCCCGGTCGGCTAGCACCACGGCCTGTCCGGCCGATCCGGTAAAGCCGGTCAGCCAGGCCAAGGCCTGGGCCTCTTCAGCGACATATTCGCTACCATGGGCGTCGCTGAGAGGAACGACAAACCCGTCCAGCGACTGCTGGGCGAGGGCAGCGCGCACGGCGGCGAGACGATCGGCATGAGACATAGGCGGTCCTATCAAGGCCAGGCGGGACCGCCAGACGAGAGCCGCGCCGGCGCAGCCTTGTCAAGGTCCGGCGCCGGCGCTGGGCATAAGTCCGTTATTGCTCCTGCTCGGGCCAATAATGATCCGGCATGCGGCGCATCCGGAAAACCGGCTCGATCCGCGGAGGCACGTGATAAAAGGGATCGCCCAGCACATGGCGTTGGAACACCGCGACCTCCTCCGGCCTCTGGCTGAAGCGTGGCAGATCGAAGAAGCCGGCAAACAGGTCTGCGTCGCCGATGGCCACAGCGCGGACCCGCGGCGTAGCCGGCAGAAACTCGGTGAAAGTACGCGTAAAAGTCTCGGTCCGGTCAATATTGGCCGGCGCGGACAGGCCGAATTCCGGCAGCAGCATGGGCTTGTCGGTGACGCTGGTCCAGGCCTCGTAGCCGGCAAGGAACACCTCATAATAGGTGCGCACACTCTCGATGACGCCGGACCAGTCTTCGCCGGCGTAATAGACCGACTGGCCGATCCAGTCGATATAGTCGTCACCGGCATAGTAGAAGCGCGGATGCAGCCAGATCGACTGGTCCTCTTCGGCCGGGCTCATGTAATTGTTCGCCGAATACATCATCCATGTAACATTATTCACGCCCTCGTCGCGGAACAGATCGATGATGTGGCGCATCATATCGCGCACCCGCTCCGGCCCATCGGGCCAGCGCGGATCGCCGTAGTGCTCGCACAAATTATCCGCCTCGGTCATCCACGTGCGGCCATCTTCGCCGAACAGAAAGAAGCCTTGCCAATTGAACTCGGCCATGATCGTCAGCATGATCGGCACGCCATTGTCGCGGATCAGCCGGGCATTGCGGCGGATCAGATCATCATGCTGCCCGGCTAGGATGCGGTTGACATGATCATGCGGCGGAACCTCGCCAGCGAAGAACTCTGGGATGTTGAAGAACTCTGGGATGTTGATGTCGCAGCAATACACCGCCCAGGCCAGCGCCAGGATCGAGCCTTCCTCATGAAGGATGCGCGCCATCTGCAGCGGCGTCAGATCCGTCGGGCCTTCCATGGCATCGTCGAATTCGCGGTCGGGCTCGTCGGTATCATTGCTGTCCGAGAACAGGTCATGGAAGCTGTAGACGATCGGCGGGAAGGCCCCGGTGTCCGTCGCGTAGCCGTGATAGCCGTCCAGCGTCACCGGAATGGTGTAAAGACCGGCATAGACGCCGGTCGGTGTCGGCACCAGCTTTCGCGCCGTGGCGACGGCCTGGCTGGACGATGCCGGCAAGGGCGCATCAAACTCGCAGCCCTGCAGCTGCGCGGCGGTGAAGCGGCGGTCCAGATCCAACTGGCCGTCATTCAGAAGCGCCTCCTGAGCACAGGCGGCAGTGCCTGCGCTCAGAGCCACAAGCGCGCTAGTCAGGACATGGCGCCAGGGTCTGGTCTTCGGCATCGGCAAACTCCCCGTTCGGATCGCTGTCCGTAAACTCCTGCCAATATGACAATATTCTGAATAAGAGCGCCAACTTTTAGAAATTGCACCTGTTTCAACGATCCGGCAGAGCCGAAACGCCTAAAACACCATCTGACCCGTTGGACTGGCTGTGCAAAATCAAACGATCAGATCATGCCCTAAGCGCGGTCATAGGCCAGATTGGGGCTGAGCCAGCGTTCCACCTGCTCCACCGCCACACCGCGGCGCGCGGCGACATCTTCCACCTGATCCTTGTTGATCTTGCCGACACCAAAATAATTCGCCTCCGGATGGCTGAAATAAAAGCCGGAGACGGCGGCCGTGGGCACCATGGCAAAGCTTTCGGTCAAGGACACACCGGTGAGTTGATTGGCACTCAAGAGCCGGAACAGTTCCGGCTTGTGGCTGTGATCGGGGCAGGCGGGATAGCCCGGCGCCGGCCGGATGCCGCGATACTTCTCCTTGATCAAGTCCTCGTTGGTCAGCCGCTCGTCCGGCGCATAGCCCCAGAATTCCGTGCGCACACGCTGGTGCAAGCGCTCGGCAAAGGCCTCGGCCAGCCGGTCGGCCAGCGCCTTCAACAAGATGTCGTTATAGTCGTCATGCTCTTTCTTAAACCGGTTCAGATGCTCCTCGATGCCGTGGCCGGCGGTGACGACAAAGCCGCCCAGCCAGTCCGGCGGGCCCTCCATCGGCGCCACGAAATCGCTCAAGCAATGATTGAAGCGGTCGTCGCGCTTGGCGATCTGCTGACGCAGGAAGGCGAAGCGGGACAGTTCGCGGCGCCGCGTCTCGTCGTGATAGAGCACGATATCATCGCCGTCGCGTGAGGCGGGCCAGAAACCGACCACGCCCTTGGCGGTCAGCCACTTGTCCTTGACGATCTGTTCCAGCATCGCCTGGGCGTCTTCATACAAGCCGCGCGCGCTTTCGCCGACCACCGGATCGTCCAGGATCGCCGGGAAATTACCGGCCAACTCCCAGGTCCGGAAGAACGGCGTCCAGTCGATCGCGCCGACCAGATCCTCCAGCGGATAATCCGCAAAGCTGGTGATGCCGGGCTTGGCGGGCTTGGGCGGCTGATAGCCGTCGAACACCACCGGCTGGGCCTTGGCGCGCGCCGCATCGATCTTGATCAGCCGGTCGGCCTTGGACTTGCCGGCGCGTTTGGCGCGCATCTGGTCATAATCCTCGGCCACCTCGCGGGCATAGGCTTCCCGCAAGGTGCCGGACACCAGCTTGCCGGCCACGCCGACCGCGCGCGAGGCATCCAGCACATGCACCACCGGCCCGTCATAGACCGGGTCGATCTTCACCGCGGTGTGCACCTTCGATGTGGTTGCCCCGCCGATCAGCAGCGGCATGGTCATCTTGGTCCGCTGCATTTCGCTGGCCACCGTGACCATCTCGTCCAATGACGGCGTGATCAGGCCGGACAGGCCGATCATATCCGCCTTATTCTCATTGGCGGCCTTCAAGATGTCCTGCCAGGGCACCATCACGCCCAGGTCGAACACCTCAAAATTATTGCACTGCAACACGACGCCGACGATATTCTTGCCGATATCGTGCACGTCGCCCTTCACGGTCGCCAGAACGATCCGGCCCTTGGACTGGGAGCTGGCATCCTTCTCCGCCTCGATGAACGGCATCAAATGCGCCACGGATTGTTTCATCACGCGGGCGGACTTGACCACCTGGGGCAGGAACATCTGGCCGGAGCCGAACAGGTCGCCGACCACATTCATGCCGTCCATCAATGGCCCTTCGATGACGTCGAGCGGGCGCACCGCCTTTTGCCGCGCCTCCTCGGTATCGTCGACGATGAAGGTGGTGATGCCCTTGATCAGGGCGTGTTCCAGGCGCTTTTCCACCGGCGCCTCGCGCCAGGCCAGATCCTCTTCCTGGGCCTTGCCGGCCCCCCGATAGCGCTCGGCGATTTCAAGCAGCCGGTCGGTGGCGTCGTCCCGGCGGTTCAGGATGACATCTTCGACATGCTCGCGCAGATCCTCCGGGATCTCCGAATAGACCTCCAGCTGGCCGGCATTGACGATGCCCATGTCCATGCCCGCGCGAATGGCGTGAAACAGGAACACCGAATGCATCGCCTCGCGCACCCGATTGTTGCCGCGGAACGAGAAGGAGATGTTGGAGACGCCGCCGGAGACGCGGGCGTGCGGGCAGGTCTGTTTGATGATGCGCGTCGCCTCGATGAAGTCGACGCCGTAATTATTATGCTCTTCAATGCCGGTGGCGACGGCGAAGATGTTCGGGTCGAAGATGATGTCCTCGGCCGGAAAGCCATTGTCGACCAGCAGCGTGTAGGCGCGCCGGCAGATCTCCGTCTTGCGCGCCACGGTATCGGCCTGGCCCTGTTCGTCAAACGCCATCACCACCGTGGCGGCCCCGTAGCGGCGCAGGATACGCGCCTGCTCCAGGAACGCCTCTTCGCCCTCCTTCAGGCTGATGGAATTCACGATCGCCTTGCCGGCAACGCATTTCAGCCCGGCTTCGATCACCTCGAATTTCGAGCTGTCGATCATCACAGGCACGCGCGCGATATCGGGTTCCGCGGCGATCAGCTGCAAAAAGGTGGTCATCGCCTCCACCGCGTCCAGCATCGCCTCGTCCATATTGACGTCGATGACCTGGGCGCCGTTTTCGACCTGCTGGCGCGCCACGTCCAGCGCGGTTTCATAGTCGCCGGCCAGGATCAGCTTTTTGAATTTGGCCGATCCGGTGACGTTGGTGCGCTCACCGATATTGACGAATTGCGCGGTCTGTTCGGTCATGTCGGTCTACTCTTTGCGTTCGAACCAGTCGTCTTGCCGGCGCGTGAGCCTGAGGCCGCGCCAAAAAATCCCTCTTACGCCCCCTCACCCTCCCACCGCCTGACGGCAGCGGGCCCCGCCCTCTCCCATTGAGGGGAGAGGAAAAACGCCCCTCTCCCCTCCGTGGGAGAGGGGTTGGGGTGAGGGGGCCCCGGCGGTGAAAACAAGCGGCGCCGGCGCGTGTATCCAGCACCGGACCCCTCACCCTCCCACCGAGGGGAGAGGGAAAAAGCGCCCTCCCCCACACGATCGGTGGGCTAGATCGTCACCGCCTCCATGCCGCTCAGCTTCAAGCCCGGCGCGGGCTGCGGCAGGGCGCGCGGCGGCACATCCTTCACCGCCTCGGCGATCGCCTGGATGTGCGCCGGCGTGGTGCCGCAGCAGCCACCGACGATATTGACCAGGCCCGACCGCGCCCAATCGCCCAGATGCCCCGCGGTCACCTCCGGCGTCTCGTCATAGCCGCCCATTTCGTTGGGCAGGCCGGCATTGGGATAGGCGCACAGCAGCGTCTCGGCCTCTTCGGCCAGGCTGGCCACATAAGGCCGCAACTGATCGGCCCCGAAGGAGCAGTTCAGGCCCACCGAGAAGGGTCTGGCATGGCGCACCGAATGCCAAAACGCCTCGACCGTCTGGCCGGACAGATTGCGGCCGGACAGATCCGTGATCGTGCCGGAGATCATCACCGGCAGGCGCACGCCCTTGGCTTGGAACACCTCGTCGATCGCCACCAGCGCGGCCTTGGCGTTCAAGGTGTCGAAGATCGTCTCGATCAGCAGCAGATCCACGCCGCCCTCGATCAGTGCCTCGACCTGCTCGGCATAGGCCTCGCGCACCTGATCGAAGCTGACCTCGCGATAGCCCGGCCGGTTCACGTCCGGCGACACCGACAAGGTCTTGTTCATCGGCCCGATCGCCCCGGCAACATAGCGCGGGCGATCCGGCGTTCTGGCGGTGACGGCATCGGCGGCGGCGCGGGCGACCTTGGCGGCAGCCAGATTGATCGCCGTCACCTGATCCTCCAGCCCGTAATCGGCTTGGCTGAAGCGATTGGCATTGAAGCTGTTGGTCTCGACGATGTCCGCCCCGGCGGTGAGGAAATCCTCGTGGATCGCCTGGATGATCTCCGGCCGGGTCAAGCACAACAGGTCATTATTGCCCTTCAGGTCGGAGGGATGATCGGCGAACGCCTCGCCACGATAATCCGCCTCGTCCAGCTTATAGCCTTGGATCATTGTGCCCATGGCGCCGTCCAGCACCAAGATGCGCTGACGGGCCGCTTCGGTCAGGGTTTGTGCCAAATCGCTCATGCCGCTTGCTCCTGGGACTGCACCTGCGGCGCGCGAATGCCCAGCAGGTGGCAGATGGCGAAGGTCAGCTCCGCCCGGTTCAAGGTGTAGAAATGAAACTGGCGCACACCGCCGGCGTATAGCCGCCGCACCATCTCCCCGGCGATGCTGGCGGAGACCAGGTTGCGGGTGGTTGGGTGATCGTCCAGCCCGTCGAACATGTCGCACATCCATTGCGGCACGCTGGCGCCGCAGCCGGCGGCAAAGCGCTGCAGCTGCTTCAGGTTGGTCACCGGCAGGATGCCCGGCACGATCGGCATGTCGATACCATAGCTTTGGGCATGGTCCAGGTAGCGGAAGAACAGGTCGGTCTCGAAGAAGAATTGGGTGATCGCCCGGTCCGCGCCGGCCTCATATTTGGCTTTCAGATTGTCCAGATCCGCCGTCAGAGTGGGGCTGAGCGGATGCCGCTCAGGATAGGCGCCGACAGAGACATCAAAGGCATGGCGCGCCTTCAACCCCTCCGTCAGTTCAGCACCGTTGCAGTACCCCATGGCATAGGGGTCGCCGCAGGCCTCGTCCCAATCGCCCGGCGCGTCGCCGCGCAGCGCCACGATATGGCGGACGCCCAGATCCCAATAGCTGTCGGCGATGTCGGCGATCTCCTCCCGGGTGTGGCACACGCAGGTCAGGTGCGCCGCCGGCGTCAGGTCGGTCTCCTGCCGGATCCGCTTGATCGTGGCATGGGTCCGCTCGCGCGTGCCGCCACCGGCGCCATAGGTGACGGAGACAAAGCGCGGCTGCAACGGCTCCAGCGTCTTGATCGACTGCCACAGCGTCTGCTCCATCTTCTCCGTCTTCGGCGGGAAGAATTCGAACGACACCTCCACAGGCTCGGCAGGCTCGGCGAACAAGGATGGTCGCAGGCCACGCGCGGGCGTGGTGAACATGGTCATGCGGCTATCTCCATATCTGAGGCGGCAGGGGCGAGGCGCCACAGGATGACGGTAAGTTCGCCGCCTTCCAGCGGCTTCTCATCGACCAGTTCCAAAGCGGCAGCCTCGGCCCATTGCCTGATTTCGGCGCTGGCAAATCCCAGGCGCCGGTGCGCGTGCTGTTCGCGCAGAAATTCTTTGTCGTGCGGGGCGAAATCGACGATCAGGCACTGTCCGCCGGGGGTCAGCACCCGGGCGGCCTCCCGCAAGGCCAGCGCCGGATCATCGGAGAAATGCAGCACCTGGTGAAACACCACCAAATCCTGCGTGCTATTGTCCACCGGCAGATCATACATGTCGCCCAGCCGCACCTGGCAGTGGCGGAACGCCTCATCGGCCAGCTTGGTGCGCGCGATCGACAGCATGTCCGGGCTCAGATCGATGCCCAGGCCGCGCTCCACCAGCGGCGCCATGATCTCCAGAATGCGGCCGGTGCCGGTGCCCACATCCAGGATCGAGCGTGCCCCCTGGCTTTGGGCCAGAAGGGCCGCCTCAACCTTTTCCTCCGGCACATACAGCGACCGGATATGGTTCCAGTCTGCGGCATGGCGGGCGAAATAATCCTGCGCCTCCTTGGCGCGCTGCGCGCGGACATCGGCCAGCCGCTCTAAATCGCGCTGCAGTTCCGGCTCATGCTCCGGTACCATGTCCACGATCGTGCGTGCCAGATGCGCCAGGCCGCCGAGGTCGGACAGACGGTAAAACACCCACGCACCCTCGCGGAACCGGTCCAGCAGGCGGGCATCGCACATCAGCCGCAGATGCCGGGAGACGCGCGGCTGGCTCTGGCGCAGAATCTGCGTCAGTTCGGTGACGGTCAGTTCGCCGTGGCCCAGCAGCGCCAGAATGCGCAGCCGGGTCGGCTCACCCGCCGCCCGCAAGGCAGCCAGCAGCTGCTCCATCGCCGTCTCTCCTCCAGAAGTCCGGCGTGAGATATAAAGATATCTTTATATGTCGACAAGCGCTTTCTACTGCGCGGTCGGGATCGTGAAGCGCACGCCCGCCTCGGCCTCTTCCGTCGGCACGGCGCGCCCCAGGCGCAGGCGCGGCTGATAGCGCCACTGCTCCACCGCAGCGATCGCCGCGGCGTCGAACACGCCGCGCGGTTCGGACTGCACCACCTTGATCTCGGTGGGCACGCCGTCTTCGCTGATGGTGAATTCCAGCAACACATAGCCTTCCAGCCCCTCGGCATAGGCCTGGGCGGGGTAGACCGGCTCGACCCGGTGCACCAACCGCGCCTCGGCACTGTCCAGCGAGCCGGAACAGCCGGCCAGCACCAGCAACCCAGCAGCCATTGCCGCGCAAATCCGGTGCCGTGTGTGGTGCATCGCCTCGTCTCCTTGAAATCCGGGCCTTGGAACCATCCGCGCGGATCTGCCGTTTGCAAAGCAACGTGTTTCTGCGCGTTGCAGTCGCCCTAGCCCTTTTCGAAGGAGAAGTGACATGAAAAAGCTGCTGTATCCAGTCTCCGCGATGGCGCTTGCGCTCGGCGCGGCCGGCGCGATGGCGCAAAGTGGCAATGACATCGATGAAGATGTTTGCGAGGTCTTCGAAATCGCGGACCTGAATGACGATGCCCGCCTGCACCAGGCGGAATATCTGGAATATTATATGGAGATGCCGAAGCTGGACCCGTCTCGGGTGGCTGGCCCCATGTATTATGGCGACGCCATGTTGGACAATCGGGAAGCCGGAACGCGGGCGTTCGATCGAATCGACACCAATAATGATGGTTTCATCTCGGTTGAGGAGTTCAGCAATCGGATCGACCGGGCCGAACTGGGCTATTATGGCGAACGGCTTGCCGAAACCAACGAACAAGAAATGGAATACGCGCTGGATGAATTGTCTGAGAAAGATGAAAAAATCTCTCTCTACGATGAAAAGGACAATGCTATCAGCGAAGGTCGGCTGTTCAAGCTGATGGACACCAATGATGACGGCGAATTGACCCAATCTGAGGTGCGCGCTTACATGAACATCAATACCTATGGCTGCGATGTGAGCGGACTGCGCCAAATTAAATGGGCCACCGCTGACGGTGACGACATGACCGTGTTCATCGAAGATCTCGATGAGAACGAAGACCAGACGATCACTCTGGAAGAATATGAAGAGTATCAAAAAAGCGGTCGCGGCGAGTAAAGCGCAAGCATCGCCGTCCGCGCACAGAGTGAGGCACGCCCGCTGCGGGGAGGTGCGCATGCATCGCCCCGGCGGGCGCCGCCGAGTTTACTGACGCTGTTCATTCATGAGGTTTTAGGCAATGATCCGATCTGTCTATTTCATGACCATGGCCGGGGCACTGGTCCTGAGCTCAGCAGGTGCGGCCACGCAGCGGGGCGGGTCTGGCGAGACCATTTCCGAAGACGTTTGTTCGGTCTTTGAAGTCGCTGATCTCAACGACGATGGGCGGCTGCATTTGGCCGAATATGTTGAGTTTTTTGTCACCATTCCGGAAGTGGACCTTTCGGATCTAACCGGGCGCCGCTTTTATGGAGATCCGGCCCTTGACAAGCGTGCAATGGCTTATCGCGTCTATGAGCGTTTGGACCAAAACGGCGATGGGTTCGTCTCCGTGGCGGAATTCCAGGATCGCATGGATCGGATTGATCTGGACTTTTCCCGGTATGAGATGGCCGAAGGCGATGCCGGGGAGTATGCCGCGGGTCTGAAACAGCTACAGGAGCGGGATCAGCGGATCCTGTTTCGCGGCGGTCAGCCAGACGATCACAGTCAGCAGCGGCTGTTTGGCTTAATGGACCGCAATGACAATCGCGTCCTCAGCCCCGAGGAAATCCGCGCTTATGTCAGCATCGACACGTATGGCTGCGATATCAGCGGACTTGACCAGATCGCCTGGGCAAACAGTCAAGGCGATGACGTCTCAGCCCTGATCGATGATCTTGACGCCGATGACGATGGCCGCGTGACGTTTGCGGAGTATCGACGCTTCTCCCAAGCCGGCACGGAGCGTGGCGCTTAGGACATGATCTGTCTTCACTGAAGCGCCGTCTCAGAATGCCTGCTCTTTGAGCCTTTTCAGGGCGCCAAAGCCGCCGCGAACTGGCGATCGCGCAGGCGGTGAACCCGCGGTGGCATCCCGATGCGCCGTTCCACCAACAAACGCGCCCGCCGCGTGTGACCCGTTGCGGGCAGCTGCCACCGATCCGCCTGGGTCAGTGTCTGATCAATCCAGTCGGCCACAAAGCCGTCGTCGGGATGATCGCTCAACGCCTGAGCAACCTGCACATCGGTCACCGCCCCATCGGCGGCAACATCGACGAGCAGCACCAGGGTCAGGCTTAATCCGGCGTCTTGATTGGCCACAAACCAAGGCCGCACGACGACGCCGGGAAGTGCGACAGCCTCCGCACCGCCCAACCGCTCAAATGTCATTGGTTCCAGCCGCACGTCGGGATTGAAAGCCGGCGCAGGCCAGACGGCCGGCTGCGCCGTCGGGCGCGGCACGGCGCGGGCAGCCGGGATCATCGGCGTCAGAGCATCCACTCCCTGAACAGGCTGGGGCTCGTCCGCGGTTACCGGTGCCGCGGGCAGCGAGGCCGGCCTCTTCAAACGCGGCACCGCGGCCGGCACTGTGACCGCGGCGACCACGCGGGGCGGCGGCGGCGCGGCCACCGTCGGCGTGGCGAGCCCGACCATGACATGCACCAGGGCACCGGCCACCGCCACCGCGCCCAGTCCGGAGGCCACGGTCGCTGGCCCTCGCGACGCGGTTTTGTGCCCCAAAAGCAAACTGATCATGGCACACCATCTTCCTGCCGACCTTCCGACGACGGTCGGACAAACGCTAAACGCAAGTCTAGCCACGAAAGCCCGAGCGCGCAAAGCTCAGCGAAAGTTTATCAAAGTTTCGTTCAGCGCCTTGGCCACGCAGCCGAATTGCGCCGAGCGCTTTGAACGGGCGCAGCGTTAGCCCATGGCGTCGACGCTGTAGCGGTCATGCTGTCGCAGCAGAAACAGGATCAAAAAGGCGGCCAAAGTGGGGATCGCTGCGTAGAACAAAATCCAATAGACCCGCTCGGGATTGAACGGGTTGAGCAGCTGTTTATAGGACGAAAGGGTCGAGACCAGATGCATGGCCAGCAAGACCCCGTAGCTGATCGTGCGGCGATAGCCCAGCGCGAAGGCCAGCACGAAGAAGCCTTGGATCAGCCCCAAAAGCCAAGAGAAGCGGGCCGCCAGATCGCGTTCGACGCCGTAGAAGCCGGCGAACACCGCCGCGGTATGGCCTGGGTTCAAAAATTTGTCAGCGACCCAAATCGCCATAAAAACGGTCAAGCTGATCCGTAACAGCAACAGACACAGCGCAAGTCGGCGTTCGGACAGTCTGGTCATGGCAAGCTTTCCTCAACGGTGGGGACGACATTTTGACCAATAAAGCGCAACAACCGCGGATCGGCCATCAGACGTACCGCAGCGGGGCGCGCTGTGGTAGGGGAGCGCGCATGCAGATTTGGGGCAAATTGCTAGGGGGGGTGGTCGGCACCCTGCTGGGCGGCTTGTGGGGCGGGCTGTTCGGCCTGGGCCTCGGCCAGATTTTCGACATGAGCCTGGCCGGCCCGAAGACCGAAGACGGTGCCACCCGCAAGATTTCCTTCACGATCGGCGTCATTGCCCTGGCCGCGAAAATGGCCAAGGCCGATGGCGAAGTCACCGAAGACGAGGTCGAGGCATTCCGGACGCTGTTTCACGTTCCAGCTCACGAGATGCGCAATGTCAGCCGCATCTATGAACTGGCGCAACAAGATACCGCCGGCTTTGAGGTCTATGCCCGCCAGGTGGCGCACCTGTTTCGCGACCGAAGCGTGGTGCTGGAAGACCTGCTCGACGCGCTGTTCCACATCGCCAAAGCCGATGGCCATGTCCATCCCAATGAGATGGACTTTCTGCGCACCGTGGCGGAGCAATTTGCCTTCGACCAGGATCGCTTCGACCGCATCGTGGCCCGCCATCTAGGGCCTGATCGCGCCAATCCCTATATCATTCTGGGCGTCGATCCGAGCATTTCCGACCAGGAGTTGAAGCAGGTTTACCGCCGGCTTGTGAAGGAAAACCACCCGGATCGTCTGGTTGCCAAGGGGGTTCCCCGGGAATTCGCCAGCATCGCGACGGAGCGTTTGGCGACAATCAATGAGGCCTATGACCGGATCGGTGTCCAGCGTGGCTTCCGTTGAGGTGCCGCCGGCGGCACCGGCCCTGCCGCTGACGCATCTGGGCCTGGTGGTCTTGATCACGCTGATCTGGGGTCTGAATTTCATCGCTATTCGCTATGCCGTGGCGGAACTTCCGCCGATGACCACCAATGCCCTCCGCTTCGCCATGGTGCTTGCGGTGTTGCTGCCTTTCTTGAAGCCGGTGCGCGGGCGCATGGGCCGGCTGATCCTCACCGCCGTGATGCTGGGGGTTGTGCATTTCGGTCTTGTCTTTACCGGCATGGCCGTGGCGGAGGATCTGGCCCCGGTCATCGTTGCCGCCCAGGCCAATGTACCCTTTGCCACCTTGATCGCTGTGGTGATTCTGGGGGAGCGGATCGGCCCCTGGCGCACCGCGGGCATTGTTTTGTCCTTCGCCGGGGTCTTGATGATGGGCTTGACGCCCGACACCTTCGAAGATCCGCGCGCGCTCTTGATCATCCTGGCCTCGGCCCTGGCTTATGCCGTGGTCGCCAACCTGATGCGCGGGCTGATCGGTATGTCCGCCTTCACGGTGCAGGCCTGGGTGGCGCTGATGGCCGTGCCCGGCTGCCTGCTTTTGTCGATTGTGACCGAACAGCAGCAAATCGAGCGGATTGCCGCTGCCTCGGTGTGGGCCTGGGGCAGCATCGCCTACAGCGCGCTGTTATCGACGATCCTTGGGCATGGCGGCATGACCTGGCTGTTGCAGCGGCACCCGGTCACGGTGATCGCGCCGTATTTGCTGCTGATGCCGGTGTTCGCGCTGCTTGGTGCGATCCTGATCGAAGACGAACGGCTGGTCGCCCTGGAATGGGTCGGCGCTGCCACCACGCTGTGCGGCATTGGCATTATCAGCCTGCGCAATCTGCGGCGGGCACGGGCGCGATGATCCGGCTGGACCGGGTCTCGCCCAATCACGGCGCGCGCCGCGACGGGCCGGTCGACATTCTGCTGCTACACTATACCGCCACGGCTGACGCAGAAACCGCGATCGACTGGTTGTGCGATCCACAGCGGCAGGTCTCTGCCCATTATGTCATCGATGTTGATGGCACCGTCTATCGGCTGGTCGAGGAGGCCTGGCGGGCATGGCACGCCGGCGTCTCCTTCTGGGGCGGCTGCCGGGATATCAATAGCCGCTCCATCGGCGTTGAGATCGTCAATGCCGGCGAGGGCTGCCCGCCCTACCCTGCCACCCAGATCGACGCGGTGATCGCGCTCAGTCGAGACATCCAGAAGCGCCATGGCATCCCGCCGCAGCGCGTGCTCGGCCATAGCGATGTCGCGCCCCGCCGCAAACAGGATCCGGGCGAGCATTTCCCGTGGCAAAGGCTGGCGCGCGCCGGCGTGGGCCTATGGCCAGACGCGCCCGGGCCCAATCCGACAACAGACACGCACGCGGTGCAAGCGATGCTGTCCGACTATGGCTATGAAATCCGCGTGGACGGCCTGGCCGGCCCAGAAACTCAGGCCGTGGTGACAGCGTTTCAACGGCATTTCCGCCCGAGCGCCGTGACCGGTCAGATCGATGCTGAGACGGTGGCGCGTCTGACAAGCCTGTTGGCGTCGACCCGATCGCTCGGGTAAAGCAGCCGATCAGACGCCATGTCCATGCCCAGCCACAGCCCAGCCACAGCCCAGCCACAGGCCAGCCACAGGCCAGCCACAGGATCGTGTCGATGACCCGCTCAGGTTTGTTTTTGCTTGCCCTTTTGCTTGGCCCGCCGGCCCAAGCCCAGTCCCCGGCGCAGCAGTGGGTCAGCGACTGTCTGGCCACGCCCAGCCGGGAGTGTGCCCTGCGCACGGCACTGCGCGTCACCGCTGATGAAGAATTGGCGATCGAACGCGCAAAGGTCTTGTTGGCTCTGGCCGACAGCTTCCGCGTCATTGGTGCCGAACAACGCGCCGTCGAAGCGCTCAGCCTGGCCGCGAAGGAAGCGCGGGACATTGGCATCTCCATCGGCACCGAGCAGCATTTCGTGGAAATCGCCGGGCTGTACGGCGCGATGGGCCGCCAGGATGCCGCGGACCGGATCATCACGGAGATCGAGGATCGCATCCTGCGCGCGCGTGCCCGCGGCGAAGCGGCCTTGGGCCTGTTGCGGGCCGGGCGGGCCGAGGCGTCCGCGGCGCTGTTGACGGCCATCGAGGTGCCCGCGATTGCTCAAGAGTATGCGCTTCGGGCTGCGGAATATCTGGTCCGCGCCGAGGGGCAGACCGATCCCGGCCCGGCGCTGGCCGCCGCAGACACGCTGCTCAATGGCAACGCCCAGCGCTTCTATCGCGAACTCGGCCAATTGCGCTTGGCCACGGCGCTGGCCCGTGCCGGCCGGGCTGAGGACGCCCAGGCGATCCGCGCCGGCATCGATGTGTCGCTGGACCGCTCCTTGCCGCCGGACTTTCGCGCCGAACTGCTCGCCGGGCTGGCACGCTTGGATATTGCCTTGGGCGATCGTGAGGCAGCGACGCGCAATCTGACCGCTGCGACGCGCTGGCTGCGGCGCTCCACGGTTACCTACGACCGCAATCGCGCGCTTGGCGTGGTTGCCGCAGCCGCGCTGGCGGCAGACCAGCGGGATCTGGTGGCGCGGTTGGCCGAAGATGTTGAGGACCTGACCGCCCGGACCCGCCTGATCGACACCCTGGCGCCGGCGATCACAACATCACAAGATCGCGCCCTGCTCGTCGACCTGGCGCGCCAGACCCTGCCGCTGATCGACGCGCTGGAGGGGCGGTTTGAACGCGATCAGGCGCGCTACGACCTGGTCACTGCCCTGATCGACGCCGGCGCGGGCCAAGCCGCCGCGGAAATCATCGCCGCCATCGAGGATGATGACCAGCAGGCCCGCGCGCTGGCGTATTTGGCACGGCTTTTGAGCTAGGGCGGCCAGTAACCGGGAGATACGCAATGCAAAAGGGCAGGGGCTTCTGGGCCTGGCTGGACCGGGTGACGACGCCGTCACCGCGGGCATGGCGGGTGTTCGCCCACGCCCTGTGGGCCGCCGGCACAATCGGCCTGCTGCTGATGGCCAGCGCCTTGACCAGCAGCGGCTTTGCTCGCGCGCCGGTGCTGGCCTTCCTCACCCAGACCGCCTTCATTCTGCTGATCGGCGGTGCTGTGCTGCTGGCGCTGGCACTGGTCGACACGGTGCCCAAGCGCGTGCGCGTGCCGCTGGTGCTGGCCCTGCCCTTCTTCGTGCTGATGGTGTTTCCGATCTGGGGCATGCCGCGGGGGCTGGTGCCGGGCCTGGCGCTGCCGCTGGCGATCGCGATCGCCGCCGGTGCAACCGCTGCGGCCCTGGCGCCGGGGCGCTCCAACTCAGGGCGGATCTTCCCCGCCGTCCTTGCCGTGGCCGGCGCGACCGCGGCGCTGGTCATCCTGGTGCAGGTGATGACGGCCAATGACGCCCCCAACCCCGCCTATGCCGACTATGCCCTGGCAGACCGCACGCTGGATCTGCCCGATCCCGGCCTGCCCGGCACCTATGCCGTGCGGCAGTTCAGCTATGGCTCTGGGGAGGATCGGCATCGCGCAGCCTATGGCGCCGATATCGACTGGCCGGCCCGGCGCGTGGACGGACGCAAGCTGCTGGACGGGTGGGAGGACTGGGCCGGCCGCGCACGCAGCGATTTTTGGGGCTTCGGGCCGGACGCGCTGCCGCTGCAGGGCCGGGTCTGGGCGCCGGAGGGGGCTGGCCCATTTCCGCTGGTGCTGATCGTGCACGGCAATCACAGCATGGAGGATTTCTCCGACCCCGGCTATGCCTATCTGGGCGAGCATCTGGCCAGCCATGGCTATATCCTGGTCAGCGTCGACGAGAATTTCCTGAACTCCTCCTGGGGCGATGACATCGACCCCCGCGGCGGCGGCCTGGAGGAGGAGAATGACGCGCGCGGCTGGCTGCTGCTGGAGCATTTGACGGCGTGGGCCGACTGGGCGGCAACGCCCGATCACCCGTTTTACGCCCGCGTCGACATGGGCCGCATCGGTTTGATCGGCCATTCGCGCGGCGGCGAGGCGGTGGCGACGGCGGCGGCGTTCAACCCGCTGGCCGCCTATCCCGACGATGCCACGCTGACCTTCGACTATGGCTTTGACATCGGCGCTGTCATCGCCATCGCGCCGGTCGACGGGCAGTATCAGCCGCGCCGCGTCGACCGACCGCTGAAGGACGTAAATTATTTCGTCATTCACGGCAGCGAGGACGGCGATGTCGACACCTTTCTGGGCGCGGCGCAATTCCAGCGCACCGCGGTCTCGTCCGAACCGTTCCGATTCAAGGCCAGCCTCTATGTCGCCGGCGCCAATCACGGTCAGTTCAACACCGGCTGGGGCCGCACCGACGCGCCGATGCCCTGGGCCTTGTTTCTGGACAAACAGTGGATCATGGCGGGCGAGGACCAGCGGCGCATCGCCAAGATCTATTTCACCGCCGTGCTGGAGGCGGGCCTGTCCGGCCGCACCGAATGGCTGGCGCTGCTGCGCGATCCAACCGCCGGCGCCGCCTGGCTGCCCAAGACCATCTATGTCGCCGATTATGTCGACAGCCGCAGCCAAATCGTCGCCGGCTATGAAGAGGATCTGGATCCGCTGACCGCGACCGGCGGCCGCATCACGGCCACCCATCTGACCCGCTGGTCGGAAACCATGCTCGCCCTGAAATCCGGTGATCTGGACACGCAAGCCGTCGAGTTGGCCTGGGACCGCACGGTTCAGGACAAGACCGCCGCTTATGCCGTGGTGTTGGACCGGCCGTTGGACGCCTCAGGGCCGGACGCTGCCATCCGCTTCGTCGCGGCCCAAAGCGAAACCGACACCACACCGAAGGATTGGCAGCCCCCCGACGTTGACGACGACGCCAAAACCGACGCCGACCCCGCCGCGACAGCCACCGATGAAGACAAGCCGGCGGTGCCAGAGCCGCTGGATTGGACCGTGGAACTGACAGACAGCGCCGGCCGCTCCGCGCGGGCCCCGCTCAGCACCGACCAGCCGCTCTACCCGCTGATCCGCTCACGCCCGGTGCGCTGGAAGGCGCTGTCGGACCGCGCTGACCGAGAGGTGGTGCTGCGCCGCTTCGCGCTCCCGGTAACAGCGTTCACCGACCGCGACGCTGACTTCGACCCCGCCCGCGTTCAGGCGATCCGCTTCGTGTTCGACCGGTCCGCCAAGGGTGCCATCTTTGTCGATGCGATCGGGATCCATCCCGGAGACGCGGCGGTGCGGGGCGCCCAGCAGATCACGCCGGCACCTTAACAGCCGTGCACACACACGTCGCCGCTGCCCCACCGGCTTGTTCTGTCATCCCGGTGCGCTATGCTGCCGGCGCCGCCATCCCGATAGAGGAGATCGACCATGCGCTCCGCCCTGCTCGCTGCGCTGATGCTCACCGCCGCACCGGCGCTTGCCCACCCCAAGACCGCCGAAACCGGGTCCGCCCCGTCTGAGGACGTGCGCATCCGGGTGCCGGAGGGGTTTTCCGCGACGGTCTTCGCCCGCGATCTGGGCTGCGTGCGGCATATCGCCATCGCTGAGGACGGCACGCTTTATGCCGCCATGCGCCAGCGGCGCTGTGCCGCGGGCGACGGCGGCATCGTTGTGGTCAAGGACAGCGACGGCGACGGCATGGCCGACGCCAAAGCTTGGCATGGCGACATCGAAGGCACCGGCCTGGCGCTGCATGACGGCCATCTGTATTTCGGCGCCGACCGCCGCGTCGTGCGCTATGATCTGAACGAGGACGGCATGCCGAGCGCAGACGCGCAGGTCATCGTCCAGGGGTTTCCGCGCCAGCGCCAGCACGCCTCCAAGCCGATCACTTTCGGGCCGGACGGGGCGATGTATGTCACCGTCGGCGCGCCGTCCAACGCCTGCCAGGAACGCACGCGTTCGCCCGGCAGCAAGGGCTTGAAACCCTGCCCGCAGCTGACGGCCCAGGCCGGCATCTGGCGCTACAAGGCCAATGAGACCGACCAGGTGCATGACCCTGCGGCCCGCTATGTCACCGGCATCCGCAATGCCGTGGCGCTGGATTGGCATGGCCCGGCCGGCAAGCTGGTGTTCGCCAATCACGGTCGGGACCAGCTGAATAGCTTGTGGCCGGCGCATTATGACGTGGAGGACAATGCCGAACTGCCGGGAGAGGAGATCCATGTCGTCGAGGCCCAGGGCGAGGATTTCGGCTGGCCCTACACCTATTGGGACCAGCGCCAGGGCCGGCGCATGCTGGCGCCGGAATATGGCGGCGACGGCGAGACGACCGAAAGCGAGGGCTATCAGGACCCGGATGCCGCCATGCCCGGCCACTGGGGCCCCAATGATCTGATCATCTACACAGCCGAGCAGTTCCCCCAGGCCTATCGCAACGGCGCCTTAATCGCCTTCCATGGCTCCTGGAACCGGGCGCCGCTGCCGCAGCAAGGCTATAATGTCGTGTTCGTGCCGATGGATGCGCAGGGGCAGGTCACCGGCGATCCGGTCGTGTTCGCGGACATGTTCAAGGGCGAGGAGCCCTTGGCCAATCCGCGCAACGCCCAGCACCGGCCGATGGGCCTGGCGGTGGGGCCGGACGGGGCGCTTTATATCGCCGACAGCGTCAAGGGCTGGGTCTGGAAAGTGGCCTATGAGGGCTGAAGCGGCCGCCTTGCTTCTGCTCACCGCCCCCTTGGGTGCAACCGCGCAGGAGGGCGCTGCGCTTTATACCCAGCATTGCGCCCATTGCCATCAGGCCGACGGCGGCGGCGTGCCCTATTTTCAGCCGCCGCTGGCCGGCGCCCCCTTCGTCACCGGGGATGCGGAGACGCTGATTTGGTTTGTCCTGCAGGGATCGGACGCCGTTTTGTCCGAAGACAGCGCGTATGAGAATGAAATGCCCGGCTTCGCCGCCCTGTCCGATCGGGAAATCGCCGCGATCCTCAGCCATATCCGCAGCAGTTTCGGCAATCAGGCGGGCGCGGTCTCGCCTGATGCTGTCGCTGGCGTGCGCCGGGATTACGATCTGGGCGAGCGCGGAGACCCCGATTGAGGTGATGCAGGTGACCGGCCGGCGCCTGCCCGACTGGCAGGCCCAAGGCGCCTATCCCACCACCGTGTTCGATGCCGAGGCGCTGCGCGCGCACCCGGCGATCCGGCTGGACGATATCCTGCGCCAGGAGCCGAGCTTTTCGCTGTTCCGGCGGCAGACCTCCCTGGTCGCCAACCCGACCACGCAAGGCGTGACGCTGCGAGGCATCGGCCCCAATGGCGCCGGCCGCACGCTGGTTCTGGCCGACGGTGTCCCGGTCAATGATCCGTTCGGCGGCTGGATCTATTTCTCCGCGCTCAATCCCGACGCGCTCGGCGAGGTGCGGGTGATCCGCGGCGGCGGCGCCGGCGGCTTTGGCAATCAGGCGCTGACCGGGACCCTCCAGCTGACCAGCCTGGCCCCGTCGGACGGATTTGCCGTGCGTGCGCTCGGCGGCAGCTTCGACACGGTGGACGTGTCCGCCCGGGCCGGCCGGCAGGTCGGGCGGGTCAGCCTGGGCGCGAACGGCCGCTATTTCCGGTCTGACGGGTTCGCCCTATTGGCCGAGGACCAGGCCGGGCCGGTGGATATCGCTGCGGCCACCGAGGCGGCGACCGTGGACGGCGAGGCCAGCGTGAGCCTGGGCGCTGACACCCTTGTGACCGCGCGCGTCGGCTGGTTTGAGGAAAGCCGGCAGAACGGCATCGTGCTGGCGGAGAATGCCACCGACGGCATTCACGGCTCGCTCAGGCTGCTGCATGATCCTGGACCGGACGAGGTGCAGGCGGAAGCCACGGCCTATTATCGCCGCCGTGACTTCTCCCAGACCTTCACCGCGGTGTTTGACGACGCCCGCAGCCAATTCCGGGTCGTGCTAGACCAGTTCGACGTCCCCGCTGAAACCGCCGGCGCGCTGGGGCGCGTGCGCGTGCCGACAGGCCTCGTCGCCGTGGAGGTCGGTGCCGATCTGCGCTATGTGCGCGGCGAAACCAACGAACGCTTCCGCAATCTCGGCGAGGGGTTCACGCGCCGCCGCCGCGCCGGCGGCGAGCAACTGTTCGCCGCCGGTTGGCTGGAACTGGCCGCCGATCCGACACCGGATCTTAGCCTCACCGCCGGGGTCCGCGGGGATTATTGGCAGGTCACCGACGGCCGGCGCGAGGAATTCGACCTGGCCGATGGATCGCAGCTGCTCGACCTGCCGATCGAAGACCGCCGCGACGGCCTGGTCAACGGCCGGCTGGCCGCACTTTGGCAGCCCGTCGATTCGCTCACGCTGCGGGCGGCCGGCTATACCGGCTTTCGCGTGCCCACGCTGAACGAATTCTTCCGACCGTTTCGGGTCGGCAATGATATCACCGAGGCCAATGCGGCGCTTCAGGCCGAGCGGCTTTACGGCATCGATGCCGGGCTGGATGTCCGGCCGATCAGCACCGCCCGGCTCAGCCTGACCTATTTCCGCAACTGGCTGGTCGACGCGGTCGGCAATGTCACCATCGCCCAGGGGCCCGGCGTGTTTCCTCCGGCGGGCTTTGTGCCGGCAGATGGCAGCCTGCGCCAGCGCCGCAATGTCGATGAGATTGTCGCTGACGGCCTGGAAGCCGCCGCCAGCCTGGAGACCGCAGGATGGGGCGTGGACCTGCGCTATCTGTTCGTTGCCGCGCGCATCACCGCCTTTGATCAGGATCCAAGCCTGGTCGGCAACCGCGTGGCGCAAAGCCCGCGGCATCGCTGGACCGGCAGCCTGTTCTGGCGGCCGATCCCAAAGCTGCGCCTGGCGGTCTACGGCCAGTTCACCGCCGACCAGTTCGAGGATGATCTGAACAGCCGGGTTCTGGACGGGGCTGCGACCATGGACCTGGCGGCGGATTATCGGATCAGCGAGCGCGTACAGCTGTTCGTCAACGCCACCAATGTGCTGGGCACCCGGGTGGAGACAGCGGTGAGCGGCGACGGATTGGTCACCCTGGGCCCGCCGCGGCTGATCTCCGGCGGCGTGCGTCTGGCCTATTGAGGCGACAGGATGGTCTCCTGCAGCTGTTCCAGATTCTGCTGGGCTGCTGCCGCTGCCAGGCTGTCGGGATCATAGCGAATAACCTGAAGCCAATCAGACTGTGCGCCGGCTTCATCGCCGGTCAGGGCGCGCAGATTGCCACGCTCCAGCAAGGCGTCGGCCCAACCGGGCCGCCCGCTGAGGGCCGCTTCGATATCCGCCAAAGCCACATCCAGTCGATCCAGATGTCGCCGGGTGGTGGCCCGGTACAGCAACACATCCAACCGCTGCGGATCGATCAGATGGGCCTGATTGAGATCCTCCAGCGCGGCCTCATACTGTTGTTGGCCACCCCGCGCGCGCGCCCGGTCGATCAGCAGCTCAAGACGCACATCGGCTTCCTCTTGCGGCACCCGGTCCAGCGCCTCGGTCAAATGCGCCTCCGCCGCCGGCGCGGCACCGGCCAGGAGCGCCGCATGACCGGCCTGAGCGAACAGGCTGGCGCTCAGCAACGCCAAATCCAGCCCGTCAGCCTCCAGCGTTGAGATCAAGCCTCGCTGCTCCTGCACGGCCCTGGCCACGGCCTGAAAATTCTCCGCCGCCTCGGCATAGGCCCCGGTTTCAACTTGGGCCAAGGCCAGGCAATGCCGTGCCGCCCGGTCATCGCTGGCGTCCAGCCACGCCGCAGCCTCGGCCAGCGCGGCGTCCGCGTCTTCAGCCACCTGTCCCGTGCAGGCCAGATAGCGCTCCTGACGGGTTGGATTTGAACTCGGCTCTTGCGCCGAGGCCAATTGCGCCACAGTCAAGCTGCTGAGCACGGCTGCGGCAATCAGATGGTTCCATCGCTGGGTCATCGCGCCTATCACTTGGCGGTCCGGCGGCCAAATGCAAGCACACATCCAATGGGGAACCAGAATGGGCAAATTGTTGGTGTTCGGCCTGGGCTTGAGCGCGCAAAGCTTGGCAGACCAGCTTATCCCCAGGGGTTGGCAGATCACCGGCACCACCCGCAGCCGGGACAAGGCAGCGCGTCTGGAGGCGGCGGGCATCACACCGATCCTGTTCGACGGCAGCCGGCCGGTGCCGGACTCGGTTCTGGCCGCCCATGACGCGCTGGTGCTCTCGGTCCCACCCGGTGAGGCGGGCGACCCGGTTCTGGCCGCACATCCCGATCTGGCCGCACACCGCTTTGCTTGGGTGGGCTATCTGTCGACCACCGGGGTTTATGGCGATCATGGCGGGGCCTGGGTGGACGAAGCCACGGCCCTGACCCCGTCCGGCGTGCGTGGCCAGCGCCGGGTGACGGCGGAGCAGCAATGGCTGGATTTCGGTCGGTCCAGCGGCAGCCCGGTGCATCTGTTCCGCCTGGCCGGCATTTATGGGCCCGGGCGCAATCCCTTCGTCTCGCTGAAGGACGGCTCCGCCCGCCGCATCGTCAAGCCCGGGCAGGTGTTCAGCCGGATCCATGTTGACGATATCGCCCAGGTTCTGCAGGCCTCGCTGGCACAGCCGGCGGCCGGCACCGCCTATAATGTCTGCGATGACGAGCCTGCCCCGCCGCAGGATGTCATCGCCTATGCCGCGGAGCTTTTGGGCATCGCCCCCCCGCCGGAGATCCCGTTCGAACGCGCTGCGTTGTCGCCGATGGCGCGCAGCTTCTATGCCGACAATAAGCGGGTGCGCAACGACCGGATCAAGTCCGCGCTGGGGATAAGCCTGCGCTATCCCACCTATCGCCAGGGCCTTCAGGCGCTTCTGGCGGACCAAATCGGAGCCGCTGAGCATTCCCGATAGCCTTGCGCCGCCGGGAACTTGCTCCTGGCTGGCTCGTTCTTCTTGGCGTTGACGAAAACGGCGGTTCGGATCAGCGCAGCCGTTTTCAAGCTGAGGAGAGAACCGATGTTAAGTTGGGCGCTTGCCTTTTTCGTGATCGCGATCGTCGCGGCGATTTTCGGCTTTTCCGGCATTGCCGGGGCCAGCGCCGGGATCGCGCAATTCTTCTTCTTCCTGTTCGTGGTGCTGCTGGTGTTGAGCCTGGTGTTCAACCTGTTCAACAGCCGCTCCTCACCGCGGTCCTAAGCGGCTTCGGTGGCGGCAACCGCGCGGGCTTGACGGCCAAAGCGCGCGCGCACGCCATAGAGCAGGAGGATCCCGACCGGACCCAAGGTCAGGGACGCGGCGACGAGGGAATAGGCAATCAACGCCTCGTCGCCGAACACATAGTCTGTATACAGGCCGACCAGGGGCGGTCCGATGCCATAGCCCAGAAGATTGACCGTGAAGGTATAAAGCGCGGTCGCCTGGGCGCGCAGCTCGTTCGGCGTGATCGCCGCCACCGCGGCGAACGGAATGCCCCATCCAAACGCTGCCAGAAAGATCGTCGGCGCCAGAATGCCGGCGGCCAGCCAGGCATTGGGCATCAACGGAAATGCCATGCTGAGCGGCAGCGAGACGATCAACGCCGCCAGGATGGTGCGGACCGCCGCATCGTCGCGGCCTGCTGCGGTGAACCGATCCATCAGGATGCCCGATGTCACCGCGCCTGCGATGCCGAACACCATGACCAGGCCGCCCAAAAGCGGGCCGATGACGCCTTCGCTGAGCCCGTGCACCCGTAAGAAGAAGGCCGGCAGCCAGCTGTTAGAGGCAAAGGCCAGGGCGGCATGGCAGGACAGCCCGATATAGAGCAGCCCGTAAAGCCGCGCATGCGCCTTGAAATGCGCCAGGGTCCGGGTCAGCGACGCCACATTCAGGCCACGCGTGCCGCGCCGCCGTGGCTCATGCACCAGGAACATCAAGGGCGCCAGCGCCAGGCCTGGCAGCCCCACAATGAAGAACACCAATTGCCAGCCGCGCACCTCGCCCACCAGCGGCACGTGCCGCAGCGACTGCGCGCCGACCGCGGCAATCACGGCTCCGCCCAGTATGAAGGCCAGGGCCGAGCCCATCGGGATACCCAGCGAAAAGGTCGCCATCGCCCGGCCGCGCTTGGACGGCGGAAAACTGTCCGCGATCAGCGAGGTCGCTGCGGGCGCCAGGGTCGCCTCCCCAACGCCCACCCCCACCCGCGCCAAGAACAAGGTGGTGAAGCTGCGCGCCAGCCCGCACGCCGCCGTCGCCAGGGACCAGAACACAACGCCCGCGCCGATCAGCAGCCGCCGATTGCCGGCATCGGCGATGCGTGCGGCCGGTAGGCCGGCCAGGGAGAAGAAGATCGCGAAGGTCCAGCCGGTGAGAATCCCGAACTGGGTGTCGGTGATGCCCAGATCGGCTTTGATCGGCACCACCAACAGGGCCAGGATCTGCCGGTCGATATAAGACAGGGTGAACAGGATCCACAGAATCACCACACCGGTCCAGGCCGCGCGCGCGGGCAGATGGCGTTGCTCGTCCCCGGGCAATGCCGGCGTCATACCGCCTGCCCGTTGATCGCGGCGAACTGGCGCGCGAAGGCGGGACGCGCGGCCAACAACAGGACAATGGAAAGCGGGCAGGCAACGATGCCGAGGATCATGAAGGCCTTGTCGATCCCGAAACTGTCGCTGAGCAGACCGAACACGGGCGGCGCCACCACCAAGCCGAAGAAATTGACGATGAACAGATAGACCGCCGTGGACTGGCCGCGCATTTCATTGGGGCTGACGCCGGCGACCCCGGCATAGGCCGTGCCCCAGAGCATGTTGGAGAAAAAGATCGCGCCGACCAAGAACGGCACCCCGGCAGCCGCTGTCGGCATCAGCGGAAAGATCAACAAAAATGGCAGAATGCCCGCAGAGCTGATGAGGATCATGCGCACATGCGCGTCGAACTTGCCTTGGCCGACCCAGCGATCGGTCAACCAGCCGGCCAGCAACATGCCACCGACACCGGCGGTCAGCAGCGTCATGCCGAAAATAAAGCCGGCCTGAGCAGCGGGAATGTCCCACATTCGCCCCATGAACAGAATAATGAAATAGGCTGTGGAATAGCCGATCGCGGATTGCAGCGAGATGCCAAGGAAACTCAGCACATAGATGCGCCACTGGCTGGCGAAATAGCCCAGGGTGCGCACCAGGGACACACGCTGACCGGGGGCCATGGCCAGGCCGCGGCGCAGCGGTTCGCGCACGAACAGCATCAACAGCGCGAACACCAAGCCGGGCAGCCCGACGAGGAAGAAGGTGATCTGCCACCCGCGCACCTGGCCCACCAAGGGCAGCGGCGCTTCGCCCAGCGAGGTGGCAAAGCCGATCACCACCGCGCCAAACAAAAAGGCCAGGGCAGAGCCGATAGGAATGCCCAGGGTGTAGACGGCGACCGCGCGGGCGCGGCGATGCGGCGGGAAATAGTCCGCAATCATGGAATTGGCCGCCGGCGTCAGCGCCGCCTCGCCCACTCCCACCCCCAGCCGGGCCAGAAACAGCGCGGGAAAGCCGCGCGCCAGCCCGCACGCCGTGGTCATCAGGCTCCACAAGGTAATGCCCGCGGCGATCAATTTGGTCCGCGATGCCCGGTCCGCCACGCGCGCCAAGGGAATCCCGAAAAAGGTATAGAACAGCCCGAAGGCGGTGCCGGTCAGCAGGCCGAAGCCGGCATCGCTGACCCCCAGATCCGCCTGGATGGGGGCCGCCAACAAAGCCATGATCTGCCGGTCGATGAACGAATGCGTGTAGATCAGCAGCAGCAGGATCACCACGCTCCAGGCATATAGGGGCTTGGGATAGGGCTCCTGTACGGCGGACCGCTCCGCCGGCTTGATGTCGCGCATCTGTCCTCCCCCTCTTCGCGGCCTTCGGCCGTCATTGACTTTAAACACGCGCCCGGCTCACTACGTCAGTCGCGAGGGCGGCGGCAAGCATGCACAAGACGGCAACCATGAGCGAAAGCGGACAAATGACGCAAGAGCGCTTTGAATTGGACGGGATGACCTGGCAGGACGTGGCTGACACATTCGAGTTGATGGAAGATTGGGAGGACCGCTACCGCTTCGTCATCGAATTGGGCCGCAAACTGCCGGCCCTGCCGGACGGGGCTTATAGCGATGCCAACAAGGTGCGCGGCTGCCAGAGCCAAGTTTGGATGATCTCCGACCTGACCGACACCGTGCCGCGCCGGTTGCATATCCTGGGCGACAGCGATGCGCATATCGTCAAGGGCCTCGTCGCCTTGTTGCTGCTGCTCTATTCCGACCGCACGCCAGACGAGATCGAGGCCATCGATGCCCGCGCCCGTTTCAAGGCTCTGGATCTGGAAGGGCATTTGAGCTCCCAGCGCGCCAACGGCTTATTGGCCATGATCGATCATATCCGCAGCCTGGCGCACACTCAGCAGGCCGCCGGAGCATGACCGAAAAGCCGGACGCCCAGGCATTTCTGGGACAGGTCATGTCAGCGGTGCCGGCCCTCCGCGCCGCCGGCATCGTGCTGGAGGCGATCGGTGATGGCCATGCGGAAATGCGCCTGCCCTATCGGGTTGACCTGGTGGGCTATCGCGAGACCGGGGTGCTGGCCGGCGGCATCATTTTCACCTTAATGGACAGTGTGAGCGGGGCGGCGGTGTTCTCCGCGCTTCCGGACCTGCGCCCGATCGTGACATTGGATCTGCGCATCGATTATCTGCGTCCGGCCAAGCCTCAACGCGACGTGACCGGCCAGGCAGACTGCATCAAGCTGAGCCACCATATCGGCTTCGTGCGCGGTCTGGCCCATGATGGCGATCCGGGCGACCCGCTGGCCTTGACCAGCGGGACCTTCGCAATCAAGCGCGCCCGGTCGGAGCGACAGGATGGATAAGGCGCTGATTGAACGAGTCCTGTCTGATCCGGATTTCGCCGGCGCGCTCACCGGCATTCCCTATGCGGAGTTTCTAGGCCTGCGGGTCGTGCGACGGGACGGGCATCTGCACGCGCATCTGCCGTTTGATGACAAGGTGGTCGGCGCGCCGCAGCGGCTTCACGGCGGGGTGACCGGCGCGGTCTTGGAACTGGCCGCGATGATGCAGGTCCTGAAGGAAGCTGCGGAGGCCGGACGCCTGCCGGAACGCCTGCCCAAACCGATCGGCATGACCGTGGAATATCTTCGCGCGGGCCTGGCCGCAGATTTGTGGGCCTCAGCGGAGGTGACGCGGCAAGGCCGCCGGGTTGTCAATGTCCGCGCCACCGCCTGGCAGCAGGAGCCGGGGCAGCCGATTGCCGCAGGCTTGATGCACTTTTTGATGCCCGAGCCGGGGCACCTGCCCCAGAACGGAGCAGATGGTGCATCATCCACACACCCGGGCTGAGACTCGCCGCAGCGCTTAAGCAATCATTTACGACGTCGCATCACTGCGATATAAAGAGCATCAGCGGCACGTGTTCAAAAATGTTGTCAGGTCTTTCTTTCAACCCTGCGCGGATCCATGGGGAATGGTCGGCGGTTGGGTCATATGCGTTATAATTATAAAGACACGCCGTATACGCTTTTGTAAGCGCCACCAGCTAGGTGAGATTTGATGACTGACGAAGCCAAACGAACATCCCGCCGGAATTTTCTCCGGCTGTCAGCCGGGGCCGCCAGTGCCTCCGTGGTGCCCGTGCGCAGTGTGCTCGGCCAAACCGTTGCCGGCTCGATGATGTGCGAGGTCCAAGTGATGGACGCGCCGGAATTGTCCACTGCCAATGCATATGACTTTAACTTCGCCCTTCCCGTGGCGGACAAATATATCGTCGACCAGGGCGTCAACGACCCGGATGTGATCGAAGCCTTCGGTACGTTCATGGCCAATCCCGTGAGCGACTGGCAGCAGGTGCTGCCGCGGCGGCACTATTTTTCCACGCCGCTTAGCAACGGCGAAGAGAAGCCCAGCCCGGCGCAGCGCCGCGCATTGCGCAAGTTGATCGAGGCCTTCCAGGAGGATTATGCGCAATTGCAGCCGGGCGGTAGCATCATGGTCGGCCATGACGGATTTGACAGCTATACGGCCAGCTATCACGGCCCTCTGGATCTGAAATATCTCGAAACGATCAAGAATTCCTCCAATAAGGTCGGCGTCGGCCACAGCTGTCTGCATTCCATGGGGCTGCCGCTGACGTGACAGCCGCGGCGACCGGTGCACTGCCTGTTGCCGGACCGGCCGCCCGGTACCGCATCAAGCCGCTCGATGAGGTCTTTCTGGTCTTCGACCGCGCCTTTGACACAACCCATTTCCTGGACTTTTTCGCCGCTGCGATCCTGCGCAGTCTGATCGCCGGCGGTGACGGCGATCTGCGCGCCGCGATTGCCGCAAGCCTGGATTTGGCGCCGGAGGATATTCCGCCGGCACGCTTACAACGAGCGCTTGCCGATCTGGCCGCCGCCGGCCTGATCCGCCAGATCCCGGTGCCCTGATATGCGTTCCGCTCCTTGCCTGCGCCTGCTAGTCGGCAGCTTTGTCTATCGAATTGAGACCCGCCTGCGCCCGCTCCGGCAGCATCTGCAGCTTCACTATGCCGGCCTGCCCGATGTGGCGGACGACGACTGCGACGATTTTTGGCTCTCCGCCGACATCGCGCGACGATGGCTGCCCGGCCGCTCACAGATTCGCATCAAAACCGATCAGCCCACGCCACTGATCCCGCTGCCATCGCGCTACGCCGCGCCGATGCTGGAATCGGTGATGAATTGGCAAATCGCCATGGCCAACGATCGCCATCTGGCGCTGCATGCCGGCACGGTGGTGCGGGGTACCAGCGCGGTGTTACTGCCGGGCAGTTCCGGAAGCGGCAAAAGCACCTTGAGTGCGGCGCTGATGCTGTCTGGCTGGCGCCTGCTGTCCGATGAATTCGGCCTGATACGGCTAGAAGACGGCCAGGCTGCCAGCGTGGTGCGGCCGGTCTCGCTAAAGAACCGCGCCATTCAGATTGTGCGCCAACGCTTTGCCGGCGCACGCTTCGGCCCGCCGTTCGAGGGCCTCGCCAAGGGCACGGTGGCGTTTCTGCAGCCAAGCGAAGCCAGCCGGCAGACCCTGACGCCTGCAATCCCGCGCCTGATCGCCTTTCCCCAATACCAAGAGGGCGCAGCATTCTCCGCTGAGCCTATGCGCCCCTCGGAGGCATTTCTGCGCCTGGTGCAGGGAGCTGCCAACTATGAGCGGCTGGGCGAAACCGGCTTTTCGGTGCTGAACCGCCTGGTTCGTCAGACGCCCGCCTATGCTCTGCGCTATGGCTGCCTTGACGCGGCCATGGACTGGATCGAGCGGCAGGTGGTGCAGGGATGAGCGCGCTGATCGCGGTTCTGTCCGGACGGACCAGGCTGAGCGCGCTGTCTCCGCAGACACGGGCGACCACATTGCGCTGTGCCGAACGCCTGGGCCTATTGACGCGGCTGTGGCTGGACAGTACGCGCAGCGGCGATTTGGAACGGTTGCCGCCGCGCACCGCGGCCAAGCTGTCACAAAGCCGGTTCCGCGCGGATGCCGCCGCCGCCCGACTGCGCCAGGAAGCAGCGCATCTTGCCGATGCGCTCCGCCCGCTTGGCCTGCCGGTGATCGTGCTGAAAGGGGCGGCCTACGAACTTGCCGGCGATGCCGCCGCGCTCGGTCGCATTTCCGGCGATGTTGACATATTGGTGCCGAAGGCAGGGCTTGATCGCGCCGAGCGTCTGTTGGCGACGGCCGGTTGGCGGATCAGCCCGGACAAGGCCTCGCCCGCGGACCAGCACTACTACCGCGCCTGGATGCACGAACTGCCGCCAATGCGACACCGCACCCGCGGCACGGAACTGGATGTGCACCATACGATCCTGCCGCCAGTAGGCCGCCTCGTCCCGGCGATTGACCGGCTGTTGCTGCGCACTGTGCCGCTGTCGCCCGCGCCCTTGCATGCACTGCATCCCCACGACCGGATCCTGCATGCCTGCGCGCATCTGTTCTTCGATGGTGCGGCCGAGCGCGGCCTGCGCAATCTGTTGGAGATCGCCGACCTTCTGCTGGAGCATGTCCGCACGCCGCAGGCGTGGGCAGCGTTCGTGGACCGTGCACATGAGGTCAATCTTCCCGTGCCGGCCTATTATGGCGCCAGGCTGGCAGGCGATCTGTTCGGCATTGCCGGCCCGCCGGACCGTCTGCGCTCCCTCGCCCGGGCAGCCGGGGTCAACCGGCCGAGCCTACTTGCCCTGTTCCGAACCCGCATCACCGCGGAAGCCCGGCTGCCGGGCGGTGGCTGGGCGGCGCGGGCGGCTGCCGGCCCTCTGTTCGTCCGCGGCCACTGGATCAAGATGCCCCTGCCCTTGCTGATCCGCCACGCGCTCAACAAGCAGAGGCGCTCGACGCGTCTGCCGGCCAGACAGGACCGACCTGCGTGACAGTCAGCCGGTGCGGCTGACCCGGCGTCGGAAGGTGGCGACTCGCCAACCATACCATAGCAGGATCACCGCCACGACGGTGTTGGACACCGGGTTCAACCAACTTTGCACCTGATCATAGGCCGAGCCGAGCCAATAGCCTGCCCCGGCCAATAAGGCCGTCCAGAGCACGGTGCCGGCGGTTGTATAGGTCAAGAACCGCCGGAACGACATCTCCGACAGCCCCGCCGGCACGGAGATCAGCGTTCGCACAGCCGGTACCAGGCGGCCGAAAAACACGGCCTTGCCCCCATGCCTTTCAAACCAGCGATCCGCGGCATCGACCTCCTTTGGCTCCAGCGTTAGCCAACGACCATGCTTGCGCGAAAAGTTACGCAGCCGGTCCGTGCCGATCAGCGCGCCCACATAGTACCAAAACAAGGCGCCGGCCAGCGATCCCACGCTGCCGGCAGCGATGACGAGGAAGATGTTCAATTCTCCGGCCGAGGCGCTGTAGCCCGCCAGCGGCATGACGATCTCCGATGGGATCGGCGGGAACACATTCTCCACAAACATCAGCAGCGCCACCGCCCAGTAGCCCGCGCTCTTCACAAAGCCGGTAATCCAATCAAACATGCCGTTTCCGTTTATGGCCCGCGTCCGGCCCGAACGCGTGGCAACCACAGCCGGTTGCGCCCGCAGCAGCCGGCGTCGGCTCACTCCGCCGCAGACTGGCCGGTTTTTGCGGGTTTTTGAGGCTCCGGCGGGGTCTCCCAGATATAGTCCTGGCCCAAGGCATGGGTGGCAAACCAATCCAGCTCGACATTGCCCTTGAACAAGCGGTGGCGCAGCGTGCGCCAACCATGGGGTTCGTCCGGGGCCAAATAGAGCGTCGTCGGCACACCCAGGCTTTTCAGCGCGCGATACAGTTCCAGCGATTGCGGCGGCGGCACCCGCTCGTCCTTTTCGCCGACCAGCACCAAGGTGGGCGTGGTCACCTTGTGGATCTCCACCAGGGGGGAATTCTGCAGATACACATCGATCGGCGCGTCTTCCTGCCAGGGCGTGCCGCCGAACCAGGGGGTGCGGTAGATGCGGATATCGCTCTGCCCGTACATACTGATCCAGTTGACCGCGCCAGCACCGGAGGATGCCGCGGCAAAGCGGTCCGTGGCGGTGATGATCTTGTTGGTCATATGGCCGCCGGCCGACCAGCCCATTTTGATCAACCGGTCCGGGTCCGCGATACCGCGCTCAATCAAGGCGTCCACGCCGGTCAGCACATCCTTGTGGCTCTGGTTGAAATAACTGCCGACCATGTCGCGCAGGAACTCATCGCCATACCCGGTGGAACCGCGATAGTTCGGCCGCAGCACCGCATAGCCATGGGCCGCGGCCACCGGCAGATATTCCCACACCGAAAAGCCGTCGACTTGGTCGGTGGAGGCCGGCCCGCCATGGGTGTTGACGATCAGCGGCACCGGCTGGCCGTCCTGATAGTCCAGCGGATAGGTCAGAATGCCTTCGATCATGACGCCGTCTTCGCCCCGCCACCGGACGATTTCCTGGCGCGGCAGGTCAAAGCGCGTGGCCAGATCCTCATAGACCCGGGTGATGCGGGTCAATTGGCCGCGATCCTGGGCCAAGTACAGATCGCCGGCCGTCAGGGCATCAGCCAGTTGCACCAGATGGCGATTGCGCTGCGGATCATAGTCCCAGCCGGTGACGGTTGCGTCGCTGCCGAACACCCGCTTTGCCGTACCGGTGCTCAGATCCAGCTCCAGCACGCCGTCGCGCACGCCCATATTGGCGCGAAACACGATGGCCTGGCCGTCGCCGCGCCATTCTGCGGAGCGGATCTCGTAAGGGAGGTCGGGCACCCAAAGGCGGGGCGCGCCGCCGGCAACCGGGACCGTGAACAAATTGTCGTTGTAATAGAAGTCGCCTTCGGCATTGGCATTGGCGACGTACAGGATCTGGCGATTGTCCGGCGCCAAGCGGGCGCCGGTTTCGTACACCTGATTGTTCTTGGTGACCTGCCGGGCCTTACCGCCCTCGGCCGGCAACACCCACAAATCGCCTGTCGGCAGATCGTCCAGCAGCGGGCTGGCGAAGCGGTCATGCAGGATCAGGCTGCCATCGTGTGACACGGAGAATGTGCGAATGTGAAAATCGCCCTCGGTCAGGCGCTCGGCCACGCCGGTATCGACAGCCACGCGCCACAGATGCTGATTGGGCTTTTCCTCAAAGCGGATGATGTCATCGCCCAGGGCCTCGCGCGCGGTCTGTTCGTCGGTCTTGGGATCCTCTGCCAGAAAATACAGATGCTGTCCGTCGCGCGACCAGTGCAAATCCTCGACCGCGGTGGCATGCGCGGTCAGCCGTCGTGCCTCGCCTCCGTCCGCGCGGATCAGATAGATTTGGACATCCTCATCGGACCCGCGCTTGGCGCGGAAGGCAATGGTAAGGCCATCGGGAGACCAGCGGGCCCCGGTCTCGCCCTCCGCGCCATTGGTCATCTGCACCGCATCAGACCCGTCTAAGGCCGCGCGCCAGATATGGGCGATCATGCGATCCTTGTCCCAATCCGGGTCGGAGCGCAGATACAATAGCCGATCGCCGGCCGGACTGAGCGCCACGCCGTTCAGCCGCGGCAGTGCCACAAGCTCTCTCAAACGCATCGGCTGCTGTTCCTGCGCCACTGCGCACGCACACAACACCCCGGCGATCATCGCCAAAACGACAAGCCGCATCCCCGAGTCTCCCCAAAAGTCCCGCAACACCACGGTGACAGCCTAGACGAGCTTTTCGCCCCGGGGCAATGCGCAGATCAGGCGCGTTTGGCGGCGTCGACCAGAAAATCCCGCAGCAATTCCACGCGCCGGGTCCCGCGCAATTCCTGGGGATAAACCAGGTGCGTATGAAACGCCGGACGCTCGATCTCCGGCAAAACGCGCACCAGCGGCGAGCCCGGCTCAACCAGATAGTCCGGGATTGCCGCCAGCCCGAGCCCCTGCTCGATCGCGCGCATGACCGCATAGGTGTTGGAGACCTTGAAGATCGGCTGGCGCGGCGCGCCGCTGCGACCGATGGTCAAGGTCCAGTTGATGTCGCGGATGGCATCGGGCGTCTGCGGGCCATAGGTGATGATGCGATGTCGGTCCAGGTCCTCCGCCGTGTGCGGCGTGCCGAAGCGGTCCAGATACGCCGGTGCAGCATAAATATGATGGTTGACGTCCAACAGTGGACGCTGAATCAGGTCGAGTTGTCGCGGCCGCTGAAACAAGATCGCCACATCGGCGTCGCGCTTGGGCAGATCGACCGCCTTGTCGGTCAGCAGGAGTTCGACCTGCACCTCCGGATATGCCTCGACAAAGCGGGTCAGCCGCGGCGTCAACCAATTCTGGCCGAAGCTGACCATGGTGGCGATGCGCAGGCGGCCGCGCGGCGTGCCCCGGGCTTCGAGTAGGCGATCCTCGATCGCGCCCAGGCGCTGCGCGACATCGCGGGTGGTGGCGTAGAGGGCCTCGCCCTCGGCGGTCAACACCAGCCCCCGGGCATGGCGGGTGAACAGCGCGACCTTGAGACTGTCTTCCAACTGGCGGATCTGACGGCTGGCGGCGGACTGGCTCAGACCCAGCTTTTCACCGCCGGACGTAAAACTGCCCGCCTCGGCGATCATGTGGAAGATGCGCAGGCGGTCCCAGTCCATGCTGGAGAACCGCCTAGGCGCGACTATCCGGGCGGGTGAACATCCAGCGATGACCCTGGCTCAAATCGGCGCGGAAGCGATAACCCTCGTCATCGAAGGCCTTCAGCCCTTCGGGATCCTCGATCCGGTTGACGAGGATGAAGCGCGCCATCAAGCCGCGCGCCTTCTTGGCAAAAAAGCTGATCTGCGTGGGCTTGCCGTTCCGCAATTCCGTGAACACCGGCGTAATCAGTCGCGTTGTCAGGCGCTTCTCGTCCACCGCCTTGAAATATTCGTTTGACGCGAGATTGACCAAAGCGGCGGCCCCGTTCAGATCCTGTTCCAGCAGATCGGTGATCTGGCCACCCCAGAAGTCATAAAGACTGCCAGCGCCGTTGACCTGGAACCGTGTGCCCATTTCCAACCGATAAGGCTGGATCAGATCGAGCGGCCGCAAGACGCCGTAGAGCCCGGATAAGATGCGCAGATGCTCTTGCGCAAAGGCCAAGGCGTCTTCATCCAAATTGTCGGCGTCCAGGCCCTGATAAACGTCCCCGCGAAACAGAAAGATGGCCTGGCGCGCATTGTTGAGATCGAAGGGCGGCGAGAACGCCTTGAAGCGCTGGACATTGAGGTCGGCCAAACGGTCGGACACGCCGGTCAAACCCTGAAACTGCGCCGGGGTCAGCCGCGCGCCGGCTTGGGCCAATTGCTGCGCCTGTTCCAGGAGCCGCGGTTGGCTATACCGGTCCGTGACCGGCGGTCGCTCGCCGTCCAAACGCTTAGCCGGTGACAGCAGAACCAGCATTGCTCCTCCCCTTCAGTTGCGCTGCAGCAACCTAGGATGAGCGCCGGCGCAAGTCAAAGCGAACTGGCGGCTGCGCGGGGCGCCTGAACGATGGCGTGATAGCGCTCAATCGGCTGCGGCCGGCCAAGGAAATAGCCCTGAACCAGGTCGCAGCCCTCGCAGCGCAGCGCTGCTAAATGTTGCTCCGTCTCCACGCCTTCGGCCACCACCGTGACACCTAAGCCGCGTGCCAGGCCGATGACGCCGCGCACGATCGCCGTCGACTGCGGATCCTCGCCCAGGCCAAGAACGAAGCTACGGTCGATCTTCAATTTGTCGAAGGGGAAGCGCTGCAGATAATTCAGGGACGAATAGCCGGTGCCGAAATCATCCATGGCAATGCACACGCCCAATTGCTTCAACCGGTTCAGCAAAACCACCGCGCCCTCGACATCTTCAATCAGTGCGCCCTCGGTGACCTCCAGCTCCAAGCGGTCCGGAGCCAAGCCGGTGCGCTTCAGCGTCTCATCCAGATGGCTGAGAAAGGCTTCGCAGCGGAACTGCACCGGCGAGACATTGACCGCGACCTTCAAGGCCTCAGACCAGCTGGCAGCCTCCGCGCAGACCTCCGACAGGGCCCATTGACCAAGGTCACTGATGAAGCCGCTTTCCTCGGCCACCGGGATGAACAGGCCCGGCGACACCCAGCCTTTGTCCGGATGCTCCCACCGCATCAAGGCTTCAAAGCCGACGATCGCACCGGAGCTGCCGTCCGCGACGGGCTGATAGTGCATGCGAAATTCGCCACGGCGCTGGGCGTGGCGCATCTGCAGGGCCAAGGTCTGCCGGTCGCGCAATTCTCGGTCCATGTCCGGCTCAAAAAAGCGAAAGGCCGACCCGCCATCGGCTTTGGCCCGCTTCAGCGCGCTTTCGGCATGAGCGAGCAGCACGGATTCGTCATCGCCATCGTCGGGGAATACGGAAATGCCGATCGCGACACTGATGCCGGTTTCCTCTCCATTGATCATCACCGGCGTCTGCATGCCGCTGAGCAGACGGCGCGCCAGATGATCGACCTGGCTGGTCGCCTCGACATCTTCTTGCAGGATCGCGAATTGATCACCGGCCAGCCGCGCCAGGGTATCGTTGGCGCGCACAGATTCCATCAGCCGCGCCGCGACGGCGCGCAGCATGGCATCACCGACCTGCTGGCCCTTGACCTCATTGACCTGTTTGAAGCGCTGGATATCCACCAGGATCAGGCTGAGCATGGAGCGGTTGCGCCGGCCTCGCTCCAACCCCTGATGCAGCCGTGCATAGAACAGCGTGCGGTTGGGCAGGTCGGTCAGGCTGTCATGCTGGCTCAGATGCCGAATGCGCGCCTCTGCGGCCCGCTTTTCGCGCAAGTCCCGGAACACCATGACCGGCAGTGGCGCATGGCCCTCTCCTGGGAGTGTGCGCACAATGACCTCCACCGGGATTTCCATGCCCTGGGCATTGATCAATCGCGCCTCGCGCCGTCGCCCATCCGGTTGGGCCAGGGCGGATAACACCGTTGGCTGGTCATCCCGCCGAAACAAGTGAAGCACGCTCAGATCTTGCAATTGCCCATCGGTTCGGCCGGTCAAAGCGGCAAGGCTGCCATTGGCGATGACGATCTGCCCCTCGCGCACCAGGGCGATGCCCTCAAGAGCGGCATTGGCCAGATCGCGCAGGCGCTGTGTCTCGCGCAGCGCCCGGCCCTCCAAGCGGCGGTCGACAAGCGCGCCCAATAAGCTCAATCCCAGCACCAGAGCCGCCCCGACCGTCGTTGCGGCGATCAACAAGGAGCGCGGCGCGCCGGCCGGCACGGCCCCAGCGGGTTCCGGCGGCAGCGTCGCGCCCACCAAAGCCACCACATGGGTAACAGCAAAGCTGCTCCCAATGAGCAGACCCATGGCGATCAAGCGGCGGCGACGCAATGACCGCATGCCGACCCGGCCGCTGATCAGCAGCACAAGCACGCTGGCCAGGAAGGCAGCGACGGCGGACTGGTTGGAATAGACGATCAAGTCGGTGCGCAGGATCGCCTTGCAGGTCAGAAAATGCACCAAAAGCGATCCGGCCGCCATGATCACAGAGCCCAGCAGCCCGACCCAAACTCGGGTTGAAATGAAGCGCACGAAGATGCCGATCAGACCGGTGGCCAGAGCCGCAGCCAAGGCGACAGCCGCCAAGCCGGGCCGGAATCCCAAAGACAGGGACGGGTCCAGCGCCAACAGCGCCTGATTATGAAATGTCCACAAGCCGCAGCCGAGCGTGACGCCGACCAGCACCGTCCAGCCCAGCCGGCGCGGCGGCGGCGCCACCCGGGCATGATTGGCCAGAAACGTGCTGGTCAGCCCTGTCAGCCAGGCCAGCACCAGTGCCAACATCATCAACTGCAGATCATGCTGCGGCAGCACGGGCACAACGGCATTGGCAGACAACACGGAACCTTTTGTCCTTTCAGCACGACTAATCTATAAAGGCGCTAAAGGACTAAAAAAGTTCTTAAGTGAACGGTTCATCGCACCGTGGTCGGCCTATTCGGCTGCAACGCCCGGGTTTTAAAGGTGCTCTTTCGAATGGTGAAAAAGAAGGACTATCGCCGTCGCCTGATCGGCAATCATGAGTTGAGCCCGGAAACCCAGATGATGGGCTATGGCTTCGACCCCGGCCTCTCGGAAGGCTCGCTGAAGCCGCCGGTGTTTCTGACCTCCACCTTCGTGTTCGAGTCCGCCCAGCACGGCAAGGACTTCTTCGACCTGACCGCAGGTCGCCGGGAATTGCGGCCGGGGGAAGTGGCCGGCCTGGTCTATTCGCGCTTCAACAATCCCGATCTGGAGGTGCTGGAAGACCGGCTCGCCTTGTGGGAGGGCACCGAGGCGGGGTTGGTGTTCGCGTCCGGCATGGGGGCGATTTCCGCGGTGATCCTCACCTATCTCCGCCCCGGCGACGTGATCCTGCACAGCCAGCCTCTGTATGGCGGCACCGAGACGATGATCTTGAAGCTGCTGCCGCAATTCGGCATCAAGCCGGTGGGCTTCCGTGCGGGTGCCGGCCGCGCGGCCATCGACGACGCGATCGAGGGGGCTCAGGGCAAGGGACCGTTGAAGATGTTCCTGGCCGAAACCCCGGCCAACCCCACCAATGGCCTGGTCGATCTGACCTATCTGGCCGAGCGCGCCCAGGCGATGGTCACGCCGGACGGGGACCGGCCGCTGGTGGCGGTGGACAATACGTTCCTGGGGCCGGTTTGGCAGAAGCCGACCCAGTTGGGCTGCGACATCGTCATGTACTCGCTGACCAAATATATCGGCGGGCATTCCGATTTGGTCGCCGGCGCGGCATTGGGCTCCAACAAGGTGTTGGCGCCGGTGCGGCAGCTGCGCTCCACCCTGGGCATGCAGCTGGACCCGCATACCGGCTGGATGGTCATGCGCTCGCTGGAGACACTGAAGATCCGCATGGAGAAATCGACCGAGAATGCCCGCATTGTCGCGGCCTTCCTGCGCGACCATCCCAAGGTAAGCTCAGTCTATTTCCTCGATTTCACCGAAGCGGGCACCGAGGATCGGCGCATCTATGACGAGCAGTGTCTGGCGCCGGGCTCCACCTTCGCCTTCGACATCGACGGCGGCGAGGCCGAAGCCTTCCGGTTCCTGGATAGCCTGATGGTGCTGAAGCTGGCGGTCAGCTTGGGCGGCACCGAGACCTTGATCTCTCACCCCGCCTCCACCACCCATTCCGGCGTGCCGCAGGACCTGCGCGAAAGCCTGGGCATCACCGATGCGCTGATCCGAGTGTCCATCGGCATCGAAAATCCCGATGATCTGATCGCTGACCTGGCCCAAGCGCTGGACAAGGTGTGAGACCGTCGCGGTCCATAGGACGGGCCAGGATAGGGCCAGGACAGGGACAGCACAGGGACAGGACAGGGCCGGCATGGGCCTTGAACGGCGTTAAGAGGCGCTGCGGCGCAGGGACGATGGCAAGCCCATCAACGCCGCGGCTCCAGCCGGCTGAGAAGCTGCCCGCCTGCTATGCGACGCGCAACCTTGCCCTAATCGGCAGCGTCGCGCGCTCCGCCATTCTGGATGAAGGCGGCGATCTGAGCGTCCAGCAGCGGCAGGGTCACAGCCCCGTTGCGGAGCACCGCATCATGAAAGGCGCGCAGATCGAAGCGCTCGCCGAGCACGTCTTCGGCCCGCCGGCGCAATTCAAGAATTTTGAGCTCTCCCAATTTGTACGACAAGGCCTGGCCCGGCCAACTGATATAGCGGTCGACTTCGGTATTGATATTGTGCTCCGAAAGCGCGGAATTCTCGATGAAAAAGTCCACCGCGCGGGCGCGGTTCCAGCCCATGGCATGCAGACCGGTGTCAACCACCAGGCGCCCGGCGCGCCACATTTCATAGGTCAAGCGCCCGAAGCGTTCATAGGGGGTGCGATAGATCCCCATCTCCTCGCCCAGCGCCTCGGCATAAAGCCCCCACCCTTCGCCGAAGGCAGACAGATAGAGCTCGCGCCGGAACGCGGGCAGACCAGGCTGCTCTTGCGCAAGGGAAATCTGCAGATGATGCCCCGGCACCCCTTCGTGCAGCGCCAGCGCCGGCAAGGCATAAAGCGGCCGCTTGTCCAGCGCATAGGTGTTGACCATGAACAGCCCGCCGCGCTTGCCGGGGATTGCCGGCCAATAGCGCCCGGTCGTGTAATTCGGTGCGATATCGTCGGGCACTGCGCGCACACCGTAAGGCATCCGCGGCAAGGTCCCAAAGTAGGCTGGCAGCTTTTCGTCGATCCGCTTTGAGATGTGCGCCGCCTCCTTCAGCAACGCCTCCGGGCTATCCGCATAGAATTGCGGATCGCTGCGCAGAAAGGTCAGAAAGTCCTTGAAGCTACCCTGAAAGCCGACCTCGTCGATAATCGCGCGCATCTGGCTGCGGATCCGCGCCACTTCTTGCAGACCGATCTTATGGATTTCCTGCGGCGTCCGCTCCAAGGTCGTATAAGCGCGGATCTGGGCGGCATAATAGGCCTCACCCTGCGGTAAGCTGGTGGCGCCCAGGCTGGTGCGCGCGCCCGGGATATACTTCTCCTGAAAGAACCGGGAAAGCTTGGCCAAAGCCGGCAGCACCGCTTCGCGCACCACGCTGAGGCCGACCTCTCGATTATCTGGCCACGCCGCTGACAGGATCGGTTGGGCGAACACGCTATTCTCGGCCTTGTCCACCGCCAGCGCCGCAAAGGTGGGCGCCACCTTGTCGAGGATTTCTCGGGGCTGGGTGAAACCGTCGGCGAGCCCTTGCCGCATATTGGCGATCTGCTGGTCAATATAGCCAGGCAGAGCCCGCAGGCGCGTCAGATAGGCCGCCCGATCCTCGGCGGTGGCAAAGGGTGTCGCCTCGACCAGGCGCGCCAGTTCGGTATGAAAGCCGCTGTCGCTGGAAAACGGCATGCGCCATGTTTCAAAGCGAGCCTGGTCGAGCCGGCGGGTCAAGTCAAAGCCAAACAGTTCCGCAGAGACACGGTCACCCGGACTCAGGCCCGCGCGGTCGATGGCAGCCAGGCGATCGAGGAAGTGGCGGTCTTGTTCGGCATAGCTCGCCTGTGCCTGTGGTGAAACGTCGGGCAGTCGGTCATTGTAACGATGCTCGCCGTTCAGCGTCGCCCAGATCGGATTGCGTGTCTGCCGCGCCTGCCATTCCTCGGCAAACAGCGCATGCAACCGCTCCGCCGGCGTGTCCTGCGCCCAAGCCCTGTTGGGCAAAGCGGCTGCGAAAAGAACGATCAAGATAAAGCCGGCAAGGCGCATGGCGAATGCTCCGTTCAAGGTCTATCCGACACAAGCGGGCTTCGGCGCTGCGGTCAAGCGCCGGCTTGGCCGGTCAAGCAGACCGTCTGACCAAAAAACGTCCTTGAGTTCGGCATGGCCGCTCGCTCATCCTTTGCGCGATTTGAGGGGAGCATCGTGACGGGACGGGCCCGCACACTCCGCTTGAATGTCTTGGCTTGAATGTCTTGCCATATCGCCTGAAGGGGGCAGCGCTGATGAGCCATCCGCGACCAAGCGATCAGATTAAGCAAGGGCCGGAACGGGCGCCGCAACGGGCCTTCTATCACGCCCTTGGCCTTGATGACGCCGCGATCAACCAGCCCTTTGTCGGCGTGGCGACGACCTGGTCCGAGGCCAGCCCGTGCAATCTCAATCTGCGTGATCAGGCCGGGCCGATCAAGCAAGGCGTGGGCGCGGCCGGTGGCACGCCGTTCGAATTCACCGTTCCGGTGGTCACGGATGCCATCGCCATGGGCCATGAGGGCATGTATGCCAGCCTGCCGATGCGCGAGATCATCGCCGACGCCACCGAATTGATGGCGCGCGGTCATGCCTTCGATGCCCTGGTCACCGTGGGTGGCTGCGACAAGTCCCTGCCCGGCCTGATGATGGCGATGCTGCGGCTGAACCGGCCCGGCCTGTTTCTGTATGGCGGCACCATTCTGCCCGGTCAGTGCAAGGGCAAGGCGGTGACGATCCTGGACGTGTTCGAGGCGGTGGGCGCGCATGCCGCGGGCAGCCTGCCGGAAGCGGATCTGGCGGAACTGGAACGGGTCGCCTGCCCCGGGGCCGGCGCCTGCGGCGGCCAGTTCACCGCCAACACCATGGCCTGCGTGGGCGAGGCACTGGGGCTGTCTCTGCCCGGTTCGGCGGGCTTTCCAGCGGTTGATCCGGAGCGGCCGCGCATCGCTGAGGCGGTCGGCCGGGCCGCGCTGGCCTGCCTTGAGAGCGATGTACGGCCGCGCGCCATCGTCACCCGCCAAGCGCTGGAAAATGCCGCGCGCGTGGTGGCGGCGACCGGCGGCTCCACCAACGCCGCCTTGCATCTGCCCGCGATCGCGCACGAAGCCGGGGTCGCCTTCGACATGCTCGATGCCTGCCGGATCTTCCGCGACACGCCCTATATCGCCTCGATGACCCCGGGCGGGCGCTATAATGCGGTCGATCTGCATGCTGTCGGCGGTGTGCCCCTGGTCATGAAGACGCTGCTGGAGGCCGGCCTGATCCACGGCGAGGCGCTGACTGTGACCGGCCGCACGGTGGCGGAAAATCTCGCCGACATGGCCTGGAACCCTGATCAGGATGTGGTGCGCCCCGCCACCGATCCGCTGTCGCCGACCGGCGGGATGGTCGGGCTGACCGGCTCGCTGGCGCCCGCCGGTGCGGTGGTCAAGGTCGCCGGCCTGAGCCACCTGGTCCATGAAGGCCCGGCACGGGTGTTCGAAAGCGAAGAAGCCGCGTTCGCCGCGGTCAGCGCGCGCGCCTATGCCCCTGGCGACGTCATCGTCATCCGCAATGAAGGCCCGCGCGGCGGGCCGGGCATGCGCGAGATGCTGGCAACCACGGCTGCGCTTTATGGCCAAGGCATGGGCGCGCAGGTGGCGCTGGTCACCGATGGCCGCTTTTCCGGGGCGACCCGGGGCCTGTGCGTCGGCCATGTCGGCCCGGAAGCCGCAGAGGGCGGGCCGATCGCCCTGGTCAAGGACGGCGACCGCATCCGCATTGATGCCGCCGCCGGCACCATCGACCTGCTGATCAGCGAGGCAGCACTGGCCGAGCGCAGGCGCGCCTGGACTGCCCCTGAGGTGACCACCCGCTCACCGGCCTTGTGGCGTTACGCCGCAACCGTGGGCCCGGCCTGCCATGGCGCCGTAACCCATCAGGTTCAACCGCCGGGATCCTCTTCGTGACCGCGCCGCTTCGCCCCAGCCTGCAGATCCGCAGCTACCGCTTCTACGATTTCTTCATGGCCGCGTTTGTGGCGGTGCTGATCTGTTCCAACCTGATCGGCGCGGCCAAGATCGCCAATGTCGGCGGCTATGCCTTCGGGGCGGGGATCCTGTTCTTTCCGCTCAGCTATGTCATCGGCGATGTGCTGACCGAGGTCTATGGCTATGCCCGCGCGCGCCGGGTGGTCTGGGCCGGCTTCGGTGCCGTTCTGTTCATGGCGGTCATGAGCTGGGTGGTGGTGGGTCTGCCGCCGGATCCATCCTGGACCGGGCAGGCAGCGTATGAGCAGGTCTTCGGCCTGGTGCCGCGCATCGTGCTGGCGTCGGTGCTGGCTTTCTGGGCCGGCGAGTTCGCCAATGCCTTTGTCATGGCGCGCATGAAGGTGTGGACCCGCGGCCGCCATTTGTGGACCCGCACGATCGGCTCCACCGCGGTGGGACAGGGCATCGACAGTCTGATCTTCTATCCGGCGGCGTTTCTGGGCGTCTGGCCGGTGGAGCAGGTGATGTTGGTGCTTGTGACCAATTACGGCTTGAAAGTGCTGTGGGAGGCGCTTTTGACGCCGGTCACCTATTTGGTGGTGAACCGGCTGAAGCGCCTGGAAAAGGAAGACTATTACGATACCAACACAGACTTCACGCCGTTTTCCATCGAGCGGTAAGCGGCTGGCCGGCGCGGTTTACCCGGCCTCGATCGGTCGCGCGGATCCTCTGCGCGGGCGCATTACCGGCTTGTCTGGAACAGGTTCAGGCGCAGGATCAGTCCAGCGAGACCAGCGCCGGTGTGTGATCGGAGGCCTTTTCCTTGCCGCGCGGTTCCCGGTCGACCCGCGCATCGGCCAGGCGGTCCGCGGCCTGAGGGCTAAGCATCAGATGATCGATGCGAATGCCGTTGTCGCGTTGCCACGCGCCGGCCTGATAATCCCAGAAGGTGAAACAAGACTCGCTCGGCCGCACATACCGGATGGCATCGACATAGCCGAGGTTGCGCAAGGTGCGGAATGCCGCCCGGCTTTCCGGCTGAAACAGCGCATCGTCGGTCCACTTGTCTGGATGCGCCGCATCATCGGCCTCGGGGATGACATTATAGTCGCCGGCCAGCACCACCGGTCTCTCCTCGGCCAGCAAGGCTTTGGCATGGGCGATCAGCCGGTCGAACCAGCGCAGCTTATACTCGAATTTCGGCCCGGGCTGGGGATTGCCGTTGGGCAGATATAGGGAGGCGACCCGCAGCCCGTCGATCTCGGCCTCGATATAGCGCGCCTGATCATCATCGGACATGGCGGGCAGGCCGCGCCGGGTCACCGCGATCGGCGCCTTGGCCAGGATTGCCACACCATTGAAGCCCTTTTGGCCATGCGTTTCCACCTGCCAACCGGCGGCCGTGAACGCCTCGCGCGGGAACGTCTCGTCCTGACACTTGATCTCCTGCAGGCAGACGATGTCGGCGCGGTCCGCGGCAAGCCACTCCAGCAGCCGCGGCAGGCGGGCCTTGATGCCGTTGATATTGAAGGTGGCGATGCGCACGGCCATCAGGCGATCAGGCCGTCCAGAGCCGTGAAGATCGCCAACAGCGCACCATTGATCCAAATGATCTTCCAGACCAGATCGGCCTTGAGCTCGGCCAGATCGGCCTTTGTCGCATACACCTTCAGGTCGTCCTTGGTGGCGAACGCCTTCAGATCGTCCTTGGTCGCAAAGGCCTTCAGATCGTCCTTGGTTGCCAGCTTTTTCAGGGCGTCCTGAAACTCGGTTCGGCCAAGCAGCGGTTTGATATCCTCGCCGCTGACCAGATCCGCCAGAATATAGTCGCGCGCCGCCTCAGCGTGCGCCTCGGCATGCGCGGCGGGCACACCGGACGCCTCCAGGCGCTTCTTGAACGCCAGGCTGTCAAACGCGATGGTCATGGCTTGGTTATAGCGCGTGCGGCAGCGCGCCGGAAGCAACTAGATGGAGAAGCTGGAGCCGCAACCGCAGTGACTTTGCGCGTTTGGGTTGGTGACCCGAAAGGACGCGCCAATCAAATCCTCGACATAGTCGATCTCCGAGCCGAGGATGTAGAGCATGGCCATGCCGTCAACCAGCACCGTCACGCCGTGCTGTTCGCTGGCCACATCGCCGGGTTCGCCCTGTTCCTTCAGGTCGAAGCCGTAGCTGAAGCCGGAACAGCCGCCGCCGGAGACGCTGACGCGGAATTTCAAATTATCATTGCCCTGGCGCGCGATCAGCGCCTTCAGACGCTGCGCGGCATTCTCGGTCAGGCGCACGGGGGGTGGCGGGGTCGGCATCGGATGCATCCTCCTTGTCGCTCCAGGCTGGAATCTAAGCATTCAAATGCGCGCGTCAACGCCCGGTCCGGCTTGCCCGCCGGCGGCGCATCCGTTAACGCTGCGGCCTATGTCAGCAGCAGCCCCGCCCAAGGCCCTTCGGGAAGATCTGCTGGCGCCTTACGCCCTGAAACCCTCGCGCAGCCGCGGCCGGGTGCATCAGGAGCCGGAAAGCGCCAACCGCACCTGTTTTCAACGCGACCGCGACCGGATCATCCATTGCACCGGCTTCCGGCGCATGAAGCACAAAACCCAGGTTTTCGTCTATCATGAGGGCGATCATTTCCGCACCCGCCTGACCCATTCGCTGGAAGTCTCGCAACTGGCCCGCGCGATCGCCCGCAGTCTCAGCCTGGATGAAGATCTGGCCGAGGCTTTGGCGCTGGCGCATGATCTGGGCCACCCGCCGTTCGGCCATGCCGGCGAAGAGGCTCTGAACGACGCCATGGGCGACTATGGCGGCTTTGACCACAATGCCCAGACCTTGCGCCTGTTGACCCGGCTGGAACGCCGCTATGCCGCGTTTGAAGGCCTGAACCTGACCTGGGAGACCCTGGAGGGTCTGGCCAAGCACAATGGCCCGCAAGCCCACCGCCCGGTCGATCCGAAACAGCCGCCGGCCGATCTGCCCTTCGCCCTGCGCGAGGTGCTGGCCGAGGTCGATCTGGAGCTGCACCGCCACGCCCCGGCTGAGGCGCAAGTCGCAGCCCTCGCAGACGATGTCGCCTATGACAGTCACGACATGGATGATGGCTTGCGCGCCGGTCTCTTTACGCTGGAGGACATCGCCGCTGTCCCCCTGGTCGCGGATATGTTGGCGCGGATCGACCGGCTGTATGGCCGGCTGCCCGAAACCATCCGCATCCATGAGCTGGTGCGCCGCATCATCGGCGCCATGGTCGAAGACATTGTGGCGGAAAGCCAGGCGCGGCTGGACCAGTTGGCCCCGCGCGATGCCGACGCGATCCGCGACGCCGGCCACCCGGTGATCGGCTTTTCGCGCGGTGTTGCGGAGCAGGAGCAGACGCTGCGCGACTTCCTGTTCGCGCGCATGTATCGCCACCATCTGGTCAACCGGGCCTCGGCCAAGGGAAAGCGGGTGGTCAGCGACCTGTTCGCCCTTTATATCGAGCGGCCGGATTGCCTGCCGCCGGAATGGGCGGCGCGCGCGACGGCCCCGCATGCCCCGAAGACCGCCCGGGCCGTTGCCGATTATATCGCCGGCATGACCGATCGGTTCGCCATTCGCGAGCATGCCAAATTGTTCGACCTGTCCACGATGCCCTTATGAATCTTTATGCGACTTTCGCCGAGCGCATCCGCGCGGCCCTGACCGAGTTGGAGATTGACCCCGGTAGCGCCGCGGTGACCGTGGAGCCGCCGCGCGACCCAGGCCATGGCGATCTGGCCACCAATGCCGCCCTGGTGCTGGCCAAACAGGCCAGAACTAACCCGCGCGACCTGGCCGACCGATTGGCCCAGACCCTGGCGCGCGATCCTGATATCGCCGCCGCCGAAGTCGCCGGGCCCGGCTTCATCAATCTGCGCCTGTCAGCCGGCGTGTGGCATCGGTTGATCCCGGCGATCATCCAGACCGGCCCGGCCTACGGTGGGTCAGCGCTCGGCGCCGGCCGTCGGGTGAATGTGGAATATGTCTCGGCCAACCCCACCGGACCGATGCATGTCGGCCATTGTCGCGGCGCCGTGGTCGGTGACGCGCTGGCCAATCTGCTCGCCAAGGCGGGCTTCGGCGTGTTCAAGGAATATTATATCAACGACGCCGGCAGCCAGATCGACACGCTCGCCCGCTCGGTGCATATGCGCTATTCTCAGGCGCTGGGTCGGGATATCGGCGCCATCCCGGAAGGGCTTTATCCGGGCGATTATCTGATCCCGGTGGGCGAAGCCCTGGCACGCGAAAAGGGACCGGTTTGGCTGGATGCCGAGGAGAGCGTCTGGCTGGAGCCGATCAAGGCCTATGCGGTCGACGCGATGATGGCGATGATCCGCGATGATCTGGCAGCGCTGGGCATCGCCCATGAGCTGTTCTTCTCAGAACGGGCCCTGCACGACAGCGGCCGGATCGCCGAGACCATCGCGCTCATGGATGCCAAGGGCCTGATCTATGAGGGCGTGCTGGAGCCGCCCAAGGGCAAGACGCCGGAGGACTGGGAGCCACGGCCGCAAAAATTGTTCAAGGCCACCGATTTCGGCGACGATGTTGACCGGCCGCTGCAGAAGTCCGACGGAGCCTTCACCTATTTCGCCGCTGACATCGCCTATCACCGGGACAAGCTGTCCCGCGGCTTCGATCATTTGGTGAATATCTGGGGGGCGGATCATGGCGGCTATGTCAAGCGCATGAGTGCGGCGGTGAAGGCCCTGAATGACGGCCGCGACGCGCTCACCGTCAAGCTGTGCCAGATGGTCAAGCTGACCCGCGGCGGTGAACCGGTGAAGATGTCCAAGCGCGCCGGCACCTTCGTCACCCTGCGGGAAGTGGTCGAAGAGGTCGGCCGCGATGTGGTGCGCTTCATGATGCTGACGCGCAAGAGCGATGCCGGACTGGATTTCGATTTCGAAAAGGTTCTTGAGCAGTCCCGCGATAATCCGGTTTTCTATGTGCAATATGCCCATGCCCGGGCCTATTCCGCTTTCCGCAAGGCCGCTGAAATTCTGCCCGACCTGGCGTGTGACGACACCGCCTTGGCCGCGGCGGATCTGCACCGGCTCACCGATGGCCAGGACATCGCACTCATCCAGCGCCTGGCCCAGTGGCCGCGGCTGATCGAACAGGCCGCCGAGGCGCAAGAACCCCACCGGGTGGCATTTTTCCTCTATGACCTGGCGTCGGACTTTCATAGCCTGTGGAACCGCGGCAATGACGATCCGCAGCGCCGCTTCGTGCTGCCCGATGAGCCGGGGCTGACCCTGGCGCGCCTGGCGCTGGTGCGTGCCACCGCGCTGACCCTTGCGTCGGGGCTTGCGGTTCTGGGCGTGACGCCGCTGACGGAGCTTTAGGAGGGGAACACAGGCATGGCCCGCAGCGCGGAGAGCATCGAGCAACGGCCCCGGGCCGGGCGCCGGGTCATGGCCCTTATCGCCCTGCTGGCGCTGCTCTTGTTCGGCGCGGCGCTTGCCTATCTTTATGCAGGCGGTGGCAGAACCACCGGGCCGATCCCGGTGGTGCGGGCGCCTGATGGGCCGATCAAGGTCAAACCTGCGCGCCTCGGCGGTATGGACGTGCCGCATCGGGACAAGAAGGTGTTTCAGGCCCTGGCTGGGGAACCCGCCGCAGCGGAGGCGCAACTGGCCCCGCCGCCGGAAGAACCGGTTGACCTGTCCGCCCTGGAGCAAAGCCCCGATCCGATCGGACGCCTGATCGAAGAAAGCGGCGTCGATACAGCAGACGAGATGCCGGACCAGCCGCCGGCTGCAGGCGCGCCAGACCCGCTATTGCCACGCGCTAAGCCCGAACCACAGGTCGCCGCGGCACCAAGCCCGGGGAAATGGCGGGTTCAGCTGGGTGCCTTTACCCAACGCGGGCAGACCGCGGCTTACTGGGATCGCCTAGTGGAAGAGCATGGCGCGCTGTTGCTCGGATTGAGCATGGATATCGATGCGACCACACGGCGGGGCCGGGACTTCTTCCGACTACGCGCCGGCCCGTTGAGCGATCAGGCCGCTGCCAAGCGGCTGTGCGCAGCAATGGAGCAAGCCGGCAAGGGCTGCCTGGTGATTGCGCCGGCGCCATGACAAAGCCGTTCATCACCGGTGTTGCCAGCACCCGCCTGACCGAGGAGGAGCGGGCCTTCCTGGCGGCGGAACGGCCGGTCGGCCTGATCATCTTTGCGCGCAATATCGAGACGCCGGATCAGATCCGCGCGCTGACCCGCGCCTTCCGGGAGGCCGTCGACGACCCCGACGCGCTGGTGCTGATCGATCAGGAAGGCGGCCGCGTGGCCCGGCTGACCCCGCCGACTTGGCGCGCCGCCCCGGAAATGGCCGCATTCGGCCGCTTATATGATCGCGATCCCGCCACCGCCAAGGAGGCGCTGGCGCTGAACTGCCGGCTGTTGGCCGAAGACCTGCTCGAGCTGGGAATTTCGGTGGATTGCGTGCCGGTGCTGGATTTGCAGGTTCCAGGCGCTGACACGATCATCGCCACGCGCGCGTTTCACGCCGACCCCGATGTGGTCGCCGCGCTTGGCCAGGTGGCCGTGGATGCCTTTCTGGCCAGCGGCGTCTTGCCGGTGATCAAGCATATTCCCGGCCACGGTCGGGCCCGCGTCGACAGCCACACCGCCCTGCCGCATATCGGCACCGCTGCCAGCCAGCTCCAGGCAACCGATTTCGTCCCCTTCAAGGCGCTGGCCGATGCGCCGGCGGCGATGACCGCCCATATCTGCTACGACGCCTATGATGCGGCCCAGTGTGCCACCCTCTCTGCCCGCGTGACGACCGATGTCATCCGCGGCTGGATCGGCTTTGACGGGCTCTTGATGACCGACGATCTGTCCATGGGTGCGCTGGACGGACCGATGGGACAGCGCTGCGCCGCCGCACTGGCCGCCGGTTGCGATCTGCTGTTGCACTGCAACGGCCGGATGGACGAGATGCGCGCAGTCGCCGCGGCGTGCCCGGACACCTTACCGCCCCAGACCCAGGCGCGTCTGGACCGGGCGCGGGCCGCCTTGGCCCAGCCCGCCGGCGGCGGCGCACCCGCCGATGCCGCGGCAAGGCTGGCGGCCCTGCTTGCGTGACCGCCTCGACAAAGGCGGCTGAAACCACAATGCTGACCATGGGCGGCCCTTGGGCTGCCCCTGGGCTGCCCTTGGGGCTACCCAGAGGCTGCGTAGGGGCTGCGAGGAAAGGATGTCTTCTTGGCCGATTTGAAATCGATCCTCTTGTTTCTGACCATTGCGGCCCTGCCGGTTGTGTTGGCGGTGACCCTGCATGAGGCCGCGCATGGCTATGTCGCCAATCGCCTGGGCGACGATACCGCGAAGCGCCAGGGGCGATTGTCGCTCAACCCTCTGGTGCATGTCGATCCGTTCGGCTCGGTGATCCTGCCGGGCCTGCTCTTGCTTCTGCAAAGCGGCATTTTGTTTGGCTATGCCAAGCCGGTGCCGGTGCGCTTCGACCGGCTTAAAAATCCGCGCCAGGACATGATCTGGGTTGCCGCCGCGGGCCCGGCGACGAATTTTCTCCTGGCCTTTGTGTCGACCGTCTTATTGGCGCTGTTCGCCTGGGCCGGTGGCGGCGGCTTTGCTCAATGGGCCGGCAATATGCTGAGCTTTTCGATCTTCTTCAATATTCTCATCGGCGTCTTCAATTTGATGCCGGTGCCGCCGCTGGATGGCGGGCGGATCGTCACCGGCCTTTTGCCGACGCGCTTGGCGATCCCTTATGCCCGCACCGAACGGTTCGGCTTTCTGATCGTGCTCGGGGCGTTTCTGGTCTTGCCGATGCTGACCGGTTTCAGCCTGTTTCAGCCCCTCATCCTCGCACCGACACAAGCGATGTCGGACTTCTTTCACGCCCTGGTGGGCCTGCAGCGGCCATGACCGTGGCCGACCCCTTGATTGTCGATTTGGAAGGCTTTGAAGGGCCGCTGGACCTGTTATTGATGCTGGCGCGGTCCCAGAAAGTCGATCTTGCCCGCCTGTCGATCCTGAGGTTGGCCGAGCAATATCTGGACTATATCACCAAGGCGCGCGGCCTGGCGCTTGAGGTTGCCGCTGACTATCTGGTCATGGCCGCCTGGCTTGCCTATCTGAAGTCGCGCCTGCTGTTGCCGAAGGACGCGGATGAGGAGGAGCCGTCAGCGGAGGAGATGGCCTTGAGGCTGCAGTTGCGGCTGCAGCGGCTGGAGGCGATGCGCGACGCCGGCGCCCGGCTGATGGCGCGTGACCGGCTTGGCCGGGATGTTCACGCCCGCGGCGCCCCGGAAGGCCTGGTGTTGGAATCGCGGCCGGTGTATGACCTCAGCCTTTATGAACTGCTGAAGGCCTATGGCGGCTTGCAAGGCCGCGACCGCCCGGTCGCGCTTACCATTCAGCGCCGCGCGGTCTATTCGCTGGAAGAGGCGCTGGGTCGTCTGTCCGGACTGATCGGCACCGCTGTCAGCTGGACGCAATTGTCCGCCTTCCTGCCAGGGGTGGCCCCGACGCTGACCCGCTCCGCCACCGCCAGCCTGTTTGCGGCGAGCCTGGAACTGGCGCGCCAGGGCCGGGTGGAACTGCGCCAGCTGGAGCCACTGGGCCCGCTTTATCTGCGCGCCGCCGCGCAAACCGACCAAGGCCGGGACGACAAAGCATGAGCGATCCGATCCTGGAGGATTGGGAAATGCGCCGGCGGCTGGAAGCTCTGCTGTTCGCGGCGACTGGCCCCTTATCGACCGCGGAGCTGGCCGAGGCCCTGCCCGCCGGCGTCGACGTGGCCGCACATTTGTCGCAATTGGCGGAAGACTACAGAAATCGCGGCGTGCAGCTGGTGCAGGTGGCCGGGCGGTGGCAGTTTCGGACCGCCCAAGACCTGGCCTTTTTGCTGCGCCGCGAGGTGGACGCGCCCAAACGCCTGTCCCGCGCGGCGACGGAGACCTTGGCGATCATCGCCTATCACCAACCGGTCACGCGCGCGGAGATCGAGGAAATTCGCGGTGTCGCTGTGTCCCGCGGAACCCTGGACGTGCTGATGGAAGCAGGCTGGATCAAGCCCAAAGGCCGCAAAGCCGCGCCAGGCCGCCCGCAGCTCTACGCCACCACCGACACCTTTTTGGTGCATTTCGGACTGGACGGCCTGGACGCCCTGCCCGGCGTAAAGGAACTGGACGCCGCCGGCTTGTTGACCAGTGTCGAAGACGCGCTCGCCCGATCGATCCCACACGGTGAGACCTCCGCACAAATCGATCTGGAGGATGCGATCGACGCGGCCACCCGCGACGCCGGCAAGGAGCGCGAATGAGCGGGCTGCGCCTGGAGCATCTGCGCTATCATTACGGCCGCCTGGCCGCGGTCGATGATGTCACCTTGACCATTGCCGGGGGCGAGATCGTTTGCCTGTTGGGGCCGTCGGGCTGCGGCAAGACCAGTTGCTTGCGCATCGTCGCAGGGCTGGCCGGCGCGCATGGTGGAAGCGTGCGCCTGAATCACCGCCTGTTGGCCGGCCCGAACGGTTTTGTGGCACCGGAGCATCGGCGGATTGGCTTGGTTCAGCAAGACCTGGCGCTGTTTCCGCACATGACGGTGCGCCAGAACATTGCCTTTGGCGTGACCAAGGCCCAGGCAGGCGGTGTCGATGCGCTGATCACGCAGATGGGCCTGGCCGGGCGCCAGCGGGCCTATCCGCACGAATTATCCGGCGGCCAGCAGCAGCGTGTCGCGCTGGCGCGGGCGCTGGCACCGCAGCCGGACGCCATGCTCCTGGATGAGGCCTTTTCCAGCCTGGACGTGACGCTGCGCCGCGACCTGCGCGGGGCGACCGCCCAGATCCTGCGCGCGCGCGGCACACCGGCCCTGATGGTCACCCACGATCCGGAAGAAGCGTTTCAGATGGCCGACCGCATCGCGATCATGCGCAAGGGGCGCATTGTCCAAATGGGCGCGCCGGCAGAGCTGCGCGCGCGGCCGGCCGATCCTTTCGTGCTTGGCTTCTTCGGTGAGGTCAATCAGCTGACCGGGCGCGTTCAAGACGGCCGGCTCAGCACCTGTTTCGGCGCGGTTCCCGCCCCGGGCTTTGACCATGGCGCCGAGGCGGTGGCGCATTTTCTGCCCGACACCCTATATGAGTCCGAGAGCGGCGTGTCAGCGCAGGTGAGCGAGGCCCGGCCGGCGCAGGGCGGCTGGCGGGTGAGCCTGCACGTGGCGGGGTTGACAAGGCCGTTGATTATGGTCACCGCTCATGCGCGTCCGCCGGCTCCGGGCGATGTCGTGAAACTGGCCGCCAGGACCGAAGCCTGGAGCGTTTTTCCAGCGCAGGGCGCGCAGGACCAGTCTGTCACGGGAGTGCACGAGCATGAGCTTGGGAATTTGGCAGATCGCCTTGATCGTGTTTCTGGTCGTGCTGCTGTTCGGCCGCGGCAAGATCTCTGAATTGATGGGCGATGTCGCAAAGGGCATCAACAGCTTCAAAAAGGGCTTGGCGGACGGGGAGGAGACCGACAAGACGCCGGCAATCGAGGACAAGCGCGAGGCGCCGGTGGCCGACCGCAGCGAGACCAAGGAAAAGGCCGAGGGCTGATCCGTCCGGGCCGAAGGCTGTTAGGCCGTCATGTTGGATTTCCATTGGACCGAACTGATCGTGGTGATGATCGTCACCTTGCTGGTGGTGGGCCCGAAGGACCTGCCGCGGGTGATGCGCGGCTTCGGCGCGGCCCTGAACAAGGTGCGCAGCCTGGGCTATGAATTCCGCCGCGGCATGGAAGAGATCGCGCGCGAAAGCGAATTGGAGGAGCTGCGCCGTCAGGGCAATGCGCTGAAGCGCATGAAGCCCGGCGATGAACTCCGACGCATGGTCGAAGGCGATTTCCCGCCGGACCTGCCGACCGGTCCCAAGACATCCACCGGCTCCAAAACAATCATCGACCCAGACCCAACCGGTGACACGCGCGGGCAAGAAAAGCCGTCATCCTCGGACCCGATGTGATGGCCGAGCCGCACGAGACCGAACGCGCGGCCATGGAGGCCAGCCGCGCGCCGCTGCTGGAGCATCTGGTCGAGCTGCGCCAACGCCTGCTTTATTCCGTCATCGGCTTTTTCGCGGCCTTCGTGCTGGCCTATGTCTTTTCCGCCGAGATCTTTCAGTTCCTGGTCCGGCCCTATATCCGCGCCATCGAGATCACCGGCGGGCGGATGATCTTCACCGGCCTGGCCGAGGGCTTTCTGGTCAAGCTGAAGATCGGCTTTTTCGGCGGCGTGGTTCTGGCCTTCCCGCTGATCGCCTTTCAGCTGTGGCGCTTCGTGGCCCCGGGGCTCTATCGCAAGGAGAAGCTGGCGCTGCTGCCGTTCATCCTGGCCACGCCGATCCTGTTCCTGCTGGGGGCCTCGCTGGTCTATTATCTGATCATGCCGCTGGCGTGGGACTTTCTGATCGCCCAGGGCACGGCGTTGAGCGCGCCGAAACTGCCGGTGCAACAGGAACCCCGCATCATCGAATATTTCGAGCTGGTCACCAAGCTGATCCTGGCCTTCGGGCTGTCCTTTCAATTGCCGGTGCTGTTGACCTTGATGGGGGCGGCCGGCCTGGTCACCGCCGACACGTTGCGGCGCTGGCGCAAATATGCCGTGGTGCTGGTGTTCGTCGGTGCCGCCGCCATCACCCCGCCAGATGTGGTCAGCCAGATCGCCCTTGGCATCCCGGTGCTGCTTCTTTATGAACTCTCGATCCTTGCCATCGCCGTGTCCGCCCGCCGCCGCGAAAAGGCCCTTGCCGAGGCCGACACCGCCGAGTGACCGACCATGCATGACATCAAGTGGATCCGCGACCATCCCGTCGCCTTCGATGCCGCATTGGCGCGCCGCGGCCTGGCCCCTGTGTCCGAGCAGCTGTTGAGCCTGGATGAGGAACGCCGCGGGGCGCTGACCCAAGTTCAGGACGATCAGGCCCGCCGCAACGAGGCCTCCCGCCAGATCGGCCAGATCAAGCGAGACGGCGGCGATGCCAGCGCGCTGATGGACGAAGTCGCGACCTTGAAAGCGCGCATGGCGGTGCGCGAGGAGGAAGCCCGGCAACTGGAAGACGCCCTGACCCGCCAGCTCTTGTCGCTGCCCAATCTGCCCGCCGAAGCCGCGCCTGACGGCCAAGACGAAGACGACAATGTCGAACTCCGCCGGGTCGGTGAGCCGCGCCGCTTCGATTTTGAGCCGCTGGAGCATGACGCCTTGGGCGCTCAGCTGGGCCAGATGGATCAGGAGCGCGCCGCGCGGATGGCGGGGTCGCGCTTCACCGTGTTGACCGGCGGCCTGGCCCGGCTGGAACGCGCCATCGGCCAGTTCATGATCGACATCCAGACCCGCGACCATGGCTATACCGAGGCCGCGGTGCCCTTTCTGGTGTGGGACAAGGCGCTGATCGGCACCGGGCAATTGCCGAAATTCGGCGAGGATCTGTTCCGCTGCGGCGAGCATCATCTGATCCCCACCGCGGAGGTGCCGCTGAGCAATCTGCACCGCGAGGAGATCCTGGAGGAGGACAGCCTGCCACGGCGCTACACCGCGCTGACGCCGTGCTTCCGGGCCGAAGCCGGGGCGGCCGGCCGCGATGTCGGCGGCATGATCCGCCAGCACCAGTTCCACAAGGTCGAGCTGGTGTCGATCACCACGCCGGAGCAGGCCGCTGACGAGCATGCCCGCATGCTGACCTGCGCGGAGGAAATCCTGAGGCAGCTGGACCTGGCTTATCGGGTGATGGATCTGTGCACCGGTGATCTGGGCGCCAGCATGAAGCGCACCTTCGACATCGAGGTCTGGCTGCCCGGCCAGGGCCGCTATCGCGAAATCTCCTCTTGCTCCTGGGCCGGGGACTGGCAGGCCCGGCGCATGCGCCTGCGCTGCCGGCCCAAGGGGGAAAAGGCGACCCGCTTTTGCCACACGCTGAACGGATCGGGCCTGGCGGTCGGCCGCACGCTGATCGCGGTGATGGAGACGTACCAGCAGGCCGATGGCACGATCGCGGTGCCGGAGCCTTTGCAGCCCTATCTGGGCGGGGACACGGTGATCCGATGACCCGCACCGTCAGCTTTGAGCGCATCCTGGTTTGCAATGATGACGGCATCCATGCCCCCGGCATTTCCGTGCTGGAGGAGATCGCCCGGGACTTGTCCGACGAGGTCTGGGTGGTGGCGCCCGATGCGGAGCGCTCCGGCGCGGGCCATTCACTGACCCTGACGACACCGGTGCGCGTGCGCAAGACGGCGGAAAATCGGTTCGCCGTGATGGGCACGCCGACCGACAGCGTGATGATGGCGGTGAATTTCCTGATGAAGGATCATAAGCCCAGCTTGCTGCTGTCCGGCATCAATCGCGGCGCCAATATGGCCGAGGATGTGACCTATTCCGGCACCATCGCCGCGGCCATGGAAGGCACGCTCGCGGGCATCCCGTCGATCGCGCTGAGCCAGGCGATACGGCCGCCGGCCAAAACCCGCTGGGCCACCGCCAAGCGCTATGCCCGCGAGGTGATCGCGGCGATTGTCGCCATGGGCGGCTGGGACGAGAATGTGCTGATGAATGTGAATTTCCCGGCCTATCCGGAGGAGGAGGTCAAGGGGATCCGGGTCACCGAACAGGGCCGGCGCGACTATGGCGGCCTTACCATCGAGGAGCGCACCGATATGCGCGGCTTTCCCTATTACTGGTTCGGACTGGCCCGCTCCATCGAGGAACCGGGCCATGAGACCGACCTCAAATTCGTTCGCGACGGCTGGATTTCCGTCACACCGCTGCACCTGGACCTGACCCACCACCCCACCCGCAAGGCCATGGAAGCCAAGCTGGATCGGACCTTTTAGGGCATTGCCGTCCGATGAAGGCTGGAGCCGTCCGCCGGCGGTTATCAGCGTTCGGCTCCAGGACCGCTGTTTATTTCTTGTGGTCGGGCTTTTGCGGGCCGGCGGGCTTTTTGCCGCCGGTGTCCTGCGGGCCGCTCTTAACCGCCTTCAAGGGTTTGGTCGCTTTCATGTCCGAAGACTTTCCAAAAGGATGGCGACAAGCCGCCATCGCGGCAGATATGTGCGCGCCCAGCCGCTGCGGAAGAGGGCTGCACGCCGGGTCTGAAAATATTTTTCGTGAGCGGCAGGGACGCCCCGGTTTCACCGCCCCGTGACACGGCGTTGCATTGCCTTGCTGCAGCGCCGCACCATGTCACCGGTCATTGCTTTCCTTTTGCACGACAGGATCCACGCCATGACCGAGCCACTGTTCCAGCCCTATCAGCTGGGCGATCTCAGCCTGCCCAATCGTATGATCATGGCGCCCCTGACCCGCAGCCGGGCTAACCGCGATCACGTCATCCAGCCGATCACCGGCACCTATTATGCCCAGCGCGCCACCGCCGGCCTGATCATCTCCGAGGCGACCAATATCAGCCCGCAGGCGGTCGGCTATGCCTGGACACCGGGCATCTGGTCGGAGCATCAGACCCGCGCCTGGACCGCCGTGGTGGAGCAGGTCCACCAAGCCGGCGGGCGCATCTTCAGCCAGCTGTGGCACTGCGGCCGGACGTCGCATCCGGATGTGCAGGGCGCGTTCGAGACACCGGTGGCGCCATCCGCCGTCCGCCAAGACGGTGAGGCCTTCACCTATGAAGGCTTCAAGCCACACCCCACACCCCGGGCTTTGGAGGCCGAGGAAATCGAGGGTGTGATCCGGCAATATGTTCGCGCCGCGGACAATGCCAAGCGCGCCGGCTTCGACGGCATCGAGATCCATGCCGCCAACGGCTATCTTCTGGCGCAATTCCTGGCCGACAAGACCAATAAGCGCACCGACGGCTATGGCGGCAGCATCGAGAATCGCACGCGCCTGGTGCTGGAGGTGGTCGATGCGGTCGCGCAGGTCTGGCCGTCGGCGCGCATCGGCCTGCGCCTGTCGCCCAATACCGATTTCGGCGACATCTCCGACAGTGATCCCGAACCGCTTTACGGCCATTTGGTCGATCAGCTGGCCAAGCGTGGTCTGGCCTATCTGCACATGGTCGAGGATTTCCCCGGCATGTCCTCCAAGCTGGACACGCTGGTGGAGACCGATGCACTGGGTCGGCGTTTCGGCGGCACCTATATGGTCAATGGCGGCTATGACCGCGCCCGCGGCATGGACAAGCTGGCATCCGGCCGCGCGGATCTGATCTGCTACGGTCGGCCATTCCTGGCCAATCCCGACCTGGTCGACCGCTTCCGCCTGAACGCCCCGCTGAACCAGCCCGACCCCTCCACCTTCTACGGCGGCACGGAAAGAGGCTATACCGACTACCCGTTCCTAAACCGAGCCGCGGCCTGAGGCGATTGTGGGGCCCAGTTTGCGGGCTTGATCGGCTCGCGTAAACGGCGCATGGTCCGGCTCTCACCCCGGACCATTCCCTGTTGAGCCTGCCCCTTCATGAATTTTCTTCGCCTGATCGGGCGTTTCGGCATTTCCGGCCTGGCCGAGATTGGCAGATTGGCCGCGTTTACCTGGGCTGCTGTCAGCGCCCTGCTGCGCCCGCCGATCTATTTCGTGATGGTGCTGCGGCACATGCTGCACATCGGCTATTTTTCCTTGCCGGTGGTCGGGCTGACCGCCTTATTCACAGGCTCCGCCCTGGCCCAGCAAGTGTTCATCGCGTCCAGCCGGTTCAACGCGGAAAGCGCTGTGGCCTCGGTGGTGGTGATCTCCATCGTGCGCGAATTGGGCCCGGTGCTGGGCGGGCTGATGGTCGCCGGCCGGGTCTCCTCGGCGATCGCTGCGGAAATCTCCACCATGCGCGTGACCGAACAGATCGATGCGCTGGTGACGCTGTCCACCGATCCGATCAAATATTTGGTCACGCCGCGGGTCCTTGCCGGCGTGGTGGTGTTGCCGGTGCTGGTGATCGTCGCCAACATCATCGCGGTGTTCGGCGGCTATCTGGTGGCGACCCAGAAGCTGGGCTTCAATTATGCCAGCTATCTGCAGGTCACCGTGGATTTCCTGGAGCAGTCGGACATTGTCTCGTCGCTGGTCAAGGCGGCGGTGTTCGGCTTCTTGGTCGCCCTGATGGGAAGCTTTCACGGCTATTATTCCGGCGGGGGTGCCCAAGGGGTCGGCAAGGCCACCACCAATGCCGTCGTCTCGGCCTTCATCCTGATCCTGCTGGCCAATCTGATCATCACGCTGGTGGTGTTCGGCAATGACTGAGGCGCCAGCCAAAATCGTCTTGCAGGACGTGCACAAGGCATTCGGGCCCAAGCAGGTGCTCAATGGCGTGGACGTGCAGGTGCCGCGCGGATCCTCCTTGGTGATCATCGGCGGCTCCGGCACCGGCAAATCGGTGATGCTGAAATGCATTTTGGGGCTGCTGCGCCCGGACCGTGGCCACATCCATGTCGACGGCCAAGATGTCGTGGAACTGTCCCGGCGTGAGCGCAAGAAGCTGATGCTGCGCTTCGGCATGCTGTTCCAGAGCGCGGCCTTGTTCGACAGCCTGAAGGTTTGGGAAAATGTCGCCTTCGGGCTGATCCAGGGCCATCGCCGCAAGCGCGCGGAGGCCCATGAGATCGCCATTGAGACGCTGCGCCGCGTCGGCTTGTCCGCCGATGTCGGCGAACTCCGCCCGGCCGAACTGTCCGGCGGCATGCAAAAGCGCGTCGGCCTGGCCCGCGCCATTGCCGCCCAGCCGGAGATCATCTTTTTCGATGAACCCACCACCGGCCTGGACCCAATCATGGCCGATGTGATCAATGACCTGATCGTGGAACGGGTCAAGGAACTGGGCGCCACAACCGTGTCGATCACCCATGACATGGCCTCTGCGCGCAAAATCGCCGACCGTATCGCCATGCTCTATCAGGGCCGCATCATCTGGCACGGCCCGACCGACGAGATTGACCGCAGCGGCAATCCCTTCGTCGACCAGTTCATCAATGGCCGCGCCGAAGGCCCGATCCAGATGCAATTACGCAAGCTGTAACGGCGCGTCGCCGACTGCCCGCCCCTATCCAAGGGTGTCGGCCAAGACCGTCCTTCAGCCTGCACCGAACCAGGCGGAAACGCGCGATGGATTTGAACCAGATCACCCTGCCCGCGAAAGACATGGCCGCCTCGATCGCCTTTTATGAGACGCTCGGCCTGCGGCTGATCGTGCACACGCATGACCGCTATGCCCGGTTTGAATGCCCCATGGGCTCAACCACCGTCTCGCTGCACGCGGTTGATGCCGATGCACCGGTCGCCGGGGTTTCGGTCTATTTCGAGGTGGCCGACGTCGATGACCAGGTGGCGCGCCTGAAACGCGCAGGGCTGACCTTCCAGACCGACCCGGTCGACCAACGCTGGTTGTGGCGGGAAGCCTGGCTGACCGACCCGGCCGGCAACCGCGTCGCGCTATACTATGCCGGGCCGAACCGGCGCTTCCCGCCATGGCGCAAGGAGCCTGCGCCTGACTGACACTGGGGGCTGCCCCCCCCAAGCTGCCCTGCCCCTGAGCAATATCCGACCGCTTGGACTGGCTGTGCGATACCAAGCGGTCGGCCAGAGGTGGGCGCCCAATAAAGGGCGGGCCGTTTCATCCGATCAAGCGCGATCGCGATTGATCGGAAAAGGCTTGTCTTATGATTCTAGGCTTCCAAGTCAGCCAGGGCTGCCAGCAGAACGTCGATCTCTGGGCGGTCCCGGTAGGACTCTTCGGCCAGTTTTGCGCGGATCGTGCCATCCGCGCTGACCACCACCAGCATCGGATAAGGAATGCCGTAAGTGCGGCTCTTTTCGTTCACCTCGGTATTCAAAATGCCGAAGCCCTTGATGATTTCCGACCCATCATCCGACAGCAGGGGAAAGCCGATCTGTTCTTTTTCGGCGAACGCGGCGAGATGGTCGACCGGATCGTAGCTGATGCCGACCAGGCGGTAACCGGCGGCTTCGATGTCGCCCCGCCGCGCGTTCAGATCGGTCAATTGCGCCTGGCAATAGGGGCACCAGTTGGCGGAGCGGAAGAAGACAAGCACCGCCCCCTTTTCGCCGGTCAAATCCGCGAAACGCCGAACTTTGCCGGTCTGGTCCGGCGCGGCAATGGCATGCGGCACCGGCTCGCCGGCTTTGAGGCCCAAGTCATCATGATATTGCGCGATGGCGCCCAGGCTGAGGGCGAGCGCCATAATCAGAAGGGAAAAGCGGGTTGAGCGCATGATGTCTGCTCCAGGACAAGGGTTGCGGACAGAAAAGACGTCGCAATCCTTCTAGACCCGCGAGCCGCTCACCGCACAGTCAAAGCCGCGTGACGAGCCCTTAAGCCTTTCGCACCAACGGCCCCTCCGCCGGCGCACCATAATGATAGCCCTGCAGCAAATCGCAGCCCATGGTTTCCAACATCTGCGCGACTTTGCGGGTTTCAACGCCCTCGGCGATAACCAGAATGCCGTTCTGCTTGGCGGCATCGATCATATTGGCGACCAGCGTCCACATGCGCGCATCGGTATCGATGCGTTGGACCAGCGCCTTGTCCAGCTTGATATAGTCCGGCTGGACATGCGGGATCAGCGTCAGATTGTTGAAGCCGGCCCCGAAATCATCGAGCGCGATTTGAAAGCCATGGCTGCGTAGCCGCTTGGCCAACTGCTCCAACTGCCTGACATCGTCAACCGATTGGCTCTCGACAATTTCAAACACCACCGACTTAGGGTCGATCGTGCGTTCGGCCGCATCTGCCCAGGTGCGGATGAAGGCGGCGTCCTCGATAAGCACGGTTGCCGGCATGACATTGACGAACAACTTCACCGCCAGCTGATGCCGGCAGGCCGCATCCAGAGCCGAGGAGCCAGCCGCTTCATCGATGCGCCGGCTCAAGTCCAGATCGGCGGCGGCATCGAAAATCTGCATCGGCGGCACCAGCGATCCGTCCGGATGCAGGCCGCGAAAGAGAAATTCATAGCCGTGCACCTCGCCGGTTGGTGTCACAATCGGCTGCATCAGGCTTTTGTAGCGGCGCGCCTCAAGCATCTCGCCGATCCACCGCGAACTGTGGGCCGCGAGTATCTCGGTGACCGAATGAACCTTGGAAAAATCCTTCAGGGTCGGCCAGATGCCCTGGAACAGAAGCGCTCGGGTGGCTAGCCGTTCCGACGGCGTGAGGATTTCCGACAGACGATCAGCGAAGCGTTCCACCCGCGCACAATCAAAGCCCAAGACATCCAGATCGCCGGTGTCAACGGAGGCAAAGCCGTCGTCGCTTAAGCCGCGTAACAACCTGCGCGCGACATCCCGTGAGGATGGCCACAGATATGCCAGGGTCTTATGGTCCTGTTCGGCCACCATTGTTGGCCTTGCCGTCGCCGCCATAACCGTCTGCATCCGTGTTGCTCATCCAACTGTGCGATCAGGCCAGACACGCCCGATCAGCATAGCTTTCTCGCTTAGCCGCCGGGCCGCAAATAAATGGTTATCACACGCTCCGCATTTTGCGCTCAATTTTGAAACAAATCGGAAAGTTGATCGCGAGGTCGGCCCGCGGCAAGCGCCAGCGCCACCATCAGGCGGGCGTGGCGCGGCCGGTACAAGCCGCCCCAGACCAGGCCCTTGGCGATCAAATCCCGTTCAGAGCCAGGATAAGCATAGCTATCTTGCAAAACCCAGCCGGCACCGCAGCGCGAGCACAAGATCACGGGCATGTGTTGGCTGAGCTGGGCCGCGGCTTCGGCCTGCGATTGCGACAAATGCCCGCCGCCGAACGCGGCGACGACGGCGCCGCGATACCCGCAATCCGGCAGGCGGGCCAGCACGCGGGCGTCTTCGTCGAAACAGGCTTCATACAAGGCCACAGGCGGCGGTGCCGTTTTCGGCACGCCCAAACATGGCGGCCGCCGCACCAGGCCTTCAAACTTGACCTGCTGTTCCACCACCGCCCCGATCGCTGCGTGGCCGGGCGAAACGAAAGCGTTCGGTGCGGTGGTGTGGCGCTTTTCAACGAAGCGCGCGGCGTGGATCTCCTCATTCATGACCACAACCACGCCGCGGCCGGTCAAGCCCGGCATCGCCGCGGTCAGAAGCGCCGCGGTCAGATTAGCCGGACCATCCGCGCCTGGCCGGTCGGCCGGACGCATGGCGCCGGTGACCACCGTGCGCGCCTGAGCACCCAGCATCAGGTCCAGCGCAAAGGCGGTCTCTTCCATTGTATCGGTGCCTTGCACCACAACGGAGCCATCCGCGCGGGAGCCGGCGATATCCCGGGCCACACCGATGATCGTGTGAAAGTCCAGCCCGGCGCTGGGGACATTGGCCACTGCGCGGACCTGGATCTGCAGCCGCGCGCGCACAGCCTCCGGCACACCGCGCAGCAGGGCCTCCGCGTCCAGCGTCGGCACCGCGCCGTCGCTGCCGGCCATGGCGATCGTGCCGCCCAGGATGAACAGCTGGATGTGGAGCGGGTGGCTCAAAACAGGCCGTCAGGCCGCCAAGGCGGTATCGGCCGGGGTGAAGTCCACACCCAGGTCGCGGGCCACCGCCTCATAGGTCAGCTGGCCACGGCACACATTCAGCCCGTTGCGCAGGTGCGGATCGTCCTGCATGGCCTTGCGCCAGCCCTTGTTGGCCAGTGCGAGGGCGAATGGAAGCGTGACATTGTTCAGCGCAAAGGTTGACGTGCGCGCCACCGCACCGGGCATGTTGGCGACGCAATAATGCACGATGCCGTCGACCACATAGGTCGGCTTGTCGTGCGTGGTCGCCTTGGACGTGGCAAAGCATCCGCCCTGATCGATCGAGACATCCACCAGCACCGAGCCGCGCAGCATGCGGGTGACCATTTCCCGGGTGACCAGCTTGGGCGACGCCGCGCCCGGCACCAGCACCGCCCCGACCACCAGGTCCGCTGCCAGCACATGCTCTTCCAGCGCCTCGCGGGTGGCGAACACGGTCGACAGCTTCGAGCCGAACTGAAAATCCAGCTCCTCCAAACGCTTGATCGACTTGTCCAGCACCGTGACATGCGCCTCCATGCCCATGGCCATGCGCGCGGCATTGGTGCCGACGACACCGCCGCCGATGATCACCACCTTGGCTGAGGGCACCCCGGGCACCCCGCCCAACAGCATGCCGCGCCCGCCCTGATACATCTCCAGCGCATGGGCGCCGGCCTGGATCGACATGCGCCCGGCAACCTCGCTCATGGGCGCCAGCAAGGGCAGGCCGCCGCCGGGGCTGGTCACGGTTTCATAGGCGATGGCAATGCAGCCGCTGTTCATCAGGCCCTTGGTCTGCTCCGGATCAGGCGCCAGATGCAGATAGGTGAACAGGATCTGATCCTGTCGCAGCATGCCATATTCCACCGGCTGCGGTTCCTTCACCTTCACGATCATGTCGGCTTGGTCGAACACCGCCTGGGCGCCGTCCACGATGCGCGCGCCGGCGGCCTCATAATCGCTGTCAAACAATCCGATCTCGAACCCGGCGCGCGTTTCCACCAGCACCTCATGACCGTTGGCGACCAATTCCCGCACGCTGCCCGGCGTCAGGCCGACGCGATATTCATGGGTCTTGATTTCCTTGGGGACGCCGATGCGCATGGGGCCAGGCTCCTAATGTCGGAGGGAGATGCGAGGGAGGGGTTCTATATCGCGAACCCGCCGCGGCTGCCCATCACAAATTGTCCGGCGCAGACTGCAATTTCGATTGCCATTGCACCATCTGTCGTTAAGCCGCATCAGCGTAAACATAAGCCATCGACTCGGTCTCGGGTTCCGCCGCCCATGCAAAGTGCCATCGCCTCCCTCACCGCCTTATTGATCGCCGCGGCGATCTTGTATGCCGGCAACGGCCTGCAGGGCACGCTTCTGGCCGTGCGCGGTGCGGGCGAGGGCTTTTCCGCGCTGATCATCGGCCTGGTGATGTCGGCCTATTACACCGGTTTCATTGTCGGCTGCCGGGTGATCCCGTTCGTGGTGCGCCAGGTCGGCCATATCCGCACCTTCACCGCCATGGCCTCGCTGGCCTCCGCAGCCGCCCTGGCGCACGTTCTGTTCATCGAACCGCTTGCCTGGATGGGCCTGCGCATCGTCACCGGCTTTTGTTTCGCGGGTCTGGCCATGGTGGCGGAAAGTTGGATCAACAACAATGCCACCAATGCAAATCGCGGCCGGGTGCTGTCAGTCTATCGCGTGGTCGACCTGTCGGCCCTGATGGTCGGCAATCTGCTGCTGACCGTGGCGACGCCGGACGGCTTTACGCTGTTCGCCCTGGTCTCCATCCTCATTTCGGTTTCGCTGGTGCCGGTGGCGTTGAGCCGCAGCGAGGGCCCGCCACCCATTCAAGTGACCCGGCTGGACCTGCCGCAGCTGTTCGATGTGTCGCCTTTGGCAGCGGTCGGGGTGTTTATCACCGGCTTATCCAACACCGCCTTCTGGGCGCTGGGCCCCTATTTCGCACAGTCGCACGGCTTTGATGCCAATGGGGTGGCGCTGTTCATGGCGGTGGTGATCCTGTGCGGCGCGCTTAGCCAATGGCCGTTGGGCATGGTGTCGGACCGGGTCGATCGGCGCTTTGCTATTCTGATGACCGCCACCGGCGGGTTGGGCGCGGGCCTGTCGCTGTTCATGGGCGACGCCATGCCGTCCTTCCTGCTGGTTGGGGCCGCCGTCTTCGGGCTGTTCTCGATGCCGTTGTTCGGCCTGTGCGTGGCGCTGGCCAATGACTATGCCGAGGCGGACCAATATGTCACCGTCAATGGCGGACTGTTGCTGCTCTACGGCATCGGCGCGATCATCGGGCCCTTGGCCGTGCCGTTCGTGATGGCCCCGCTGGGCAGTGCCGGCCTGTTCTTGTTCACCGCATCGGCGCATGGCTTGCTGATCGTGTTCGGCATCTACCGCATCCTGGTACGGCGCCCAGCCGCCCCGTCGGAACGGGAGGACTTCTTCGTGGTCGCCCCGCCGCAAACGACCAGCCCGGTCGCCTTCGAAATGGACCCGCGCGCGCCGGACCTGGACGAGGAACTCGCCGAACCGGACCAGGCAGACCAGGCAGACCAGGCAGAGCAGCAAGACACCAGCAGTGCAGAGCCACCGCCGCCCTCGCAAGCAGCGGTCTGCTGAACGCAATTCATTCGACAGGTGCGCGCTGCCCTTTACCCGCATCGCCGGCTTCGCTAGCCTCAGTGCGCATGAGCGACTAGCAAGGGGCGGGAGGGGCATATGGCACCGGACGATCAGGGCATAACCCGTGGCATCGCCGCACCGCCCTTGCGGCCGGCGCCAGCGCGCACCCTGTGCACCGATTGCGGCGTCTCCCGCCTGTCGGATCCCAGCGGCTGCGGGTCCGCGTGCCAATTCATCAAGCCGGATTATCCGCGCCTGGAAGCCAAAGTCCATGGCCGTGCGCGCGATCCTGAGCGGGGTGATGAAGGCTTTTTCGGGCCCTATCGGCGCATGCTGCGCGCGTCGCTGAAAGCGCCGGCCAGCGGGGCGCAATGGACCGGCATCGCCACCGGGCTGGCGGAAAGACTGCTCGCAGGTGGCCATGTCGATGCGGTGCTGACCATGAAGCCCGATCCAGCCGATCGGTGGCGCCCGATGCCGGTGATCGTCACCGATCCCGCGGACTTGGCCCAGTGCCGCGGCATGCGGATGGGCTATGCGCCGCTCTTGGCCTTGCTGGAACCCGCGGCCGCTGCAGGCCATAAGCGCCTGGCGATAATCGGCATCCCCTGCCAAGTCTATGCCCTACGGGCACTGGAGGACCGCCTGGGGCTTGAGCGCCTTTATGTCATCGGCACGCCGTGTTCGGACAATACCACGACCGAAAATTTCCACCAGTTTCTGGCGCTGTTGTCTGACCAACCAGAGACCATCACCTATCTGGAATTCCGCGCGGACTATCATGTCGAATTGCGCTTTCTGGACGGCCGGGTTCAAGAAATTCCGTTCCTGAAATTGCCGATCTCCAAATTGCCGGCGGACTTCTTCCCACTGACCTGCCGCACCTGCGTGGATTACACCAATGCCTTGGCCGACATTACCGTCGGCTATATGGGCGGCGAGGGCGAACAATGGCTGCTGGTGCGCAATGACCGCGGCGAGGAACTGCTCGGGCTGTTGGGCGACGATGTGGCGCTGGCCGAACCCGGGTCGAAGGGCAAGCGCGCCACGGCAGTCAAGGGCTTCCTTGTCAATACCGAACGCGCCGCCGGCGGCTTGCCGCTTCGGTCCATGCCCAATTGGGTGCGCCCGATCGTAGCGTGGCTGCAGCCGCGGATCGGCCCACGCGGTCTGGAATTTGCCCGCGCCCGGGTGGAGATGAAGGCGATCGAAACCGTGCTGCATCTGCGCCATCAAGCGCCGGCGAAAATGAAAAACATGATCCCGGAGCATGTCTGGCGCTTGGTGAGACCCTATGGCCTGGACAAGCGCGACGGCGAATAGATGCCTGGCCGGGGCCGAGTGCGGCATGCGCATCGGCCAACGCGCCGGTGCCACGTTCGCGGTGCGCGCTGTCAGAGCCTCCAGCGATCAGACTGAATCGGTCCGTGATCCAATCGCGATGCCAACCAGTCCGAGAGAGTGGCTCGCCCCAGAGAAAGCGGGCAGGGTCATCCGATCGATCGCGATCACGATCGATCGGAGTATCTTTTAGCGCCGATAGGCCGGCGGCAGCGCGGCGTCGAGATTGCGATAGCGGTCGCGCAGCTTGCTCTGGCGGCTGACCGGCGCGCGTTCCTCGCCCGCCACGAACACATGGTCGGGATTGGCCATGACCTCCAGCGGATCGCCGTCCCAGATCACCACGTCGGCGAGGCGGCCCGGCATCAGAGAGCCGAGTTGATCGTCAACGCCATAAATGCGCGCGGGGTTGTGGCTTAGCGCTTTCAGCGCCGCTTCATGGTCAAGCCCGTTGGCAACCGCATTGCCGGCGGCCTGACGCGCCAGATGTGGCAGATGGCTGTCCGAGCCCGCACCGATGATGGCGACCAGCACACCGGCCTCAACCAGGCGGCCGGCATTGCGCTGGGTCGCCCCCAGCCGATCGAAGCCCGCCGGCAGATTTTCGGTCGGATCGATGATCACGGGGATCTCCGCTGCGGCCAGCTCCTCCGCCACCATCCAGCCTTCCGCAGCACCGGCGATGACCAGATCCAGCTTGGCATAGCGCCGGCCAAGCTCGACGATTTCCAGCAGGTCCGAGGCGCGGTGCGCGCTGATCACCAGCGGGATGTCTCCGATGGTCACCGGCACCAGAGCGGCGGCATCCAGCCGTCCGATGCCGCCTTCCCACGCATCCTTGTCGCGGGCGTCACGGTAGCGCGCCGCCTCCTCGATGGCATGGATCAGGCTGACCATGGCGCCGCCGCGCGACGAGCCCGCCTGCGCTGCCCCGGCCTCGCCCAGGGCGGCATGCATGAAGGCGCGCCGCTGAAATACCGGGCCGGGCCGGTCATCCAGCACGATCAGCGCGCCCAGGCCGGCGAACACCGATTTGCCCGCCGGCGAGGGATAGACCGCCGCTCGGGTCAGCCCCTCCATCCGCGCCAGCGGAATCGCCGTGGCGTTGGGATTGATGCCATAGGCGATGTCGAAGGCGGCACTGAAGGGCACATCCGCATCAACCCGATCGTCGCGGCTGCTGGCCACCGCGCCGACCTCCACCGCGCCGACCTTGGAGAAGGCATGGAATAGGCCGGGCGTGACCCAGCGCCCCTCACCAGGGATCAGCCGGGCGTTCGATGGGATATCCAGGTCGCGGCCGACGGCGGTGATGCGGCCGTCCTCGATGATCAGGGTGCCGCCGTCGATGATGCCGTCCGGGCCCATGGTGGCCAGCTTGGCGTCGGTGATGACGATGGGTTGTGCCACCGCCGGCAGGGCCAGGGCGGCCGCGGTCAGCAGGCTTGCGATCAGCTGTTTCATTTCAGATCTCCCTCACCCGGCTGGCCCAGTTCGAAATCGCTGACCGGCTGGCGGTCCGGGTCGGTCAGGTCATAGACCAGCGCGCCGTCGACGAAGACCTTTTCCGCCTTGGTGTAAACGGAGAAAGGGTCGCCGGTCCACACCACCACATCGGCGTCCTTGCCGGCTTCAAGCGTGCCGGTCTGATCCTCGATGCCGAGGGATTTCGCGGCGTTGTGCGCCAGCCAGGTCCAGGCCTCCGCCTTGGAGATGTCCGCTCCGGCCTTGCGCGCATCGCCCAAGGCCTTGGCGGCCTCCTGGTTCAGTCGCTGGATGCCGCTGTCGCTGTCGGAATGCACAATGGCGCAGGCGCCGGCCAGATGCACCCAGGGAACATTCTCCCGAATGCTGTCATAGGCCTCCATCTTAAAGCCCCACCAGTCCGCCCACATCGCCGAGCAGACGCCCTTTTCAGCCAGATAGTCGGCGATCTTGTAGCTCTCCACGGCATGGTGGAAGGTGCCCACCTCGAAGCTGAACTCGTCGGCGAGATCAAGCACCTGGACCATCTCGTCGCCGCGATAGCAGTGCATGTGCAAGATGATCTCATCGTTCAGCACGCCCGCCAGCGTCTCCAACTCCAGATTGCGCTTGGGCGGATCATCGGTCTCGCCGGCCTCATAGGCGGCAAGCTTGTCGCGATAGTCCGCCGCCTCGATCCAGGCTGCCCGGTAGCCGGCGAAATTGGCCATGCGCGAGCCCGGCGTGCGGCCGCGGCTGCCATAGACGCGCTTGGGATTCTCCCCGCACGCCATTTTCAGGCCATAAGGCGCGCCGGGGAATTTCATCGCCTGAACCGTGCGCGCCGGCACATTCTTGACCACCACGGACCGGCCGCCGAACAGATTGCCCGAGCCCGGCAGGATCTGCAGCGAGGTCACGCCGCCGGCCAGCGCGCGCGAAAAGCCCGGATCCTGCGGCCAGATGGAATGCTCCGCCCACACCTCCGCGGTGTTGGGGTTGGTCAGTTCATTGCCGTCGGCATGCGCGGGCACGCCTGGTGAGGGATACACCCCCAGATGGCTGTGCACATCGATGATGCCCGGCGTGACCCATTTGCCGCGGCCGTCGATCACCTGCGCCCCGGCCGGCGCGTCCAGATCCTCACCGACCGCAGCGATCTCCCCGGCAACCATCAGCACGTCCCCACCGTCGATGCGCCCGCCCAGGCCGTCCAATACCGTGGCGTTGCGGATCAGCGTCGGGTCCGACGGCAGCGGCTGATAGGTGGAGGGGAAGGCACTAGCACTAGCCGATGAGGTGCTGCCGGCCTGCTCAGCGGCCGGAGCGCCTGACGCGGTTTTGACGGGCGCTTGGGATGGGGCGCAGGCAGTCACGAGAAGTGCGGCGCAGGACCAGAGCCCGGCCAGATGTCTTGATCGATTCATATGTGTTCCCATCTGAACAGGAGGATTCGGGGCGATGGCGAAGGCGTTTGCTTGGCGCCGTTTCATGCTCTAGACGTCAGCATTGACGGAGCGACTGGTGCGCAACAAAGAAATCGTTTGACATTTTATTATCCTCTCGCGTTGGGGTGTTCGTGATGAGACGCCGTGGCCTGAAGATTATCTTGCGCGCGCCACGGCCGCAGTGGCCAGGTTGATGAGATCTGAGCCCTTGATGACGACCTCGACCGCCATGGCAGCTGATCCTAGTCCCGATGCTTCGCCACCTGGCCGCGGGCCATGACGAAGGGCACATCCAGCATCACCTGCAGATCCTCCAGCGGGTCGCCGTCAACCGCGATGATGTCGGCGGCCTTGCCCGGTTCCAGGGTGCCGGTGGTGTTCGACAGGCCCAGCAGGTCGGCGGCATTGATGGTGGCGGAGATCAAGATGGCCTCATTGGGCATGCCGGCCTTGGCCATCAGCAGCAGTTCGCGGGCATTGTCGCCATGCTTGGAGACACCGCTGTCGGTGCCGAAGGCGATCTTCACCCCGGCCTCGTGGGCGCCCTTGACCATCGCCCGCATGGTCGGCCCCACCGCCAGGGCCTTGTCCTTGATCGGCTTGGGCATGAAGGTGTTCGACTGCGAGGCCATCTCCACAACGGTCTGCCCGGCCAGCATGGTCGGCACCAGATAGGCGTCGGCCTGCTTATAAAGCTCAAAGGTCTCTTCATCTGCGAAGGTGCCGTGCTCGATGCTGTCCACGCCGGCGCGCAGGGCGGCCTCGATGCCCTCCTTGCCATGGGCATGGGCGGCGACCTTGCGGCCGAGCATGCGCGCGGTCTCAACGATGGCGACGATCTCGTCGTTAAACATCTGCTGGCCGGTGCCGGCCGCGGTCTCGCTCAGCACGCCGCCGGTCGAGGTGATCTTGATCAGGTCGGAGCCCTGCTTGACCAGCTGGCGCACCGCCCGGCGGCAGTCATCCGGCCCGTTGCAGGTGGTGGGGTTGGACAGCATCTCCAGAAAGTCGAGCCGATAGCCGTGCGCGTCGGCATGCCCGCCGGTGCCGGAAATCCCGCCACCGGCCGCGACGATGCGCGGACCCATGACATGGCCGGCGGCGATGGCGTCGCGCAGGGGCAGGATGACCTCCGCCTTGGCACCGGTGTTGCGGATGGTGGTGAAGCCCGCCTGCAGCGTGCGCCCGGCATAATCCACGGCGCGCAGGGCGACCGCGGCATCCTCCAATGTGACCGCATCCAGCTTGTTGCCCGGACCCAGTTCGGAGGTGATGTGGGTGTGGCTGTCGATCAGGCCGGGCAGAACGGTCTTGTCTGTTAGATCGATGACCGTGGCATCGCCCCATTCGTCCACCGGCCGGGCATAGCCGTCGCGCAGCTCGGCGATCCGGCCGTCGCGGATCAGGATGGATTGTTCGGATGTCGCCGGTTCGCCGGGCACGGCGATCAGCCGGCCGGCATGGATGATGGTGTCGGCGGCGGCCACCGGGCCGGATAGCAGGCCCAGCAGCGCCAGAATTGCGCAAACGCGCATGGATCGTCTCCCCTTCGGATCATGTCCCAAGGCAGGTTAGCAAGGAAATTGCTCAGCGCCTAGCACCGACCACCCGAAATGCGCTTGCTTGGCAAAGGAAGGGATCATTGTGCCCTGGTAAGAGCCGGTCTGCCTGGATGAGCGGGGGCCAGGAACGCGCCGGGGGCGGGTTATGGAGGCCCCCGCAACGATCAGCCTTGGGGTTCATCAAGGCCGCACCCTGACGGCTCAATGCACCCCGTGCATGCGCCGTTTCAGGATCGGTGACAGCAGCAGCAGGACGCCACCGGCGGCGATGGCGAAGACGCCGACAAACTGGAACACCGCGATATAGGCGTCCAAGGAGGCGGCGGGATCGACCACCTGGCCGCCGACGGTCTCCGACGCGGTCAGGGCTGCCACCGCGCCGGCGACATAGTTCGCTGCTGCGATGGACAAGAACCAGACCCCCATCATCAGCCCGACCACCTGGGCCACGGTCAGCTTGGTGATCATGCTCAGCCCCACCGGGCTTAAGCACAGCTCGCCGGTGGTGTGCAACAGATAGGCGCCGGCCAGCCAGAACAGCGCCATCTGGCTGTCCGGCCCGGCGAATTGCGCGCCGAACACCAGCAGCAGAAAGCCCAGGCCGACCTGTACTAGGCCGAGCACGAATTTCACCGGCGTCGACGGTTCGCGCTTGTTGCGCGCCAGCCGGGTCCACAGGATGGAGAAGGGGATCGCCAGGATCACGATGAAACCGGGGTTGAAGAACTGCGTCTGTGACGCCTGCATCTGAAACTCCCCGATCAACGGAAGCCAGATGACCGGCAGGTCCGTGTTGCGCTGGGCGAACAGGTTCAAGGAGCTGCCCGCCTGTTCGAACAAGGACCAGAAGATCGTGCCGAAGGCGGTGAGCACCAGGGCGACCAGCAGCCGGTCGCGGTCCTTCGGCTCCAGCCGGGTGACCGCGAACACCACCACGCCGGCGACCGCGCCGATGCCGCCGATCAGCAGCGCCCAGCCGACCAGATCGCGGAAATGGAACAGCAGCCACAAGACACCGATCCCCAGAATGGCACCGACATAGATCAGCCATTCGCGGTTCAACGGCCCGGCCAAGCGTTGTTTCAGCACATCAGGCTTGGGCGGCTCGCCGGTGCCTTGCAGATATTTCTGCCCGGCCAGGAACACGACCAGGCCCAGCAGCATGCCGATGCCGGCAAGCCCGAAACCGTATTTCCAGCCATAGGTCTGGCCCAGCCAGCCGCACAAAAGCGTCGCCAGGACCGAGCCGATATTGATGCCCATATAAAAGATGGTGAAGCCGCTGTCGCGGCGCCGGTCCCCCGGGGCATAGAGCATGCCCACCGTGGTTGAGATATTCGCCTTCAAAAAGCCCACCCCCATGGCGATGAACGCCAAGGATAAGAAGAAGGCATTGACGAAAAAGCCATTGCGCTCAGAGACGATCTGATATTCGCCGGTCGGCAGAATCTCCGGCAACAGCCCGGCCGCCGGGCCGGTCAGCGCCATGCCCTCCGGCGCCGCGCCGATCAGATAGCGATCCTCGCCGGCCTGCAGGATTTGCTGCATGTCCTCGCCGCGGCCTTCGGTGAGCACGGCATAGCGCTCGCCCTGAAACTCGACATATTGATCGGCCTGGGATCCTTCCACGGCCATGCCCAGATGGCCGATCACCAGCAAGATGGCGCCGAAGGTGACCGCGCGTTTCGAGCCCAGATAGCGGTCAGCCAGAAAGCCGCCGATCAGCGGCATCAGATAGGCCAGCGAGGTATAGGTGCCGTAGATCTTGGAGCCGGTGGCGTCGTCGAACAGAAAATGCTGGGTGGCATAGAAGATCAGCAGCGCCCGCATGCCGTAATAGGAAAAGCGCTCCCAAAGTTCGGTCAGAAACAGAACATACAGGCCCTTCGGATGGCCCAGAAACTCGTCCACCTCCTGCCGCGCCGAAACGGCTTCCGCGCTTTGCGCCATCCCTCATCGCTCCCTGCAAAACTCATGATTATGCGGCTTTTTTCGCGCGCCTGATCCAAGCACAGCCGGCCGGCTCAGGCCAGACTCAATTGTCATGCGCCTGTCATGCTGCAGCGGACAGCGGGGCTGACCTGTGGCCGGAAAGGCACAGGCGCGGCATGGACAAACCGAACCGCTGCCCCCATGTCCCGTTGAGTCAAGCTTCGGTTCAGCTTCCGGTGCTTAGGCTGCGTCCAGAGCTGCTCGCGGCGATTTGCCTTGTCGACACAGGGTCGGGTGCGCTAGGGAGCGCGAAACAAGACCGTTTCGGTATGGGAGAGGAAGGCATGCAAAAGCCGCCACTGACCCTGGTCATTGCCAATCCGCGTGGATTTTGCGCCGGGGTCGACCGCGCGATCAAGATCGTGGAGCTGGCGCTGGAGCGCTACGGCGCCCCGGTCTATGTCCGCCACGAGATCGTGCACAACCGATATGTGGTGGAAAGCCTGGAAAAGCGCGGCGCTGTCTTTGTGGAGGAACTCGACGAGGTGCCCCACGGCGTGCCGGTGGTGTTTTCCGCCCATGGCGTGCCGAAATCCGTGCCGGAAGAGGCCGAAGAGCGCCAGCTGATGTATGTTGACGCCACCTGTCCGCTGGTCTCCAAGGTGCATCGTGAGGTGGAGCGGCATGACCGCACCGGTCATCATATCCTGCTGATCGGGCATGAAGGCCATCCCGAAGTGGTCGGCACCATGGGCCAGGTCGCGCCGGGGTCGATGACCCTGATCGAGACGGTCGACGATGCAGAGAGATTTCAGCCGTCTGACCCGGACAATCTGGCCTATGTCACCCAGACGACCTTGTCGGTCGATGACACCTCCGACATCATCGAGGTGCTGACCCGGCGCTTTCCGAAGATCCAGGGCCCGAAAAAGGAAGATATCTGCTACGCCACCACCAACCGCCAGGCGGCGGTGAAGGCGATTGCTGACCGGTGCGACCGGATCATCGTGATCGGCGCGGCCAATTCCTCCAATTCCCGCAGGCTGGTTGAGGTCTCAGAAAAGGCCGGCGCTCCGGCGCGCTTGTTCGCCCGGGCCGATACCCTGGATTGGGACTGGCTGTCCGGCGCGGCGTCCATCGGCATCACCGCGGGCGCCTCGGCCCCGGAGGTGCTGGTCGAAGAGGTGATCGCCGCCCTGCGCGAACGCTATGACGTCAGCCTGGAAGAAATCACCACCGCGCGCGAAGACGTCATCTTCAAGATCCCTGCGGCCCTGCGCGACGCCGAAGCGGCGTGATCCCAACCCACCGCCGCTGGCCTATGGCTTAGGCGGCGGCGCTTTGGCGATAACGCGGATTTCCGTGACCCCTTCAGGGACGGCGAGCCCGGTGGTGCCCACCGCCGTCCAGCTCGGGTGCGGCTTGGCCATCATCTCCATGCGGGTTTGGACCGCCGCGCCGATCTGCCGGGCGAGGTCGGTGTGATAGGTGGTGATGTCGACGACATCGTCCAGACTGGCGCCGGCTTCGGCCAGCACCGAGCCGATATGCTCCAGGGCCTGGCGAAATCCTGCGGCATAGCGTGCCTCATAGCTGCCCTCGCCGGTCAGCCCCACGATTACGCCGGAGACATAGATCGTGCCGTCCTCGGTCTTGATCGCGGGCGCATAGCCATAGGTCTCATAGGTCTGGCGTGCGTCGTCCGGAACGATCACCTGTGCCCGTTGCCGGGCGCCGTCGGCCTGAGCGACACTCGTGGTCAACAGACATATGACGGATAGGCGGATCAGTGTGCGCATGGGTCCCTCCCCTTCGGCGCGGATAATGCCCTGGTCTTTGGCTAAACACCCTATAGACCGGGACGGCCCAGCATCACACCCCCGGGTCCGGGCGCCAAGGCAACCGGACTGAGCGTGCCGGGAGGCAATGCCGCGTCGATCCGAACGGGGATGAAATCCTCGGTATGGCCAAGGCTATGATCCTGTGCGCATGTCTCCACCAACACCGTGGCGCGTTGGCCGGCGCGGGCGGCGAGCAATCGGGCCACCTGCCGCACGCCCGCGGCGCGCAGGCGGGCGGCGCGCTGCTTGCGCACCGCCTTGGCAACCGGTGGCATCTTGGCCGCCGGGGTGCCCTCCCGCTCTGAATAGGGAAAGACGTGCAGCCAAGTCAGCCCGCATGTCTCAACCAGGTTCAGGCTGTTCTGAAACATCGCCTCGGTCTCGGTCGGGAAACCCGCGATCAGATCAGCCCCGAACACCATCTGCGGCCGCCTGGCGCGCACCGCCTCGCAAAAGGCGATGGCATCGTCCCTGAGATGCCGGCGCTTCATGCGCTTCAAGATCAGATCGTCGCCGGCCTGAAGGGACAGATGCAGGTGCGGCATGACCCGATCATCCCCGGTGATCGCGTCCATCAGCGGGCCGTCCACCTCAATGCTGTCGATCGAGGACAAGCGCAGCCGCGGCAGATCCGGTACCGCCTTCAAGATCGCCTGAACCAGGCGGCCAAGCGTCGGCGTGCCGGGCAGATCCGGGCCGTAGGAGGTCAGGTCCACCCCGGTCAGAACCACTTCCCGATAGCCTTGATCGACCAGCCGTTTGATCTGATCGACCACAGCCCCCATCGGCACGGAGCGGGAATTGCCGCGGCCATACGGGATGATGCAGAAGGTACACCGGTGATTGCAGCCATTTTGTACCTGCACAAAGGCGCGCGCCTTGTCGGTGAAGCCGTCGATCAGATGGCCGGCCTGCTCGGTCACCGTCATGATGTCGTTCACGCGCACCGGCTCCGCCGCCGCGATCGCCGCCTCAGCGAAGCTTTCCGGCCTGAGCTTTTCGGCATTGCCGATCACCTGGTCGACTTCGGCCATGCGCGCGAACTGGTCCGGATCAATCTGGGCGGCACAGCCGGTGACCAGGATCCGCGCGCTTGGCTGTTCCCGCCGAGCCTTGCGGATCGCCTGGCGTGCCTGGCGCACCGCCTCTGCCGTTACCGCACAGGTGTTGACCACCACGGTATCGGTCAGATGCCCGGCATTGGCCCGGATCACCTCGCTTTCATAGGCGTTCAGGCGGCAGCCGAAGGTGCGGATGTCCAACGGCCGGCTCACAGCGCCACCTCCCCGGTGAACACCGTGGCGACCGGACCGGTCATCCAAACATGATCGTCCGCCCGCCAATCGATGCTGAGCGTGCCGCCGGGCAGCGCGATCGCCGCTTGCCGGTCCATCAGTCCGCGCCGCACCGCCGCCACCAGCGCCGCACAGGCGGCCGTGCCGCAGGCCAGCGTCAACCCGGCCCCGCGCTCCCAGACCCGCAGCGTCGCGCCATCGCGGGCCTCCACCTGAAGCACGGACACATTGACCCGCTCCGGAAACAGCGGATCGGTCTCGATCGCTGGTCCCCAGCTGGCCAGATCAACCGACGCGGCATCGTCCACGAAGAAGACCAGATGCGGATTGCCCATGGACACTGCCGCGGGATCGGCGAGCGGGCCGCGCTGAAAGTCCAGCCGGTCGGTCGTCATGGCACGCGCCAGCGGAATCGCCTGCCAGTCCAGCCGCGGCGGCCCCATATCCACGGCGATCTGCTCGCCGGCGGCTTCGGCGTGCAACAGGCCCGCCTCGGTCTCGATGGCAATGCGGTCAGCGCCCGTGTCCGCCATCAACAGCGCGCCGACGCAGCGGGTGGCGTTGCCGCAGGCCGCGACGCGTCCGCCATCGGCATTGTGGATGCGCATGAACACATCCGCGTCGCGGCCGTCGTGCAGCAAGATCAGCTGATCGCAGCCGATGCCGGTATGCCGATCGGCCAAGGCTCGGATCTGCGCTTCGGACAGCAGCAAGGGATCGCCCCGCAGATCGAACAGGACGAAATCATTGCCGGCCCCGTGCATCTTCACGAAGCGGCGCGTCTGAGAGACCATGGCTGCCATGATGACCGCCCATATGCGGGTTCTGCCGAGGGATTTCCAGGCCCCGGGCCATCAATCCTACGCTAGCCCCCCGCCGGCCCGCCATGTTAGGCCTCTGTCATGGCGGTGAAACTGCGCGACATCATCGACGGTGAGGATCTTAAGCCGCTGCTTTGGGAAGCTGCGGAGGAAGACGGCCGGGCGGAGATCACCGGGCTCTTGCTGGCCGCCTATGATCGCGGCATGGATCGGATCCGGGCGGCGTTTCAAAGCGGCCAGATCAATGGCCCGCGTCAAGCCGCCTGGCGGGCATATTTGCTCGATCGGCTGGTGCATCTGCTCTACGACGTCACGGCCCATAAGATCATGCGCCGCGGCACCGCAACTGAGGGCGAGCGGCTGGCAGTCATTGCCACCGGCGGTTATGGCCGCGCAGAGCTGTCTCCCTTCTCCGACGTCGATTTGCTGTTTCTGCACCCCTATAAGTGTACCGGCTGGTGCGAACAGGTCACTGAATACATGCTGTACGTGCTGTGGGATCTGCGTTTGACGGTGGGCCAGGCGGTGCGCAGCCCCAGCGACTGCATTCGCTTGGCGCAATCAGACCTCTCGATCAAAACCAGCCTGTTGGAAACGCGCTTCCTCGCCGGCGATACGCGCCTGTACCAAGCCTTGCAAGAAAGCTTCGAAGCCGAGGTGATCGCCGGGACGGGGCAGGACTTTGTCGATGCTAAGCTGGCCGAGCGCGACGCGCGGCACCAGCGGTTCGGCGACAGCCGCTATGTCGTGGAGCCGCATCTGAAGGACGGCAAGGGCGGCCTGCGCGATCTTCATACCCTGTTCTGGATCGTCAAATATCTCTATCGCATCGACAAGCGCCAGGAGATGGTCGACGAAGGCGTGCTCAGCCCGGCGGAGATGCGCGAGTTCCGCCGCGCCCATCGCTTTTTCATGACGGTGCGGGCGCATCTGCACTATCTGACCGGTCGCGCCGAAGAACGCCTGACCTTCGATGTGCAGACGGCCCTGGCCGGAGCACTGGGCTATAATCCGCGTGCCGGACTGTCGGGCGTTGAGCGCTTCATGAAGCACTATTTCCTCCACGCCAAGATGGTCGGAGATCTCACCCGGGTGGTCTGCGCGGTGCTGGAGGAGCGGGCAGAGAAAAAGCCGCTGCTGTCCTTGAGCCGGTGGTTGCCGCGCCGGGTGCTCGACGGCTTCCGGGTCGACAATGACCGGCTGACCTTCCCCGAGCGCATGGATCTGACCGCTGAGCCTGTGCGCATGATCGAGATCTTCCGGGTCGCCCAGCAGCACGGCCTGGACATTCACCCCGAGGCGCTGCGCCGCATCAAGCCCACTTTGCGCCAGATCGACGCTCAGGTGCGGCGTGACGCTCGCGCCAACGCCGCCTTCCTGGAGCTGTTGAGCGATCCGGACCATCCCGACATCCATCTCACCCGCATGAACGAGGCCGGAGTGCTGGGCCGCTTCGTGCCCGATTTCGGGCGCGTGGTGGCGATGATGCAGTTCGACATGTATCACCATTATACCGTGGATGCGCACACCATCCGGGCCATCGGCCTGCTGGCGGCGATCGAGCGGGGCGAACTGGCCGAGGCGCACCCTCTGGCCACGCGCGTGTTGCCGGAGGTGCCGTCCAGGCGCGCGCTCTATGTCGCGGTGCTGTGCCATGACATCGCCAAGGGCCGCAACGGCGACCATTCCATTCTCGGCGCACAAGTGGCGAAGCGCTTGGGCCCGCGCCTGGGGCTGACCGCGGAGGAGACCCAATTGGTCAGCTGGCTGGTGCGCTGGCACCTGATGATGAGCCATTATGCCTTCAAGCGGGATCTGGCCGATCCGCAGACCTTGGAGGAATTCGCCACCGCCGTGGCGGCGCCGGAGCGGCTGAAGATGCTGCTGGTGCTGACCGTGGTGGACATCAAGGCGGTCAGCCCGGAAAGCTGGAACAATTGGAAGGCGCAGCTGCTGCGCGACCTGTATCAGGCCACCGAAGATCGCTTGCGCCATGGCCACGGTCAGGCCGCCCGCCATGCGCGGGTCAGCGCGCAGAAACAGGCCCTGGCAGACCGGCTGGAGGATTGGCCGCAAGCCGCGCTGGACGGCTTTTTTGCGCGCTTCGATGACAGCTATTGGATGGGCGAGGACATCGACAGCATCGAAGGCAATCTGCATCTTGTCGCCTCGGTGGAGGCGATGGGATTGAGCCATGGCGTCTCAACCCGGGTCGATCAGGCGCAGGACGTCGCCCGTGTCTCTGTTTATGTGCGCGACCGGCGCGGTTTATTTGCCGATCTGGCCGGCGCGCTTGCCGGCTGCGGCGCCGATGTCGGCGAGGCCAAGCTGCACACGTCCGCAGACGGCTGGGCGCTGGACAATTTCTCCATCCAGACCTTTGAAGGGTCCGCCTATGATGAGCCGCGGCGGCTGGACCGGCTGCATGCGGCGGTGTCGGACACCTTGCAGGGGCGCCATCCCGTGCGCCAGGCGATTGAGGCGCGCGGGCCCGGCGACAGGCGCCGGCGTCGCGCCGCATTATTCACCGTCACACCATCGGTGTTTATCGATCAAGGCGCGTCCGCACGATCCACCGTGCTGGAAGTCAACGCGCGCGATCGGCTGGGCCTGCTGTACGACCTGGCCCTGGCGCTAACCGAGTTGAGACTGACCGTTGTGTCCGCTCACGTGACCACGTTCGGGGAACGCGCGGTTGATACCTTTTATGTCACCGACGCGCGCGGCCAGAAGGTCACCAATCCTCAGCGCCTGAAGACCATCGAGGCGCGCCTACTCGCTGCCGCGCAAACGCCGGTCAAGGCACAGGCGGCATGAGTTCAGCGCCGAGCTCGGCGGCGCGGCAGTCCCGCGGTGGCGCAACCCGGTAGCCACCGGACCGCCGCGCAAAGACAAGGAACCCGATACCATGGTGCAATACCAACGACCCGGGGCGTATGTCACGGAGACGCCGCCAACTCCAAACGCCATCGCCGCGGCGGACACCTCCACCACGGTGTTCTTGTCCACCGCAGCCGGACCAACCCAGGCGGCGGCTTCGTTGACCACCTTTGAGGAGTTTGTCAGGCACATCGGCGCACCGGATGAGCCCGACCAGCCATTGGCGCAGGCGGTCCACGCCTTCTTTCTGAATGGCGGCCGGCAGGCCCTGGTGCTGCGGGTAGGCGATGGCAGCGCACCGGCTGGCGCGGCCGCCTATGCCGCGGCGCTCAACGATCCTGCGGCGGACATTGAACAGGCGGGCCTGTTGGTCCTGCCGGGGTGCGACTGCCAGACCCACAAGCCGATCACTGACGCGGTGACGCAGACCTGTGCGCGTGACGGGCAACGGATGCTGCTGGTCGACCCACCCAAGGATGTCGTGCTGACCAGCCAGGCTGATATCGCCACCTTGGCCCTGCCCGCTAGCCCGTTTGCGGCGCTTTATTATCCGTGGGTTGAGATGGCCAATCCCCTCGCGCCCGATGCCGGCTCCGTCAGCGTCGCACCGTCCGGCGCGGTTGCCGGCATTTATGCCCGCACCGAAGGCGACCGAGGCGCCTGGACATCGCCGGCAGGCTGGCATGCGCACCTGGCCGGCGTGACAGCGCTTACCGCGGCGGTCACGGATACACAGCAAAGCCTGTTGAACCCGGCGGGCATCAATGTTCTGCGCAGCATTCCGCGGCTCGGGCCGGTGGTTTGGGGAGCCCGCACACTGGCCAGCAGCGATCCTGAGTATCGCTATGTGCCGGTGCGCCGTCTGTCCATCTTGCTGCGCCGGTCCCTGACGGCTGGACTGAGCTGGGTGGTGTTTGAGCCCAATGCCGAGCCATTGTGGCAAAGCGTGCGCGCCAGTGTCGGCGCCTTCCTTCATGCCCTGTTCGGAGAGGGCGCCTTTGCCGGCCGCACCGTCGACGACGCCTATTTCGTGCAGTGCGGGCTGGGCCGCACCATGACCGAAGCCGATATCCAGGCCGGGCGGCTGATTGTGGAGATCGGCTTTGCGCCTCTCAAACCCGCGGAATTCTTGATCGAGCGGCTGGTTTTGCGCGCCGATCCGCCGCCCGCGCCGCGGCCGGTACGCCGATGGCACCGGTTTGTCCCCAAACTTCACAGGCTGTGGAAAAGCCAGCGGGGTTAAGCGGTTTGCGCGCTTGGCGGCGCCGCGCTGACCATGCGACGCTGAGCCTTATGAGCACCTTGACCCTTCCCGCCGCTGCAGAAGACAGCCCTGGTTACCGCCAGCCGCCGCACAATCTCGAAGCGGAACAGGCGCTGCTGGGCGCCATGCTGGTGAACAATGAAGCCGCCCAGCAGGTTCAGGGCCTGATTGAGCCGGAGCATTTCTTTGAGCCGGTGCATGGCCGGATCTTCGAGGCGATCATCAAGCTGATCGACCGCAATCAGGTCGCCGATCCGATCAAGCTGGCGCCCTTCTTCGAGCAGGATGAAACCCTGGCGCCGGTGGGCGGAGCGCAATATCTGGTGCGCCTGGCCTCGGCTGCCGCGACCATCTTGAACGCGCGCGACTATGCCCAGGCGATCTACGATCTGGCGGTGCGGCGCCAGCTGATCGGCATCGGCCAGGATGTCGTGCTGACCGCCTATGACGCGCCGATCGACGAACCGGCCCTGGATCAGGTCGAAGCCGCCGAACAGCGGCTGTTCGACCTGGCCGACAAGGGCCGCAGCGATAGCCGCGCGGTCACCTTCGCCAGCGCCATGGCGCGCGCCATCGAAAATATCGAAAAGGCCTATAAGGACCCCGACAAGCTGTCGGGCATCACCACAGGCCTGGCCGGGCTGAACAACAAGCTGGGCGGTCTGCACCCGTCTGACCTGATCATCCTGGCCGGCCGGCCGGCCATGGGCAAGACCGCTCTGGCCACCAATATCGCCTTCAACGCCGCCCTGCGCCGAGCCGATGATGAGGAGCGCGGCGAGGATGTGAGCCGCTCCAAAGGGGCGGCCGTGGGCTTTTTCTCGTTGGAAATGTCGGCTGATCAGCTGGCCGCGCGGATCCTCGCGGACCGCTCCGGCGTCTCGTCGGAGGAGATGCGCCGGGGCCGCATCAACCAGCAGCAGTTCGACGAGATTGCCCGCGCGGCCATGGAGATGGAGCGGGTCAAGCTGTTCATCGACGACACCCCGGCCTTGACCATCGCCGGCCTGCGCACGCGTGCGCGGCGACTGAAGCGCCTGCACGATGTCGGGCTGGTCGTGATCGATTATCTGCAGCTCTTGCGCGGCACCGGTCGCGGCACCTCCGGGGAAAGCCGGGTGCAGGAAATCTCCGAGATCACCCGGGGTCTGAAGAGCCTGGCCAAGGAGCTGGATGTGCCGGTGCTGGCGCTGTCGCAGCTGTCGCGCCTGGTCGAACAACGCGAGAACAAGCGGCCGATGCTGTCGGACCTGCGCGAATCCGGCTCCATCGAGCAGGATGCCGACATGGTGCTGTTTGTGTTTCGCGAGGAATATTACAAGGAGAAAGACCAGCCCGCCCCCGGCACCGAGGCACATCTGAAATGGCAGGAGGAGATGGAGGCGTTGCGCGAAAAGGCCGAGGTGATCGTCGGCAAGCAGCGCCACGGGCCCACCGGCACTGTGCAGCTGCGCTTCGAACGCGAACGCACCCGCTTCCTCGACCCCACCGACGAAGACCATCTGCCCGCGCGACACGGTTGAGGCGGGATTTTAGCGGCGTCCGGAAACAAGAGCCGCTTGATGGTTGCTGTTCTTGCCTTTTGCTATTCTGGAAGCGTTGCTATTCTTGGCCGGTGCGGTTATGAAACGCCGCGGCCAAAAAGCACGGTGATCCGGGCTTTGCCGCGATCGGTCGAGTGGTGTTTGTGTGTTTGAGTGTTTTGTGACCGTTGCGACGGACGATCTGGGTCGCGCCCAGGCGTTTTACGACGCCTTGTTCGGCATCATGGCCGGATCGCGCTATCTGCAGGGCCAGTCCTTTACCGCCTGGGACGGCGGTGATCCGGAGCGGCCCGGCTTCACCATCGGTCTGGCCGAGGACGGCCATCCCGCCTGCGCCGGCGACCCTGGACTGATTGCCATCCAGGCCCATGATGCCGGCATGGTCGATCGATTGCATGCCAAGGCCTTGGCGCTGGGCGCGCGAGACCAGGCAGCGCCGGGCCGGCTGGATACGCCGGACGGGCCGCTTTATGTGCGCCGGTTCTGCGATCCCGACGGAAACCCCCTCTGCTTTTTCGCCGTCTTGGATGGCTGACCCGCCTCTTGACGCTGCGCCCGCGATGCCCGATGTGCTGGCGCTTGATCCTGCCTGACCAGCGCATGAAGGCCCTGCTTGATGTCCGTCGATCAAACCACTGTCCGCGATATTGCCCATCTGGCGCGGCTGCGCCTGCCTGAGGAGCGCGTCGCCACCCTGGAGGCGGAGCTGAATTCGATCCTGCATTGGGTGGAACAGCTCAATGCGGTCGACACCGAGGCCGTGCCGCCGATGACCAGCGCCGTGGAAACCCATCTGCATTGGCGCGACGATGTGGTGACCGAGGGCGAGGCGCCCGACACCGTGCTCGCCAACGCGCCGGCGGCGGACTATGGCTTCTTCGCCGTGCCCAAGGTCATCGAATAGGCGGACGCAACAGAAAGGGAGGTGGAGGCGGTGACGGAACCGGTCGATTTGACCCTCGCCGAGGCGCGCGCGCGTCTGGACAAGAAAGAGCTCAGCGCGACGGAGCTGACCCAGGCGCATCTGGACGCCATGGCCGCGGCTGACCCGCTGAATGCCTATGTGCTGGCCACCCCGGACAAGGCCCTGGCCATGGCCCGGGTGGCGGATGACGCGATCGCTTCGGGCCAGAGCAAGCCGCTGACCGGCATTCCCATCGCGGTGAAGGATCTGTTCTGCACCGAGGGCGTGCGCACCACCGCGGCCAGCCGGATCCTGGACACGTTCATCCCGCCCTATGAAGCCACCACCACTGCCAATCTCTGGGCCGCCGGCGCGGTCATGCTGGGCAAGACCAATTTGGACGAATTCGCCATGGGCTCGTCGAACGAGCACAGCGCCTTCGGTCCGGTCAAGAATCCCTGGCGGCTGGACGATGGGATCGACCGGGTCGCCGGCGGCTCCTCTGGCGGGTCGGCCGCTGCTGTGGCGGCCCGGCTGGCACTGGGCGCCACCGGCACGGACACCGGCGGATCGATCCGGCAGCCCGCCTCGCTGACCGGGTGTGTCGGCGTCAAGCCCAGCTATGGCCGCTGCTCGCGTTGGGGCGTCATCGCCTTCGCCTCGTCGCTGGATCATCCGGGTCCGTTTGCCCGCACCGTCAAAGATGCTGCGATCCTGCTGGCCAGCATGGCCGGCTATGACCCCAAGGACAGCACCTCGGTGGATCGCCCGGTGCCGGACTATGCCGCGGCGATCACCGGTGATGTCCGCGGCCTGAAGATCGGCGTGCCGCAGGAATATCGCGTCGACGGCATGCCCCAGGAGATCGAAACGCTGTGGGCCCTGGGCATCGACTGGCTGAAGGCCGCCGGAGCGGAGGTCCGCGACATCTCCTTGCCGATGACCAAGATGGCCCTGCCGGCCTATTATATCATCGCGCCGGCGGAGGCGTCCTCCAACCTGGCGCGCTATGACGGCGTGCGCTACGGCCATCGCGAACAGCCCGAGGGCGGCGGGCTGATCGACATGTATGAGGCGACCCGCGGCCAAGGCTTCGGCGCGGAGGTGCAGCGGCGCATCATGATCGGCACCTATGTGCTGTCGGCGGGCTATTACGACGCCTATTATCTGAAGGCGCAGAAAGTGCGCACGCTGATCGCGCAGGATTTCGCCCGCGCCTTCGGCGAAGTCGACGCGATTCTGACGCCGACCGCGCCGGAAGCGGCCTTCCCGATCGGTGCCAAGACCAGCGATCCGATTGCGATGTATCTGAACGATGTCTTCACCGTGCCGGCCGACCTGGCCGGCATTCCCGCCTTGTCGCTGCCGGCCGGGCTGTCTGCGCAGGGGCTGCCGCTGGGCCTGCAAGTGATCACCCGGGCGTTTGACGAGGAAACCATGTTCCGCGTCGGCGGCGTGCTGGAAGAGGCGGCGCACTTCACGGCTCGCCCGCAGCCTTGGTGGCGGGGCTGATCCGACCATGGCGATCGACCCGGCGCAGTGGATCGAAGCCGGCGGACTGATCGCCATTCTGCTGTTGATGACGATCGAGCGGTTCATTCCGTTCGTGCCGTCCTATGTCACGCTGGTGGTGATCGGGGTGCTGGGGGCGCAAGGGGTCTATTCGCTGGGTGGCGGCATCGCAGCCTCGGCCCTGGGCTCGTTGCTCGGCTGCCTGATCTGGTACCGCCTGGGCGTGCTGGTGCCAGAGGCCGGTGTGCGCCGCTGGACCGAGAAACACGGCCGCTGGATTGCGCTGACCCCGAAAAATTACGAGCGCGCGCGTCGGCTGATCGCGGCAGAAGGTGGTCCGGCCATGCTGGTGATGCAGATAATCCCGACCATCCGGGTGTTTGCCACCTTCCCCGCCGGCGTGATCGGCCATCCGGTCGGCCCGATTGCCCTATGGTCGGGGCTGGGTGTCAGCATCTGGAACGCGTCCTTCATCGCCTTGGGCTTCTTTGCCGGCTCGATGACCGCGGCCACCGGGGAGGACAGCCTGCCCATGGCTGCGGCGGTGTTCGCGGCCGACCTCGCGCTGATCGGGCTGATCCTGCTGGCGCACCGCCTGTACAAGCGCCGGCGGGCGCGGATGAGAGGACAAATATGAGCACGCTTCTGATCACCGGCGCGTCCGGATTCATCGCCAAGCATACCATCCTGGCAGCCCTGGCCGCCGGCCATCAGGTCCGCGGCACAGTGCGGACCGCTGCCAAGGGTGAGGCGGTGAAACGGGTGCTGGCGCCGCACACGGATCGGCTGGAGGCGGTGCGCTTCGTGCAAGCCGAACTGCAAGACGCGGCCGGCTGGTCAGAAGCGGTGGCGGGCTGCGATGCGGTCTTGCACATGGCCTCCCCGTTCCCGCTGAGTGCGCCCAAATCGGAGGACGAGGTGATCGGACCGGCCCGCGACGGCACCGTGCGGGTGGTGCGCGCGGCGCTCGAGGCCGGCGTGCCGCGGCTGGTGCTGACCTCCTCCTTCGCCGCGATCGGGTATGGTCTGTCCGAGAACCGGCCCGATCATGTGCTGACCGAGGCGGACTGGAGCGACCCGGCGTCCCCGGACAATTCCGCCTATACCCGCTCCAAGACGCTGGCGGAGAAGGCCGCCTGGGACGAGGTGGCCCAGTCAGGGCCGGACTTGGTGGTGATCAATCCCGCCCTGGTGCTAGGACCGGTTCTGGGCCCGGTTCTGGGCCCGGTTTCAGACGGTTCGGTCGGCAGTTCCGTGGCGCTGATCCAGAAGATGCTGCAAGGCGCCCTGCCCGGCACCCCGCGCATGGGCTTCGGCGTGATCGACGTGCGCGATGTGGCGGACCTGCACGTGCGCGCGGCCACCGCAGAGGATGTCGGCGGCGAGCGCTTCATCGCATCGAATGCGTTCGTCTGGCTGAAGGACATTGCCGCCATGCTGCGCCGGGCTGTGCCGGAGCGCTATGCCCGCAAGGTGCCCAAGCGGTCCTTGCCGGACTTCGTGGTGCGGTTGGCCGCCCTGACCGACCGCGACGTGCGCGACAATCTGTTCGAACTGGGCAAGGAGCGGCGTCTTGACGGCAGCAAGGCGCGCACCCGCTTCGGCTGGCAACCCCGCAGCACCGACCAGGCAGTGACAGACTGCGCCGCCAGCCTGATTGAACAAAAACTGGTTTAGCCCGTCTACTGATCGCGCACCTTGGTGAGAAATCCGGTGAGCTGCGCGTCCAACTGTTGATTGATCTGGCGCAACTGGTCCAATGAGGCCGTCACTTGCCCGGCATGGTCGGCGGACTGCGCGGTCAGTTGCGCCAGATGACCGACGCTGGCGCTCATCTCGCCGACACCGCCTGCGGTGCGCTGAATGGCGCGGTTCAGTTCGCTGGTGGTGGCGGATTGCTCTTCGATGGCGCCGGCCATGGCGGTGGCGGATCGCAGAACCTCGCCAATGCCGGCACTAACCGCGCCAATGCCGGTGACGCTGGTGCGGGTGCGCTGCTGCATCTCGCCGATCAGCGTGCCGATCTCTCCTGTCGCCTTGGCGGTCTGATTGGCTAGTGCCTTGACCTCCGCGGCAACGACGGCGAACCCCTTGCCCAATTCGCCGGCCCGGGCGGCCTCGATCGTGGCGTTCAGTGCCAGAAGATTGGTCTGTTCGGCGATGTCCTGGATCAGCGTGACCACATCGCCGACCCGATCCGCCGCGCGCGCCAGCCCCTCGATCTCACCGCGCGACCGCTCCGCCTGGTCATTGGCTCCGTCCACGGCGCCGGCCATGGACTGCACCTGGCGCGCGATCTCATCGACCGAGGCGCTGAGCTGCTCGGTGCCCGCGGCAATCGACTGCAGTTCCTGATCGACCGAGGCGGCCGATCCCCGTGTCGCATTGCCATGCGAGACCGCATCGCGCGCGCCGTCACTCAAAGCGGTCGCGGCGGTCGAAAGCCTGTCAATGAATTGCCGCGACTCCGCCATCACGCCCTCGACCTGGCGCTCAAGCTGGTCGGCCATCTCCCGAATCGCGGCGCGGCGGCTGTCTTCCTGGCGGCGCTCGGCCTCGCGCTGGGCCTGGGCTTGCTCCTGGCGATGCCGGTTCGCCTCCTGCTCGCGCGCCGCCTCTTCCGCCTGGCGGGCGGCCTCGGCCTTGCGTTGCCGGTCTTCCAGCGCCAGGCGCTCGGCGCGGTTCAGCTTCATCGCCTGCAACTGCTGGGCGAAGGCACCGATCTCATCGGCGCGGTTTTCATAGGGCACGGCGACATCATTCTCGCCGCCGGCATAGCGGCGCATGACCGCGTGCAGCACCGCCATCGGCGCCAGTTGCCAGCGCAGGAACGCCGCCAGGGCGAACGCAAACAGGAGACAAAGCCCGGCAATCGTCAGCGTGACCGCCTGCATGATGCCGTCGACACTGGCGAAGAAATCGCTCTTGTCCAGCCCCAGGAACAAGACGCCGACCACCCGACCCGCTTGATCCCGGATCGGTTCGTAGGCGGCCAGATGGGGTACGCCGAAGATATCGATCTCCCGGCGCACCTGCTGGCCCTGCCGGATTACCTGATCGTAGAGCTCCGGCTCGGCCTCGCGCATGTCAAAGCCAGTGGCTCGCGCCCCCTGAAAATAAAGGTTGGTGGCGATGCTGGTACTGTCTTGAAACACGGTGACCTTGCCGCCCACGGCCATCGCGACGCTGTCGACGAAGTCTGTATCGCCATTGAGCAGGCGCGGTCCGGCATAGAGCTTGCCACCGTCCAGCCGCACCGCGCCGCCCTTGCTCTTTAGCAATTCCTGGGCCACCCGCAGATTGGATTCCTGCCGCTTCAGCGCCAGATCCTGCAATTCCGCGGTGATCAGACCGCGCATCACCAGAATGATCACGACCGCCAGGACGAGCAGGCCGCCAAGAATCACCACTAAGCTCTTGTTGAGCAAGGAACGTGTGAAGAATCTCATATCCGTTCGATCCGATCAGGGCCCAAAAGCGGGTCGTGCCTAGAGCACCATCTGACCGATTGTCCTCGCGGCTCGATGCCAATCGGTCAGATACCGTTGCTCGCCCCATAAGAGGCGGGCATGTTCATCCGATCACGCGCGATCGCGATTGATCGGAGAAGGCCCTAGCGCAGACGTATGACAAAGGCTGGATCGCGGACGCACAAAAGCAAGTCGCCACGACAAGGAAAATGCCATTTCAGCCAAAGCCGGTCGCGCCAATGCCATAATCTGAGATAGACTGCCGTCATGCCGAAGACCAATACCGTCAAGCCCGCAAAAACCGCTCGTCCGGAGCCCGCCAAGCGCCGCCCGCTTCGGCGCCTGCTCTACTGGGCTGCCTGCGCGGGGGTCTGGCTGGTGATCTTGGCCGGCGTCACCTTCGCCGCCCTGGTTCACGATCTGCCGCGGCTGGATCGGCTGCCGCCGCCGGCGCGTGACCAGGCCTTGGTGGTCAAAGGGGCTCGCGGTCAGACCTTGGCCAGCTATGGCGCCATCTATGGCGATTGGCTGACCTATCAGGAGATCCCGGAGATCTTGGTGCTGGCACTGCTGGCCGTGGAGGACCGCCGGTTTTTTGATCATGGCGGCGTTGACCCCCGCGGTGTGGCCCGGGCCGCGGTGGCCAATCTGAAGGCCGGAGCGGTGCGCGAAGGCGGCTCTACGATCACACAGCAACTGGCCAAGAACCTGTTCTTGAGCCCTGAACAAACGCTGCGGCGCAAGCTGCAGGAAATGTTGGTCGCGGTGTGGCTGGAGCGGCTGTTCACCAAGCCGGAACTGTTGGAGCTATACCTCAACAGAGTTTATTTCGGAGCCGGAACTTATGGGGTGGATGCCGCCGCGCGCAGTTATTTTGGCCACAGTGCGCGCCGATTGAGCCTGGCTGAGGCAGCGCTCCTGGCCGGCATCTTGAAGGCGCCCTCCAGCCTGGCGCCGACCCGCAATCCCGAAGGCGCCTATGAGCGCGCCTCCACGGTGTTGGCGGCGATGGTCGATGCAGGCGTGCTCACGGATGCCGCGGCCGCTCGCGCCCGCGCTGTGCCGGCGGCTTTATCGCCGGACTGGTTGGGCGGTGATGTGCGCTATTTCACCGACTGGGTCGTGCGCAATGTCCGCGCCCTGGTGGCCGAGCGGGACGAGCCGCTGATCGTCTATACCACTCTGGACAGTGGTATGCAGGCCGCCGCGGAACGCGCGCTGAGCCAAGGCCTAAGGCGCGAAGGCGTAGATCGTCAGGTCAGCCAAGGGGCCATCGTGGCCATGAGCCCCGATGGCGCCGTGAAGGCGATGGTCGGCGGGGCCGATTACGGTCAGTCGCAATTCAACCGCGCGGTACAGGCCAAGCGGCAGACCGGCTCCGCCTTTAAGCCGCTGGTGTTTCTGGCGGCGTTGGAGCACGGACTGGCGCCCGGCACCCAGTTGGACGACGCGCCGATTACGGTGGACGGCTGGCAACCGCAGAATTTCAGCCGGGCCTATCGCGGGCCCGTGACCATGGCCGAGGCCCTGCGCGACAGCTTGAACACCCCGGCAGTGCGCCTGCAAGAGCGCATCGGGCGCGACACGGCCGTGACCGTGGCCAAGAAATTGGGGATCGCCAGCCCCTTAGCACCGCACCGCAGCTTGGTGTTGGGCAGTGAGGAGGTCAGCCTGGTGGAACTGACCGGCGCCTATGCCGGCATTGCCAATAGCGGCCTGGCCGTTGCGCCTTATGCGGTTTTGGAGATCCATTCCCTGTCAGGCGAGCTCTTATATCGTCGCACACCGGCACCGGACGACCGCGCTGTCAGCCGCGCCAGCGCCGGCGCGCTGACGACGATGCTGCAAGCCGTGGTGGCCGAGGGTACCGGCAAGGTCGCGCGCATCGACCGGCCCGCCGCCGGCAAGACCGGCACCAGCCAGGACTATCGCGACGCCTTATTCGTCGGCTTCACCGCCGATCTGGTTGCCGGTGTGTGGGTCGGCAATGACGATAATGCGCCGATGAAGGGGGTGACCGGCGGCGGGCTGCCTGCGCGCATCTGGTCCGGCTTCATGATCGATGCCCACGCCGGCATCCCGCCCAAACCGCTGGCCCGCACCAGCCTGGCCGAGCCCATGCGCTGAGGCGGTTCTCAGCGGTCCGCCAGGGCAAAGGTGAAAAGATTGCGGACGTGCGAGACCGTTGTCGGTTTGCCGCTCTGCGTTGGCACGGCATAGACAAACTGTTGCGCGGATCGGACGGCGGCGTCGATGAACTCCTGTGAATAGGGCACCGCCTCGACCACTCGGACATTGTCTGTGCGACCGTTTTCGTTGACCATATATTCCACCAGCACCATGCCTTCGATGCTGGCCCGGGCCATCGCATCAGGATAGCGTGGCGGGGCCTTGTCCAGCGGTTTGACCGCGCCGTCGTCGAGATGATCGCAGGCGCAGCTGTCTGTTATGGCCGTATCGGGAATGCCCTGCCACAGAAGGTCCCCCAGCGGTTCATCCTGGCCAGGGCGCGCGCGATGCTGGGCCAGGCGGGCATAGGCCAGGTGCATGGCGATACGGGACGCAAACACCGACGCCTGGGCCTCTTCCTTACTGAACAGCGCCATGGCCTGTTCCAACAGCGGCAGCGCCTCCTCCTCTTCGCGCTGGGCCAGGTGGGCCAAGGCGGCGGTGTAATGCGCCTGGATGCGCAGGACCTTGGGCAAGGGCTCGGCATACGCGCCCCGAACATCCTTAATCTTGGACAAAGCCCTTTGGTGACGGCCGCGGGCGAACTGCGCCTGCGCCACGTCCAGGCCGATTTCCGCCAGCTTGGCGCGCTCATCCGGGGCGTGCCGCTCGATCAGCTTTTCGGCCTGCCGTAGGGCTTTCAGCCGCTTGCTCTGCTCGTCCAGACGGTCATGGGCTTGACCCAGATACCAATAGGCATCTGCGGCCTGCACGGCCGCTGCAGCACCCATCGCCTCAAACCGTGTCGCGGCCTCTTGCAACGGCTTCGCGGCCTTGGCCGGTTGGCCGGTCGTCGAATACATGATGCCCAGATTATAGGCCATGGCGCCCTGTACCGCCTCGGACCGGTCGCGGCTCAGCGCATAAAGCTGTTCGGCCAGATCCAGCGCCCGATACCGGTCACCGTGTTGAAAGGCCTCCTGATAGGCGGTGAACGCATCCTGGAACGGGTCCTGTGCCGCCGCGGCAGCACTGAATGCCATCAGACCGAGAAGAATGAGCGTGCGCATATGGGTTCCAATGCTCCCAAAAATAGAAATGCTCGTGTCTACCCGAGGCTCTACCCGAAACCCTGGGCGGCGGCAAGCGTGGCCGGAGCCGTCGACGCTCGTCCGCTAGCGGCTGAGCCTAGAGGCTTTTGCGATCCCGGAGTCGGTTTGGCCAAGAAAGCACTCTGCGATTGACAGGGTTAGAGTGTTACCCCCCGCCTCATTGATCACCAAAGGGGAGCCAATGAGATCGGGCAAGGCTCCAGAACCAATGGCCCGGCGCGCACGTTTGGGTCTTTCGCTCGACAGACCCAGAGGAGACGCAGGTGGAGCGGTTCAAGCAAGGCGATCGGGTTGCCTGGACCTGGGGCCAGGGGCAGGGCCGGGGCACCGTGCGCCACGTCTATACCGGCAAGATTACCCGCACCATCAAAGGCACGCAGGTGACCCGGCATGCCTCTGACGCGGAACCGGCCTATCTGATCGAACAGGCCGACGGCGACGAGGTGTTGAAGGGCCAGTCCGCACTTCAAAAGGACTGAGGCCGGAACCGGCTTGCTGCTCGCCGTCCCGGCCTCTGGATCAAAGGCTAGGGCCCGCCGCGCGCAGCGGGCCGTCGATGCCTAGTCGCCCGCGCCGGAAGCTGTGGCTTCTTGAGCGGCGCTGCCGCCGAACTGGCCGAACCATTTGTCCATATAGAGCACCGTGCGCAGCATGTTGGACGGTTTGGAACTGGTGCCGTGATATTCATCCTGCACCACGATCAGCTTGGTCGGCACGCCGCGGGCCTTCAACGCCGCATAGAATTCCTCCGCTTGCGCCAAGGGCGTGCGCAGATCCTTCACCCCGGTCATCAGTAGCGTCGGCGTTTCCACCTTCTGCACATGCATGATCGGGCTATGCTTCAGCCACAGCTCCGGATCCTCCCAGAAATAGGGCCGGAAGCGCACCTGGCTCCAGGTCGCGATATCGGCTTGGCCGGCAAAGCTGATCCAGTTGATGACGGGACAGCGCGAGGCCGCCGCGGCGAACCGGTTGGTGTTGATCACGGTCCAAGCGGTCAACACGCCGCCGCCGGAGCAGCCCTGCACATAAAGCTGGTCGGTATCGATCGAGCGGCGCTGGATCGTGGCATCGGTCGCCGCCATCAGATCGTCGAAATCGCGCCGGCCGGGATAGCGATTGTCGATGGCGTTGGCGAATTCCGGGCCATAGCCGGTCGAACCGCGCGGGTTGGAATAGGCCACCACATAGCCGCGTGCCGCCAAGAACTGCATCATCGGACGATATTCCACGCCATACATGCCATGCGGGCCGCCGTGGATCGCCAGGATCATCGGATATTGCTTGGAGGCGTCATAATTCGGCGGATTGATGATCCAGCCCTGCACGTCTGTGTCGTCGCTGGAGGACGTCCAGAAGCCCTCCACATCGCCCAAGTCCACATCCGCCAAAATGTCGGCATTCAGGTCGGTCAGCTGCGTGAGCGACTCCGGGGCGTCCAGCCGCACCGAATAGATATTGCGCGTAACATGCGGCGCCGTCATCGTGCCCACGGCCACGCCTTGATCGCTGATCGTCTCCACGGTCAGCAGTTGATCACCTTCAGTGACCAGGCGCACCTTGCCGTTCATGGGCTTGTAATGAATGTTGCGGGTGCCCTTGGACTGCGCCGTGTAATAGAGGCCCTCGCCATCCTGATCCCAGTGCAGGTCCCCCATGCTGCCGGGCAGCGAATCGACCAGCGTGCGTTCATTGCTGCCATCCACGCCCACGGCCTTGATCTTGACCGGCCGGTAATTGGTCTCCGCGGGGTCGGAACCGGAATAGGCCAGCGTCTTGCCGTCCGGCGACAAGGCCGCATTGGCCCAGAAGCCTTCCTCGCTGGTGATCTGGCGAATCTCGCCGCCGTTAACCGTCACAGCATAGATGTGCGAGATCCACGGATCGGCCTCTTCGCCATCTTCAAGCACCTGGCCGTCGAAGATGATTTCGCTGCCGTCCTGGCTCCAGGTCAGCGGCGTGCGGGTGTCGACCACGCCGATGGCGCGGGCGCCGACATCCCAGTCCCCCTTGGTGACCTGACGCGGCGTGCCACCATCGGCGGGAACCACGAAAATATGGGTGTGCCAACTGACCCGGCCGACCCGGTCGACCCGGTAATGCATGTCGTCGATGACATCGGCCTCAGCGGTCCAGTCCGCATCCTTGGGCTTGCCCGGCAAATCGATCGTCCATTTGGGCTCCTGCGGCACCCGCGCGCGGAACGCCAGCCACTGGCCGTCCGGCGACCAACTGATCAGCGACGGCGCCATATCTTCCTTGGTGATGCGGCTGACCGCTCCCTCAGAATCCATCCAGCGGATGTAAAGCTGCGGACGGCCTTCGTCATCTTTCTGCACAAAGGCAATGCGGTCGCCGGTGGGCGCCCACACCGCAGAGGATCCATCCGTCAGAAACCGCGCGCGGCTGCCGTCGGCATTCATGATCCACAATTCGCTGTCCCAGCGGTCCTTATATTTGTTGACCGACTGCCGGGTATAGATGATCTCACTGCCGTCCGGCGAAATTTGCGGGCCGCCTGCGCGCTCCCAATTAAGCCAGTCTTCCACTTGCAGGGGCCTGGCGTCCGCCGCGGCGGTCACCAAGCTGCCGGCAAGAAAAGACGCCATCAACATGCCGATACGCATTTTCTTCTCCCCAGGGCTGAGTGTGATGAGCAGGTCATGATACGCCTGGAATGGGAATTTGGCAAAGTTGCCGCATGCTTTTGCAATGAACGCGGTGCAACAGGACCCTTTCACGCGGCCCGCCGCTTCGTTTAAGTAGCCGCATGCCCACCGCCCCCTTCACCCCCCGCCTGGCCGCCGTCCTGGGGCCCACCAATACGGGCAAAACCCATTATGCGGTGGAGCGCATGCTGGGCCATGACAGCGGCATGATCGGCTTTCCCCTCCGGCTGCTTGCGCGGGAGATTTACGACAAGGTGGTCGCTGCGGTGGGACCGACCCGAGTGGCCCTGATCACCGGCGAGGAGAAGATCGTTCCGGAACGCGCCGCCTATTGGATCTGCACCGCCGAATCCATGCCGATGGAAAAGCCTGTGGCATTTCTGGGCGTGGACGAGATCCAACTGGCCGGCGACCCTCAGCGCGGCCATGTCTTCACAGACCGGATCTTGCGGGCGCGCGGCAGCCAGGAGACGCTGTTGCTGGGCGCGGAGACCATGCGGCCGGTGCTCAAGCGGCTGCTGCCGGAGATCGAATTCATCACCCGCCAGCGCTTTTCCAGCCTGCGCTATGTCACCCCTGTCAAGCTGTCCCGCCTGCCCCGACGCAGTGCCGTGGTGGGCTTTTCCGCCGACGCTGTCTATGGACTGGCGGAATTGGTGCGGCGCAGCCGCGGCGGCGCAGCCGTCGTGATGGGGGCCTTATCGCCGCGCACGCGCAATGCCCAGGTGGCGATGTATCAGTCCGGCGAGGTGGATTACCTAGTTGCCACCGATGCCATCGGTATGGGCCTGAACATGGACATCGACCATGTCGCCTTCGCTCAGACCGCCAAATTCGACGGCCGGGCGATCCGCGACCTGCACGCCACGGAGATCGCACAGATCGCCGGCCGGGCCGGGCGCTATATGCGCGACGGCAGCTTTTCCACGGTGTCCGGGAGCGATGCCCAGGAACTTGACCCCGGCATGATCACCCAGATCGAGGAGCATCGATTCGCTCCGGTCAAGGCCTTGTGGTGGCGCAATGCTCGGCTGGACATGAGCACCCCAGACCGCCTGATTCGCGCCCTTGAGGAACCGCCGCCGGCCCCAGATCTGGCCAAGGCGCCAGCAGCGCTGGATCTGATCACCTTGAAAACGATTGTGCGGGATCCGCGCATTTCCGACCGGGCCACCAATCCTGAAGCGGTCCGGCGCTTGTGGGAGGTCTGCCAAATCCCGGATTTCCGCAAGATTTCCCCGGCCGACCATGTCGCATTGGTCAAGCGGCTGTTCTTAGAGCGTACCAGCGGTCACGGATATGTGCCGCATGAGTGGTTCGCAGCTCAGGTCAGCCGGCTTGACAATATTCAAGGCGATCTCGATACCTTGGCGGCGCGCATCGCCAGCATCCGGACATGGACCTATGTGGCTCACCGGCGGGGCTGGCTGCGCGAGGCGGCACATTGGGCGCACGTGACGCGCTCGGTTGAGGACAAATTGTCCGACGCGCTGCATGCCCGACTGACCCAAGCCTTCGTCGATCGTCGTACATCGGTGTTGCTGCGGGAACTCAGGCAAAAAGGCTCGTTGGCGGTATCGATTGATGCGATGAACGAAGTTGAAGTCGAGGGCCATAAGATCGGCCGCCTGGAAGCCTTCTCCTTCCGTGCAGATCCCACCGCTGCGGGCACCGATTTCAAGACCCTGCAGGCCGCAGCGGAACGCGTGCTGCGTGTGGAATTGGCGCGCAGGGCCAAGATCTTCGCCAATATCGGTCACAAGACCCTCACCCTGGACTTTACCCACGGGCTGAACGCCCCGCGTCTGATGTGGCAGGGCTTTGCCATCGCCTATGTCGACAAGGGCGGCCACCGCCTCAAGCCGCAGGTGAAGCTGGTGCACGATGCGCTGCTGACCGGACCGGAGGCGGAGCTGGTGCGCAACCGCGCCCAGGGCTGGCTGGACGAACGCATCACGGCCAAGCTGGAACCGCTGTTGAAGCTGGACGAGGAATTGTCTCTGTCCGAACCGAGTGACTTGAACGGCGTCAAATTAACTGGATTGGCCCGCGGCATTGCGTTCAAGCTGATCGAACAATTCGGTGTGCTGAACCGCGAAAGCGTCGCCGGCGACCTGAAGCAGGTCGATCAGGACGCGCGCAAAGGCCTGCGCCGCTTCGCCATCCGCATCGGCGCCACCAGCCTGTATCAGCAAGCGATTTTGAAACCCCATGCGGTGGAATTGCGGCTGATGCTGTGGGCCTTGTGGGACGACAAAAAGGATCTGCCGGAAATACCCAAGCCGGGCCTGGTCACCGTGCCGGCCAGCTCCGAACACGCCGACTTCTACCGCATCGCCGGCTTTCGCGTCGCAGGCGACGTGGCCGTGCGCATCGACATGCTGGAGCGCCTGGCCGATGCGGTGCGCCCGCTGGGCCAAGGCAGCAAGAGCTTCGAGGTCAGCCCGGAGATCATGGGCCTGGTCGGATGCTCAGGTCAGCAATTCGCCCAGGTGATGCGCCTGCTGGGCTATGCCCACGAGGTTCAGATGGTCTCCCGGGCGGAACTGGCCGCCCAAGCCGCCCAAGCCACCCAAACCGAGCAGGCCACCCAAACCGAGCAGGCCGCCCTCACCGAGCAGGCCGACCAGACCGAGCAGGCCGCCCAGGCCCACCAACCCGAGCAGGCCGCCGAAGCTCACCAGACCGAGCAGAACGAGCAGGCCAGCGAGCAGGCAACAGATCACAAGGGGCGAGAGCAGCAGAGCGACGCTCAGAGCAGCGACCACGGACCGCTTGGGGACCAGGACCAGGACCAGGACCAGGCGGCGCCGGCGCCGGACCAGGCACCGGCGGTGCCAACTGGTGACGCGGAGGCGCCGGCACACCCAGCCATCACCGGTGACCGGCCGGTTGAAGCCGGCACGGAGCCAGCCCCGCCAGCGGAGGCGCCGGCCCAGCCGGCAGCGCAGCAGGGCCAGGTGGCAGACGCCGCGCCGAAAGCGGCGGCAGAGCCTGAGCCGGAGATGGTCGAACGCTTCGTGTTCACCTGGGCACCGCGCGAGCGGCGACCGCGCCGACCGGCACAGCCGCGCCGAAAGCCGTCGGACGGCGAACGCCCGCGCCGGGAGCGCAGCAGCAAAACCGAAGCCGGCGCGCCGGCAAAGGCCGAGAGACCGGGCGATCACAAACCGCGGGCGCAGGCGCGTGGACAAGACGGTGAGCGCCGACCGCCTCGCGGCAAAGCCGGTCCGCGCGGCGATAAGCAGCGCGGCGGCCGCAAACCCGACGGGCCGCGCATCTACCGCGCCGAACCCGAGGCCAAGCGGGAAAAGGCCGTGGACGCGGATTCGCCATTCGCCAAGCTTGCGGAACTGAAGGCGCGGCTGGAGGGCAAGGGCTGAGCGGGAGCGACCTGAACAGCCCGGCAGAACAGCGGCTGGACGTCTGGCTGCACCACGCGCGCTTCGTCAAGACGCGCGCGCTGGCGGCCAAGCTGGCCCGCTCCGGTCGGGTGCGCATCGACGGCCAACTGGTCGCCAAGGCTGCCGCACCGGTTCGACCCGGACGGGTGCTGACCTTTCCTCTGGGCCCCCATATCAAGGTCATTCGCGTGTGCGCGCTGGCCACCCGGCGCGGTCCGGCCGCAGAAGCGCGCACGCTTTATGAGGATCTGTCGCCACCGCCACCGCCCAAGACCCCGCCGATGCCGGCGCGCGCCCCGGGCAGCGGTCGGCCGACCAAGAAGGAGCGGCGGGCACTGCGCGCCTTTCTGACACCGGATGAGGATTAGGACCTGGCTATGTTGAAATCCCTGAAACGGATGTTTCAAACCGAAGACCCTGTTGATCAGAATGGCCGACTGGATGCGCGCCTTGCCAGCGCCGTGCTGATGGTCGAAACCGCCGTGGCGGACGGGCATATGAGCGACACGGAGCGGCACACATTGGGCCGGCGCCTGATGCAGCATTTCGATCTGTCCGCCGACGAGGCGGACAGCTTGATCGAGGAAGCCGAAGGCCGACAGGAAGAAAGCCAGCATCTGCTGCGCTTCACCCGCGCCATCAAGGACGGCCTGGATCAGGACGGTCGCATTGATCTGATGGAGATGCTGTGGGAAATCGTTCTCGCCGACGGCGTCGTCGACCCGTTCGAGGACCAGTTGCTGCGCCGAATCGCCGGTCTGATCTATGTCACCGACCAGGACCGTGCCGAGGCGCGGCGGCGTGTGGAAGCCCGTCGGGCTTAAAAGAAGACCGATTGGGTATAAATTACGGTTGTCATCGCCGTGCGCCCTCGGCATAAGGCGGGGCTGCGCCGATCGAAACCCAAGTGGAAAGACCTCATTATGACGTATGTTGTGACCGACGCATGCATTAAGTGCAAATATATGGATTGCGTGGAAGTCTGCCCGGTGGACTGCTTCTACGAAGGCGAGAATATGCTCGTCATCAATCCCAATGAGTGCATCGACTGCGGCGTGTGCGAGCCGGAATGCCCGGCCGAGGCGATCCTGCCGGACACGGAGGACGGCTTGGAAAAGTGGCTCGAGGTCAATACGAAATTTTCCGAGATGTGGCCGAATATCACCACCAAGGGGGAACCGCCGGAGGATGCCGACGATTATAAGGGTGTCGACGGCAAATATGAGAAATATTTTTCCGAGAATCCGGGCACGGGGGATTAATCGCGCCGCGGAACGATTCTGCGTGACCGCGCTCACGATGCGTCTCGACGCAACAAGTAATATATGTTACAAGCGCCCATACCTCACTTGATGTGTATGGCAACTCGGCGATTGAAGGTGTGTCGGGGCGCGTCAGGCTCCATTCCCCATATTTGGTGTGCCACGCTTCGGGACCGTTCGGACCGGATGCAGACGCTTGAACCGTAGGGTGGCGGTTTCGGCCAGCTTCGATCGTTGCAATGGAAAGGTTAATCGGCGCTTATGAAGACAGAGAAAAAGACGCTGGTGTTCAGCAAGGGCGACTATGTGGTCTATCCCAAGCACGGCGTAGGTCGCATTGTCGAGATCGAAACTCAGGACATCGCCGGCATGTCCCTGGAATTGTATGTGGTCCGCTTCGAAAAAGAAAAGATGACGCTGCGCGTGCCGCTGAACCAAGCCGCCAAGACCGGTATGCGGCGCTTGTCCAATCAGAAGACGCTCGACCAAGCATTTAGTAAATTGCGGGGCAAGGCGCGCGTGAAGCGGACGATGTGGAGCCGCCGGGCGCAAGAATATGAAGCCAAGATCAACAGCGGCGACATCGTCTCGATCGCTGAGGTGGTCCGCGATCTGCATCGTGGCAGCGACCAGCCCGAACAGTCCTATTCCGAGCGCCAGATCTATGAAGCGGCGCTGGGCCGGCTGGCGCGGGAATTGGCCGCGGTCGAGGAAATCGACGAGGCCGACGCGATGACCAAGCTGGAACAGGTGCTCATGGCCGCTTAAGCGCGGCTCCAGGCCCGGATGCGTGACGTCCGGACGGCTTTGCCCGCCCGGGCGTTATGCTTGACAAGAAGGTCATTGGCATGACGCTGCGGGCCTGGGTGACCGCCTGGTCCGGGACCTGGTCCGGCGCGGAGGATCTGTTCGTCCCCGACCATGATGGCCCCCTTACCGGCCACGCGACCCTGTTGATCACGCCGGTGCTGGCCGGCCGCGCCATGACGTTCGATTATGCCCATTGGGCCGGCGACCGGGCGCTGATCCAGACCCATAGCACCGTTTATGACACCGGCCACGGCCTGCGCCTGCACTGGATCGCCGACCAGGCCGGGGAAGCGCTGATCTATCACGGCCAGGCCATTGCCGATGGTCTGCAGTTCGACCGATCCGCAGGCCCTGCGATGAAGCGCCTGCGTCTGACGGTCCCCGGGGACATGTTGGAGCTGACCGCTCTGACCATCAGTGGCGGACAGGAGCGGCCGACGCGCCGGGCGCGGCTGACCCGCGCCCGGGCGTGAGCTTATTCCGCCGGCTGAGCGGCCATGCCGTGGGCGGGATCCCGCTCCGCCTCCGCGCGGGACTTGCGCAGGGCAATCAGGAAAATCACCACGCCGAACATCGCCTTGGCCGTGATGTCGGCCAGGCTATAGCCAACCTGCACAAGCGTCTCCGCCGTGGCCCCGGTGAAGCCGATCATCGGAAACAGGAACACGACCGGGTAGAAGGACCAGGCGCCCACGGTCAGCCAGCGCGCCGCATTGACCAATCCCCGCGCCTCGTCCGGCTGGCGCGAGATGGCATTGCCGAGCCCGGCGAACAGCTCATAGACGATCCAGAGGAAGGGGATCATCGCCAGTGCCCACCAGATCCAGCGGGTCGTGGCGTCGGTCGCCACCTCGCCGGGATAGCCCAGCACGATCATGATCGCGGCCAGCACGCCTAAGCGGGTGCCGCGCCGCCAAGTCTCTCCACTGGGCAGGCGCATCACCAGCACCAGTTCCACCAGCAGCAGCGGCACCGTCAGCAGCCAGTCGACATAGCGATAAGCGTCGTTGAACGGCTTGCCCGTGGCGCTGAGCGTGCCGTCGGTCAGCGCGTAAGCGGCCTCCCAGCTCTGGAAGATGCGAAAATAGTGGTAAGCGGCAATGAAGGTGACCAGGCCGGTGATGGTGACAGCCAGCCGATAGGCCGGTGCCACCTGACTACGGCTCATCCAGAAAAACAGCGTCGCTGCGCCCATGGTGGCCAGCGTGAACGAGAAGACATTGTAGATCAGATTGTATTGAAACGGGGAAAGATCGACCATCCTGTGCGTCTCCTACGGGGTCAGACAGACTGTGCGTTCGACAATCTTGGCTACGGTCAGGGCTGGGCCGCGTTGCACCGCCTGGCTTGGTCAAAGCGACGCAGACCGCCGCTTTCGCGCGCATTTGCTGGCCGGGCAAAGCGACGCATCGTGATCCTGACGATCCAGCCTCGCGTTTTTTGAAAGGAGCGACGAGGCAATCACAGGAGCGGCAGCGATGGCGCGAAGCGACGCGGATGTGGCGATCTTGGGGGGCGGCTGCGCGGGCTTGAGCCTGGGCTACAGGCTGGCCCAAGGCGGCGGGCTGCGCGTGCACATTCTGGAACCGCGCACCCTGTATCGTGATGATCGCGCCTGGTCGTTCTGGCGCACCCGGCCGGATCCGTTTCAGGATCTCGTCCGCGCGCGCTGGCCGCAATGGAGCGTGTCTCTGCCCGGTAGGCCGCCGATCCATCGCCGCAGCCGGCCCCTGACCTATGACAGCCTGGCCGCGGCGCCCTTCTATACCCGCTGTTGTCAGACCTTAGCGGCGGCCCCGGCGGCCACGCTCAGCCTGGGCACCACGGCCGTGGGGGCGACGCCCCTGCCAGATGGCAGGGTGCGGGTGGAGACCGACCAGGGCAGCGTGACCGCCCGCTATGTTATCGACACACGCCCGCCGCGCCGGCGCCCGGGCTTTGGGCAATATTTCGCCGGCCGGGAGATCGCCACCAGCGCCCCGATGTTCGATCGGCACTGCGCCACGCTCATGGCCTTCCGCGGGCCGTTCCGGCACGCCGTGGAATTTGTCTATGTGCTGCCCTTTGCCGCTGATCGGGCGCTGGTGGAACTGACCTGGTTTGCCGCTACCCCGCCGCGCCCGGGGCAACTGGACCAGCGCCTGGGCGCCGAGATCGATCGGCTGACCAATGGATACGGTGGCGAAACCATCCGCCGCGAAGCAGGCGTGATCCCGATGGAGCCGATCTTCGCGGAGCATCGCCCCGGCATGGTTGCCGCCGGCTTGGGCGGCGGCGCGGCCCGGCCCAGCACCGGCTATGCGTTCCAGCGCATCCAGGCCTGGGCCGATGCCTGTGCCCAGGCGCTGCGCAGCGACGGCCCGCCGATCGGCGCCTTGCCAGATCCGGCGCCGCTGCGCGCCATGGACACGCTGTTTCTGCGTGTCCTCAAGCGGGACCTGTCACGCGGGCCGGCGCTCTATACCTCGCTGTTCCGCCATGCGGCCCCGGGCCGGCTGGAGCGTTTCTTGTCCGGTTCGGCCGCGTGGACGGACAAGGCGGCGATGGCGCGGGCCTTGCCGAAGGCGCCGTTTCTGGCCGAGGCCGCCCGGGCGGCCGCCTTCTTGTGAGGGCATTGGCCCACAGTCTTAGCCTGGTTGGCCTCTGCTGCATCGCCGCTACAGCGAGCCTGGCCTGGCCGGACCGGACCTGGGCCTGGACCCTGCAGCTGTGGCTGGCCGTCCCGGCCATCCTGCTTCTGGGCGTGCCCCATGGCGCATTGGATGTGCCGGTGGCGCAGCGGTTGTTTGGCCTGGACCGTCTGCGCGGCTGGCTGCGATTCGGTGCAGTGTATGGCGGGCTGATGCTGGCGGTCGCGGCGCTGTGGTGGGCCGCGCCGACCGCCGCCTTGGCTCTCTTCCTGGGCTATTCTGCGCTGCATTTCGGGGAAGATTGGCATGACGAGGCAGACCCGCTGCGCCGCCTGCTTTACGGCGCAACGATCCTGGCCGCAGCCTTCTTACATGCGCCGCAAGAGGTCGCGGCGATCTTCCAGATGCTCGCCCCAGACGGCGGGGCCTTGGCCTGGCAGCTGGCAGGCGTGGCACCGTGGCTGGCGATCACCAGCTTGAGCCTATTGCTGCAGGAGGCGGTGCGTGGCCGCTCAGGACGTGCCGGACTGGAACTGCCGGCCCTGATTGTCCTGGGTCTGACGGTCCCGCCCTTGATGCTGTTCACGATCTATTTCTGCCTGTTGCATGCGCCGCGGCATTTCGCTGACACCGCCGGCCGTCTGCACTTGGCCTTGCGCCCGGCCTTGGCCGCGGCCGTCCCTGCCACGCTGATGACCGGCGCCGGCGCCGCGGCGGCCTGGGCCCTGATCCAAGGCGATGCGGTGACCGGTCTGATCCGCGCCACCTTCATCGGCCTGGCCGCGCTGACCGTGCCGCATATGCTGTTGACCGGCCTCTTGCAGCAGGCACGCCATCCAATAAAGCCAGCCGGCCCCCGCAGTCAGCCGATTTCGGCGAAGACCGGACGGTGATCGCTGGGGAGCTGTTCGTTCTTGCCCGGCAAGTCGGGCCGGATCTGGGCATTGAACGCGTCGTGGGCCACACCGGCTGTCTGCAAAGCGCGGAAATACAGCGCCGCAGACAAGAGGATATGATCGAGCAGAACCGGCCGGTCGGCGATCTCATCGATAAAATCATCGAACCGGTAAGTGAAATTGTCTTCCTTGTTGACACGGTCAATGAAGGCGTGCCGCAGCATGCGCCGGGGTTGAAACGGCGAGCCGGCGATCGCGGCGATCACATTGTGCGTCAGATAGACCCGCTCAAACAGATCCTGGCCCGGCCCGTCATTGAGATCGCCCAAAACGGCGATGCGCGGCCCATCGCCCGCGCCGGGCGAGCCGCAATGCATGTAATCGGGGCCGAACAGGGCATTGACAAACGTGCGCACCCGCGCGGCTTCGGCTGAAATCCGCCGCCGCGCCAGCAGGGCCTGGCGGATGAACGTCTTGCGGTCCGTATTCCAAAGGCTGTGGCCGTTGTGGATATATTTCGACTTGGCGTGCATATTCAGAATATAGGTCGTTTCGCCATTCTGATCTGTCACTTCCACGACCAGCGGCGGGCGCGTGAAGTCATAATCGACCGGAACCTGATCGCCGTGAATATCGGCGGGAAAAGCGTCACCCAAATCAACGATTGTGTCACCATCGCCGGCCAAGGTCAGACGGCTATACTCTGCCACCGCGCCAGACTGCTTGATCAAGAAGAATAATTTCTGCTGACCCTTGCCGGCCGGACCGACACTATCATAGGCGTCTTCAAGATAGTTCGCCACGAAATCCGCCATTTCATCGCGGCGCGACGGCCCTTCCTGAATCGCCAGAACATCAGGATCGATATCCTTGATCACCTGGGCCACGCGTTTTGCCAGCCCATCGACATCGCTGATGCCGGTTGCCCGGGTGCGCCGTTTTACCGGGCCTTCCTGGTCCGGCTCGTACCGGCGGTTCATATATTCAATGTTCCAGCTCATCAGCTTCATGGCGGATACCCTCCCCGGCCCGTCGGTGTCGATACGCGGCAACCCGACCCTGTCGGTCAAACAGAATACGCGAAACTCGGCTTGGATCGACCGCGTCGTCGGCCGGCCCGAGGCGCGGGCGCGGATCAGTCGACCCCGGAAAGCCCGGGGCCGGCGGCCCTCATCCCCCGGCGCGGCCCCGGCCCAACGCCGCTTGCGGCGGAGCGTCCTCGCCGCTCAAAAGCCAGGCGCGCGCCTCCGCCTCAGACCGGAAGATACCGTAATCATAGGGAATGTCGCGCCCCTTTTCCGAGACCAGGTGCGTGAGGATTTCCGCCATCTCGTCGGAGACGATATAGGCGAGGCGGCAATCCCTCCGCCGGTCGGAAATCGAGCGCCGATACGCCAAAAATTGGTCGATCCACGCCGCATTGATCGAGCTTAACCGAACCGCGCGCAAATCCCATACCGTATCGGCGTTGTTGGGGATCGACTCAGAGGCGAGGATTTGCTCCATGACGTCGCGATACTCCGGCAAGGTCAATTCACCGGAGATCTTCCCGGTCAACACACCGGTGGCGGGGTCGAAATTGACCTCAATTGGCACGGCCGATCCCTCCCGCATGAGCGCTGCCCTATTCGCCGCAACAGCAATCCCTCATGCCTTTATTGGAAGCGAGGATACTACCGTGCGAACCCTTTCGGCAGTCTTACGCGCTGCAACAATGCCGCCCAGGGCGAGGCGCCCCTCAGCGTGAGAGGCGCCTGCGCGGGCATTAGTAGCGATACATGTCCGACTTGAACGGGCCCTTCTCGTCGACGCCCAGATAGTCGGCCTGCTCCGCGGTCAGATGGGTCAGGTTGACGCCCAACTTTTCCAGATGCAGGGCGGCGACCTTCTCGTCGAGATGCTTGGGCAGCACATAGACCTTCCGCTCATAGCGGTCGGCATGGTTCCACAATTCCATCTGCGCCAGCGTCTGGTTGGTGAAGCTGGCCGACATCACGAAGCTGGGGTGGCCGGTGGCGCAACCCAGATTGACCAGCCGGCCCTCAGCCAGAAGGATGATGCGCTTGCCGTCGGGGAACTCGATCTCATCCACCTGCGGCTTGACATTGTGCCACTTCATGTTGCGCAGGCCGGCGACCTGAATCTCATTGTCGAAATGGCCGATATTGCAGACGATCGCGCGGTCCTTCATCTGCCGCATATGATCGATGGTGATGACGTCCTTGTTGCCGGTGGCGGTAACGAAGATATCCGCCTTCGGCGCCATTTCGTCCATGGTGCGGACCTCATAGCCCTCCATGGCCGCTTGCAGCGCGCAGATTGGGTCGATCTCGGTCACGGTGACGCGCGCGCCCTGGCTGCGCAGCGATTCCGCAGAGCCCTTGCCGACATCGCCGTAACCGGCAACAACGGCGACCTTGCCGGCCAGCATCACATCGGTGGCCCGCTTGATGCCGTCGACCAAGCTTTCCCGGCAGCCGTACAGATTGTCGAACTTGGACTTGGTGACGCTGTCATTCACATTGATGGCCGGCGCGCCCAGCGTGCCCTTCTTCTCCATCTCATAAAGTCGCAGCACGCCGGTGGTGGTCTCCTCAGAGATGCCGCGCACCTCCTTCAGAAGTTCCGGATACTCCTGGTGCATCATCAGCGTCAGGTCGCCGCCATCGTCCAGGATCATGTTGGGCGTCCAGCCATTGGGGCCCTGGATGGTCTGGCGGATGCACCAGTCATATTCCTCTTCGGTTTCGCCCTTCCAGGCAAACACCGGCGTGCCGGCCTCGGCGATCGCCGCGGCGGCATGGTCCTGGGTGGAGAAGATGTTGCACGAGGACCAGCGGATGTCCGCGCCCAATTCCTTCAGCGTTTCGATCAACACCGCGGTCTGGATGGTCATGTGCAAGCAGCCGGCGATGCGCGCGCCCTTCAGCGGCTTGCTGTCGCCATAATCCTTGCGCAGAGCCATCAGGCCCGGCATCTCGGTCTCGGCGATCTCAATTTCGTGGCGGCCATATTTGGCCAGCGAAATATCCTTGACCTTGTAATCGGACATGGGCGCGAAAACTCCTGTCAGTCTTGAGAATGGGGGCGGTTGCACCGCCAACGTCGCGCGCGCTTCTAACAGCGCCGGCGCGTCCGCGCAAGCGGCATATAAAGATATCTTTATGTGAGCATAAGCGCGCCGCTTGCCGCGCGCCGCCGGCGATGGTAGCACCTCAAAGCAAAGGTGCTCGCACTGTCGAAGCCGAGCATTGTCCTCCGATCAAGCGCGATTGCGATGGATTGGAGAAGGCCCTAGTCGGTAACGGCGTTTGGATCCCTGGTGCATGACCCCAACCCGCCCGGCCCTTGCCAGCTCACCGGACCCCACGCCGCGCGTGGATATCTTCATCGGCGCCCCGATGAGCGGCTTTGCCGATGCAGCGGCCTATGAACACAGCCGCAGCACGATCCTGGACCTTGTGAAAAGCCTTCGGGCGGATGGCCGCACGGTCTATTATGCGGGCGAGACGATCGCCACGGCGGAGGGCTTTTCCGGTCCGCAAGCCGCAGCGGAGCAGGATTTCCGGGCGCTTGCCGGCGCAGCCGCCTTTGTCATGATCTATCCTGGGCGCATCGCCTCCAGTGTTTTGGTCGAAATCGGCTTCGCCTTCGCCCGGGGCATTCCGTGCCTGATCCTGGCCAACCGGCGCGCGGATCTGCCATATTCCCTGATCGAATCTGAAAAGCTGGGCGGCCGCGGCATTCTGCCGCCGATCGAAATCGTCGAACTGACGCTTGGTGCCGGCAGCACCTTAAAGGCTGCAGAGGAAATTGCCCGCTTCACCGCCCAACAGGCGCGGCCATGAGCGAGCGGCGCGCCTCGGGGTTTTCCGCGTCCGACATCTTGTCGGTTGTCGCCGAGCTGAAAAGCTTACCGCAGGTCCTGGCCTATTTCGGGGGGTTGATCGCGATCATCGCCCTGGGGGTCAGCTTTGCCTTGTCAGAGACGGGACAGATCATCTTGTTCCTGGCGGCATTCGTCTGCGTCTTGGTCCTGGCGTTTCTTCTGGTCTCGCGTGTGCGCCAAAAGGCACAGCCATTCTCCGACATGGTGGCACCAGAAACCCTGCCCGAAGCCGATCAAGAGCCCTACGACGCCTTCATCTCAACACCCATGGCCGGCTTCGATGAAGATGACCGGATCGGCGCCCAACGCGATCTGATCGCCCGGATCATCGCCATCTTGGAGCGCGAATGCGGCTTGAAGGGCGTCTTTTATGCCGGCTTGCGCATTTATGAGCGGCGCGAATTCGATCCGCCGGACATTGCCTTGAAGAAGAATTTCATCGAGTTGCAACGCAGCCGCATCTTCATCCTGATCGCGCCGGAAAAGGTGTCCTCGTCGATCTATGTGGAGGCCGGCATGGCGCTGGCCCTTCGCAAGCCCTGCCTGTTCTTCGTGAAGGATCGGAAAATGCTGCCTTTCCTGCTGCAAGGCGCGGCCGGGGCGCAGGCCCAGGCCAATCTGCCGCGGGTCTCGGTGATGGATTATGACACGCCGGAAACTCTGATCCACCTGATGCGCGTGGCGGTGCGCGACTTGCTGGACGACAAAGCCGCTACCCGGCCCGGCGGCGGGCCGGCGCGCTGAGGGCACTGCCCGCAGGGAAGAGCAGGCGGAAGGTCGCCCCCTGAGCGTCGGACTTTTCCAACACAGCCTCACCACCATGCGCCGTCATCAGTTCGGCCACGATCGCAAGGCCCAGGCCGGTGCCACCTTTGCTGTGCGAGCCACTGAACGGCGTGAACAGGGTCTTCTGTGTGGCCAGCGGTAAGCCCGGCCCATTGTCGGCAATGCGCAGATCGACCCGGCCATCTCGCTGTGCGGCCGCCGACACGGTAATCGTGGCGCTGTCCTGAGTTTGCAGGGCTTGAGCGGCATTGCGGCCAAGATTGAGCAGCATCCGGAACAGCTGATCGGGGTCCGCACGCAAGCGGAACTCCTCCGGCACGGCATTGACGAAGGCGATCGGATACCCCTGGGCCAGCGACGCGCCGACCTCGTCGACCAAAATCCGCAGCGCCACCGGCTGCAGATCCGGCGGCGGCTCGTCGGCCTTGCCATATTTCAAGGTCCGCTCGCACAGGGCGATGGCGCGGTCGATGGCGGTGACCAAGCGCCCGGACATCGCCTTGATCTGCGGATCCTCCACCCGCCGCAGCCGCTCGGAGGACAATTGCGCCGAGGCCAGAATATTACGCAGATCATGATTGATCTTGCTGACCGCCTCGCCCAGCAGCGCCAGCCGCCGACGTTCGCCCAAATGCTTGTGCAGGTCGGTCTGCAGCCGTGCCATCTCGCGTTCCAGCATGCCCATCTCATCACGCCGGGCGGTGGGGGCAATGATGCGTGAGGGATCGTCCGGCTTGTCGCGGAACCGCTCCATGCTGCCGCTCATCCGCCAGACCGGCCGGATGATCAGCCACAACAGCGCCAAATAGATAAGCGCGCCGGTGATCAGCGAGATCAAGAGCGACAGCCAGAAGATATTGCGGCCATAGGCCAGCATCGCGTTGAACAGATCAGACTCGCTCAACACGACGGCGATGGAAATACCGGCACGATTGACCGGCTCACCGCGCACCTCAACCAAGGCTTCGCCACCGCGCTGCAGGGTTTCCCAGGCGTCTCGGACCAGCAACGGCGTCGGCCGGTCGTCAACACTGTAGCGGGCAACAATATTGGTGGGCATCCCGCCTTGCAGGATCAGTTCCGCCCGGTCGCCCAGGTCCAAGACCACGCCCTCCACACCGGCGGTTTCCAGAAGGGTCTTTTCCAGTTCCGGGGAGATCGAGCCATTGGCAGCTTCGGTCAACGACAAGGCGGCGATTTGAGCCGCCGCGATGCGTTGCTTCAGATAATCGGCGCGGAATTTCGCCACAGATGGCACAAAGATCAGCACTTCAACCACCATAATGGAGATGATGGTCAGGGTCAGCAGCTTGAAGCTCAAACCGCTGAACAGCGTCCTGTAACGCGGGCTGGTCTTATCCTGGATCAGTTCTTAGCCTAACATCTGCAGAAATTTCACAAGCGCTCTTGCTTTACCAGAAAACAGCGCCTCGCGGTAATACTCACTTGCCACTCGTTTGTTAATTTCGCCCAGCGTCGGATAGGGCGCCACCATCTCGGTGAAGGCGCGCATGGTTAATCCCTGGCCGATCGCCAGAATCCAAGGCTGCAGCAATTCGCCAGCCTGTAAGCCGACAATGCCGGCGCCCAGGATCTTGCCCTTCTTGTCTGTGACCACCTTGACGAACCCGCGGGTGGCGCGCTCAGCACGGGCGCGATCATTGTCCTGGTAGGGAAAACGGACCACGCGGATCTTGTCACCATGCTGGTCCCGCGCCTCTGCCTCGGTCGGGCCGATCTGCGCCAGCTCCGGATCGGTGTAGGTGACGTGCGGGATGGCGCCGGGATCGGCTTTGGCGGGCGACCGAAACAGCGCGTTGCGGATGACGATGCCGGCATCATAAGAGGCGGCATGAGTGAACTGCTGGCCGCCGCGGCAGTCACCCACCGCATAGATCTTCTTGTTCGACGTGCGCAGGCGCGGATCCACCTTGATGCCGCGTTTGTCATAATCAACGCCCGCGGCCTCCAGATTGAGCCCGTCAACCACCGGCGCGCGGCCGGTGGCAACCAGCAGATGGCTGCCGCGAAGATCCTGGGTCTGACCGTTTTCCTGCACGGTCAGGACGATCTCGTTGTCCTGCTGGGCGACTTTTACCGCCTTGGTGTTGCGACGGATATCCACACCGTCGGCGCGCACCGCCTCCAGCACCACCTCGACCAGTTCCGGATCGTCCTTGCCCATGGGGTCGCCCATTTCCACCACGGTCACCTGCGCCCCCAGCCGGCGATGCGCCTGGGCAATCTCCATGCCGATCGGGCCGCCGCCCAGCACGATCAGATGGCGCGGCTGCTCGGTCAGATCGAACACGGTCTCGTTTGTGAGATAGGGCACATCCGCCAACCCCTCGATCGGCGGCACCACGGCGCGCGAGCCGGTGGCGATCACGAAGCGCTTGGCCGTGATCGCCGCGCCGTTGGCCTGAACCGTTTTCTGATCGGTGAAGGCGGCCTTGGCTTGGATCACCTTGGCGCCCAGTTGCTCAAACCGCTCCGGCGAGTCGTGCGGGGCGATGCCGGCGATGACATCGTGGATATGGTCGTGCACGGCTTTGAAATCCACCGCACCGGTCGCCGGTGTCACGCCAAAGCGACCGCTTTCGCGCTGGTGATGGGCATATTTTCCCGCCGCGATCACCGCCTTGGAAGGGACACAGCCATAATTCAGGCAGTCTCCGCCCATCTTATGGCCTTCGATCAACACCGTTTTCACCCCGAGGGGGGCGGCCACCGCCGCCACCACCAGGCCGCCGGATCCACCGCCGATGATGCACAGATCCGCCGAAAGTCGGCTCGTATCCTCAGCCATGACAGCGTCCCTCCTTGTTCCAGAGCAAGGGTCGGACCGGCCCCTTTTACGTGGCCGGTACGGTCTTTTTCTTGGCGAGCTTCTTATAGAGCACCGGGATCAGCGACAGCGCGGCCAGCCCCAGCAAGGGCCCCAGCACCGCCGGGTCGAAGATGATGCCCAGATCCAATTGGCCGCCTTCGTCGAACACCTGGCCGATGCCATTGCCCACAGAGGCGTAGACGAAAGTGCCGGGCATGATGCCGAAAAACGTCGCGATCACATAGGTGCCGGTGCTGACACCCAGAAAGGCCGGCACCAGATTGACCACGAAAAACGGAAACAGCGGCACCAGACGCAAGACGAACATATAGCTCAGCGCGCCCTCTTTGAAGCCCGCCTCCAGCTTCTGGGTGTATTTGCCGGCCTTTTCCCGGAACAGCTCGCCCAACGAGGTCTTCGCGATGAGGAAGATGATCGTCGCCCCGACGGTGGCCCCGGTGACGACCAATAGCCCGCCTAACACGGTGCCGAACATAAATCCGCCAGCCAGGGTCAGGAACAGGGCCCCCGGTAGGGACAAGGCCACGGCCACGGTATAGACCAGCACAAAGACAAGGCCGGCGACAAAGACGTTGGATTCAACGAAATCGCGCAGCAGTTCGCGGTTTTCCTTCAGGGCCTGGAGGGTGAAATATTCATGAACCCCGGTCGCAAAGGCCGCACCGATCAGTGCAACCAAAATGAATAGGGGTAAGAGCCGCCGCCACAGTGGCGTGGATTTCTTTGCAGGCGATTGCGCAACGGTCGTGGTGCTCATCGAAACTCTCCTCAATTCGTGCTGACACGCGCGGTGTCATTCAGCGACCAGTCATAATCATGTCCGCGAACCCGGCTGACGCCCTCAAGGCGTTCAGCGACCTCAGATCCGCCAAATTGCTTCAAATGCGCGAGCACGCCGGCGTCATCGCCGCCGAAATCCTCTTTAAACCAGTGATAAATACTGGAAACTTTTGCGCCACGGTTGGAAATATCCTGCAATCCGCGCGGCGAGGCTATAAAGTCTTGTGCATTCTCTTCCAGCATTTGATCAACACGGGCGCCCGTATAGGCGTCGCGGTCCAAATTGGGGCAGCCGACCGATGCACAGTTGACGCCGTAATGGACCCGGCTGTCGTCATAGATCGGTCGCAGAATGCCATGTTCGATATCGTCCAGGGTCAGGTCCCGGCCTTCCACGGTGACGGTATAGTCGTCGTCGCCCCACGGGCCGCGCGAGAACAGGCCACCGCCGATGGCCCGGATCGAGTCCACCGGATAGGCATCGAGAATGACGTCCACGGTGAAAGCGTTGTACAGATTGATCCAATAGGCCTTCTGTTCGGCCGGGTTGAGGTCGGTGACGGTCACCGCCTCCAACGCGTCGATATAGGATTTTAGCGCCTGATGATCCTCGTCGCCGACCGCACCATAATCGAACCGGTTCAGCTGAAGGGCCTCATCGCGTTGGATGTAGCGCTTCAAGAGAGAGTCCCAAGCGCTGTGGTTGACCGTTTCAGTTGATTGCGCATCCCGGCCAAGCCAATGCTCATCTTTCAAATCGCCGCCGGCAATCGCGGCAGCGCTGGCCACCACGATGGTCGAAAACAGCACGCTTTTGGTCAGATATTTCATCGCCAACCCCATCTGTTGCGTTCCAACGGGGACTTAGCGCGGTGGCGCGACATTTTTAGGCACGGCACGGGCTTGTGTGGGATTCGTGAGCGATCGCGTCCGGCCGCTGGCGGTCATTTTCCGGTGAACAGGGCAGCCTGACTTGACGCTGTCGCGGGCGGCTGGCTATAGACCGCCACGGATCGGTTTTCAGTCGCGGGAAGCCTGCGCTTTCCGCGCTTTTTGTCTGTTGGTGAAAGGAGCGGCGTCGTGAAACGCACCTATCAACCCAGTAAGCTCGTGCGCAAGCGGCGCCACGGCTTCCGCGCACGCATGGCCACGGTGGCCGGCCGCAAGGTTCTCAATGCCCGCCGCGCCAAAGGCCGCAAGCGCATCAGCGTCTGACCGGCCGCTGCGACGCGGCGTGCCGATCAGCCGGCTGGTGCGGCGCGCACAGTTCGTGCGGGCGGCCCGACGCGGGCGGTCACAGGCCCGCCAGACGATGGTGGTTCAGGTCATGCCGCACGGCCACGACCGGCCGCCTCGGGTAGGCTTCACCGTCACCAAGAAAGTCGGCACGGCGGTGGTGCGCAACCGCATCAAGCGCCGGCTACGCGCGCTGGCAGCGGAGATCCTGGCCGAACAAGGCCGGCGCGGCCATGATTATGTGCTGATCGGTCGCAGACCGGCGGAGCAATGTCCTTATGACCGGTTGCGCCGTGATCTGGTGTCCGCATTGGCGCGTTTACACGCATAGGCGCAGACGCGCCCGGGATGAAGGCAGACGCTCCCGGGATGAAGGACGAACGCTCATGAGCCTTTTGAGCCGTGCCGTGATCGGCGCGATCCTGATCTACCGACGGACGATCTCGCCGTTTCTGTCGGGCCATTGCCGGTATCATCCGACCTGCTCGGCCTACGCCCTGGAGGCGGTGCGCCGGCACGGTGGACTCAAAGGCGGCAGGCTGGCACTAAGCCGCCTGGCGCGCTGCCATCCCTGGGGCGGCACCGGCTATGACCCGGTTCCGCCGGGGCCGAGCCAGACTGTGGATTGACATTTTCAATGACCGATAATCGGAATTTTGTCGCGTTCCTGATCGCTAGCCTGCTGGTTATCTTTACTTACGATATCCTGTTTCTGGCCCCGGAACGGGCGCGTCAGGCAGACCAGGCCGTCGAGACGGCCGATCCCGCCGCGCCGCCGCAGCCCCAGGCGCCCGCGCTGGACCAGCCGGCGCCGGCCCAGACCGTCCCGGCCGCTGAGGTGCCGCGGCTGAGCATTGATACCCCGGCGCTTGCCGGATCGATCGCACTGCGCGGCGGCTATATCGACGATCTGTTCCTGAAGACCTACAAGACCTCCATCGAGGAGGATGCCGAGCGCATCCACCTGCTGCACCCTGTCTCCGCCGCCAACGCCTATTATGCCAATGTCAGTTGGCTGGCCCTGGGCGACAGCGCCGGTGCCTTGCCTGACGAAGACACGGTATGGACCGCCGACGCCGAGACGCTGACCGCTGAACAGCCGGTCACCTTGTCTTGGACCAATGCGGCCGGGCTGACCTTTGAACGCGAAATCGCGGTGGACGAGAATTTTCTGTTCACGGTCACGCAGCGGGTGATCAACCGGTCCGGCGAGACGGTCAGTCTGGCGCCCTACGCCTTCATCCGCCGCCGCACCAAACCGCAGACCACGGGCTTTTTTATCCTGCATGAAGGGCCGGTCGGTGTCTTGAATGAGCAATTGTTTGAGATCGGCTATGGCGAGGTGGAAGACGAGGACAGTATCGCCAAAGACAGCACTGGCGGCTGGGTCGGCATCACCGACAAATACTGGTTGGTCGCGGTCGCTCCGGACGGCGCTGCGCCGATCAAGGCGCGGTTCGTGCACACCGAACCGGGCGGCATAGATCAATACCAGACCGACTTTCTGGGCGAGACCCAGGCCCTCGCCCCCGGCGACCAAGCCGAGGCGGTCACCCGTTTGTTCGCCGGCGCCAAGGATGTGGGCCTGCTGCGCTATTATGAGCGGGAATACGGCATCGACGGCCTGGATCGATCGGTCGACTGGGGCTGGTTCTGGTTCTTGACCCGGCCGTTTTTCTTTCTGCTGCACTGGATCCAGGGCGTGGTCGGCAATGTCGGCGTGGCAATCCTGATCCTGACCGTGCTGGTCAAGGCGGCCTTTTATCCCCTGGCCAGCAAGTCGTTTCATTCCATGGCGCGCATGAAGAAGCTGCAGCCAAAAATGAAGGCGTTGCAGGAGCGCTACAAGGACGACCGCCAGCGTCTAAGCCAGGAGTTGATGACCCTCTACAAGGAGGAAAAGGTCAATCCTGCGGCGGGCTGTCTGCCGGTCTTGATCCAGATCCCGGTGTTCTTTGCGCTCTATAAGGTGCTGTTCGTCACCATCGAAATGCGCCATCAGCCGTTCTTCGGCTGGATTCAGGATCTGTCCGCGCCGGACCCGGCGACCATCTTGACCCTGTTCGGCTTCGTGGACTGGGATGTGCCGGCCATTCTGTCTTTGTTCAATATCGGCATTTGGCCGATCTTGATGGGGATCACCACGTATCTGCAGTTCCGTTTAAATCCAGCACAGATGGATCCGGTGCAGCAGAAAATCTTCGCCTTCATGCCGCTGTTCATGGTGTTTGTGGTGGCGAGTTTCCCGGCCGGCCTGGTCATTTATTGGACTTGGAATACGGTTCTGACAGCGCTTCAGCAATGGCTGATCATCCGCAACTCCGACGAGGCGCCGGCGCGCAAGAAAAAAACCGTCTGAGTCGGTTCGCCATCTGGATGCGCAAGGCCGCACCTAATACGTCTGTGTGGTGTGATCGACGCGTCCGGCGGTCAATGCTCATGCCGTCAACTCTGCTTTCCGTGTGATTTCAGCCACGCTTGTGGGCAAATTCCCCAAGTCCGTAGATTTTTGTTACGCTTTGCCGCACCATCCGCGCCATCGTCTTCGCGCGGAAAGCTGGGGGAGCGGCAATGACGCCGGCGCAGCGCTATCGGGCGTTCATGAGCTATAGCCACGCAGACTCGCTCTGGGCAAAGCGCCTGCAGCGGGCCCTGGAGCGCTACGTCGTGCCCAGGGGCCTGGTCGGGCGGCCCGGCCGGTTCGGGCCGGTCCCGCGGCGCCTGGGGCCGATTTTCCGGGATCGGGAGGATTTACCGGCCAGCGGAGACTTGTCTGAAGTCGTGCAAGCGGCCTTGGCGAACAGCGACTATCTGATCGTGTTATGTTCGCCACAAGCGGCCCAATCTTTCTGGGTCAATCGTGAAATTGAAGAGTTCAAACGCCTGACCGGGGCGGACGAGCGTGTTCTGGCCGTGATCCTGGATGGAGAGCCGTTTGGATCGGAAACCGGTGTCGGCCCGGAATGCTTTCCGCCCGCCTTACGCCGTTGCGTCAACGCCGACGGTCACCTGACCGACCTCCGGGCCGATCCGGCCGCTGCAGATATGCGCCCGGGTCAAGACGGCCGCAAGAATGCGGTTTTAAAGCTGGTCGCCGGGCTGATTGGCAGCGGTCTGGACGATTTGATCCGGCGCGATAGTCGCCGCCGCCACCGCAGCGTGATGGGGATCACGGTTGGATCCGTCTTGGGCATGCTAGCTATGGCTGTGTTGGCTGGCATCGCCTATACGGCGCAGCAAGAGGCAGAGGCGCGTCGCGCCGATGCGGAGGGGTTGATCGAATTTATGCTGACGGATCTGCGCGATCGGCTCGACGAGGTGGGGCGGCTCGACATTCTCGACGCGGTTGGGGAAAGGGCCCAAGCATATTACGACAGCCAGTCCCCTGAAACGATCAGCGATTCGGCCCTGGGCCGGCGCGCCACGGCATTTCGGCTGCTCGGCGAGATTGACGATAAGCAGGGTGACAGCGCCGGCGCGATGGAGATGTTCCAAGCCGCCTACGAGACAACCGGGGCGATGCTAGACCGTGCGCCAAGTGATCCTGAACGACTCTATGATCACGCCCAAAGCGCGTATTGGGTCGGTTATCAGTTCGGGCGCCTTGATGAGGAGGCGCACCAGCTTGACTATTTTAAGCAATATGACGAATTGGCCGCAAAACTGGCAGCTTTGGACGAAAATAATACCAAATGGCAATTAGAACGGGCTTATGCCAAGATCAATTTGGGCGTGGCGTTTCTGCATCAGCAAGCGTTTGAGTCCGCCTTGGCAGCGTTGGAGCAGGGCCTTGCCTTACTGGTTGCTCTGCCGGGACCACCGCCGGATCCCAACGCACTGCGTCTCAACATTGCCAACACGCATGCCTGGATCTCTGACTGTCTACGCAGTTTGGATCGCCTCGAGCAGGCCAAACACCACCGACGCACGCAGATCCAAATCTTGGAACAAACCCATGAGGCGCAGAAGGACGACTGGCGCGTGATCCAGTATCTGAATTTTGCGTTTCTGGGGCTTGGCCACCTGGAGATGGCTGGCAAGCGCGATGAGCAAGCCTTGCAGGCGCTGCGCCGGGCGCTGCATTTCAGCGACTTATGGAAAGCCCATGATCCCAGCGATCTCCGGCCGTTCCGGCAGGAAGTCCGGGCCCTGACCACCAGCGCTATGGCCCATTTGAACATAGGCAATATGGCCGAGGCCTTGACGCACTATCGTCGGGCCAGGGCCAGCCTGCGCCACATTTCAGCCAGTTTCACGCTGACCGAGGACCAAGAGCGCAGCCTGGACCGGGCCCGCTTCGACCGCCTGGAATACGCCCTCCGCCAGGCCGTGCCGGACTGTTTCGACGGGCAAGGCGGCAGCCATGCAAGTGAGTTTCTGGACCACACCTCAGCGCAGACGGGCGCCTTGATTTGCGCCGACGCCACCATGACCGAGCAGGAGCAATAAGGAATGACGACGCACATTCAGGCCATCATCCCCTCATTGGGCGCGGATGCCAGGATCCCCGACCATACCCATGGTGAGCCTCACGGCCTCAAGACGACGCGACTGATTGTTGTTCAACTGAGCGACACCGGCGCCTTGGACATTGTGCAGTTCACCTATGGCTGCGATGTTGATCCCGACGAAATGGCCATCACCGTAAAGAAGGTTGTCGCAGGCGGCGAGGCGAACTGGACGCGCTCCAAATTGGAGCGCTTCGTGATCGGCTGCGGCTGCCCCACCCGGATCTATGTCTATATCGACATCGCCGATTGGCATCTGGCGGGTGCCGCCGGCGATGCGATCACCATGAAGGTGCCGATCAGCAACTACTATTATGCCTATCAGACGATTCCCGTGGATGGGCATGCCGACAAGCTGTGCAGCTTCTGCAATAATCGCACGGAAAAGGGCCGCATTCACCAATTCAATTTGAAGGTTCTGGTGAAGTCCGGCGAGGGGGTCTTGCCCGTAATCATCGACCCGATCGTCGATAATGAAGGTGCCGCTGACCCGACGTGACGGCGTGAGCCGTGTCGCCAACTGACCCGATTAGGGACAATCATCGTAAAGTTTTGGCTCTAGCACGCGCCGGGGCCTTGGAACGGGCCCGGGCCGAATTTCTTCGGCTCGGGCTCGACCGTATCACCGATGATGAAGAAATTCTATCATTGGACGCGCGCCTGCTGAAGGCTCAGGCGCTTGAGGCAACGGGTGTGGAGCGGCAGCGCCTCGCCCACCAGGCTGCCGAGCGCTACGGTGATGCCTATCGCATTGCTCATGGCAGCTATCCCGGCATCAATCGGGCCACCATGATGCTGCTGGCGGGTGAGGCAGAAGACGCGGCCAAGCAGGCCCAGGCGGTGCTAACGATCCTGCCGCAGGCCGATGCCGGGCGCGGCGAGGCGGCGTATTTCCGTGCCGCCACCCGCGCTGAGGCCTTGCTGCTGCTGGGCCGGGAACGCCAGGCGTTGGCCGCGCTGGCCGATGCCATCGCCCTGCATCCGACCGGCTATGAGGTGCATGCGGTCACGCTGCGGCAGATGGAACTCATCCTCAGCCTGCAGGCGCGCCCGCTCAACCTGCTGGATCCCCATCGGCCGCCACGGGTCGCCACCTTCGTCGGCCACCTGTTCAGCCCTACAGCCGGATCGGCAGATGAACAGCGCATGGCGCAGGCGATCGCGGACCTGATCGCGCAGGAGCACATCGGTACGGCGTTCGGGGCCTTGGCCGCCGGCGCGGATATCCTCGTCGCTGAGGCGCTGGTCGCAGCCGGTGCGGATCTGCATGTGGTGCTGCCCTGCCCCACCGAGGCGTTTATCGCCCATTCGATTCAGCCCTTCGGCCCGGCGTGGCAGCCGCGCTTCGATCGCATGATGGCGGCGGCCAAGACCACGCGTCATGTGCTGTTGGGTGACGCCGTGCCGGACGCCTTCACCACCAGCTTCGCGGGCGGGGTGTCCATGGGTCTGGCCGCCCTGCAGGCCGACGCCCTGGCCACAGCAGCGGTGCAGCTTGCGGTGTGGGATGGCCAGTCCTTCGGCATGACCGCAGCGGACGTACAACGCTGGCGCACCAGCGGCCGCCGCACCCTGGTGGTTGAGGCGCCGAAACGCGCCGCGCCGGCGCGCGCCCGCCCCGAGGCCAGCCCCACCCGCCTGCAGGCCATGCTGTTTGCCGATATCCGCGGGTTCGGCAGCCTGCCGGATGGCCTGGTGGACCGATTTCTGCACACCGTCTGGCATGCCCTGGCTGACGCGGTCGCCCGCCTGGACGAGCCGCCGCGCCTGTTGAACAGCTGGGGCGACGGCCTGTTCCTGGTGTTCGATCAGGTCGCTGCCGCAGCACAGGCGGCTCTTGCGTTGCAGGACCGCTTCCGCATGATCGATCTGGCCGCCGCCGGCCTGCCCGACCAGTTGGCGCTGCGCGTTGGCGGGCATTACGGGCCGGTCCACCCGATCGAGGATCCGTTCACCCGCAAGCCAACCGTGATCGGCAGCCAGGTCGTCATCGCCTCGCGCATCGAGCCAGTCACCGCGCCGGGGTCGATCTATGTCAGCGAGCCGTTCGCCTGCGCCTTGGCGCTGACCACCGATGGGCGCTTTCGCTGCGAACAAGTCGGCGAGGTTCAGCCGCGCAAGAGCGGGCGCACTCTGCTGCTGTTCAGTCTGCGTCGTCCGGGTTCGGCCAGTCCGGCGACAAGATGAGCAGGCCGTCGCCCTCATCCCGCACCAGGCCCAGCTTGCGCAATTGATTGACCTTGCGCGACACCGTCTCGCGCGTGGCGTTCACCCGCTTGCCCAGTTCAGTCATCGACGGCAGATGGTCGATGCGCGAACGCTCCGGATCGGTGGGGTCGTCCACCGCCATCCGCCGCAGCTCGCCATAAATGCGCCCGGTGGCCGATAGCGAGGACAATTCGAACATGCGTTGGGTCGTGCGATGCACGCGCGCAACCAGGCGGCGCGCGACAAAGACCGCAAGATCGCCGTGGTCGCGCATCAAAGCGACGAACTGTTCTGACGCGATGCCATAGGCCAAGCCGGCAGTTTGCGTCACCACGGTCGAGGTCCGCGGCAGGCCTCCGATCGCCGCCATTTCGCCGAACAGATCGCCGGGCTGGAAGTCATCCAGCCATACCTCATTGCCATGAGCCGAATACAGAACGGCCCGGGCGCGGCCCTCCACCATCAGATAGACCAAGCTGTCGCCGTCATCCTGCACAATCAGTTGCTGGCCGGGATGGAACGGCCGGGGGCTGGCCGCTGCCTCAAGCGCGGCAACGGCAGCGCTTGAGGCCGATAAATCCGGCAACAGTGCGGCCAGTTTGAGGGGCCGCTCCAGGCTCTGTTTCATTACCGGTTCCCTCCGGCCCACCTCGGTGGGCCCACCCGGTTCTGTGGTCGGCCTCGCAACCATAAATCGCAGGCGCGCCGCTGTCACCTATTTGCTGCGGTTCGCCGCATCTTCGCCGAAGGCTGCGGAGGCGTCTCCACCCCTGGCTCGCCTTGATCGTTGCGGGATGTTAACGGCCTGCCGTCAGACCAATCGGCCGCGCGGGAGGCGGTGGGTCGGTCGGCGCCTCAGCTTGCCCTGAGCGCGGTGGCGCGGCCATGATTGCGGCGTCGCGGGACAGGGCGAGGGAGGCCTTTATGACGTGGAACGTGGGCATCACCGGAGCGGGCGGGCGTATGGCCGAGGCTCTGGTCGAGATCGTGCTGTCAAATCCTGAGGTCGCATTGGCCGGTCTGCTTGCCCGGCCGGGCAGCCCGCGGGTCGGCCGCCCCATCGCCGACACCGGCCAGCGCGTGCACGATAACGCTGCGGCGCTGTTTCAATCGGCCGATGTGGTCATCGATTTCACGGCTCCGGACGCCTCGATCGGGTTTGCTCACTTGGCCGCAGAAACCGCAACACCGCTGGTTTTGGGCACGACCGGATTTGATGCGGGGCAGGAGGCAGCGTTGGTCGCCGCGGCCCGCCATGCCGCAATTTTGCAGGCGGCAAACTTTTCGTTGGGCGTGACCTTGCTGACCGCCCTGGTCCGACAGGCCGCGGCGGCGCTGGACACTGACTGGGACATAGAAATCCTGGAGATGCATCATCGCCAAAAGGTCGATGCGCCGTCCGGCACCGCCTTGATGCTGGGACGGGCCGCGGCCGCGGCCCGTGGCGTCGAGATGGATCGCGCGAAGGTGACGCAACGTGACGGCGTGATCGGCCCGCGTCCGCCTGGCAGCATCGGGTTTGCGACCCTGCGCGGCGGCACCGTTCCTGGCGATCACAGCGTGATTTTCGCCGGCCCCGACGAACGGCTGGTGCTGTCGCACAGCGCCGGTGACCGGGCCATCTTCGCGCGCGGTGCGGTCGCCGCCGCGCGATGGCTGGCCGACAAAGCCCCCGGACGCTACCAATTGACCGATATGCTCGGCCTTTGATCGCGCGTCTTGAAAGCATAGCCGCTCGCCGGTCGGCAGATCAGACGCCGTGATGCAGGCACAGTCTGACAAGGGATCAAAGACTGCCGGCGTGGCCGGGCAGCGGGATCATGCCCGCTCTCTAAGAGACCGAGCAACTTGGCCCTAAGGCTCGAAGCGATAATGGCTCGCGCAGAACTGGCAGGTCACGGTGATCAAGCCGTCATCCTCGGCCATCTCCATCAACTGCTCGCGGGGGTAACGGGCCAGCACCGCGCCGATACGATCGCGGTCGCAGCGACATCCGAAGGCGACGGGCTGCGGGTGGAAGACGCGCACGCCATCTTCGTGAAACAACCGAAACAATAGGTCCGGCAAGGGCAGGCCGAGAAGTTCATCATCGCGCACCGTTTCCATCAGCATCGCCGCGCGATGAAACGGTTCAAGATCCCTATCGCCGAAGGTGGCCGCTCTCGGAGCGCCCTCTTCTTCGTCACCATGGGGCAGATACTGCACCATGATCCCGCCGGCGCGCCAGCTGCCCTCCCGGTCGCGCCCGGCAGCCAGGCGCAATCGCGTTGGGATCTGCTCCGACGTGGTAAAATACTCCACCGCACAATCGCCAAGCGTCTGTCCATGCAGTTCCACAATGCCTTGATACCGCTCCGTCTCCGGCCCTTGGTCCAGCGTCAAGGCCAGATAGCCGCCCGCCCCCGTCAGCGCGTGAAAGCTGGGATGCCGTCCAAGCGCGTTCAACTTGGTTTCGTCGACTTCGGCATAGGCCCGGATACGGCCGCCGGAATGGAAGTCCGCCACCATCATCGGCACCGGGCCCTTGCCCTTGATCTGGACGGTCAAGATGCCGTCGCCGAATTTCATCACCGAACCCAGAAGCGCAGTCAGCGCGGCCAATTCGCCGACCAAGCGGTCCACCGGGGCGGCATATTCGTGCTTGCTCAGGATTTCATGGGCGGCCGGGCCCAGCCGCACCGCGCGGCCGCGGACATCCTGTCCATCGATCCGAAACGGCAGGACCTGATCATCGGCCTGCAGACCCGTCTCCAAGGTAATCGGCGCACTCATAACCACCCCAGGCAATAAAGGATGATGGCCTTTTGCGCATGCAGCCGGTTCTCCGCCTGCTGCCACACCGCGGCTTGCGGCCCGTCCAGCACCTCTGCGCTGACCTCCTCGCCCCGATGCGCGGGCAGGCAATGCAGAAACACCGCCTCCGGCGCGGCCGCGGCCATCACCGCCGCATCGACCCGATAGGGCCCGAACACGGCCTCGCGGTCATCCAGGGCGTCACCCATGGACACCCACGTGTCGGTATAGATCGCCTGCACCCCGCGGGCGGCCTGCGCCGGCTCGTCCACGATCTCCAGACGCGCGCCGCGGTCGCGCAACGCGCCCAACCGCGCCTCATTGACTTGGCGGCCCGCCGGACAACACAGCCGGACGGCGAAACCGAATGCCGCCGCCGCCTCCAACAGCGACAGCAACACATTATTGCCGTCGCCGATCCACGCCACAGTCAGCTGTGAAACGTCTCCGAAGCACTCGGCCAGTGTCAGCACGTCGGCCAGGCTCTGGCACGGGTGCGAGCGGTCGGTCAGGGCATTGATCACAGGGACCTGGGCCGCCTCGGTCAGTTCCAGAAGATCGGCGTGGCGCCGCGCCCGGAAGCTGATTGCGTCGACATAGGTGGACAGCACGCGCGCGGTGTCGGCGAGGCTTTCGCCGCGGCCGGTTTGCAGATTGGCCGCCGGAAGTTCCAGCGCCCGGCCGCCCAATTGATGCATGGCCATGTCCATCGACACCCGCGTGCGCGTGGATGGATGGGCAAACAGGGTGGCCAGAACATGCCCGTCCAGCGGGCGATCGGCGTCGCGCTGCCCCCGGGCCAAGCCACCGCGAGCCTGTTTGCGCCGCGCCGCCTCGCTCAAGATACGCTGCAGATCCTCTACCGGCAGCGCCGACACATCAGTGAAATGCCGCAGCGGTGCCGCGGCGGCTTGACCTCTCATCGCTAGGATACGCCCCTTCGCCCCCTAGGCTGCCTGGTCGGCCAATTTGGCCAAACCCCGGTCCAAGATCTCCATGGCCTCGGCGATATGCGCCTCCTCCAGGATCAACGGCGGCAGAAAGCGCAGCACATTGTCGCCTGCAGGCGCCAGCATCAAGCCCTCGCTGAGCAAGTGCCGGATCACGTCCCGGTTATTCAGCCCTTCGCGCAGCTTCACGCCCAGCATCAGGCCGCGCCCGCGCACGGTCGCAACGCTATTGTGATTGCGCTTGGCGAAGGCCTCCAGGGCGCTCTTCAGGGCCTCGGCCATTTGCTGCACCCGGTCCAGAAAGCCCGGCGCCAGGATCTCGTCCAGCACGGCATTGCCCACGGCCATGGCCAGGGGATTGCCGCCATAGGTGGAGCCGTGGGTGCCCACGGTCATGACTTGGGCGACCTCGTCGGTGGCCAGGCACGCGCCCAAGGGAAACCCGCCGCCGATGCCCTTGGCGATGGCCATGATGTCCGGGGTGATGCCGGCCCATTCATGCGCGAACAGCTTGCCGGTGCGCCCCATGCCGCACTGCACCTCGTCCAGGATCAACAGCAGCCCATGGCGGTCACACAAGGCGCGAACGCCCTGCAGATAGGCCTCGCTGAGCGGCACAACGCCGCCCTCGCCCTGCACCGGTTCCAGGATGATCGCCGCGGTCTCATCGGTGAGCGCTGCCTCAAGCGCGCCCAGATCGCCCGGTGCCACGCTGTCAAAGCCCGGCAGCGGCGGACCATAGCCCTCGCCCTTGCCGGCCGCGTTGATCGCCGCCAGCGTGCGGCCGTGAAACGCGCCGTGCAAGCCGATGATGTGAAAGCGCTCCGGCCGGCCGGTCTCGCCCATATAACGGCGCGCGACCTTGATCGCACACTCGATCGCCTCGGCCCCGGAATTGGTGAAGAACAGCTTGTCCGCGAAGGTGGCCGCGGCATAGCGGTCGGCCAGGCGCTGCTGGCCCGGGATCGTGTAGAGATTGGTGGTGTGCCAGACCTTGTTCGCCTGCTCGGTCAAGGCCGCCACCAGGCGCGGGTGGGCATGACCCAGACAACTGACCGCGATGCCGGCGTTGAAATCCAAATAGCGGCGCCCGCTGCCGTCGAACAAATACATGCCCTCGCCCCGTTCGAACGCAATGTCGGCGGGCCGGTAGGTTTGCATCACTGCGGACATGAGGCCAGGTCCCTTACAGACAACAATACCCAAACAAGAAAGCGCTAACCTTGCGCACGAGACACAGCCGGTGTCAATCGCCGCCCCGCCGGGCTTGGGGTCAGGCCCAATCGCCCTTGAACAGCGGTTCGACCGGATGCCGCGATTTCACCATGCGCAGCTTGCGCAGCATATCCGCCCTCTTGTCATCCTCCTGGTCGGGATCGAGAGCGAGACTGACGTCCTTGTGCGGCTTGGTACGCGCCCCGACCAGGATGAACTCCGCCCCTTCATAATCCAGCAATCTGGCATCTTCTTGGGCGAAGCGCCGGTCCCGGAACAGCTCTTGCAGCTTATCGGGGTAGTCCGCCTTTTGCTCGCCAGACAGGCCGGCGGCCTTGGGCTGACCCGCCTCCGGATTCTTGATCGACAAGGCGAAGGCCGCTTCCGGGGCGATCTTGAATGCCGTTTGCACCGGTCCAGGATCGTCCGGCAGTTCCAAGGCATAGGCCAGATGCATTTGCCCGTCTTTCACGCTCAGCGCGTAAACCCCTTCTCCGGCCGGGCGCACGGCCGGCAGGCGGCGTTCGCCCCGGCTCGCCGTCTCGTAGCGATCCTCGCGCAATTCCTGCTCAATCTCCTTGCCGCTCTGAGCGACCATGTCGACAAAGCCCCAATGGCGTTCATGCTCCTTCACGTCAGGCAGGCGCTTGCGCCCAACCACCAACAGGCGCAGCTTGCGGCCGCCCCGGGGCCTCAACACCATATAGAAGCGCTGCACGTCGGACAGACGATCAGGATCCTCCTCGTCGACCTGCGGGCGATACAGAAAGAAAATGTTGCCCTCTTCCAAAATATCGTCTTCGGTTTCGGCCATGGCTCCTTGTCCCACGATCCGCGTGGCAGCGCGCAGCAGCGCTTCGGTCTCGCCCGCCAGGTCGGCGCGGACCAGGCCGGAGAGCAGCCTGGGCAAGTCGCGTCGGGGCACCAGCTCCGCCATCGCTCCCGCGCGGGTCGGCAGGTGCAATTTGGCCGCTGCATCCAACGCCTTCTTGTCCGCGAAAGGGTAAAGCTCTTGCCAGGCCAATTGCGCCTCGCGGCAGAAGATATCCGCGCCGACCTCGCCGATACCCTTGAATTGCTTCAACAATTCTCTCAAGGTCTGACTATCGCCGTTGGCAGCCTCGCGCAGTTTGCGCAAATCTCCGCCATACGCGTCCATCAGCAACGCCGTGGTCTCTCCGATATAGCGCGCGGTGCTTTCATCGTAGCGCGCATAGCCCGCCTGGTTCAAAACATCGACCCGGTCCTGCCAGCTGGTTTCGGCCATTTTTTGCGGCGTGCGCCAGCCCTGCTGATCAAACAACGCCTCCGCCGCCTTGATGGCCTGGCTTGCCGCGATGCGCGCGCTGCACACAAGCGCCACGATCAGCCATTGGAACAGTACCGAGGGCGTATTCTCACCGAGGTTCAGGTTGAGTTCGTCCGCATGGCTTTTGGGATAGCGTTTCAGCACCGCTTTGGCGATGGCGCCCGGGTCTGGCTCACCCATCTTGCTGCTCCTCACGGCTAGACCACGACCGCATAGAAACGAGCGGGCCATTCCACGCGTTCCGGACACAACGCCTCCGCCCCCACACCCCGCCACGAGCCAGCGCCCGGTGAGCGAACAGCGCAGGCCCAACGCCGGGTGAGCGCTTCGCACCGGTCGGCTCTGCTGGCGATGACGGGGACAAGGCTGTGGTGCGCATTTGGGACGAAAGCTCGAACCGGACCGAACGCCGCGACGGCGGCCCAGGCGGTCAGCCCGCCCCATCGCAAGGCGCAACGCGCCGCGAGATCAAAAATGGTGCGCCCGACAGGATTTGAACCTGTGACCCCCGGATTAGGAATCCGGTGCTCTATCCTGCTGAGCTACGGGCGCGGTTCGACCATGGCCGGGTCCTTTAGCATGGCCCGCGCGGCCAGCCAAAGGCTAATCGGCTGGCATCCTTAAGGGCTTTTTGGCAGGCTGTCGGCCATGGTTGCGCTGCTTTGCGTTTTGCTCGGGCTGACCCTGCCGCCGGGCCTGACCCCGGGACCGGAGATCCGGGTGGAGGCGGTGACCGGACCGGCTCAGCTGCGGCTGGTCGACGGACGCGTGCTTGTGCTGGCGGAGCTGCACGGCTTCGCCCCGGACGAACGCACGGAACCGGCATTGGACTGGGCGAGGCAGCAGTTGGCCGCACTCATCGGGTCAGACCCGGTCGCCACCGCGGTGGATGACGCCTTCCAGGATCGCTACGGCCGGCTGCGCGCGCATCTCATGACCGCGGACGGGCGCTGGGTGCAGGAAGTCTTGCTGCTGCAAGGCGCCGCCCTGTTACATCCTTGGGATCCGCCTGCAGCCGTGCTCAGTCGGCTGCGAAGCGCCGAGGCGGAGGCGCGCGGCGCCAGAACCGGCTTGTGGGCGCGCCGCCTGAGCCCTTATCTCGCCGAGGCGGTGCCCTATCAGGCGCGCGGGCGCTTCGTGATCGTGCGGGGCCGTGTGCACAGTGTCGGGCGGGCGCGGCGCGGCACATTCGTCAACTTTTCCGACGATTATGACAGCGACTTCACCGTGTTCGTCCCCAGCGGACAGACCCGCGCCTTCGGCGGGCGCCGCAGCTTTGAGGCGATGATCGGCCAAGCCGTGGAAGCCCGCGGGGTTTTGCATTGGTGGAACGGACCGTTTATGCGCCTTGATCGCCCATCCCTGCTGAACGTGCCGGCAGACGCAGCGGCCGGGCCCCCTTAGCAGCAAAGCGGGCGGGCATATTGATCTGGCCTAGGCGGCGGGCGCGGGTGGAAATCTCAGACGCACCTGGGTGCCGCTGCCCGGGCCGCTGGTCACACTCATCACGCCGCCATGAAGTTCGACCAAGCGCTTGCACAGCGGCAGGCCGATGCCCAAACCGCCGCCGCTGCCGATGTCCGCGCGGCCGGGCTGAAACGGCTGGGCGAACTTGGCAAGGCTCGCCTCGCTCATGCCGCAGCCGGTATCGGCCACGCCGATTTCTAGACAGTCGGTCGAGCGGGAGACGCTGATGCGCACCGTCAGCCCCTCCCCACCATGCTTCAGGCTGTTGGACACCAGATTGATGAGGATTTGCCGGACCGCTTGGGCATCAAGATGGGCACAGCGCACAGTCTCTGCGGCCACCACCAGGGTCGATGCGGTGCGCTCCGCCTCCGCGCGCATCATCTCCACCACGTCCACGATCAGCTGGGACAGGTCGCACGGGCCCGGGGACAAGCGATAGTCCGGCTGCTCTAATCGGCGCAAATCCATCAGACCTTGCGCCAAGCTCATCAAATGCCGGGCCGACCGCACAATATTGCTGGCATAGCTGCGATATTTGTCAGCCCCTAGGGGGCCGAACAGCTCCTGCTCCATCATTTCCGCATACGCATGAATAGCGTTCAGCGGTGTGCGCAGTTCGTGGCTGAGGCTGGTCAAAAACCCCATCTGGTCGGCGCTGAGACGGGCGGCACTCTGCTGTGCGGCCTCCGCCTGCGTCCGCGCATTGGCCAGATCGGTGATATCCTGGTGGGTGACCACCACAGCCATCGGCGCCAAAGCAGGGTCAAGCCGCCGGGCCGACATCAACATCCAGCGACCGTCGAGAAACGGGCAGGGATATTCCGCCTGGACCCAATCGGTCCGACCGTCCAGTACGGCTTGCAAAAGCTCGGCCGGCTGCGCCTTTTGGCTCGGGCAGGTGGGCAGGCGCGCATGCGCGAACGTGACATAATTCATGCCGCGACAGTCCGGCGTGGTAAAATAGCCATGGTCCCGCGCGAAGGCCAGCCACGTGTCATTCGCCTTCAGCAGCAGACCGCGTGCATCCAGGACCGCCAGCAGAGACGGCAGATTATCCAATAATGTTGCCAAGGGATCGTTTTCAGGGTGCTGTGCGGACGTTGCGAAGTCT
>JBHJGS010000025.1:0-6610 GCA_050331575.1 Rhodothalassiaceae bacterium | reverse complement strand
ATAATCCGTAAACGTCGCCCCGCCGGTCTCCGCCAATACCTTCGTAATCGCCGCCGTCAACGTCGTCTTGCCATGGTCAACATGGCCGATCGTCCCAATATTGCAGTGCGGCTTCGTCCGCTCAAACTTTGCCTTGGCCATCCTTCTCGCCTTCTACCATTCCATGGCGTCCGTCACGCACGCCGGCCGGATCCAAATAAATGCTAACCAAAACCGACCCAGGAGGCGGGCCGGCATGCAAGTGGAGCGGGTGATGGGAATCGAACCCACACAACCAGCTTGGAAGGCTGGGGCTCTACCATTGAGCTACACCCGCAAATGCTGGTGGAGGGGGCAGGATTCGAACCTGCGTAGGGAAGACCCGACGGATTTACAGTCCGTTGCTTTTGACCGCTCAGCCACCCCTCCAGCCACCGCCGGATGTCTCCCGGCGGCGAAGCGGTCGTCTAGGCGTAAAGAACCCCCACTGTCAAGCAGCGCTCGGGCCCGAATTGGCGGAAAGCCTTGCGGCTCGCGCGAACTTGAGGCAGCGGGAAGACGATGACCCGCAAGCGCCCTGCTCCCTCGTCCAAAGCGTCTTCGCGCGCCCGGCACAAGCCGGCCTCACCCGGTCCGGTTCGGCTCTATGGCATGCATGCCGTGCAAGCCGCCCTGGCCAATCCGGCGCGCCGCACCCTCCGCCTGCACGCCACCGCCGCGGCCCTGGCGCGCCTGGACGCGCCTGCGTCCTGCCCGGTCAGCGTGTGCGCGCCAGGGCAACTGGACCGGCTGGTGCCGGAGGCGCCGCATCAGGGCCTGGTGCTGGAGACCCTCGCGCTTCAGCCGGCGGACCTGGAGCCGCTGACCGTTGCCCGCCGCCTTGTCATGCTCGATCAGGTCACCGACCCGCACAATGTCGGCGCCATCTTCCGCTCCGCCCTGGCTTTCGGGTGCGAGGGCGTGATCGCGCAGGACCGGCACTGCCCGCCGGAATCCGGCGCGCTCGCCAAGGCGGCCTCCGGCGCCCTGGAGCATCTGCCCTGGGTGCGCGTGACCAATCTGGCACGCTGTTTGGAGCGCCTGGCCGAGGCCGGCTTCTGGCGCTTGGGCCTGACCGGCGAGGCCGAGGCCGATCTGGCCGAGATCGACCCGCCGGAGCGCGGCGTCTTGGTGTTGGGCGCGGAGGGCCGCGGCCTGAGGCCCAATGTGGCCGCGCATTGCGACCAGCAGGTGCGCATCGGCATCAGCGCGGCGGTGGACAGCCTGAATGTCTCCAACGCCGCGGCGGTGGCGCTTTATGCGCTGCGGCCGTAGCGCGGATCAGCGGGTCGCCGCGCCGGCCATTGGGCTGATCCGGTTCAAGCGGCGCGGCGTGTGGGCTTGAGCTCTTTCTTGCGAGCGTGGCGGATCAGCGCCACGGGCAGATCATCGGACAGACCGCTGACATGCTGCAGGACATTGAGAGATTTCATCACATTTCTCCTCGCTGTTTGTCGATCAGGCGGGACGGATGCTTGGCCCGTCCCTTTATGCTTGGATTAACTGGTGAAGCGGCGGCGCCAGACAGCGGCGGCCAACAAGGCAATGCCGAGAGCAACGCCAATCCACAATTGCGGGCTGGTGATCGAGGCGCCGATCGCCCAGACAGAGTCCATCACACGGTCCCAGCCGACCGCCATCGCGTCTGAGGCATTGGTGACCTTCCCGCTGTAGCCCGCGGCCCCGCTGTAGCCCGCGGCAAAGCCGGCGTTGAATTCCTGCACGACCGGGTGTCCCGCGGGATAGATGTGTTGGCCGATGATGCGCGCCACATGCGCGCTCTTGAACAGGATCCCCTCCACCGCGATCAGCACCGCCGGCGGCAGCAGGGCATACATCAAGGGCACGCGCGGCGCGAAGGCGCTGGCCGCCATCACCCAGGCGAAGAAGGGCAGCGACCAAAGATACCAGACCAGCCCCACCGGAATCGACGCCAGCAGCAATTCCAGCACCGGCCCCAACCGCCACAGATCGGCGATCGGCCCGCCTTGCAGCAGCGCCACCAAGGTGGCGACCAGCAGCATCGCGATGCAGGCCAGCACGCTGATCACGGTGTAGGTGATGGACGGCACAAAGGTGCCGCCGACCAGCCGGGCTATCACTTCTTCCCAGTCAGACACCGGCATCGACTTCCAAAACAGAAAGCTGCGGTCACGCCGCTCCTCATAAAGGCTGCCGAGCAGGGTGAAGAAGACGACGAACGGAAACGCGATCCACACCGTCGTCATGAAGCCGGAGAAGATCAGACCCAGGACGATCTGCTTTTGCTCGGTGGGCAGCAAGGCCAGCGACTCCAGCATCTGGCCGAAATTGCTCTGCTGATCGGTCGGCCCGTCCGCGTCGAACAGCACGAAATTCCCAGTCAGCAAGCTCAGACCCGATAGCAGGATCAGCAGCACGCCCAGCACCGCCGGCACCAGGATGAAGCCGGCGCGATGCTCGATCAGGTCGCGCTGCATCAGCGCCTTATATTTGTTCCAACGGATCGCGGTCATGCCGCCTCTCCCATCTTGGCGACGAAGATGTCGGCTAGGCCCAGGCCTTTCAGGTGCCCATGGCTCTTCAGCCGATCGCGGTCGGGATTTTCGAACACCAGCGCGACCCGGCCCATGGCCCGGCGCTCATAGATCGGGCCCAGCGGCCGCAACAGTTCCGCGGTCTCCGGGTCGACCGTGATTTCGGCAAACCGGCCGGTCAGATCCTCGGTCGGGGCGTCCAGCACCACACGGCCCTCGCGGATGAAGATCACATCGGTGAGGATATGCTCCACCTCCTCCACTTGATGCGTGGTCACCACGACGGTCCGCTGGGCGTCGAAATATTCTTCCAGCAAGCTCTGGTAGAATTGCTTGCGGAAGATGATGTCCAGGCCCAGCGTCGGCTCATCCAGCACCAGCAGCTTGGCGTCGATCGCCATCACCACCGCCAGATGCAACTGCGTGGTCATGCCCTTGGACAGTTTCTTGATCTTCTTGGTCGGCGGCACCTTGGTGCGGCTGAGATAATCCCGCGCCACCGCCCGATCGAAGCGGGGATGCACGCCTTCGACATAGTCGAACACCTGCTCCGCGCTCATCCATTTGGGCAGGGTCGCCACGTCGGAGATGAAGCAGATCTCCTGCATCAGTCGGGCGCGCTGGGTGGCCGGGTCCAGGCCCAGCACGCGCAGATGCCCGTCATAGGAGGTCAGGCCCAGCACAGCGTTCAGCAAGGTGGTCTTGCCCGCGCCATTGGCGCCGATGACCCCATAGATCCGGCCTTCCGGGATCGTCACGGTGACATCACACAGCGCTGCGAACCGGCCGTAATGCTTGGACAGGCCTTGGGTTTCGATGATCGGGGCGGTCATGCATGCCCTCCATTGCGCTTGGGCCCGGTCTGCAGAAGATCAGCCGGCGACAGGCCCAATTGCTCGATGCGTCTGAGCACCTTGGGCCATTCCTCCTCCAGGAAATGCCGCCGCTCCTCGGCCAGCAGCTTCTCCCGCGCGCCTTCGACCACGAACATGCCCAGGCCGCGGCGCTTCTCCACCAACTCTTCCATGACAAGCTCTTGATAGGCCTTCTGCGCGGTCAACGGGTTGATCTGCAGATCCACCGCCACGCTGCGCACGGAGGGCAAGGGCGCGCCCTCAGAAAAGGTGCCGTCCAGAATGGCGGACACCACCTTGTCGCGCAGCTGGCGGTAGATCGGCTGATCGTCCGTCCATTCCGGCGAGATCATGGCCATGATCCTCTTACCACCCTCCGTGAGGTCAAGCGGCGAACAGGATCGGCGTGGCGCAAGTGCCGCGATAGCCGGTGCGGCGGGTCCGCCGGCCGGCCCTGCGCAGGCGGCGGCATGCGGTGTCGGCGGCCAGGCTGACGGTCATGTCGGTGTGCATCGTCTGTCTCCTTGATGGATCGTGTATCGTGTGTCGCTGTCGTGACCGGGCCGTTGTTCGTGCCTCGGCGCTGTATTCATCTGGTGTGGTAGATAGGTATAACACCAGAGCACGGCCGTCAATCCCCAATCCGACCCGCGCGGTGATTTTTTTCCCGACCCGGGCGCAGATTGCCCTCGACGCGGTGTCCAAACATCTATTTATGCTGGCAGCACAGGCGCGGCTTGAGCCGGTCGAACCGACATGCGGCCGCCTGTGTCACAGCAGGATCGCAGGATCATTGGGGGGCGGGATGGGGCCGCTGGATGTGCGCCTGGTGCGCGCAGGAAGGACAACAGCACCGACCGGTCCAGGCTGGCGCCGTCGCATCCTGCACGATGCCGGGGCGGCCCGGGCGGAGATGCTGCGTCTGCTGCGCCATCGCACGCTGGCGAACGCGCTCCGCGCCGCCCTGCGCTCAGCCCTGCAGACCTCCGTGCACCGCCTCAGCGACGCGGACCTGGCCCGCCTCGCCGGCCACCACCTCGCCGCCGGCCGCCTGCAACTCTGGCTGCGCGCCCCCGTCATCCACCCAATCTCCCCACCCGTCCAGAGCGCACAAGACCCGGCAGCACCGTCTGAGAGCGCTGCCGCCCCGGCGTCGACGGACTTGTCTAGCGAAATGAAGGCGTCTCAGGACTTATCGGCGCCGAAACATGGCAATCCAGCGACAACCGCGTCCATCGCGAAGGCCACCGCCGCCCCGATTGAGCCGGCCCCGCCCTCCTTAGCAGACCGACTGGCGGCAGAAGACAAGGCCACCCGCCATGCGGCCCGGCGCGACCTGATTGCCCAGACCCGGGACCGGGGCGGACCGCCCCAGGCGTTGGACGCCGCCGACCGGTTCGAGCGCGATATCGACGCGGTGGAAAAGGCCAAGCTGAGCCAAAATGTTTATGACCCGAACAATGGCCCGCCGGAGGGGTGGAAAAATCTCAGCGATAATGAGGCGGCCCTGGCAGCCCTGGGCCTTACGCCAAAAGATTTGGAGCCTGAGGGGACGAAATTTCGGGCACAAGTATACCAACCTAGTCCTGCGATCTTCGGTGCGAACTCCAAACCGGTTATTGCGTTCAAGGGCACCAGCGGCGGCCAAGACTGGAAGAACAATTTTCGCCAAGGAATTAATCTTGAATCATCCTATTATGAGCAGGCTGTCAAGATGGGAACAAAGGTCACAAAGCGCGGTTTAGAAATTGAAATCACTGGTCATTCCCTTGGCGGCGGCTTAGCATCCGCCATGTCCTTGGCAAGTGGGCGATCAGCTACCACCTTTAATCCGGCCGGACTGCATCCTCGAACAGTGGAGCGCTATGGCGGAAATGTTCATCCTGCCCGCATTAGAGCGTATAGAATTAAAGGTGAAGTCTTGACCCATCTCCAGGAAGACCGAGTGACCACGCGCTGGGCCATGCCGGATGCGGCAGGTACCCCTGTCGAAATTCAGTCTCGCTGGTGGGAGAGGCTGGTCCTGCCTCAGCGTGTCGGTCTCCATATGATTGGCCCCGTCATCAAAAGACTCGAGAAGCAGAAAGAGGTGGATCAAGGCAAACTCTTGGAAGTATTCGGATGACGTTTGCCCGCCTACTAATTGGTCTAGTTGTATTGTTATATGCATGTAGCAATTCGGAGGCGGATATGGTCGAGAAATTCCCCCCTAACCAGTTCTTTGACGAGGGCCCCAGACGGCAGATGGCCCAGGCCATTGCCACCGGCGATCTCGCAAGAGTCGAAGTGTTGGCACCTTTGGTTGACTTGAATGCGGAAGACAAAGACGACATGACGCTGTTGTTCTACGCCATGTTGCAACGGCAATTTCCTATTATCACACGCCTGGTGGAGTTGGGTGCAGATCCTGCGCGGCGGAATCCGGAAACCGGAGCCCCTTTGGCCCAAGCCGTTACTGCCGACGACCCGCGCATTTTAGAGGCCTTGTTGGCAGGCGGCGCCGACCCGAATACCAAATTGCAGGGCGAGCCCATTCTCTTCGAAACCGTGAACGAACGACAGGTGGCGCATATGCGGCTGTTGCTGGACCATGGGGCGGATATCAACGCCAAGGATAGCCTGGGGCAGACCGCGCTAATTAACAGTTTGGACTCTTATCAGTTTGACCAATCGATTGAGTTAATCGAAAGGGGTGCTGACGTTCATATCATCGACAAAACTGGGGTGAGCACCGCCTATACAGTCGAATTCCTGTTAACGCGCCAAGAACCGAGCATGCCCGGTTGGGAACGGTTACAGACCATCAAAGCGATGATGGAGGAACGCGGCGTCACCTTTCCTGCCGATCCGCCGGACGTGGTGCGCAAGAAGCTGGGCATCCCCGAGCCACAACTGCCACCGTTTCGCTGAGCCATGGGCCTATTGCCCCGCCTCATGCTGAGGACAATTGGGTCGAGTTGCGTTACATCTGAACATCTCCATCAACGGGTTTTGTTGGGTCTGCTGACGGGTTTTTTGGCGTGGCGGTGCGGTTGTTGGTGGCTTGAGAAGGTCTCCTGGACCGGCTCCTCGCCGGTCATGGGGGGGCGGGGCGGCGCCCGTTAGGTTATTGCGCCCCTTGGTTCGTGCATGATCAACCGCCGCATATTGTAGGCGATGTTGCAGAGGCCGATTTTTATCTTTGCTCTGTCGATGCCGATGGTCCTGATTTTCAGCCCCATG
>JBHJGS010000024.1:0-119338 GCA_050331575.1 Rhodothalassiaceae bacterium | reverse complement strand
GCCAGCGCGACCGCTCGAACCACGCCCGAGCGGCGGCTTCGTCCGGAAACAGCGCGTTGAACTCGCGCAGTGTAAGGTTCGTTCCTGCCATGTTCTTAACATAGGGCTAGTATGGCTGTGGGGCAAGCCTATAGTTCCGATCGCTAATATCCCTGCGGGGCTGGATCGGTGGGCTGATGGGTGAATCCCTTGAGAGAGGAGAGATCCTCTTTATCGCGCGGGATGCGCACCGGGGTCTGCAGGTAAACAGTGATCAGTTCGGCGAGCGACCGGAGCGCGTGCAGGTGGATGCGTTCATAACCGTGGCTCGCATCGATGCCGAAGGCGATCAGCGCGGTGCGGATATCATTCCCGGCTTCCAACGCGCTTGCGCTGTCGGAGCGGTAATGGCGGAAAATGTCGCGCTGGTAGCGGATGTCATAGTCTTCGCACAGCTTGATCAATTTTTGGGTCAGGTGCCAGTCGAACGGGCCGGTGGTATCGGCCATTGCAATGGTGACGCCGAATTCGCTGGAATTCTGCCCCGGTGCTGTGGTGCCATTGTCGACCGTGATCATTGAGGCGACATCGGGGTGCAGCACCGAGGAGCCGCCGACGCCGACTTCTTCGGCGATGGAAAACAGAAAATAGCTGTCCACGCACGGCGTGATCTTGGCCTCCATCATCGCCTTCAAGGCCGCCAACATCAGCGCGACCCCGGCCTTGTCGTCCAGATGGCGAGACACGATGAAGCCGTTCTCAAGGAATTCCGGCTGAGCGTCGATGGCGACGAAATCGCCGACGCCGAAGCCCAGGCGCTCCAGATCCCGGCGATTGCCCGCCGGCACATCGGCGCGCAACTCCACATGCTGCCAGGACACCGGCAATTCGTCGATCTCTTCGTTGAAGGTATGGCCGGAGGCCTTCACCGGCAGGATGGTGCCGCGATAGGCACCGCGATTGGTGAAAATCGTGGTCCGGGCCCCTTCGGCGAACCGCGACGACCAATGGCCGATCGGCACCAGCTCCAGCCGGCCATTGTCCTTGATGCGCTTGACCTGAGCGCCGAGCGTATCGACATGTGCGATGATCGCGCGGGCCGGGCGCACCTCCTCGCCCTTGATCACCGAACGGATGGCGCCGCGCCGGGTCAGATCATAGGGCACGCCCAGATCGTCCAACTCCCGGCTCATGAAATGCACCACCTCGTCGGTATAGCCGGTTGGGCTGGGCGTGGCGAGCAGACGCGAGAGCTTGTCGGTCAGATAGTCGGTATCGATTCTAAGGCGTTCCATGGGCGGGTCCGTGCTGGGCGCGTTCGGTGCGAACGGTGCGCATCTCCCGAGGGATCGACTGCGGAAACAGCAGGTCGAGGAAACGCTCCGCCACCGGCTGCGGCTCATGATTGGCCAGACCCGGGCGTTCATTGGCCTCGATGATGACATAGTCGGGCTTGCGCGGGTCCGGTGCGATAAAATCTATGCCGACGACCGGGATGTCCAGCACGCGCGCGGCGCGCACCGAGGCATCGACCAGGGTGGAATGCAGACTGTCGGTGACGTCGTGAATGGTGCCGCCGGTGTGCAGATTGGCGGTGCGCCGGACCAACAGCCGCTGATCTTCGGCCAGCACCGCGTCCAGGCTCTGGCCGCGCGCTTTGACGCAGCGTTCGGTCTCCGCATCCAGCGGGATTGACGATTCACCATCGGTGGCGCGCTCGCGCCGGCGGCTTTGCCGCTCAATCAATTCGCGCACGGTGCGCACGCCGTCGCCGACGATCTCCGCAGGCTTGCGGATGGCCGCGGCAACCACCTTGTAGCCGATGACGATGACGCGGATGTCGACACCGTCGACGAACTGTTCGATCAGCACCTGTTCGTCGAAGCGGCGGGCATAGCCGATTGCCTGCACCACCTCGTCAACGCTGCGCAGGTCCACGGTGACGCCGCGACCTTGCTCACCGTCGGCGGGCTTGACCACCAAGGCGACATAGCGCTGCAGGAAATCCTCGATCTCGCGCTGGATGGCAGGATCATCCGCACCGTCCTCGCGCGGGTGCAGGCTGATCTGGGCCGGCACCGTCAAGCCGTTCTGGCCCAACAGCCGACGGGTCAGCGCCTTGTTGGCGCAGCGCGTCATGGCGATCGCATTGGTCAATTCGGTCAGGCTTTCCCGGCAGATGATCGACCGGCCGGCATAGGACAAGCGGAACATGCCGGTCTCTCCGTCCAGCACCTCGACCTGAACATCACGGCGCCGGGCCACCTCGATGATGATCATCGCATAGGGGTTCAGCTTGGTGGAAAAGGCCGGGCCGGCGAACAGCTTTTCATTGATGGCATTCTTGTTCTTGATGGCGAAGAACGGCACGCGGAAAAAGCCGAGCTTCTCATACAAGGCGATGGCGTCTTCATTGTCGTGCAGCACGGACAGGTCCATGAAGGCCCGCCCGCGTGCCTGGAAATGCTCCGTCAGCCGGCGCACCAACGCCTCGCCCACGCCGGCGTGCGGACAGTGCGGATCCACCGCCAGGCACCACAGCGAGGACCCGTGGTCGGGATCGGGGAAGGCGCGTTCATGATCCACGCCCATCACCGTCCCCAGAATGCGGCCGGTATGATCATCCTCGGCGACGAAATGGGTCAGCAGCCGGGGATCGGCCTGGTCCCAGTAAAAGTCCGGATGCACCGGGACCATATTGCGTTCTTGATAGATCCGGTTGACCGCATTGGCGTCTTCGGCCGTGCACAGCCGGCGAATGTGAAAGCCTTTGAAGCGGCGTCGGCTCTGCCGGTAGGTATACAGATCCAGCCGGTAGGTGTGCGACGGGTCCAAGAACAGCCGCTGCGGCGCAAAGCTCAGCACCACATGCGGCTCGCGCAGATAAAAGGCGATGTCGCGGCGCTCCGGCCGCTCCTTCAACAGCTCCTCGGTGATCGCCTTGGGATCCTTGAAGGTCGGCGCGAAGATCAGTCGGCCCCAGCCGCAATCGACCACCGCATGGGCATCGGTGAAATCGTCCGGGCGCAGATTGTCCGGGCGCGGTTTCAGGCTTTGCCGGCGCAGTCTTTCCAGCCGGTATTGCGCGGCCTTGTCCATAACGGTCCTTTCGCGTCGCGGGGCTCGGCGCTCAGGTCAGGTGCGTCTGCAGCCACAATTCCAACAGGCCCAGCTGCCACAGCTTGGAGCCATTCAGCGGCGTCAGATGCGCCTCAGGATCGGCCAGCAGCTTATCAACATAGGCCTTTTGGAACAGGCCGCGCTGCCGGGCCGGCTCTGATGTCAGCGCATCTTTTACCATATCCAGATAAGGGCCCCGCAGATATTTCAGCGCCGGCATGGGGAAATAGCCCTTCGGCCGGTCGATCACTTCATGCGGAATGACCCTGCGGGCCCCCTCCTTCAGGACATATTTGCCGTCCTCGCGCACTTTCATCTCCGGCGGCACGCGCGCGGCCAGCTCCACCACCTCATGATCCAGGAACGGCACGCGGCCCTCCAGCCCCCAGGCCATGGTCATATTGTCCACGCGCTTGACCGGGTCATCGACCAGCATGATCTGGCTGTCGATCCTGAGCGCCTTGTCGATCGGCCGCTCCGCCCCGGCTTGGGCGAAATGCTGCGCCACGAATGCCGTGGCATGATCGGTTTCGGCAAAGCCGGGCTTCAGCAGCTCGCGCATCTCGTCCTGATCCCGGTCGAAGAACACGCGGGCATAGTCGGATAGCGCGTCATTGGAGGCCAGCATGGGCGGATACCAGTGATAGCCGGCGAAGATTTCATCCGCGCCCTGGCCGGACTGCACCACCTTGACCTGCTTGGAGACCTCTTCGGACAACAGGTAAAAGCCGATGGCGTCATGGCTGACCATCGGTTCGTTCATCGCCCTGATACACGCGGGCAGCTCCGGCAGCGCCCGATCGGTCGGGATGAAGATCTGATGATGGTCGGTGCCGAAGCGGTCGGCGACGATGTCGGAATAGTGAAACTCGTCCCCCTTCTCCTCACCGACGGTCTCAAAGCCGATGGAGAAGGTCTTCAGCCCGTGCTGGCCGGCTTCCGCCAGCAGCCCGACGATCAGCGAGCTATCCAGCCCGCCGGACAGGAGCACGCCGACGGGCACGTCAGCGACCAGGCGGCGCTTCACCGAGGCACGCATAACCTCAAGCACCGCCTCCTGCCAGCCGTCGAAATCCTTCGGATCGTCGCTCCGGGCGCCGTACTCGACGCGCCAATAAACCCGGGAGGTGCGGCTGCCATCCGGCTTCACCCGCATCAAGGTGGCCGGCGGCAGCTTCTTCACGCCGGCCAGAATGGTATGCGGCGCGGGCACCACGGAGTGGAAGCTGAGATAATGGTAAAGCGCCACCGGGTCGACATCCCGGTCGACCTTCGGGTCGGCCAGCAGCGCCGGCAAGGCGGAGGCAAAGCGCAAGCCGCCGGCGATATCGGCCAGGTAAAGCGGCTTGATGCCCAGCCGGTCGCGCCCGAACAGCATGTCGCCGGAGCCCATTTCAAAGATCGCGAAGGCGAACATGCCATTCAGGCGGTGCACGAAGTCCTCGCCCCATTCGGCATAGGCCTTCACGATGACTTCGGTGTCGGAGGTGGAGAAGAAGCGGTGGCCGCGCTCGGACAGCTCCTGACGCAGGGCGGGATAATTGTAGATGCAGCCGTTGAACACCACGGCGAGGCCCAGATGCGGGTCGACCATGGGCTGATGGCCGGCATCGGATAGATCGATGATGCGCAGGCGGCGGTGGCCCAGCGCCACCCGGTTGGCATGCCACAGGCCGACCCCGTCGGGCCCGCGCCGCTGCATGCGTTCGGTGATCTCACTCAAACAGGACAGGTCGACCGGCCGGTCGTCGAACCGAAGCTCTCCGGCTATTCCACACATAAATTAAGATCCAGGATATTGGTCTCGGGAAAGGCGGTGTGCCACTGCGACATCATGGCAAGAACGCAAGAAGCTGACAACCGCCAGTGGCCAAAACGCGGCAAAGCGCCTAGTGTTGCGGCAAAAGCAGCCCAACCGCCTTCTGGGGAGAGACGAGATGGACGAAGGCTATCCGCCGCCGTCGGGCGCGCCCACGCATTGCACGCCGGAGCAATACCAGCAGCTGTATGAGCGATCGGTGACCGACCCGGAGGGCTTCTGGGCGGAGCAGGGCAAGCGGTTGAGCTGGATGACCGAGCCCACCCAGATCAAGGACACAAGCTTTGAGGATGATGTGCCGATCCGCTGGTATGCCGACGGCACTTTGAACGCCTCGGTGCAGTGCATTGACCGCCACCTGCCGCACCGCGCCAATGAGGTGGCGATCCTTTGGGAGGGCGACAATCCCGCCTACCATCATTCGATCACCTATCAGCAGCTTTATGCTCATGTCTGCCGCTTCGCCAATGTTCTGCGCGATCTGGGCGTGCAAAAGGGCGACCGGGTCACGCTGTATCTGCCGATGATCCCGGAGTCCGCCTATGCCATGCTGGCCTGCGCGCGCATCGGTGCGGTGCATTCGGTGGTGTTCGGTGGCTTTTCGCCGGAGGCCCTGGCCGGGCGCATCGCCGATTGCAACAGCCGGTTCGTCATCACCGCCGATGCCGGCGTGCGCGGCGGCAAATCGGTGCCCTTGAAGACCAATGTCGACAAGGCGCTGGCGCATCTGGGCCCGGCCAACAAGGTCGATGCGGTGCTGGTCGTGCGCCACACCGGCTTGAGCGTCGAGTGGACCGAGGGGCGCGACCATTGGTTCCATGACCGCGCCTTGTCGGTGTCCTCAAGCTGCGAGCCGGAGGAGATGTCGGCGGAGGATCCGCTGTTCATCCTCTACACCTCCGGCTCCACCGGCAAGCCCAAGGGCGTGCTGCACACCACCGGCGGCTATATGGTCTGGGCCGCCACCACTTTTCACTATGTGTTCGACTATCAGCGCGGCGAGGTGTTCTGGTGCACCGCCGATGTCGGCTGGGTCACCGGGCACAGCTATATCGTCTACGGTCCGCTCGCCAACGGCGCCACCACGGTGATGTTCGAAGGGGTGCCGACCTATCCCGGGCCCAACCGCTTCTGGCGCATCGTCGCCAAGCACAAGGTGAACATCCTCTATACCGCGCCCACCGCCATCCGCGCGTTGATGCGCGAGGGCGACGAGCATGTCACCAAGCATGATCTGTCCTCGCTGCGGCTGTTGGGATCGGTGGGCGAGCCGATCAATCCGGAAGCCTGGCGCTGGTATCATGAGGTGGTCGGCCAGAAGCGCTGCCCGATCGTCGACACCTGGTGGCAGACCGAGACCGGCGGCACTATGATCACGCCGCTGCCCGGTGCGACGGCATTGAAGCCCGGCTCCGCGACCAAGCCCTTTTTCGGCATCCAGCCCGCCTTGGTCGACAATGACGGCAAGAGGTTGGACGGCGCGGCGGAGGGCAATCTGGTCATTGTGGACAGCTGGCCGGGCCAGGCGCGCACGGTCTATGGCGATCATGAGCGCTTCGTGCAGACCTATTTCTCCACCTATAAGGGCCTGTATTTCACCGGCGACGGCGCGCGCCGCGACGAGGACGGCTATTATTGGATCACCGGCCGGGTCGATGATGTCTTGAACGTGTCCGGCCACCGCCTTGGCACCGCGGAGATCGAAAGCGCCCTGGTCGCCCATGATCTGGTCGCCGAATCCGCCGTGGTCGGCTATCCCCACGACATCAAGGGCCAGGGCATCTACTGCTTCGTCACCGTCAATGCCGGGCTGGAGCCGACCGAGGATCTGGCGGTTGACCTGAAGAAATGGGTGCGCAAGGAGATCGGCCCGGTGGCGACGCCAGATCTGATCCAGTTCACCCCGGCCCTGCCCAAAACCCGGTCGGGCAAGATCATGCGCCGGATTCTGCGCAAGATCGCGGAGAACCAGTTCGACGCCCTGGGCGACACCTCCACCCTGGCCGACCCCGGCGTGGTCGACAGCCTGATCGAGGGCCGGCTGAACCGATAGATTGTCGGTGACTCGGGCTTGTGTTCATGCTATGTTCCAAATCGACAGCCGTGGACAGGAGCAAGACGGATGGCCGGTGACCTAGTGTTTTACAGCCACCCCATGTCGCGCGGGCGGATCGTGCGCTGGATGCTGGAGGAGGTTGGCGCGGACTATCGCACCGAATGGCTGGATTATGGCACGCCGATGCAGGATCCGGCGTTTCGCGCGATCAATCCAATGGCCAAGGTCCCGGCGCTGCGCCACGGGGACACCATCATCACCGAATGCGCGGCGATCTGCGCCTATCTTGCCGACGCGTTTCCAGCGGCCGGCCTGGCGCCGTCGCCTGATCAGCGCGGCGCTTATTACCGCTGGCTGTTTTTCGCCGCCGGGCCGCTGGAGAACGCCATCACCGATCGGGCGCTGGGCCGGGACATTCCGATCGAGAAACAGAAGATGAGCGGCTATGGCGATTTCGCCCGGGTGATGGATGCCTTGGAGCTCGCGGTCAGCGGCCCGCCTTATATCGCCGGCGACGCCTTCAGTGCCGCGGACGTTTATGTCGGCTCCCAAATCGGCTGGGGTCTGATGTTCAAAACCATCGAGCCGCGGCCGGCCTTTGCACACTATTGGGATCGTCTGAAGGATCGTGCCGCCCATCGCCGGGCCTCAGAGTTGGACGACGCCGCCGTGCCCGCGGCGTGACCGGCCCGCTTGGGCCTCTGCCACGGGCTTGGCCGCAAGGGGGGGCGGTGTGACCCCGAAGTCGTGAACAGGCCTTTCGATCACAGTGATCGGAGCAGACGATTTTCTGATTGACAATCATTCTCACCCCCCTCACATTAGCCTTGTGAATGCGAAGGAATTGCAGAAGAAGGCCGGTCACACGGTCTGGGGTGAGCCTGAGAATGTATCTGTGCCTATGCAATAGTCTGAAGGAAGCCGAGGTCGCCCAGGCCGCGGCCTGCGGTCGCGTCACCACCAATCCCAAGGAAGCCTATGCCCGCTTGGGCAAAACCCCGCAATGTGGCGTGTGCCTCTGCTATGCCAGGGCGATGCTGCGCGAACGCTTGGAAAGCGGTAATCCGGTCGCCGCATAAACGCGGGTTGCAGCGCTTGCCGTAAGAACGCAAGTCATTCGCTTTCGCCTTTATTTTCATTGACTTAAGCAAGGCCGCCCGGCATTTTCCCGACCAAATTCGTCACATTTCCCTGATCGGAGCGGGACATCATGAAGGGCGACGCCAAGGTCATCGAATATTTGAATGCGGTCTTGAAGAACGAGTTGACCGCGATCAATCAATATTTCCTGCACAGCCGCATCGTCTATGACTGGGGCATGACCAAGTTGGGCGAAAAGGAATACAAGGAATCCATCGAAGAAATGTGGCATGCCGATTGGGTCATCCAGCGGATCTTGTTCCTGGAAGGACTGCCCAATCTGCAATCGCTGCACCGCCTGCGCATCGGCGAGGGCGTCGAAGAGGTGCTGAAGGCCGATCTGGCCTTGGAGCATGACGCCATCCCGGTGCTGCGCGACGCGATCCAGTATTGTGAAAGCGTGCGCGACTATCCCAGCCGCGACATCTTCCGCAAGATCCTGACCAATGAGGAAGAGCATGTCGACTGGCTGGAGACCCAGCTGGGCCTGATCGAGAAGATGGGCGTGCAGAATTATATTCAGGAGCAGATGGGCTCCGGTGATCCCGCCGAGGCCGCCGGTGGCCAGGCCAGCAGCGACGACTGATACCCGGCCGCCGGTCAGCCGTCGCACAACAAGCGTTAGGGTGGCGCGGCGGCGTCAGTGGCCGCCGCCGCCCAGGAAGGGCTGGGCAATGATCAGCCCGGCCGTCAGCACGATGCCGAGCCAGGGCACCCAGATCGGCACGGTGAGGCCGTCCTCTCGCCCCACATGCCGGGCCTTCAGCCGGATCAGCGCCGCATTGGAGGCGATGAACACCAGCAAGATGATGAAGCTGGTGCCGCGTGCCAGCGTTTCGGTGGGAAAGAACAGCGCCAGCGCCAGCACCACGGCGGCGGACAGGGCCGTGGCCAGCAATGGGCTGTTGGTGCGCGGATTGATGCGCGCCAAAATCTCCGGGGCCGCGCCATGGCGCTTGCCCAGACCGTGAATGACCCGGCTGGCCATGATGATCTGGGCCAGCGCGCTGTTGACGATGATCATCAGGCTGAGCACGCCCAGCAGGAGGCGCGACCCGCCCTCCTTGTCGATCAGCGCGACCAGGGGCGCCTTGGCCTCGCGCATGGCCTGCGGGCTCATGCTCGCGACCGCAACCACCGACACTGCCAGATAAAACACCAGCGACACGCCCAAGGCGATGATGATCGCGGTGGGCATGATCTTGCGGGCATTCTTCGCTTCCTCGGCGGTATGGACCATGTCTTCAAAGCCGATAAAGGCATAAAAGGCGGTGAAGGCCGCCCCCAAAAGGCCAGCGAGTACCGCGCCATCCATGACACCGCCGGCGTCTGACAGCTTGCCCGGCAGATCGCCGACATTGGGGGCGCCCAGCACCAACACATAGATCAGGCCCGCCACACCGGCGGCTGTGGTCACGCCCATGGTCCAGGCGCTTTCCTCGATGCCGGCCGCGGCGATGCCGCCGAGCACCAGCACCACGGTGATCATCACCGGCCAATCCGGCCAGTCCACCAACACGCTGAGATAACTGGTGAAGCCGGTGACGATGGTGGCTGCGGAGACCACGCCGGTGGCGGCGATCATCCAGCCGACCAGTCCGCTGAGCCAACAGATACCGAACGCCTGTTGCAAATAGGCGGCCGGACCACCGCTGCGCGGGATGCGGCCGGCCAATTCGCCGTAACCGATCGCGGTGAGGCCGGCGACCAGTGCGGCAAACAGGAAGGCCAGCGGCGCATAGACCCCACCGCGACCGATGACGTCGCCGATAACCACATAGATGCCGGCGCCCAGAATGGTGCCCAGCCCGTAGACGCTGAGCAGCGGCAGGGACAGCGTGCGCTCCAGCCCCTGCTCTTGTTGACGTTGTGCCGTGGCGCCCTTCACGCGCGCGCCACCGCCACGGTCATCGGTTTCGGAGACGGCGATCGGTCAGCTCGATAGTCGCAGGGCCCGGGCGATCCGTGATCGCGACACACTACGCGTGACCCCGGCGCAGCGTTCCCTCTTTAGGGCATGATCCGACCAAGCGCGATCGCGAGGAGTCGGATGAAAAGGCCGGCCGACGATGGGGCAAGCACCGTTATCCGACCGATTGGCATCGCACAGCGAGTCCGATTGATCAGATGTCGCGCGCCGTCGATGCAAACAAATCAGCGGCAAGGACCGCCGTGGCCTCCGGCGCCTCGCTCACCTTCCAATGGCCGGACTAAAAGAATTCCCTCTGCGCCATGCGCTCGGCGTGCCGGTCGATGAAGGCCGCGGTCGGCGCGGGACTGTTGCGGCGGCCCCAAAAATACAGGGCCGGAATGCGCCCGGCCACCTGAAGATTGGCTTGGCCAAAAGCATCGGCGGGGCCGCGGCGCACCGCATCGCGGCCCAGATCCCAAATGGCGCGGGCATCGGCCCGGCGCACCGCGGCGACATAGCGCTGCAATCCCGGCTGCTGGCGGGCCAATGCCTCAATCTCCCCGGTAAAGGCTCGCTGAAACACCGCCGGATCATCGAACGCCATAGCCTTGCCGGACAAATTGGCGTCCGCCGCGGTGAGATTGCCTTCGATCGACAAAAGCCCGCAGATCGCCCGCGTGTCTTTGCGCGCCGCCTCCACCGCGATGGCCGAAGCGACGGAATGGGCGATCAGTCCCACGGGTCGGTCCGGCGATATCTTGCGCGCCAGACGCAACATCCGGCCGGCGAGGGTGGCGATGTCCGTTCTGCCCGGCAAAGGCGGGGAGGCACCAAAGCCCGGCAGATCGGGCAAAATCAGGTCGAACCGCTCCGCCAGGGACGTTGCCGCCAAAGGCAAAAACGCCGTTGCGTCATCACAAAAGCCCGGCAAACACAGGATCACCGGCGCCCCTGCCCGCCCGATACGGCGAACAGCCAGACCGTCCACTTGGTCAGGCCGAGCTGGGGGATTGACTGGGTCAGATGGGCGGGACACGGCTGCCGCTCACTCCGATGCTGCCAAGGCATGCTGCGCAAAGGGGGTCGACCCGCCTACTACGGCCCGTGCCCCGCCCTCGTGCCCCGCGCCGCCCCGGCCCGGCCAAGCCTAGCTCAGCAGGCGCATGGCGATCACATTGGCTTGAATTTCTGCTGCCCCTTCGAACACGTTGAGGATGCGGGCGTCGCAGAGCACGCGACTGATCGGATATTCCTGGGCATAGCCGTTGCCGCCGTGGATCTGCACGGCATTGTCGGCGGTGGACCAGGCCACCCGCGCGGCCAGCAGCTTGGCCATGCCGGCCTCCAGATCGCAGCGCTGGCCGCCATCCTTGCGTTCCGCGGCGAAATAGGTCAGCTGGCGCGCCATCATCACCTCCACCGCAGACAGCACCACCTTGGTCCACACCCGCGGGAAGGCATAGATCGGCTTGCCGAACTGCTCGCGCTCCAGGGCGTAGCGCAGGCCCAATTCCAAGGCGTTCTGTGCCACGCCCACGGCGCGCGCGGCGGTTTGGATGCGCGCGCTCTCAAAGGTCGCCATCAGCTGCTTGAAGCCCTGGCCTTCGGTTTCGCCCAGAAGATTGGCCGCGGGCACGGTGAAGCCGTCGAACGCCAGCTCATATTCCTTCATGCCGCGATAGCCCAGCACCTCGATCTCGCCGCCGCTCAGCCCGGCCACCGGGAACGGCTCGGCATCGGTGCCGCGTGGCTTTTCCGCCAGGAACATGGACAGGCCCTTATAGCCCGGCTCATCAGGATTGGTGCGCGCCAGCAGGGTCATCAGATCTGCGCGAGCGGCGTGGGTGATCCAGGTCTTGTTGCCATTGATGGTGTAGCTGTCGCCGTCGCGCACCGCCCGGGTCTTCAGGGATCCCAGGTCAGAGCCGATATTGGGCTCGGTGAACACAGCGGTGGGCAGGATCTCGCCCTGAGCGATCTTCGGCAGCCATTTCTCCTTCTGCGCCTCGGTGCCGCCCAGCAGGATCAATTCCGCGGCGATCTCCGCGCGCGTGCCGAGCGAGCCCAGGCCGATATAGCCGCGGCTGAGCTCCTCAGAGACCACGCACATGGCGGTCTTGCCCATGCCCGCCCCGCCATACTCTTCCGGCAGGGCCAGGCCGAACACGCCCATGCCCGACAGATCCTCGATCACCGACATCGGGATCAGCTCGTCGTTCAGATGCCATTCATGCGCCTCGGCGGCATGGGCGTCAGCGACCCGGCGGAACTGATCGCGCACCATCTCCAGCGTCTCGTCCAAACCGTTGGCGCCGAAATGGCCGGTCTCCAGCGCCCGACCCAAATGCTCGGCCAGCGCCTTGCGCGTGCTCAAGGCGGTGCCCTCGGCGATCAGGCCGCGGACATCCTCAGTCAGGAACGCGTCGACGGCAGCACCGTCCAGCATCAGGTCGGCCGGGCGCACCAGTTCGGTCTGGCTCATAGGCAGGCCGCCGGCCATCTGCGCCAGATATTCCCCGAAGCCGGCGGTCAGGATCAGCCGCTCCATCTCGCCCAGCTTGTCCTCAGCCTGCAACGCCCGGGCCCAGCCCAGGGTCTCCTTCAGGGTTTCGGCATAGGTGGCCAGCCAGGCCAGGCCGTGGGCGGCAGTCTGATGCTGTTCCAGGGCGGCGCGATCGACCCGGCCGTCGGCACAGACCTCCGCAGCGATCGCATCGCGCGCGCGGCTGACCAGCGCGGCAGCGGCGTCGACGGCATTCTCGGCCCGGTCCAAAAGCTCCGCGGCGGCGTCGATCGTCTTCAACATCGGCTGGCTCATCGGTCACATCCTGTCTGTCATGGCAGTATAGCGGACTTGCGCGGTCCGGGCGCGGCTTTGTTCAAAGCCCGGGTCGTTCGGGGTTCGCAGCGGCGGCAGCCGTGGTTTGCGGCGAAATGCAGCAGCCTTACGCGGCGTTCTGTTCGACCACATCCTCAAAGGTGCGCAGGCCGGGGCGTTTGGCATTCACCAGCACGGCCATGTTGCCGGGCTTGTGCTCATTGGCCAACATCACCTCGTGCGCGCGCGGGATATCGTCCCAGGAGAACACCTCGGACATGCACGGATCGATGCGCCGGTCGATGACCAGCTGATTGGCCTGGCTGGCCTGCTTCAGATTGGCGAAGTGCGAGCCCTGCACGCGCTTTTGCCGCTGCCACACGAAGCGGGCGTCGAAAGTCAGATTGAAGCCGGTGGTGCCGGCGCAGAACACCACCATGCCGCCGCGCTTGACCACGAAGCAGCTGACCGGAAAGGTCGCCTCGCCGGGATGCTCGAACACGATGTCGACATCAACGCGCTTGCCGGTGATGGCCCAGATCGCCTTGCCGAATTCACGCACCTTTTTCATGTAGGCGCCATAACCCTCCGGATCCTTCACGCTGGGCAATTGGCCCCAGCACTGAAATTCCTTGCGGTTGATCACGCCGCGCGCGCCCAGCGAGCGCACGAATTCCTCCTTGGAGGGATCGGAAATGACGCCGATGGCATTGGCGCCGGCGGTGGTGATCAGCTGGATCGCCATGGAGCCCAGGCCGCCGGAGGCGCCCCACACCAGCACATTCTGCCCCGGCCGCAGGATATGCGGGCGATGGCCGAACAGCATGCGATAGGCGGTGGCCAGTGTCAGCGTATAACAGGCCGACTCCTCCCAGGTGAGATGCTTGGGCCGGTGCATCAGCTGGCGCGCCTGCACCTTGCAGAATTGCGCGAATGAGCCATCCGGCGTCTCATAGCCCCAGATGCGCTGGCTGGGCGAGAACATCGGGTCGCCGCCATTGCATTCCTCGTCGTCGCCATCATCCTGATTGCAGTGGACGACCACCTCATCGCCGACCTTGAACCGCTTGACCCGGCTGCCGACCGCCCAGACAATGCCGGCCGCATCGGAGCCCAGCACCGCATAGTCGGCCTTGTGCCCGTCGAAAACCGAAACCGGCTGACCCAGCATCGCCCACACACCGTTGTAATTCACACCGGCAGCCATCACCAGCATCAGTACTTCGTCCGGGTCGATCTCCGGGGTCGGCACCACCTCCTGCTTGATCGCCTGGGTCGGCGGGCCATGGCGTTCCCGCCGCAGCACCCAGGCGTGCATCTTTTCCGGCACATGGCCCAAGGGCGGGATCTCGCCAATCTCGTAGAGATCTTTTTTCGGCTGGTCGTCTTGGCTGGAAATCGGGGCGACTGCGGCGGCCATGGATCGCTCTCTCAATCCTTCATCAGTGTTGCTATGCTGAAACGACAAATATGCTGTCCGGCACATTGCCTTTTGCAACGCAAAAATTTCTATAGCGTTGCGGCGTCTGCCGCAACATTATGAGATAGATGGTGCGCCCATGCCACAGCCTGACCCAGAAGGAGCCAGCCGATGACGACAGCGCCTGAGCGGGACAAACCCTGGCTGATCCGGACCTATTCCGGGCATTCCTCGGCGCGCGCGTCCAACGCGCTGTACCGCCGCAACCTTATGAAAGGCCAGACCGGCTTGAGCGTCGCCTTCGATCTGCCGACGCAGACCGGCTATGACGGCGATCATGTTCTGGCCAAGGGCGAGGTCGGCAAGGTCGGCGTGCCGATCGGCCATCTGGGCGACATGCGCCTGCTGTTCGACCAGATCCCGCTGGAGCGCATGAACACCTCCATGACCATCAATGCCACGGCGAACTGGCTGTTGGCGCTGTATATCGCCTGTGCCGAGGAGCAGGGCGCGGACCCGTCCAAGCTGATGGGCACGGTGCAGAACGACATCATCAAGGAATATCTCTCCCGCGGCACCTATGTGTTCCCGCCGGAACCCAGCATGAAGCTGATCTCCGACACGGTGACCTATTGCTGGGCCAATCTGCCGAAATGGAACCCGACCAATGTGTGCAGCTATCACCTGCAAGAAGCCGGCGCCACGCCGGTGCAGGAGCTGGCCTATGCGCTGGCCACCGCCTGCGCGGTGCTGGACACGGTGAAGGCCTCCGGCGCGGTGTCGTCGGAGGATTTTCCCGCCGTGGTCGGCCGTATCTCCTTCTTCGTGAATGCCGGCATCCGCTTCATCACCGAGATGTGCAAGATGCGCGCGTTCGTCGATCTTTGGGATGAGATCACCCAAGAGCGTTACGGCGTGGACAATCCGAAATTTCGCCGCTTCCGCTACGGCATGCAGGTGAATTCCCTGGGCCTGACCGAACCGCAGCCGGAAAACAATGTCTACCGCATCCTGCTGGAGATGCTGGCGGTGGTGCTGTCCAAGAAGGCGCGGGCGCGGGCGGTGCAATTGCCCACCTGGAATGAGGCGCTCGGGCTGCCGCGGCCGTGGGATCAGCAATGGTCGCTGCGCCTGCAACAGATCGTGGCCTATGAGACCGATCTTCTGGAGTTCGACGATCTGTTCGACGGCAATCCCGCCGTGGAGCGCAAGGTCGAAGAGTTGAAGGACGAGGCGCGCGCGGAACTGGCCCGCATCGATGCCATGGGCGGTGCGGTGGCGGCGATCGACTCCAGCTATATGAAGCAGCAGTTGGTCGCCTCCCACGCCGCGCGGGTTTCCGCCATCGAGACGGGCGAGCAGACCGTGGTCGGCGTCAATGCCTTCACCGAGACCGAGGAAAGCCCGCTGACTGCCGGCGAGGATGGGATCCTGACCGTGGATGAGGCCGCTGAGCAGGAACAGATCGAGCGGCTGCAAGCCTGGCGGGAGCAGCGCGATGGCGCCGCAGTCCGTGCCGCACTGGCGGAGCTGGATGCCGCCGCCCGGGAAGGCCGCAACATACTGCCCGCCTCCATCGCGCTGGCCAAGGCCGGCGGCACCACCGGCGAATGGGGCGACACGCTGCGCCAGGTGTTCGGCGAATATCGCGCTCCTACCGGGGTGGCCTCCGGCGCCCGGGAAGGCGCCGCCGGTCTGGAGCCGGTGCGCGCCCGGGTCAATGAGGTCTCGCAGCGGCTCGGCCGGCGGCTGAAATTCCTGGTCGGCAAACCGGGGCTGGACGGCCATTCCAACGGCGCCGAACAGATCGCCGCGCGCGCCCGCGATTGCGGGCTTGAGGTGGTTTATGAGGGCATCCGCCTGACGCCTGCGGAAATCGTCAATGCCGCGGTGGAGGAAAGCGTGCATGTGGTCGGGCTGTCGATTCTGTCGGGCTCGCATGTGCTGCTGGTCACCGACGTGATGGCGCGCATGCATGCCGCCGGCATCGCCGATATCCCCGTGGTGGTTGGCGGCATCATCCCCCCGGCCGACGAAGCCCGCCTAAAAGCCGCCGGCGTCGCCCGCGTCTACACACCCAAGGACTTTAAGCTGACCGACATCATCGCCGACATCGTCAATCTGGTCGGCGGTGAGAAGGCGGCGTGATGCGGCCGCGAATGTTCAACTTGCCTCACCGCGTTTTCGCCGTCCGTGTCAGCCAGGGTAAATCGACGACACCGCGATGACACTGGGACGACACCGGGCCGCCGTCGCCACGCAATAATCGATCCTTGGCTGCACCATTTCTGACAGACACATTCAGCGCCGGTTCAGCCCCGCTTGCCTAGGGTGACTCTTGTAGGGCGAGGTCAGCTCCTACTGTCGTCGTGGCCGGTCCGATGGGTGTCCCTCAGGTCCCGTTCCGCCCCCCCTCCTGGAACGAGAAAAAACCAAAGGGCCCCATCGGATTGCCGGCCGACGCCGCCCGCCCCCGTCTGCGGGTCGTCGCAGGCCGCTCACCTGTCATCGCAAAGCGGTGGATCGCCGCAGGCCGCTGACCCAGGGTCCGCCTCATCGAGCCAGCCGCGATGGGACCGGGACATGAGTCTGACCAGCCACAGCCTGAAAAATCCTGCCGCCGTGGCGGTGATGGTGACCATCGCCGTGTTGTTGGGTCTGTTGTCGCTGACCCGGCTGCCGGTACAGCTGTTTCCGAATATCGAACGACCGGTGCTGGGCGTGCAGGCGGGCTGGCGCGCCGCCTCCCCGCGCGAGATCGAAGCAGAACTGGTCGAGCCGATTGAAGATGTGCTGCAGGGCGTGCCGGGCCTATTGCTGATGCAGTCCTGGTCAAATTCCGGCGGCGCCTGGATCAATCTGCAATTCGCGCTGAACACCGACATGGACAAGGCGTTCGCCGAGGTGTCCAGCCGGCTACAGCGCATCCGAACCTTGCCCGCCGATGCCGACCGGCCGCGCGTGATCTCCAACGGCGGCGGCGACGCGGGCCAGACGCTGATCTATCTGTTCACCCAGCAGTTGGGCAGCAACACCGCCGCGGTCGACTACGAATCGCTGGTCGACACCATCAATGAGCTGGTGGTGCCGGAACTGGAGGCGTTGCAGCAGGTCGCCTCCGTGCAGGTCAATTCCGATGCCGGCGAGCGGATCCTGCGGGTGGTGTTCGACCCCTACCGCGCCGCCCAGCTGGGCATCGACATCGATGCCATGGCCCAGCGCATCGGCCGCGCCAACGATGTCTCCGGCGGCACCGTCACCGTCGGCCGGCGTGACTTCGCCCTGCGCTTTGAAGGGCGGTACCGGGTCGATGAGCTGGAAGACCTGATCCTGGACTGGCGCGGCGAAACCCCGATCCGGCTGGCCGATATCGCCGAGATTGAGCTGGCGCCCAATGATTTCGGTGCCGTCACGATCCAGAACGGCAATCCCGCCATCGGCCTGGAGGTCAAGCGCGCCTCCGGCGCCAATGTGTTGGCCGGCATCGCCGCGGTGACCGAGGTGATCGACGACCTGAACCAGAGCGTGCTAGCCGAGCAGGGCGTGACCATCCGCAAGAGCTTTGACCCCTCGGTGTTCATCCTGCGCGCCATCGCCATGCTCACCAACAATCTGCTGGTCGGCGCGCTGCTGGCGGTGGGCGCCTTGTGGTGGTTTTTGCGCCAGATGCGCGCCACCCTGCTGATCGCCACGACCATCCCGATCTGCATGATGGCCACGTTTCTGGTGCTGAACCTGTTCGGCCGGTCGGTCAATGTGATCTCGCTGGCCGGCCTGGCCTTCGCCACCGGCATGGTGCTGGATGCGGCGATCGTGGTGCTGGAAAATATCGTGCGGCTGCGCGAACAGGGCCGACGTCCAGACGAGGCCGCGGCGTTGGGCGCGAAACAGGTGTGGGGCGCGCTGCTGGCCTCCACCGCCACCACCGTGGCGATCTTCGTGCCGATCATCTTCATGAAGGATGTCGAAGGCCAGTTGTTCGCGGATCTGGCGCTGACCATCGCGATCGCCGTCTCGGTCAGCCTGATCGTCGCGGTCACCGTGCTGCCCACGGCGGCGCGCCGGTTCTTCAAGCCGGCGCGGCCGCGACCGCAGGCGGAGCGCTGGTGGACGGGCATCGCAGCGTTGCTGATGCGGGCGACCGGGACGCGTCTGCGCGCGGCGGCTTGGGTGGCGGTGTTGATTGCCGGGCCCGTGGCGCTGACCTGGGCCTTGCTGCCGCAGATCAATTATCTGCCGCCGGTCAAGCGCGATGCCGTCGACGCCTTCATCAATTTTCCCAGCGGCTCGACGGCGGAGACCATGCGCCGGGAATTCGCCGATGTGGTGGTGGAACGCCTGCAGCCCTATATGGACGGCAGCAAGCAGCCCGAACTGAAGAATTACTATCTGTTCACCGGCCCCTGGGGCGGCAATATCGGCGTCCGCGCCAAGGATCAGTCCCGCGTCAAGGAGCTGGAGGACATTGTCTGCAACCAGGTGCTGACGGGCTTTCCCGATGTGCGCAGCTTCTGCCAGCAGGGCAATCTGTTCGGCGGCTTCGGCGGCGGCGGCGCGATCAGCGTGTATCTGCAATCCGCCGATCCCGTGGCGCTGGCGGATGCCGCCGCGGCCGGCCAGGAGCTGATCGCCGCGGCCCTGCCCGGCACCCAGGCGCGGCCGAATCCCGATCCGCAGGTGGTCGCCCCGGAGATCCGCGTCACCCCGAATGATCGGCGCATCGCCGAGATGGGTCTGACCCGGGACGCCGTGGCGCGCACTATCCGCGCCCTGGGCGACGGGCTGTGGCTGGGCGAATATTTCTACGGCGATCGCCGGGTCGACATGATCCTGCGCGCCGGGGAATGGGACGCGCCGGAATATTTGGAAAGCGTGCCCGTGGCGACGCCGGACGGCGGCGTGGTGCCGCTGGGCGATCTGGTGACGATCCGGCGCGATGTCGGCCCGTCGAACATTCAGCGGGTCGACGGCCGGCGCACCATCACGCTTCAGGTCAACCCGCCTGAAGGCATGGCGCTGCAAACCGCGATCGAGACCCTGAAGCGGGAGGTCGAGCCGGAATTGCGCCGCCTGCTGCCGGCCGACGGGGTGCTCGCCTATGGCGGTGACGCCTCGGCCCTGAACCGGGCGCTGATCACGCTGGGATCGAATTTCGGTGTGGCGGTGGTGCTGCTGTTCCTGATCATGGCCGCGCTGTTTCAGTCGGTGCGCGATGCCGCCATCGTCGTGGTCGCGCTGCCCATGGCCACGGTGGGCGGGGTGCTGGCGCTGCAGCTGCTCAACACCGTCAGCTTCGCCCCGCTGGACCTGCTGGGCATGATCGGCTTCATCATCTTGCTGGGCCTGGTGGTGAACAACGCGATCCTCTTGGTGGTGGAAACCCGCCGGTCTGAGGCGGAGGGCCTGGCGCGCAAGGACGCGGTGCACCAGGCGCTGCGGCTGCGGCTGCGGCCGATCTTAATGAGCACGCTCACCTCGATCGCCGGCATGCTGCCCTTGGTGCTGATCCCGGGGGCCGGCAGCCTGATCTATCGCGGCATGGCCGCGGTGATCGTCGGCGGCATGAGCGTGTCGACCCTGTTCACCCTGATCCTGTTGCCCAGCCTGTTGCAGCTGACCGCGCCAAGACAGCCCGCACCGCAACTGGCGCCAGCGGAATAGTCACACAAACCCGATAAACGACAGCCACGACAGCGAAGAAGGAACCGAACCGATGAAACGGCTAATGCTTGGCGGGGCCGCGGCCCTGCTTGCCCTGGCGGTGATCAGCGCTGGGATTGTGCTTTCCGCCACCGGCCCGGTCAAGGCGCAACAAGGGCCCGATCAAGGCCCGCCGCCGGCCAAGGTGGTGGTGGCCGAGGCCAAGCGCCTGCGCATGGCCCCGGTGGTGCAAATGCCCGGCACGGTGATCAGCCCGGACGACAGCATCGTCGCGGCGGCCATCTCCGGCAGCGTCACCTGGATCGCCGAGGTGGGCGCCGATGTCGATGAAGGCGCGGTCATCGCGCGCATTGACGATCGCGACTGGCAACTGGCCCGCGCCGATGCCGCCGCCGATGTGAAGCGGTTGGAAGCGCGGCTGGTGTTTCTGAACAAGGATGTCGCCCGCGTCGAGGAACTGGCGGCCACCCGCAACACCCCGATGGCGCGGCTGGACCAGGCGATCGCCGACCGCGAGGCCACCGCCCAGGATTTGGCGCGGGCACGCAACGCTTTGAAGCGGGCGGAGGTGAATATCGCCCGCACCCAGGTGCGCGCGCCGTTTCCCGGTCGGGTCGTGGCGCGTCGGGCGCAGGTGGGCGAATTCGCCAATCCGGGACGCGAACTGGTGCGCCTGGTCGATACCCGGCGACCGGAAATTCGGCTGCAGGTGCCGGTGTCGCTGGCGGCCAGCCTGTCAGATGGGCAGGCGGTCGACGTGATCGATGACGCCCGCCGGGTGCCCGGGCGCATCCGCACGATCATCCCGGTCGGCGATGCGGTCAGCCGCGCGGTGGAGGTGCGCGTGATCCCGGATCAGGCCGCCTGGCTGATCGGCAGCGCGGTGCGCGTGGCTCTGCCATCGGCGGCGCCGCGCGAGGTCGTTGCGGTGCCGCGCGATGCGTTGATCCTGCGCGCCGGCGCCTCCTATGTGTTCGTGATCGGTGAGGATCTCACCGCTGTGCGGGTGAGCGTGGACACCGGCACCGCGGAGGGTGACTATCTGGAGGTGATCGGCGAGATCGGTCCCGGCGATCGCGTGGTCATCCGCGGCGGCGAACGCCTGCGGCCCGGTCAGAGCGTGGAATTGGCGAAGGCTCCGGGGGTGACCGTGAGTGGGTGACGCCGCGGAGGGATTCGGCCCGGCGGCGGTGTTGTGCCGCCCGGCATGGAGCAACCGCCGGGCGCCTCTTGCGTTCTGATCAAGCAATATCGGACCGATGGGACTCGCTGTGCGATACCAATCGGTCAGATAGTGCCATAGGCCAGCGGTGGGCCGCGTCTTGGTGATTTCTTGCCCTCGGTGCCTGGACAGACCCCGTCTGGCCGGGGCAGTGTCGCAGACTTTGGGGCTCGGACTCACACCAGGGTCGGCCACCGGAGTGCAAACCGGCAACTCATCCAGGCAACAGGCAAGACCAAGGATTACGCATGAAAATCGCCATTCTAGGCGGCGACGGCTTCGTCGGCTGGCCGACCGCGCTACACCTGTCCGACCAGGGCCATCAGATCCACATCCTCGACAATCTCTCGCGCCGGCGCATCGATACCGAATTGGGCGTGCAGTCGCTGACGCCGATGGACAGCATCCAGGAGCGGGTGCGCGTCTGGCATGAACTGACCGGCCGGCGCATCGGCTTTCACCTGATCGACTTGGCCACGGAATATGAGCGGCTACGGCTGTGGCTGGCCGAGCATCGGCCCGATGCCATCGTGCATTTCGCCGAACAGCGCGCCGCGCCCTATTCGATGAAGAGCGACCGGCACAAGGTCTACACCGTCAACAACAATGTCAGCGCCACCCACAATGTGCTCACCGCCATGGTCGAGTGCGAGTTGGACGCGCATCTGGTGCATCTGGGCACCATGGGCGTGTACGGCTATTCCAGCGTCGGCGCGGCGATCCCGGAAGGCTATCTCAGCGTCGATGTGGAAACGTTGGACGGCAGCAAGGCGGAAACCGAGATCCTGTATCCGACCCGGCCCGGCTCGGTCTATCACATGACCAAGAGCCTGGATCAGATCCTGTTCCAGTTCTACGCCCAGAATGACGGTCTTCGCGTCACCGACCTGCATCAGGGCATCGTGTGGGGCACCCATACCGAACAGACGCGCCGCCACGAACAGCTGATCAACCGGTTTGACTATGACGGCGATTACGGCACGGTCTTGAACCGGTTTCTGATCCAGGCGGCGATCGACTATCCGCTGACGGTGCACGGCACCGGCGGCCAAACCCGCGCCTTCATTCATATTCAAGACAGCGTGCGCTGCATCGACATGGTGTTGAACGCGCCGCCCAAGCGGGGCGACCGGGTGCAGATCTACAATCAGATGACCGAGACCCACCGCGTGCGCGACCTGGCTGAACTGGTCGCGCGGCTAACCGGCGCGCGCATCGCCTATCTGCCCAACCCGCGCAAGGAGGCCGATGAGAATGCGCTGGTGGTGCGCAATGATGGCCTGATGGGCCTGGGCTTGGCGCCGACAACCTTGGCCGACGGGCTGTTGGAGGAGATTGTGGAGGTGGCGCGCAAATATGCCCATCGCATCGACCGGGCGCGGGTGCCGGCGGTCTCGGCTTGGACCAAGGATCTGGCGCGCCGGGTCAATGCCGATCCAGAGGGCCGCCACCTGAAATCGGTTGGTTAGATGGCGGCTGCCGGCGGGCGCGCCTATGTCACGCTGGTCACCAATGCCGATTATGCGCGTGGCGCCCGGGCGCTGATTCGCTCCATCAAGCTGACCGGCAGCACGGCCGATTGCGTCGTGCTGCACACCGGCGGGGTGGCGGCGCCGGCGCTTGACCCTGTGGCTGCCTTGGGCGCGCGGCTGGTGCGCATCGAGCTGCTGCCGACCTCTGACGCCTTCAACGCTGCGCATGCCAAGCGCGCGCTGCATGAGGCCGCGCCCTTCACCAAGGGCCAGAAACCGGCCTTTCACACGCCGTTGGACAATTTCGCCAAGCTGCGGCTGTGGGAATTGGTCGAGTATGACCGGGTCGTGTTCATCGACGCCGACGCGCTGATGCTGCAGCCCTGCGACGCGCTGTTCGACTATCCGGAATTCTGCGCCGCGCCGAATGTCTACGAGTCGCTTGGCGACTTCCATCGGATGAATTCCGGGGTCTTCACCGCCCGGCCCAGCCTGGCCATGTTCGAGGCGATGCTGAGCGCGCTCGACCGCCCGGATGTGTTCTGGCGGCGCACCGACCAGACCTTCCTGCAGCACTTCTTTCCCGACTGGCATGGCCTGCCGGTGGTCTACAATATGCTGCAATATGTCTGGTTCAATTTGCCGGACCTGTGGCACTGGCCGTCGATCCGGATCCTGCACTATCAATATGAAAAACCCTGGGAAGACGGCCATCCCAAGGCGGCCAAGCTGAAGCCGCTGATCGATCTGTGGCAGGCCTATGCCGGCGACGGCGCGGTGCCGGATATCAAGACGCTTGCCGACCCGGAGCCATGAGGCTGGCGGTCACCGGCGGCACGGGCCTGGTCGGCACCTTCCTGGTCGAGGCGGCGTTGGCAGCGGGCCACGACATCCTCGTGCTCAGCCGGACGGCCCCGGCGCCTGGCTTTTTCTCCGCGCCGGTGGCGCATCAGGACTATGATCTGGACCGCGCGCCGCCGCGCTTCGATCCGGTGCCCGATGCGCTAATCCATGCCGCGTTTCATCACAGCCCCGGTCGCTATCGCGGCGGGGAGGGGGACGATCCGCAGGGCTTTCTGCGGCGCAATCTGCACGGCAGCCTGGCCGTGTTCGACGCCGCCAAGGCGGCCGGCGTGGCACGCGGCCTCTTTGTGTCGTCGCGCGCGGTCTATGATGGCGCTCCGCCGGGCACGGCCCTGCACGAAGACAGACCGTGCGCGCCGGACAGCCTCTATGGCCAGGTCAAATTGCAGGCCGAACAGGGATTGGCGGCGTTGCAAGATCAGGCTTTCGCGCCGGTCAGCCTGCGCGCCACCGGCGTCTACGGGCCTGCCGCACCGGGGCGGGCGCACAAATGGACCGGCCTGTTCGCGGACTTTCTGGCCGGCCGGCCGGTGGCGCCGCGGGTGGCAACAGAGGTGCATGGCGCTGATCTGGCCGCGGCCGTCCTGCTGCTGCTGGGCCTGCCGGCGCCGCAGGTGGCCGGGCGGGTGTTCAACCTGTCCGACCTGGTGCTGGACCGCCACGATCTGTTGGCGGAGGTGGCGCGGCTGACCGGCTGCCCGCACGCGCTGCCGGAGCGGGCCGACGCTGCCCGCGTCTCAGTCATGGCGACCGATCGGTTGCAGGCCCTCGGATGGCGGCCCGGCGGGCGGGCCCGGTTGCTTGCCACCTTGCCATGCTTGCTGGCGTGACGGCGGGTGCCGCGCCTGCTAACAGGCGAAGCCATGCCGCCGAAAGCCAAACCCACCAAAGCCAGCACGCCCGCGCGTCCGCGCCGCGGCTCTGGCACCAAGCCGGCCGGTCACCAGCCCCTGCCCGTGGCTCAGCGCGCCGGCGCCCTGCCCGATGCGCGCATCCCGGTGATCCTGGAGGTGGCGCCAACACCGGACTATGCCCTGATCGACAGCGGCCAGGGGCAGAAGTTGGAGCGCTATGGCGATCTGACCCTGGTGCGTCCGGAGGCGCAGGCTTTGTGGCCGCGTCGTCTGCCCAAGGCGCGCTGGGATGCGGCCGATGCCATCTTCACCGGCAAGGAAGAGGAGGAGGCCGTCGGGCGTTGGAGCCTGGCCGATGCCGAACGCGGCGAGACCTGGCCGATGGCGATGATGGGCGTGCGCTTTCTCGGCCGCTTCACCGCCTTTCGGCATGTCGGCGTGTTTCCCGAACAACTCAGCCATTGGCATTGGATGCGCGACACGATCCGCGGCTCCGGCCGGCCGGTGACGGTGCTCAATCTGTTCGGCTATACCGGCCTGGCGTCGCTGATCGCAGCTACAGCCGGAGCGTCGGTCACCCATGTCGACGCCTCGAAAAAGGCGATCGGCTGGGCCAAGGAGAATCAAGCCCTGGCCGGATTGCAGGACGCTCCCATCCGCTGGATCTGCGAGGATGCGCGCAAGTTCGTCGCGCGCGAGGGCCGGCGCGGCAAGGCTTATGACATCATCCTGGCCGACCCGCCCAAATTCGGCCGCGGCACCGGCGGAGAGGTGTGGGATCTGTTCGCGGATTTGCCGGGCTTTCTATCCGCCTGCCGGGATATTCTGGCGCCGCGGGCGCTGGGCTTGGTGCTGACCGCCTATTCCATTCGCGCCTCGTTCTTTGCCACCCATGAGCTGCTGCGCGAGACCCTGCGCGGCGCCGGCGGTGTGGTGGAATCGGGCGAACTGGTGATCCTTGAGGAGGGCGACCAGGCGCGGCGCCTGTCCACCTCCCTGTTCAGCCGGTGGATCCCTGAATGAGCCGGATAAAAGAGATCAGCAGCGTCGCCAACCCGCTGATCAAGGAAATCCGCGGGCTGGCGCAGAAGAAGCACCGGTCCGATGCTGGCTTGTTTCTGGCTGAAGGGCTGAAGCTGATACTGGACGCGCAGGACCAGGGCTGGCCCGTGCGCACCCTGATCGTGGCGCAACAGCAAATCAGCCAGCGCCTGACCGGGCAGGCCGTGCGCGCCACCCAGGCCGGCGGCGGCCAAGTGCTGGCGGTGCCGGACAAGGTGCTGGCAGCGATCGCCCGGCGCGACAATCCGCAAGCCGTGATCGGCGTGTTCGAGCAGCGCCTGACCGCGCTCAATGCGGTGCGCCCGGTGGCGGATCAGACCTGGGTGGCGCTGGACCGGGTGCGCGACCCCGGCAATCTGGGCACGATCCTGCGCACCGCCGATGCCGCCGGGGCCGCCGGGGTGATCCTGATCGGCCAGACCGTCGACCCCTTCTCCGTTGAGACGGTGCGCGCCACCATGGGCTCGATCTTCTCCGTGCCGCTGGTGCGCACGCAAGAGCCGGACTTTCTGGCCTGGGCGGCGGGCAGCGGCGCCCCCATCATTGGCACGCATCTGGACGGGGATATCGATTACCGCGCCATCGATTTTCGCGACCGAGCGATTGTGCTGCTTATGGGCAATGAACAAAGCGGGCTGACCGCGCCGCTGGCCAGCGGCTGTTCAACGCTTGCCAGGATCCCACAATCCGGCCGCGCCGATTCGCTGAATTTGGCGGTGGCGACCGGCCTGATGCTCTATGAAAGCCGCCGGCATTTGCTGACGCTGTAGGGCCGGTCGTTGGTGCGGCGGCTCAATCCGGCTTTGCCGATCCGGTCGACCGGCACGGGCCCAGGTCAGACATTGATGCCGGGGATGCGCGGCGGCCGGGCACGGCGGTCACGGCGCGGCTGCTGGGCCTGATAGGCCACGCCGCAATGCTCCTGGCAATAGGGCATGCCGGGCTGGCAGGGCTTGCCGCAGAAGTGAAAGTCCGGATCGCCGGGATGGCCGATCGGCCATTTGCACATGCGTTCGGTCAGGTCCAGCAGGGTCACCTTCTTGGCCACCGGACGTTTGCGGCGTTTCGGCTTGGTCCCCTCCGGCCGATCTTGCGAGTCTTTTGTCTGTATCACGGGTTTGGCCTCGGTCTTTAATGGGCTGGGCCGGGGCTTCAGCCCGAGCCGATGCGCCTTGCCGATCACCGCATTGCGGGTTACCCCCGTGCCCAACTCCGCGGCGATCTGACTGGCGCTCAAGCCCTGGTCCCACAATTTTTTCAAGAGCTCGATGCGCTCATCGTTCCAGCTCATAACCAAGCCACGATCCTTCAAGCGTTCGGGTGGAACCAGGAGGCCGGATATAGGACCTCGCAGAGCGTCTCGCAAGCTTGTCGCCCGGCGGCGGTCCGATTACCTATAGCTTCGAGCCGTTCGTTCAAGCCACCGAAGGAGCCCCTTATGGCCCATCCGCACGCCTTTGGCAGCCGGCGCATCGGCTCGGTCAACTGGCTGGGTCTGCGGACGTTGGTCGGCCGAGAGGTGCTGCGCTTTTTGAAAGTGTGGATGCAGACCATTCTGGCGCCGGCGATCCAGGCCGTGCTGTTCTTCTTGATTTTCGCCGTAGTGCTCGGCGGCTCGGGCCGGGTCACCAGTGCCGTGCCCTATGCGCAGTTTCTGGCGCCTGGATTGGCAATCATGGCGTTAACGCAGAACGCATTTCAAAACAGCGCGTCCTCGCTGATCATCTCAAAGATCCAAGGCACGATCGTCGATCTCTTGATGCCACCCTTGTCGGCCAGCGAACTGGTTGCCGGCTTCGTCCTGGGCGCCATGATTCGCGCGGTGATCGTGGCGATCGTTCTGCTCGGGCTATTCTGGCTGTTGCCGCTGGATGCCGTGGTGATTCGCCAACCTTGGGCGATCGTGTATTTCGGCGTGTCCGCGGCGGTGTTCATGGCACTGATCGGCCTGTTGACCGGGATCGTTGCCGAAAAGTTCGATCATGTCGCCACCGTCACCAACTTCGTTGTCGCACCGCTGACCTTGCTCAGCGGCACGTTCTACTCGTTGGGCGTTCTGCAACAACGGATGAGCGAGGCGGGCTGGGCGGACAGCCAGGTCGACACCCTCGCCACCGGACTGAACCTGAACCCGTTCTTTTATATGATCGACGGTTTCCGGTACGGCTTTATCGGCCGCGCCGACAGCGATATCCTCGTTGGCGCGGTCTTGCTGCTGGCCTTGAACGCGGCCTTGTGGGCGCTGGCCTGGTATGTCTTCCGCCGCGGCTGGCGACTGAAGGCTTAAAGCCCGCCAGGGCGTGTTGGTGCTCGCTTAGCTGCCGCTGTGGGCCAGATCCAGCGGCGGTTCGCGGTCTTCACCCCAGACATCGTCCAGTCGCTGTTCGCGCCCGCATGACCATTTGTAAAAGCGATAGCGCAGCGGATTCTTCTCCGCATAGTCCTGGTGATAGTCCTCGGCCGGATAGAATTTGATCGGATCGTCGATGCGCACCGGGATGGACTGGTCGAGTTTCTCACCGATGCGGCTGCGCGACTGGATCGCCAGACGCTCCTGTTCATCGGTCAACGGAAAGATCATCGGTCGGTAAGAGACGCCGCGATCACAGAATTGCCCCTGACCGTCCAGCGGGTCGACATTCAGCCAATACACATTCAACAGATCTGCATAGCTGATCTTTGCGGGGTCGTAGCGCACCTCGACCGCTTCGACATGGCCGGTCCGCCCCGCGGTGACCTGTTCATAGGTCGGATCGGCTTCGGTGCCGCCGGCATAGCCTGACACCGCCTCGACAACGCCCTCGACCTTCTCAAACGCCTCTTCCACACACCAAAAGCAGCCCGCCGCAAAGATCGCGCGCGCGGTGTCTTGCGTGTGCTGAGCCTGCGCCGCAGCGGGCAGGCAGACCACCAAACCGGCAACAAATAGGGAAAAGCGCATGAAACCCATCCTGTTCGTTTGAAGCCCCGAGCAACGGGCGGTTGTTTAGCAAGGCTTTAACGGGTGTTGTGGTGCGTCGGTTCACACTTCCTCTGACAAGGCGGTGATTTCCGCTGCGGCCTTGGACCGCGGCTCGCTTTCGGTCACGCCCAGTCCGCGCGTTAATGCCGCTGCGAAAGCGGCGCGGTTGCCGATCCGTGCGGCGGCAATACCCACGCCGTCCAGGGCCGCCAAGGTCTCATCGGTCAGCCGGCCGCGCGGCGGCACCCGATTGAGCACCACCAAGGCCGGAACCCGTTCGGCCGCGGCGATCTTCAAGCTGGCATCCGCCGCCCAGACATCCATGGGGGACGGCTGCACCGGCACCAGAACCTGATCGGCCAGACGGATCGCCGCGCGTGCGGCGGTTTCCGCGTGCGGCGGCGTGTCGATCAGCAGGATCTCTGCCTTGCGCTTCAGCCCTCCCGCAACGCTCGGCAGCTTCCAGCCTTCGGCTTGTGCATGCACGATCGCGGCGCGGTCCCGGGTGCGCTTTCGCAGTTCGGTCCAACGGCTCAAGCTGCCCTGGGGATCGCTGTCGAGCACCGCCACCCGGCGCCCGGTCTGGGCCAATGCCACAGCCAGATGGATCACCAGGGAGGTTTTGCCCGCACCGCCCTTCTGGCTGGCCACTGTTATGATCCGCATCGTGCCGCTCCCCCCTCTGCTGCCGTCATCATGCTTAGCTGAGCTTATCGCCGCGACCCCATAGTGAACAGCTTGGTGCTGTCCTTGCAGCACCGGGGCTCTTCTTCTAAGAGCCGCACCTTGCCCCACGCCATCGGAGTTGCCGCCATGCCCTCGCTCGTGCCCGTCCGTCGCGCCTTGATCTCTGTGTCGGACAAGACCGGCTTGGCGGAGTTGGGGGCTGCTCTAGCCGCGCTGGATGTGCAGATCCTGTCGACCGGCGGCACGGCGCAGGCCCTGCGCGACCAGGGTGTGGCGGTGACGGAGGTGTCGGCGCATACCGGATTTCCAGAGATCCTCGACGGCCGGGTGAAAACCCTGCATCCGAAAATCCATGGCGGTCTGCTCGCCCGGCGCGACCTGCCGTCTCATCAGCAGGCGATGGAGGCACATGCCATCGCCGGGATTGACCTGCTGGCGATCACGCTTTACCCGTTTGAAAGGACCGTCGCCGGTGGGGCCGGCTTCGATGAGGCGGTGGAGAATATCGATATCGGCGGGCCGGCGATGATTCGCTCCGCCGCGAAGAATGCCGACCATGTCGCCGTGCTTACCGACCCGGCCGACTATGCTGAGCTGGTTGCCGCGCTACGCGAGAATCGCGGCGCCACCCCCCTGGCGCTGCGCCGGCGCCTGGCCGCCAAAGCGTTTGCGCGCACCGCTGCCTACGATGCGGCGATCGCCCGCTGGTATGCGGGCGAGCTGGGCGAGGCCTTGCCGGCGACCCTGTCCGTGAGTGCGCAGCGCCTGGCCCCGCTGCGCTATGGCGAAAACCCCCATCAAGCCGCCGCTTTTTATGCCGGCGAGCCGGCCCCGGGCAGCCTGGCCTCGGCCCGGCAATTGCAGGGCAAGGCGCTCAGCTACAACAATCTGCAAGATGCCGACGCCGCCTTGATGCTGGTCGCCGATCTGGATCCGGACCAGCCGGCCGCAGCCATCATCAAGCATGCCAATCCCTGCGGCGTGGCCATCGCCGAGACGCTTGAAGCGGCCTATCAGCGGGCGCTGAAATGCGACCCCGTCTCTGCCTTCGGCGGCATCATCGCCATCAACCGCCCTCTGGATGCTGCCACGGCGGAGCGAATCGCGGAGATCTTTACCGAGGTGATCATCGCGCCGGAGGTGGAGGAGGGCGCGCTGGCGGTGCTGAAAGCCAAGAAGACTCTGCGCCTGTTGGTGACCGGCGGCCTCCCCCAGGCGCAGGGATTGCACATCCGCAGCATCGCCGGCGGATTGCTGGTGCAGCGGCCGGACGCACGACGGATCACCGCTGCGGACTGCCGAGTGGTGACCAAGCGGGCGCCGAGCGCGGCGGAAACGGCCGATCTGCTGTTTGCCTTCCGCGTCGCCAAGCACGTCAAGTCCAATGCCATTGTCTATGCCCGCGGCGGCATGACCGTGGGGATCGGCGCGGGCCAGATGAACCGGCGCGACAGTTCGCGCATCGCCGCGTTGCGCGCCGCTGAAGCCGCGGAAATGGCCGGCGAGGCGGACAGCTTGGCGGCAGGGTCGGTCGTCGCCTCTGACGCCTTCTTTCCGTTTGCCGACGGCCTGATCGCCGCCGCGGACGCCGGCGCTACCGCTGTGATCCAACCCGGTGGTTCGGTGCGCGACGAGGAGGTGATCGCTGCGGCCGATGAGCGCGGCCTGGCGATGCTGTTCACCGGCGTCCGGCATTTCCGGCACTGAGACCCGGTCCGCCGATCAGGTCCGCCGATCAGGTCCGAGCACAGGCCGAAACGGAGCCTCAAGCGGCCAATCGCCCGGTTTGGATCAGGTAGAGCAGGCCCAGGCCCATGATGATGCGGTAGACCACGAAGATCGACATATCGGCACGGGCAAGCCAGCCCATGAGGAAGCGGATCGCGATCAGCGCAAACCCGAAAGACAGCAGGGCGCCCACGGCGGCGGCCACCCAAAGGCCGCGTGTCCCGGTCTGCACCAGTTCCACCGCCGCCAGAGCCCCTCCGGCCAGGATCGTTGGGATCGCCAACAGCATGGAGAAACGCGCGGCATCTGGACGCTTGAAGCCGAGCGCCCGGGCTGCGGTCATTGTGATGCCCGCCCGGCTGGTGCCCGGGATCAGCGCGAGGCATTGCGCCAGGCCGATGATCAGCCCGTTGGTGACGGTCATCCGTTCGACGGCCAGCCGGCGCGGTGCTAGCCGGTCCACCACCAAGAGCAGCAAGCCGAATCCCAAGGTTGCCAGCGCAATGACCAAGGGCGAGCGTAAAATCAGATCGGCGCCGGCCAGCTTGATGGCCAAGCCGGCCGCAATCACCGGCACGGTCCCGACGATCAGAGCCCAGAATAGCCGCCGGTACAGCGTTGTGGCCACCCGCCGGCGCGCCGCCGGCACGCCGACAACCGCCAGCGCGCTCAAGGCCAGCCCGCGGCTGTCTTCGCGGAAATAGACCAGGACCGCGGCCAGCGTGCCGACATGCACGGCAATGTCGATCAGCGGACCTTGATCGGGCCAGTCGGCCACCGCCGGCACCAAGATCAAATGTGCAGACGAAGAAATCGGTAGGAATTCGGTGATGCCCTGGACCAGCGCCAGAGCCAAGAGGTGCAAATAGGACACGGCGCGGTCAGCCCTTTCAGACGCGTGCGCGGCGGGACATAGCAAAGCCGCGCACGCACCGCCAAGCGAAAGCTTTTGGTCCGATAGCGGACTTAATACGTGTTTAAAACGCCCGCATGAGGCGCCGCACCGGGCAATCGCGACAAATTGCCGAGAATTTTATATCCGTTTTCGGACCAATCGGCATTTCTGTGCTTGGTCAGGCGGCAATCGGTCCTTATAGTGTGCAATCTCAGCATGGATCGGCCCAGAAATGTCCCGCCGGTCCTCAAAGCTCCGACCGACACGGTGCGGGGCTGAAACTGCCGGGGGTGCCGTGCGCCCCATCGCCGGGCTGCTTGCGAAGGCCGGCGCTGAGTTCACCGGCGCGCCGGATAGGCGCGCACACCGTATCGAAGTGATCGCGACGACGACCGGGAAGGGCCGCCTATGCTTCGCTTTGTCGATGTCGACCAAGCCACGCCGGACAAGCGTGCCGCGGAACAGCGGCGCAGCGATTTCGGCGAAATCTATCGCAACTATGCCCAGGAGCGCGCCGCCGAGCAGGCCGCGCGCTGCAGCCAGTGCGGGGTGCCGTTCTGCCAGGTGCATTGCCCGCTGAACAATCACATCCCCGACTGGCTGATGCTGTGCGCCGAGGACCGCTTGGAAGAGGCTTATCGGCTCTCTGCACAGACCAATCCGATGCCGGAGATCTGCGGTCGCATCTGCCCGCAGGACCGGCTGTGCGAAGGCAATTGCGTGATCGAAAAGGGCTTTGGCTCGGTGACCATCGGCGCGGTGGAGCAGTATCTGACCGAAACCGCGTTTCAGCAGGGCTGGGTCGAGCCGATCCGGCCGCGGCGGGAGCGGCCGGGCTCGATCGGCATTATCGGCGCCGGACCCGGCGGGCTGGCCGCCGCGGAAGGCTTGCGCAAACGCGGGTTCCAGGTGGACGTGTATGACCGGTACGACCGCATCGGCGGCCTGCTGGTCTATGGCATCCCCAATTTCAAGCTCGACAAGCAGGTGGTGCAACGCCGCGCCGACCGGCTGATCGACGGCGGCATCCGCTTTCACTTGAACACGGAGGTCGGCCGCGACATCTCGTTTGAGGCAGTGCGGGCGAGCCATGACGCAGTAATCGTCGCCACCGGGGCCTATCAGGCGCGGGACTTGAAGGTGCCCGGGATCGGCCTGACCAATGTGCTGCCGGCGATGCGCTATCTGACCGCATCGAACCGCCACGGCCTCGGCGATGCCGTGCCCGATCTCGCCAACGGCTCCTTGAATGCCGCAGGCAAGCGGGTGGTGGTGATCGGCGGCGGCGACACCGCGATGGACTGTGTCCGGACCGCGGTGCGCCAGGGTGCTGACGCGGTCACCTGCCTGTACCGCCGCGATCGCGCCAACATGCCGGGCTCGGCGCGCGAGGTCGCCAATGCGGAGGAGGAGGGTGTGGTATTCTCCTGGCTATCGGCACCGGAAGCCCTGCTCGGCGACGACAAGGTCGAGGCAGTGCGGGTCCGGCCGATGCGCTTAGGGGCAGCCGATGCCACGGGGCGCAAGGCACCGCAGCCGGTGCCCGGGCCGGCCGAGACGGTGCCGGCGGACATGGTGATCCTGGCCTTGGGCTTCGACCCGGAGGATCTGCCCGGCCGCTTCGGCACGGCCGATCTGGCGATCCAGCGCTGGGGCACGTTGAAGGTGGACCATGGCACCCAAATGACCAGCCTGCCCGGCGTGTTCGCGGTCGGCGATATCGTCCGCGGAGCGTCCTTGGTGGTCTGGGCGGTGCGCGATGGCCGCGACGTGGTGGATCAGGTGCAACGCTATCTGGCCGCAAAAGCCCCCGCGCGGGCCGCGGCATGATCGGGTCAGAGGTTATGCAGGCCGGGCCAGAGCCGGTGGGCCTTTATGACCCCGCCGACGAACATGACGCCTGCGGGGTCGGATTTGTTGCCGCCACCGATGGCAAACCGTCGCGCCGTGTGGTTGAAGCGGGGCTGGCGGCGCTGTCTTCGGTTTGGCACCGTGGCGCGGTCGATGCCGACGGCAAGACCGGTGATGGCGCGGGCATTCATGTTCAGATCCCGCAGATTTTCTTCAAGGAGCATATCCGCCGCACCGGCCACGAGCCTTTGAGCGACATTCTGGCCGTGGGCCAGGTGTTTCTGCCGCGCACGGATCTGGCCGCCCAAGAGACGTGCCGCACCCTGGTGGAGCGCGAGATCCTCGGTTTTGGCTACACCATTTATGGCTGGCGCCAGGTGCCGGTGGACATTTCGGTGATCGGCGAGAAGGCCAGCCGCACCCGGCCCGAGATCGAACAGATCATGATCGCCAATACCAAGGGGGTCGATGAAGAAAGCTTCGAGCGGGAGCTTTATCTGATCCGCCGTCGGGTGGAAAAGGCGGTGCGCGCTGCGGAAGTGCACGGCTTTTATATCTGCTCGCTGAGTTGCCGATCGATCATTTATAAGGGCCTGTTTCTGGCGGAACAGCTGGCCACCTTCTATCCCGACCTGAAGGATGAGCGGTTCATCTCCGCCTTCGCACTGTTTCACCAGCGTTATTCCACCAATACCTTTCCGCAATGGTGGCTGGCCCAGCCGTTCCGGATGATCGCGCATAATGGCGAGATCAATACTATCCGCGGCAATACCAATTGGATGAAGAGCCATGAGATCCGCATGGCCAATCATGAGGCGTTCGGGGACCATCAGGACGATATCAAGCCGGTGATCCCCACCGGCGCGTCGGACAGTGCCGCATTGGATGCGGTGTTCGAAATCCTGGTCCGCGCCGGCCGCTCCGCGCCGATGGCCAAAACTCTGCTGATCCCGGAGGCGTGGTCCAAGGCCGCCGACCTGTCCGACGATATCCGTGCCATGTACGCCTATTGCGCCACGGTGATGGAGCCGTGGGATGGACCAGCGGCGCTTACCGCCTATGACGGCCGCTGGGTGATGGCCGGGTCGGACCGCAACGGACTGCGGCCGCTGCGCTATACCCTGACCGATGACGGGCTGCTGTTCGTCGGCTCAGAGACCGGCATGGTGCCGCTTGATGAGGAGCATGTGCGGGAAAAGGGGCGGCTGGGCCCGGGCCAGATGATCGGCGTGGAGCTTTGCAGCGGTGAGGTTGTGCGCGACCGCGCCCTGAAGGACCGGCTGGCCGCAAAATTCCCGTTCAAGGACTGGGTGCGCCACTTCAAACATTTTGATGATATTCGCGCCCGACCGCTTGACGAGGCGCCGCGATTTTCTCCGGCCGAGCGGCGCACGCGGCAGATGTCGGCAGGGATAACACTGGAAGATCTGGAACTTTTGCTGCACCCGCAGGTCGCCACGGCAAAGGAAGCGGTGGGCTCCATGGGCGATGACACGCCGCTGGCGGTTCTATCTGGCGGTTATCGGACATTGGCGCACTATTTCCGCCAGAATTTCAGCCAGGTGACCAATCCGCCGATCGACAGCCTGCGGGAAGCCCGGGTGATGAGCCTGAACACGCGCTTCGGCAATTTCGCCAATCTATTGGCGGAAGAGACCGAGCGCGAAAGCGTGCTGGTTTTGGACAGTCCGGTGCTGACCAATGGCCAGTGGACCGCGCTGCTGCAGCATTTCGGTGAACAGGCCGCAGTCATTGACTGCAGCTTTGATGCCGCTGGCGGGCCGGAGGATCTGAAGGCCGCCCTGGCCCGGATTTTCGCGGACTCCGAAGAGGCGGTGCGGGCGGGCAAGAGCCAACTGTTCCTGACCGACGAACATCTGGGGCCGGCGCGCGCCCCGGTGCCGATGATCTTGGCCGCGGGCGGCGTTCACACCCATCTGCTGCAGGCCGGGCTGCGCACCTTCACCAGCTTGAATGTGCGCGCCGCAGACTGTCTGGACACCCATGCCTTCGCGGTGCTGATCGGCGTGGGCGCCACCACGGTGAATGCCTATCTGACCCAAGAGGCGATCGCGGATCGCCACGCACGTGGGCTGTTCGGCGGGATGAGCTTGCCTGAATGCCTTGAGCGGCATCGCGAGGCGATCAATCAGGGCCTGCTGAAAATCATGTCGAAGATGGGCATTTCGGTGATCTCCAGCTATCGCGGCGCCTGCAATTTCGAGGCGGTGGGGCTGAGCCGGGCGCTGGTGGCGGCGTTCTTCCCCCATGTTCCCTCGAAAATCTCCGGCATCGGTTTGGCGGGGATCCAGCAGAAAATCCTCGAACAACATGGCCGCGCCTATGATGAAGAGGTGCTGTCCTTACCCGTCGGCGGCATGTACCGGTTCCGTCAAGGTGGCGAGACCCATGCCTTCTCCGGGCCGCTGATCCACCTGCTGCAGAACGCGGTCGCAAGTGGCAGCTATACCCGCTATCTGACCTATGCGCGCGCCTTGGAAAAGCAGCCGCCGGTCAATCTGCGCGATTTGTTGGCCTTCAATCCACCGGCGCAGACCGTGGCGCTGGACGCGGTGGAAAGCATCACGGCGATCCGCCGCCGCTTTGTCACCCCTGGCATGAGCATGGGCGCGCTGAGCCCAGAGGCGCATGAGACGCTGGCCATCGCGATGAACCGGATCGGCGCCAAATCCGTGTCCGGCGAGGGTGGAGAGGACCCCCGCCGCTTCACGCCCTATGACAATGGCGACAATGCCAATTCGCCGATCAAGCAGGTCGCGTCCGGCCGTTTCGGCGTCACCGCGCACTATCTGAATACCGCTGAAGAGATCGAGATCAAGATCGCGCAAGGCGCCAAGCCGGGCGAAGGCGGCCAATTGCCAGGCTTCAAGGTGACCGACATGATCGCGCGCCTGCGCCACGCCACACCGGGCGTTTCGCTGATCTCGCCACCGCCGCACCACGACATCTATTCGATCGAGGATCTGGCACAGCTGATCTATGATCTGAAGCAGATCAATCCAGATGCGCGGGTGTGCGTGAAGCTGGTGTCCGCTGCGGGCATCGGCACCATTGCCGCCGGCGTGGCCAAGGCGCATGCCGACGTTATTCTGGTGTCCGGCCATTCCGGCGGGACCGGCGCCAGCCCGCAAACCTCGATCAAATATGCCGGCACGCCGTGGGAGATCGGCCTATCGGAGGTGCATCAGGTGCTCAGTCTGAACGGCCTGAGGCACCGGGTGCGCCTGCGCGTGGACGGCGGCATCAAATCCGGCCGGGACGTGGTGATCGGAGCGCTTCTGGGCGCTGAGGAATTCGGCATCGGCACGGCCTCTCTGGTCGCCATGGGCTGCATCATGGTGCGGCAATGCCATTCCAACACCTGCCCGGTTGGCGTGTGCACGCAGGATGAGCGATTGCGCGCCAAGTTCGACGGCACCGCCGACAAGGTCGTCAATCTGATGAGCTTCATTGCTGAGGAGGTGCGCGAGATCCTGGCCAGCCTGGGCGCGGCGGCGATCGATGCCATCATCGGCCGCACCGACCTGTTGACCCAGGTCAGCCGCGGGGCGGCCCATCTGGACGATCTGGACCTGAACCCGATCCTGACCCAGGTCGACGGCCCGGGCACCGCCCGACGCTGCACGGTCGACGGTCGCAACCCGGTGCCGGACACGCTCGACGCGCAGATGATCAAGGACGCGCGTCCGGTGTTCGAGCGGGGCGAAAAGATGCAGCTGACCTATTCCGTGCGCAATGTCGAACGCGCCATCGGCACGCGCTTTTCCAGCCACCTGGTGCGCAGCTTCGGACCCACCGGCCTGGCGCCTGGCCATGTCACCGTGCTGCTGCGCGGCTCGGCCGGCCAGTCGCTCGGCGCCTTTGCCGTGCGCGGGCTGAAGCTTGTGGTCTATGGCGATGCCAATGACTATGTCGGCAAGGGCCTGTCCGGGGGCAGCATTGTGGTGCGCCCGCCCAACCGCTCCGGCCTGATCGCCAATGAAAATACCATTATCGGCAATACCGTGCTTTATGGCGCCACCGCCGGGGCCTTGTTTGCCGCCGGCCAAGCCGGTGAGCGCTTCGCCGTGCGCAATTCCGGGGCCGATGTTGTTGTGGAGGGCTGCGGCGCGAATGGCTGTGAATATATGACCGGCGGGACGGCCGTGATCCTCGGTCCCGTGGGTGATAATTTCGCAGCCGGAATGACCGGCGGCATGGCCTTTGTGCACGACCCGGACGCCAGTTTCCGGCGCCATTTGAACGAGGACAGTGTGATCGCCCGGCGCCTGGGCCATCCGGTCTGGGCGCAGCGGCTGAAGGCGCTGGTGGAAACCCATGCAGCGGAAACCGAAAGCCGTCTGGCGCGCCTGCTGCTTGCCGACTGGGAGGATCAGCAGGCGCATTTCTGGCAGATCGTGCCGAAGGAAATGCTCGACCGGCTGGATGTGCCGCTGGATGAAGCCGCACTTGAACAGGCGATCTGACCGCGGCTGGCCGCCGCCAACGGTCTTTACAGGACAACCCGCCCCGCGCAGCGGCCGCCCTTGAGCTTGGACGCGCTTGGCCATAAAGCTCTGGTCAAGGTCCGCTCCGTCCGCTATCCTCCAAATATTGTAGGTTTGATCCAATGACATACCAATTAAGCCGCCTGTTTGCCCTGCTCCTCCCGTTCCTGCTGCTCGGCGGCTGTGGCGATGGGGACGCCCAGCCAGGCGCGACCGCCATCGCCGCCGACAAGGTCTCGCTCGATGCACCGCCGCCCGATGCGGTTGATGAGACCGGGGCTGCAATCGGCAATCTGCAGTTTGGCGATCCCGAAGCGCCGGTGCAGTTGATCGAATTCGCCGCTTATAGCTGCCCCGCTTGCGCCAGCTTTCACCGCGCCGCCTATGACCGGCTGAAAGAGACGTTCACCGACACCGGCCGCATCCACATGATCCAACGCGACTATCCGTTGAGCGGGGTGGATTTGGGGATCTCCTCGGTGGCCCGCTGCCAGGGGCCGGAGCGCTTTGCGCTGATCACGGATCATCTGTTCCGCAACCAGCCGCGCTGGCGCCAACAGCCGCTGATCGACAATCTCGCCATGGTCATGCGCGAGGTCGGTATGAGCCGGGCGGAACTGGACCGCTGTCTGCAGAATCGCGACTTACAGGCCATGCTGGCCGAACGCGCCAAGGAAGAGGCGGACCGATTCAATATCGGCTACACGCCGTTTTTTCTGATCAACGGCGAAGAATTCAAGCTGCAAGCGGGTGAAGACCCCTTCACCCAGCTTCAGCGTGCGCTGGAAGAGGCCGGCGCCTAACCGGTAGGACGGATCGGTGCGGCCGGCCGTCTTGCCTCTGTGCCAGAGGAGGACCCGGCCGCATGTATTTCAGCCGGCTGCGCCTGTCTGGATTCAAATCCTTCGTCGATGCGGCGGAATTGCCGATCGAGCCGGGGCTGACCGGCATTGTCGGCCCAAATGGCTGCGGCAAGTCCAACCTCCTGGAAGCACTGCGCTGGGTGATGGGCGAAACCGCGCCGAAATCGCTGCGCGCGGGCGGCATGGACGAGGTCATCTTCAGCGGCACGGACAAACGCGCCTCGCGCAATCTGGCGGATGTTACCGTGCGGGTAGAGGCGGCCGGACCCTTGCCCGGCATGGCCGTGCCGGCCGACGATGCGCTGGAGGTCAGCCGGCGCATCGAGCGCGGCGCCGGCTCTGCCTACCGCATCAACGGCCTGGATGTGCGGGCCCAGGATGTCCGGCTCTTGTTCGCCGACGCCGCGACCGGCGCCCACTCGCCCGCCCTGGTCAGCCAGGGCCGCATCGGTGCCTTGGTCACCGCCAAGCCGTCTGAGCGCCGGGCGATATTGGAGGAAGCGGCGGGCATCTCCGGCCTGTACAGCCGGCGCGCCGATGCGCAAAAGAAATTGCGCGCAACTGAGGCCAATCTGACCCGGCTGCAAGATGTGTTGGCGCAACTGGACGGACGCCTCGGCCAGTTGAAGCGCCAGGCCAAACAGGCGGAAACATATAAGCGTCTGTCGGACCAGATCCGGCGCGCCGAGGCCGCTGGTGTGTATTTGCGCTGGCGGTCCGCAGCTGAGGAGGCTGAGGCGCAGGAGCGCGCCTTGGCCCAAGCCAATGCAGCCGTCGGCCGCCTGACCGGCGCAACTGACCAGGCCCGCCGCGCCGCTGAGGCTGCCGCGGACACGCTTGCGCCCCTGCGCCAGGCTCAGGCCGAAGCCGCCGCGGCCCGCCAGCGCTTGCGGCAGGAATGCGACCGGCTGGCCGCAGAAGCCAAGCGCCGCAAAGAGGCCTTGGCGCATGCGCAAACCCAGCTGGCGCAGGTCGCCGAAGACCAGGCGAGCCTTGCTGAACAACGGCAGGACGCCGATGAGGCGCTCGCCCGGCTGGAGCGGGAGCACGCCATGTTGCGCACCGCTGACGACCAAGGTGGCGCGGCCCTGGCCGCAGCGCAGGGCAAACTGGAACAGGCGGTGACCGCGGCCGGCTTGGCCGAAAGCGCCTACGATACCGCCAATGAGGCGTTCATGAACGCGCGCGCCCGGCGCGCCAGCCTTCAGGGCGATCTCAGTGCTCTGGAGCGGCGCGCCGACCGATTGGCGCGCGAACGCGCCGACCTCACACGTCGGCTGGATCAGCTTATCGCCGCCGCCGAGCCCGACGCGGAGCAGGCGCAGCAGGCGTTGGAGCAAGCGCGCGCGCACGCCGCTGCGGCGGATCAGCGCTGCCAGGCCGCCGCTCAAGCCTTGGAAGAGGCGCGCGACGCTGAGCCGCCGGCGCGGCAGCGCCTGGCCGAGGCAGACCAAGCCATGCGCACCCTGGCGTCTGAAATGGCCGCTTTAGAGAAGCTGCTGCAGCGCTCTGAGCCGAGCAGCGACCCGCCGATCATCGACCGCCTGGGCGTGCCCGCTGGGCTGGAAGCGGCCTTGGCGGCAGCCTTGGGCAGCGCTTTGGACGCCGGCGAAGATCCCGGCGCGCCGGCCTATTGGGCCGGGGCGGCTGTGCAGCCGGCAGATCCCCCCCTGCCGGGCGGACTTGTGCCGCTGGCCGCGTCGATAAAGGCGCCGCCCGTATTGGCCCGGTGCCTGTCCCAGATCGGCGTGGCGGCAAGCCCGGAGACGGCACAGACTGTGGCGCCGCATCTTCACGCCGGCCAGGCAGTGGTCACCGCAGACGGGCAGCTTTGGCGCTGGGACGGCTATCGCCACAGCGGCCGCGCGGTATCCGCTGCGGCCGAACGCCTTCGCCAGCGCAACCGGTTGGAGCAATGCCGCGAGGAAAAGCGCACGGCCGACACCGCTGTGCTGGAGGCACAGGGCGCGTTGGCGTCCGTCCAGCATCAGATCCGCTTGGCTCAGTCCGAAGAACAGGGCGCGCGCGCGGTGCGGCGCCAGGCCGATCACGCCGTCACGCAGGCGCAGGCAAGGCTGACCGAGGCGGAGCGGCAGGCCGCGAAACTGGCCGCGCACCGCGCCGCCTTGGAGGCTCAGGCCGAGCGGCTTGCCACAGACGCTGAAGACTGCGGCGAACGCATCGCCAGTCTGCGCACCAAGCTGGCCCAGATGCCGGACAATGCCGCGCTGGAAGCAGAGGTGGCCCAGCATAGGCAGTTCGTTGAGGCGGCGCGCGGCACATTGGCCGAAGCACGCGCCCGCGCCGATCAATTGGCGCGGGACGGCGAGATGCGGCGCACCCGGCTGGCGGCGATCGATCAGGACCGTGGCCAATGGCAACAGCGGCAGGCCCGGGTCCAGACTCACGCAGAGGCCTTGGCGGAGCGGGCCGAAGCCGCGCGCACAGACATCGCCGCACACCAAGAGGCACCCGCGCGGCTGGAGGCACAGCGGCACGCCCTGGCCGATGAGGTGGCCCAAGCGGGCACTGCCTTGGCCGCCGCGACCGATCGGCTGGCTCAGGCGGAAACCGGTAATAAGGCGGCACAGGCGGCCTTGAAGCAGCAAGAAGCCGCCTTGGCTCAAGTGCGCGAGCAGCGCGTGCGCCTGGAGGCCTTGGCGGAGACCGCGCGCACGGCCCGGAAGGACCTGGCCCGGCACTGCGGCGAGCGCTTCGCCTGCCCTCCAACGGCGCTCCCAGACCAGGAAGACTTTAGCGCCGATGCCGCCGCCCGTTTGGCCACGCAGGCAGACGCCTTGGTGCGCGACCGCGATCGGCTCGGCGCGGTCAATCTGCAGGCGGCGGAGGAATTGGCTGAGGTACAGGCCGAGCGCGCGCATTTGGCCGAGCAACGCGCGGATCTGGAACAGGCACTGGCGCGGTTGCGCGGCGCCATCGGTGCGTTGAACCGAGAAGGCCGTGAGCGGCTGCTGGCCGCGTTCGAAGAGGTTAATGGCCACTTCACCGAATTGTTCACCACGCTGTTCGGCGGCGGGACAGCGCATTTAAGCCTGGTCGACAGCGATGATCCGCTGGAGGCCGGATTGGAAATCCTGGCCAGTCCGCCGGGCAAACGGCTGCAATCCCTGTCGCTCTTGTCCGGCGGGGAACAAGCCTTGACCGCCTTGTCGCTGATCTTCGCCGTGTTCTTGACCAATCCCGCGCCGATCTGCGTGCTCGACGAAGTCGACGCCCCGCTCGACGATGCCAATGTCGAGCGCTTTTGCGACCTGCTGGACGCGATGATGGCGCGCACGCAGACCCGCTTTCTGATTGTTACCCATAATGCGGTGACGATGGCGCGCATGCACCGCCTGTTCGGTGTCACCATGGCGGAAAAGGGCGTCTCGACGCTGGTTTCGGTGGATCTGGAGGCTGCCGAGGCGATGCGGGCTCAGGCTTAGCCGGCAGCCGGCAGCCGGCCTGACCGGGGTGCGGCAATCCGGCCCCGAGCGCGCGCTCTGCCGACGGCGTAGACATGGGCCACGATGACCGGTCCGCTTCACATCGTCTGGTTCAAACGCGATTTGCGCGTCTATGATCATCGCCCGCTGGTCGCGGCGGCGGCACGCGGGCCGGTGCTGCCCCTGTTCATCGCCGAACCGGGCCTGTGGCAGCAGCCGGACATGGCCGGGCGGCACTGGGCGTTCGCTGCGGAGTCGCTGCATGCCCTGCGCGCGGATCTGGCGCGCCTGGGCCAGCCGTTGGTGGTTCGCCTCGGCACGGCGGTGGAGGTGCTTGACACGCTGCGGCAAGGGCCCGGCATTGCCGCCCTCTGGTCGCACGAAGAAACCGGCAATGGCTGGACTTATGCGCGCGATCAAGCCGTGGCTCGTTGGGCCCGGAGCCACGGCATCGCCTGGCATGAGCACCGCCAAACCGGGGTCATCCGGGGGCTGACGCGGCGCGATGGCTGGGCCCGGCGCTGGGATGCCTTCATGGCTGAGCCGGTGACGCCGGCCCCGGTGGCCCTGACGCCGCTGTGCGGGATTGAGCCGGGGGAGATCCCGCAGGCCTCGGACGTTGGCCTGCCCAACGACTGCTGTGCCCAGCGGCAGATCGGCGGCCGGGCGCAGGCCATGGAGCGACTGGACTCCTTCCTGACCCGGCGCGGCAGGCACTATCGCACGGCGATGTCCAGTCCTGTGACCGGGTTTGACGCTTGCTCTCGCCTGTCGCCGCACCTGGCCTGGGGGACCCTCTCGCTGCGCGAGGTGGCCCAGGCCAACTGGGCCCGCCAGCGCGCCGTGAAACACCAGGATGGCCCGGATCGATCCTGGCGCGGGGCGCTCAATTCCTTTTCCGGCCGCCTGCACTGGCACTGCCATTTCATGCAGAAGCTGGAGACTGCGCCTCGCCTGGAATTTGAGAATCTGCACCGCGGCTATGATGGCCTGCGGCGCAACGGGACGACGGAGGCCACCCGCCTGGCCGCTTGGGCGGCCGGAGAAACCGGGCTGCCGTTTGTGGATGCGTGCCAGCGCTGCCTCTCAGCCACTGGCTGGATGAATTTTCGCATGCGCGCCATGCTGATGGCGGTGGCCAGCTATCATCTATGGCTGGATTGGCGGGCACCGGGGCTGCATCTGGCGCGCCAGTTCACCGACTATGAACCGGGCATCCACTGGCCGCAGGTGCAAATGCAATCAGGCACCACCGGCATCAATACCGTGCGCATCTATAACCCGGTGAAACAGGGCCGCGACCAGGATCCGGACGGCCGCTTCATCCGCCGCTGGCTGCCGGAACTGGCGCCGGTGCCGGATGCCTATGTCCACGACCCTTGGCTCTGGGACGGTGCCGATGGGGTTCTGGACAAAGTCTATCCGCGGCCGATCGTGGATCATCTGGCCGCAGCCCGAGCGGCCCGCGAGGCGGTCTGGGCGGTGCGCCGCAGTGAAGGCTTCAAGCAGGAGGCCGCGGCGATCCAGCAGCGCCATGGCAGCCGCAGGAGCGGATTGCGGATGACCGGTCAAGGCCGGGCGCGCCGGGCCAACGCCGGCGGCCAGCTTGCCTTCCCGTTGGGCGAGGGGGGATGAACCGACGCACGCCCGTGCCTCAGAAAATCTGCGCGGTGTGCGGCCGGCCGTTCACCTGGCGCCGCAAATGGGCGCGGGATTGGGATCGTGTGCGCTATTGCTCAGAACGCTGCCGGCGCAGCCGCGGTCACGCCACGCGGCCAGACAAGTAAAGGATCTCAAAGCCCACTGGCAGCCCGTGCTGGGTGCCCTCGGCGGCTTGCCAGCGAGCCAGTGCCTGGGCCAGCACATCGCGGCGCAGCGGTGCGCGCTGGGCCAATGGATTGCGCTCGCCCATCGCCCTGAGATCGTCAAACAGCCGCAGCGGCGAACGATAGGTCACGCTGATCCGATCGATATCACTGACCGGCTCAGCAAAGCCTGCCCGCTGCAGCAGACCGCCCAGATCGCGCACATCCACCATGGGCGCGACACGGGGGACGGCCCGGCCGGTGATGTCCGATTCCGCTGCCAGCAGATAGTGCCGCAAGCCAGACAGGCTGGCACCGCCGATCAGGCTGGCCAGCACGCGCCCGCCAGGTGCCAGCGCCTGGCGCATTTGAATCAGCACGCCGGGCAGATCATTGACCGTGTGCAGCGCCAAATTGGAGCAAATGAGATCGAATCGCCCTGGGGCAAGCGGCAGCGCCTCCTCATCCGCCACCACCGCAGCACAACCGGTCACCAAGGCCGCGGCTAGGTCGAGCCGGACGACATAGTCTGCCGGCAGCCGCTCCGCCAGGCCGCCGCGGCCGGCACCGATCTCAGCGGCTAGGGCAAAGCGGCTGTTGGTCTCCTCAATGCGCTCCAGCAGCCGGGCAGCGATTTCGCGGAACAGGAAACCCGCCTCGGCAAAGCCTGGATGCGGGCGGACCCGGCGCAGACGCACACGGTCGAACGGAGCATGGCTCATTTGCGCCCGCCGGCCAGGCTCTGCGCCTCTGGGCGGGCACGCAGCCGCAGCATTGCCAGCGCGCCCAGCGCCGGGCCCACGGCCAGCAGCGCAAAGGCGACGCCCCAGTCGAAGGCCTCACGCACCACCGGCAAAAGCTGAATGCTGACCATCGTGAGCAGGAAGCCCAAGCAGGTTTGCGCGGTCAAGAGCGTTCCGGTCAGGTGCTTCGGCGCCAATTCGACCATCGCTGCTGAAAATTGCGCACTGTCGGCGATGACGGTGATCCCCCAGATCAGCGCGACCCCGAGCACCAGCCATACCGGACCGCCGAGAAGAAATCCCAAACACAGCGCACAGGTCCCGCTGAGGATCATTGCCGCAGCGGTCACGGCGGTCCGGCCGATGCGGTCGGCCGCAAAGCCTCCCAGCAAACAGCCGGCAGCACCGGTGCCGATCACAGCAAACGCGGCAAATTTGGCCCAGACCTCAGTCATCGGACCGCCCGGCTGCACAGAGAAGCTGGCAGCCAGGAACGCGCCGATCCACGCCCACATGGCATAAAGCTCCCACATATGGCCCAGATATCCCAGATTGGTCAGGCGCATCGCCGGTTCGGTCCATCCCTTCAGCGCATCGGAGGCCTTAAACGCAGCCGCGCGTTGATAGGATGGGCCAACCGGCACCGCCAGAATCAACACGCCGCCTGCCGCTGCCAGTGCCGAGCCCAGCATCAGGGTCCGCTGCCAGCTCAACCCGCCGGCCAAATCGACCAGATAGGGCGTCGCCGAACCCAAGGTCAGCGCGCCGACCAGAAGCCCCACCAACAGTCCGGTATCCGCCCGGCCCTTTGCGGTTTCCGCCCAACTGGCCGCCAGGCGCATTCCCACGGGGTAGATGCCCGCGGCACACAGGCCGATCAGCCCGCGCAGGACCGGCATGCTCCAATGATCCGCTGGGATCGCCAGCAGCGACAGATTGATCCCTGCCGCGGTTAGCGTGGCGAGCAAGAAGAAGCGGCGCGGATCCAACCGGTCAGCCAGACCGAAGCTTGCGCTGATCAAGGTGCCGGCAACAAATCCGGCCGATACCGAACTGGTCAGAAAGCCCGCCTGCAACGGACTGAGATCGTAAAGCGAGATCAGCGCCGGGGCGATGGCCGCGGCGGAGAACCACAGAGACATGGCGGCGATGGTCGCCAGCACCAAGGCGGTTATGGCGCGTCGCTTGCGGGGGGACCAGGGCATCGGCAAACCTTCAGGCAGACAGATGAGCGCTTGTCAAAGGCTGACACTGGGTTAGAAAGCGCAGGGCGTCGTGGAAGGGGATTTACGTGATCATGCAGATACGGCTTTGGGCGCCGGTGGCAATTCTGGCGCTGCTCGCCTGTACCGGGATTCTGACCGCCGGCTGGCATGAAGATCCCGTCCAGGCGCTGCAGGTCGAAGCCACGTCGATCCCGATGGACCGCAGCGAGCCAGCCCGGCGCCAGCATGAGGCGCTGATCTATCGCGGTGGTTTGGTGCTGCGCGCGGAGCATTCCGCGTTCGGCGGCTTTTCCGCCATGGTGCTGGATCCCGACGGCCGCTTGCATGCGATCAGCGACCGCGGCAGCTGGTTTACCGCAAGCCTGGAGCACGGACCGGACGGCACCTTGACCGGTGTGGGCGAGGCGCAGATCTATCCGATGTTCGGGCCGCTGCGCGACGATGCCGACGCCCCGCTTGATCCCGAAGCGCTTACCCAGCGCGATGGCGATGTGTATTTGGCGACGGAGGCGACGCCGACCGTGTTGCGGTTTGCCGGCGGCCGGCTTGACGCGCCTGAATGGCTGCCCTTGCCGCAGGAAATGACCCAGGCGTTGCCGGTTAATGGCGGGATCGAGGCGATGGCGGCTCTGCCGGATGGAACGATCCTGATGGCTGCGGAAACGCTGCTGACCCAGGCGGGCCATAACCAAGCGTGGCTGTGGCGTGACGGGACCGTTCAGCCGCTGGCGCTGGACCTGCCACAGCAGCACCGGCCGACCGCCATGGCGGCCCTGACGAACGGGGATATTCTTGTGCTGCTACGCCGCTTTGCGCCGCTGACCGGTGTCTCGATCAAGCTTGGCCGCTTTTCCGCCACGGCGCTGGCCCAAGACGCGGTGATCGCTCCGGAGATCCTGGCAACCCTGCGCCCGCCGATCAATATCGACAATATGGAGGGGCTGGCGGTGAGCGAGACCGCTACGGGGATCCGCCTGTACATGATCTCAGACGACAACTTCAATTCGCTGCAACGCACGCTGTTACTATCCTTCGATCTGGCGGACGAGAGCAGGAGGGTACTTGCACCCTAGAATGGTCTGGACAGCCAAATCGGCCAGCCAAATCGGAGAGCCCCTAGCCCCAGGCGCTGGCTGCTGCATCGTCTTCGCTGCGTGCATCAACCCAGGCACCATTGCTGGTGCGTTTCCAGAACGGCGCTTTGGTCTTCAGCCAATCCATGGTGAAGCGGGCGGCGTCGAAGGCGGCGTGGCGATGGCGAGCCACGGCCAGCACCAGGACGATGGTTTCGCCCGCTTGCATCACGCCGACCCGATGCCGAACCGTCAGACCGCTAAGGCCGAATCGGTCGGCCGCCTGTTCGGCGATCCGCCTGATCAGCTTCTCCGTCATGCCCGGATAGTGGCTCAATTCCAGGGCGTCGCAGCCTGGTTCGGCGCGGACATGGCCGGTGAAGCTTACCATGGCTCCATCGGCTCCGTCTGGGGCGGCTTCGGCGAGGGCGGCGGCAAGGTCGATCGGATCCTCCGCCACGACGATATCGATGCGCGCGGGCATGGCGCGTCAGCCTCCGGTTACCGGCGGAAAGAAGGCCACCTCATCTCCGGCGGCCACCGGCGCGTCGAACCCGGCAAAGTCCTGGTTGACCGCGCAGCGCAGCCGGGTTCGGTCGGACAGGGCAGCGGCATGTGCCTCGCTGAGCCCTGCCAGCCAATCCACCAGCGCGCCCACGGTGGCGATCTGCGCCGGTGGAACCGCGCTTTCCTCAGCCCGGCCGATGCGCTCGGCGACCCAGGCGAAATAGAGAATCCTCATCGGCTCGGTGTCCGCAGGACCGGCAGCGCACCCTGCCAATATTGCCAGCCGGTCACCGCGGTCATCGCCGCGGCCAGCCACAGCAGGATCAGGCCGGTCATATGGGCCAGCGCCGCCGCCACGCCCAGCGCTGGTGCCAGTAACAACACGGTGATCGCGACCATCTGGGCGGCGGTTTTCCATTTCGCCAACTGTGACACCGGCACATTGATCTCCGCTCCGGCGAGATATTCGCGCAGTCCGGCAATGAACAATTCGCGCAGTAGGATGATCACCGCGGCGACACTGCCGGCCAGCCCCAGCCGGCCGTCTCCGGCCAACATGACCAAGGCTGCAGCGACCATCAGCTTGTCGGCAATGGGGTCCAAAAAGGTGCCCAGGCGGGACACGACCTGCAGCTTTCGGGCGAAATAGCCGTCCAGCCAATCGGTGATACTGGCAATCACGAACACCGCGGCAAGTGCCGCACTGCCGCCCGGCCCCGGCACGAAGAACAGGGCGACCAGGGCCGGGATCAGAACGATGCGGGCGATCGTCAACCAATTGGGCAGAGCCTTGGGCGCCCGCAATGTGCGTCAGCCTTCCGCGAAGGTGCGCCGGCGCGCAGCCGCACTGCGCTCGATTGCCGCAGCGACCAGCCGGTCAATGGTGAGGTCGTAGCGCATTATCTCCAACACGCGCAGTTCCTCCTGGCTCAATTTGCCGTCGGCGGCGGCGACGTCGCAGGCCACCGTGTAGACCAGATCCATATGACTGTCCGGCACGGCCTCCTTGATCAGGCCCAACACGGCATCCAGCCCATCCTCCTCTTCCAGGATCGCCGTACACGCCTCGCTGTCGCTCAGCAGGCGGCCGCGATCATAGCCCTGGAAGGCCGGCAGGCCGCCGACCAGAAAGGTCATGCGCGCGATCTCGCTGTCCGTCATCCGGCCATCACAGGCGGAGATGAGAACCATGGTATAGACGAGCGCGGTTTCAGGACTGATGGTGCTCATAAACGGATGCTTTCCCCCACGGACCAGAACGGGCTATCGATGCCGGCCGGACCATAGGGGCAGGCGCCCCGGCGGGGCAAGCCGCAAGCATGACACCCAGCAAGGGAGCCGGACATGACCAGCATCCTGTTCGTGTGTTTGGGAAATATTTGTCGGTCGCCGATGGCTCAAGGCGCCCTGGAGCAGTGGGCGCGGCGCAGCGGCCGGTCTGATCTGATCGTGGCGTCCGCCGGGACGGCCGGCTATCATATCGGCGAAGCACCGGACCGGCGTGCCCAGGCGATCGCGCGCGAATTCGGCGTCGATATCTCCATGCAGACCGCTGCCCAGTTGGCGCCGGAGGATTTCTACCGCTATGGCCATATCGTCTGTATGGACCGGCAGAATCTGGCCGCAGCTCAACGCATCTGCCCGCCCGATGCGACCGCGCAGCTGAGCTTGTTGCTGAGCCACGGGGCCGGCGGCCACGGCGAAGAGGTGCCCGACCCCTATTATGGCGGCGACGACGGCTTTCACCGGGTTTGGACCATGATCAATGACGCGGTGGAGGGGCTGATGAAGCGTGTGGACGCCGATGCCCGCCGATCTTGAGGCACGCGTTGCAGCGCTGATCGGCGTTCCGGCGCAGCTTGAAGGCTTGCTGGCGGACAGCAGCTTCGGCACCTTGTATCGCGTTCGCCTGGCCGACGGGCGCGCCGCCGTTGCCAAGCTTTATCCGCCAGCCTTGCGCCGCATCACCGGCGTGTCAGAGGCCGATCAGCTGCGCTTTCTGGCCGAGCGGCAGGTTCCCGTGCCGCACGTCTTCGGCGCAGAGCCGGGCCTTTTGGTGATGGCTCTGATCGCGGCTGGCAGCGGCAGTGTCCAGGCCGATCTCGGCGCTGTGGTGGCGCATCTGCACACCCAAACCGGCCAGCACTATGGCTTTCACGATAGCACGGCCTTTGCCGACTTCGCGCAAGACAATCGGGCACTGGCGCCGTGGCCCGCCTATTGGCGCGAGCGCCGGCTCTTGCCGATGCTTCGCGCCACCCGCGGCTCGGGGCATTTGCCAAAGGATTTGGACCGTCGGCTCGACCGTTTGGCTCAGCGTCTTGAGGATTTTCTTCCCGCCGAGCCGACCGCAGCCCTGCTGCACGGTGATCTTTGGCAGGGCAATATTCTGACGCGGTCAGGCGCCGTCGCGGCCTTGATCGATCCCGCCTTGTCCTACGGACATGCCGAGATCGATCTGGCCATGCTCTGCCTGTTCGGCGCGCCATCGCCGGCCTTTTACGACGCCTACGGGCCGGTCGACCCCGGCTTTTTCAAGGAGCGGCGGGCGCTATATCAAACCTATCCGATCCTGTTCCATATCAAAGCCTTCGGGGCCGGCTACCTCGCCCCACTCGCCGAAGCGCTCGATATCCTCAGGATCTAAGCTCAGGCCCAAAGGGTAGCTTTCCACCGCATCATAACAGGCACCCTCGCCCAGCAGATGACTTTCGAACAGCACGAAGCGGGTCACCGTGAAGGCGGGCAGGCTCAAGCAGGCCGAGCGTTCCAAAAACAAGGGCAGGCGCGCGGTCGCCGCGGCCGGCCGCCTAAAACGCGCCAATGTGACATGCGGCTTGAATTTGCGGCTTTCCGGCGCGATGCCGACCCGCGTGAGCGCCTGATCGAGCTTTTCGTGCAGATGCTTCAGCGGCGCGGGATCGGCGACCCCGGCCCACAATAGACGCGGCGACCGGTCCGGCCCGAAATATCCCACGCCTTCCAATTTGACGTCGAACGGCTCACCGCTGACCAGGCCGAGCGCGGAGCGGATATCCTCCGCCTTGGCGCGATCAACCTCACCGATAAAGCGCAGGGTCAGGTGCAACTGGTCTTCGGTCTGCCAGCGCACGCCTTCCAATCCACCCATCAGGGCGATCAGATGGCCTTTGATGCGGTCGGGCAGTTCCAGACCCACGAACAGGCGATGCATGGGAACACCTCGTTTTTGAAGAAGAGAGCGGCCGGGGCCGAGACCGGCGCTGAGGCTCAGGCGCGATCACGCGCGTTGTGCATCCACCTCCTTTCCAAAACGGAGGAACCGGACCGCTTATTGAACCCATATCTTGTGGGCCGTTCCGGCTGTTACGCCAACTATAGCAAAAGGCACCGCAAAATGCGCGCCCTTTTTTGTAAACAGGCTAGAGCCGCGCCACCTTCCAAGCAAATCGCCAACTCTGCAGCATGACGGAAACGACGGACGCGATCAGCGTGCCGATCATCAAGCCATGCGGCCCGATGGACAAGGCCAGCACCAGGCACAGCGGTATCATAAGCACCAGATAGGAGAATAGCTGGATGGCCGTCGGCCACCACGTCTCGCCCAACCCCCGCAGCGCCATGGAGATCACGGACTGGCCGCCGTCGAACGGCAACACCGCGGCGATATAGACGATCAGACCGATTGCCACCGGCGCAAGCGCCGCATCATCGGAATAGAGTGCAAACACAGCCCCCGGATTCAGCGAAATCAGCGCGCCGACCACAATGGTGAAGATGACGGACAGCGCCAGTCCGGTCCAGCCCGCCAGCTTCGTATCGTCGGCATCGCCACGGCCCAGGGCGACAGACACGCGAACGGAGGTGGCTGCCCCGATGCCGGAGGCGGCCATGAACGGCAGGGTCATCAAATTGAAGGTGATGCCCACGGCCGCCACCGCCAGGGTGGAGATCAGCCCGGCGATGATGCTGAGGCCGCCGAACGCGCAGACCTCCGCGGCCAAGCTGACCGCCGAGGCATAGCCCAAGCGGCGCTGTTCGGCCCAGTCCTTCAGCGGCTGCCACATCGCCCGGGCAAAGCCGAACTCGCCGACCAGAGCCGGCGCGCGCAGCAGATAGGCCAGAGTGGCCAGCGCCAGCACCCAGCGCAGCACCGTGGTCGCCCAGGCCGAGCCGGCCGCGCCCAGTTCCGGAAACGGCCCGGGACCGTAGACCAGGATCCAGTTCAGCAGCAAATTCACGAAATTGGCCAGAACGATGCCGTAGGCGGCGATGTGCGGCCGCTTGATCCCCTCCAGCACAGAGGCGCCGACATAGAACAGAAAATGCCCCGGCAGGCCGGCTGCGAGAATCCACACCAGCGGCAGCGCCTGGTCCACCAGGCCCGGCTCCTGGCCCAAGGCCAGGAACAAGGGCTGTGCGGCCGCGCACAGCACCACGGTGGTCAGGCCGATCACGCCGGCATAGGGCAGATTGCGCCAGAAGATGCGCACCACCTCATCCCGCCGGCCGCGGCCATAGGCCTGGGCGGAATAGACGATCACGCCCATCAACAGGCCGATACCGGTTATCAGCAGGGGCAGAATCAAGCCCTGATTGGCCAGCGTCAGCGCGGCCAGGTCGCTTGTGGCATAGCGTCCGACCATGATGGTGTCGACAAACGCCATCACCAGCATGCCCAGGCGGGTGCCCACCGCGGGGATCGACAGGCGGATCAGTTCCGGGATGTGCCGGGCCAGCCGGCGGCGCATCCACGCCGACCACGCCTCGTCGTCTCCGCGCGGGGCGGCTTGCGCCGGCACCGGCTGAGCCGCAAAATCGATGCGCTGTTGCCCTTCCATGGTCCAGGAGTATCCCGATGCCGTTCAAAACGCCGTTATGCGCCCGCCTCAATATCGACCGCCCGATCATGCTGGCGGGCATGGGCGGGGTCTCCTACGCACAGCTGTGCGCCGCTGTTTCGGCAGCAGGCGGCTATGGCACATTGGGCATGGCCGGCCAAGGCCCGGAGCAAATCCGCAGCCAAATGCGCCAGGTCCGCGCGCTCACCGACAAGCCGTTCGGAGTCGATCTGCTCACCGCGCTGCCCGACTCGCTGACCAAGTCCGTCGATATCATCATCGAAGAGGGGGCCAGCGCCTTTATCGCCGGCCTGGGCGTGCCCGCAGACATCATCGCGGTGCTGCATGATGCCGGGCTGATGGTGATGAGCCTGTGCGGTAAGGTGGAGCATGCCAAACGCGCCGAGCAGGCCGGTGTGGATCTGGTCATTGCCCAAGGCACCGAGGCCGGCGGGCACACCGGCGCGGTTGCCGGCATGGCGCTGATCCCGCAGATCGTCGATGCGGTGACAATCCCGGTGGTCGCCGCCGGGGGCATCGTCGATGGCCGCGGCCTGGCAGCGGCCCTGGCCCTTGGCGCGGAAGGCGTTTGGATCGGCACGCGCTTCATCGCCTCTGCCGAGGCGCATGCAGGCCAGGTCTATAAGGAGCGCATTCTTGCCGCCGCCGATGCCGATACCCGGGTGACCCGCTGTTATTCCGGCAAGCCGATGCGCGTGCTGGACAATCCCTATGTCGAGGAGTGGGAGACGAGACCGCAGGATCTCAAACCCTTCCCGATGCAGGCCATGCTCAGCGGTCAGGCCGGCGTTTTGGGCGGCATTGCCGGCCAGTTGGACGATCTGGACCCGGCGAAAAGCTGCCTGCCGGCCGGCCAAGGCGCCGGCGCCATCGGCGAGGTGCTAACCGCCGCGGAGATTGTCGAGCGCTTCATGACCGAAGCAGCCGAGGTGATGGCGAGGCTGGGCGATCTGGCCCATGTCCGCGCGGCTTAATAGCGAATTCTTCGGATAGCGAATTCTTCGGATAGGGAATTCTCCGGATAGTTCTCCGGATAGTTCTCCGGATAGTGCTCCGGATAGTGCTTCGGGGCGAGCAACTTTATCGGCCGGTCGTTGCTTTACGGTAGGGCGGCACGGCGCTCTTGCACAGGAACGGTGGTGACCGTGCGAAGCAGGATCGCCGCCTCGATGCCGCCGCCGGGCCGGTCGCGAAAGCTCAAGCGGCCGCCCACGGTATCGATCAGGGCGGCGGCCATGGGCAGGTCGAAGCTGGCCGCTTCGCTGCGCGCGGTATAGGGGTTTTGATAGCCTCCGAAATCCAGGCCGCGTCGCCAATCCGACGCGCGGGGCAGGCCCGTGCCCGCCAGCGTCAGGGCTACGGCCACGCCCTCTTCGGCCACGGTCGCGGCGGCGTCGATGCGCACGCCGTCCGGCGCCAGACGGCAGGCATAGTAGAACAGATGGAAGAAGGCCTTCTGCAGGGAGGGGGCGTCGGTGACCAGTTTCAGATCGACCGGCACATTGGACTGCAGCAGGGTCAAGCGATCGCCGGCCGGCTCCTTGGCGACGCCGCTGGCTGCGCGCTCCAGCAGTTGGTCCAGCGCCACAAGCCTGCGGTCGGGCTCGGCGGTGGAAGAGAGCGTGTCGGACAAGGTCAGCAAATCCTCCACCATGGTCAGCAATTGCTGGCCGGACTGCACCGTGAGGTCGGCGTAATCTTGATATTTCGGCGGCTGCACCGGCCCAAGGCTGCCATCGGCGATGATCTGCGAAAAGCCCAAGATGGCGTTCAGCGGCGTGCGCAGTTCATGGCTCATGCCGGCCAAAAACTGCGACTTTGCGCGCGTCGCCCTTTCCACCGCGCGCTTGGCCTCTTGCAAGGCCTTATGCTGGCTTTCCAAGGAGGCATTCTTGCGCTGCACCTGCTCGACCAAACTGGCAACGATGAAGGCGGTGAGCGCTGCCAACACCAGATAGATCTGCACGCCCAAGACATTGTCCCACGGGCGATCGCCAACGAACGGGCCGATCGAGGAGGCGGTCAGGTGTATCGTTGTGAAAGCGAATAAGGCTGCGGCCAGCCCCGCGCCAATGCGCCCGAAGCGGACCGCGGCGAAAATCAGCACCGGAAAGGTGGAGAACAGATAGACCGGATGGCCAAGGCGGTCCTGCAGCACCGTATTCGGCAGCAGATTGAAGATCAGCGCGATCAGAACCCCATAGCCGACCAAATGGCCCATGGCCTCCAGGCGGGGACGCTTCGGCCACCAGTCCGGCAGTCGGCTCAAACGCAGGGACGCCGCGGCTTCGATCGCCGGGGTCAAGATCAGATAGCCGGCCGCCTTTTCCATGGTCCATTGCCGCCAGGCGGTGCCCAGGTCGATGTCCCCGGTCCATATCACCGATGGCACATTCACCGTCCATAACGCCGCAGCCAGCCCGGTCAGCAAGGAGACGCCAAAACAGATCAGGGCGAAGCGCAGCACATCGTCGGCGCCGTCCGGTGGCGACGCCCGCGCGGGCAGGCGCTGGACCAACAACGCGATGATCACCGCCTCGGCAATGCCGATGAGCGTGAAGCCGACACCGGAGATCAGGCTGCGCCAATCCGCTAGCATCGGCAGCAGCAACGCCGCCGCCAAAGCGAGGATGTAGAGCGGCCAAAAGCGCTTCGGCCGGATGCACAACAGGCCCAGCAGCATGGCGCTGGGCGGCCACAGAACCGCAATTTTCTCCGGCGGCAGGCGCGGGCTGGCGATCTCAGAGATACCGAATGAGAACAGCCCGAACGCCATCAGCGCGTAGACCATTTCCCGGGTCAGCGACGGCGGCTGAGCCGGGGCGCGGAGCGGCCCGGCCGACCTGCCAGGGCGATGCGGGGCCTGGCCAGAACTGTATGAAGGTGTCGCAGCCATACCCGGGTCGAATGTCGAAGCCGAACTGCCGCCTGCCGGCGCACTGCCGCCCCCGGCCCGGGTCTTGGTCCGGTCCGGTCATCGCAGAAGACAAATCCATACGATCCGATACAGCTTGAGGATTCGTAAATCGGACCGCACAAAATCGACAAGCGACGGCTGAGCGACGCAGCCGCCTGGTCGGCACGGCCCAACCGGGCCGGGGTTAAAGAAAGCTGATCGGGTCGATGTCCACGCGCACGCGCACCTTCGCCGGCAACGCGGTGCGGCCAAGCCAGTGCCGCACCAAGCGTTGGATGGACACGCTCTTGTCCGCGCGCACCAGGAAGCGGTGGCGGTGCGCGCCGCGCAGCCGCGCCAACGGCGCCGGGGCAGGACCCCAGATATCCACCCCGAGCGCTTTCGGCGCAGCGCGCGCCAGCCGCCGCCCCGCCTCGGTCACCGCCGGCAGGTCCGGGCCGCTGATCACGATGCCGGCCAATCGAGCGAAAGGCGGCATGTGCGCGTGACGCCGTGCCTGCTCCTCCAGCGCCATGAAGCGCGCGGCATTGCCGCTGATCAGCGCATGCACAACCGGGTGCCCCGGATCGAAGCTTTGCAACAGAACCTGTCCTGGCCGATCCTCCCGCCCGGCCCGACCGGCCACCTGCACCAGTTGCTGGTAGGTCCGCTCCCCCGCGCGCAAGTCGCCGCCGCGCAAGCCCAGATCCGCGTCGATCACCCCAACCAGCGTCAGTTTCGGGAAATGATAGCCCTTGGCCACCAGTTGCGTGCCGACCACGATGTCAATCAGCCCATTGGCGATCTGGCCGATCATGGCGGCGGTTTGCGCCGGGCTGTCCAGCGTATCAGAGGCCATCACCGCCAAGCGCGCCTGCGGCCAAAGGCTCAGCACCTCTTCGGCCAGCCGCTCGATGCCGGGGCCGCAGGGCACCAATGTGTCGGGCGCATGGCATTGCGGGCAGGTGTCCGGGACCGCCATCTGATAGCCGCAATGATGGCATTGCAGCGCGCCCAGATAGCGATGTTCAACCAGCCAGGCAGAACAGTTCGGACATTCGATGCGTGCGCCGCATGCGCGGCATAAGGTCAAGGGCGCATAGCCCCTGCGGTTGAGAAACAGCAGCGTCTGTTCGCCCACCTTAAGCCGGGCCTCGACCGCGCGCTCCAACACCGGGCTGAGCCACCGCCCCGGCGGCGCTCCGTCCTTTCGCATATCGACCGCCTGGATCCGCGGCAGCACGGCCCGGCCGTGGCGTTGGCGCAGTCGGACATGGGCATAGCGCCCCTCCTGCGCGTTCAAGCGCGTCTCCAGGCTGGGCGTGGCGGACACCAGCACCACCGGACACCGCGCCAGTTGCGCCCGCCAAACCGCCATGTCCCGGGCGTGGTAAAGCACCCCATCTTCCTGCTTGAAGCTCGGGTCATGCTCCTCATCGACAATGATCAGGGCGAGTGCTGGCAACGGCAGGAACAATGCCGAGCGCGCGCCGACCACGACGCGTGCCCGCCCCTCCGCTGCGGCGCGCCACGCCTGGCGGCGCTGGGCTTGGGTCAAGCCGGAATGCCACGCCACCGGCGAACATCCGAAGCGGCTAGCAAAGCGCTCCAACCACTGCGCGGTCAGGGCGATCTCCGGCACCAGCACCAGCACTTGCCCCGGCGTTTGGGCCAAGGCCTTGGCGACGGCCTCGAAATAGACTTCGGTCTTGCCGGAGCCGGTGACGCCGTCCAAAAGCATCGGCGCGAAGGCCTGTTGCTCGACCGCCGCGCGCAGGCTTTGCGCCGCTTCCTCTTGCTCGGGCCGCAGGGCCGGGGCCGGTAAGGCCGGATCCGGCATCGCAATCTCCGGGTCGGCCGGCAAAGCGACAGCACTGAGGGTGCCGGCCTGCTCCAGCCCCAGCACCACGCCTGCTGAGACGCCGGCCTCACGCGCCAGGTCCGCAGCAGTGCGCGGCAGGCCGTCGGCCAGCCGGTCAAGCACGCGCCGGCGCGCTGGGGTGAGCCGCTCCGGAGCCGCCCCGGTGCGGATCAGGTGACGCTTGACCGGCGCCGTCTCAAGAGCAGCGGGCGTGCTCAGCGCCAGGCGCAAGACACTGCCCAAGGGCGTCAGCGTGTAGGCGGCCAGCTTATCAATCAGGGCTATCAGATCAGCCGGCAGCGGCGGCACATCGGCCAGCCGCGCCAACGGCTTTAGACGCGTCGCCGCCACAGGGTCAGCCGCGGCGGTCGGCCAGACCACGCCGTACCGCTCAGTCGGGCCAAACGGAACGCGCACCACCGTGCCCGGCGGCAAGGCCTCGTCATGCACATAATCGAATGCCTGCTCGAACGGCAGCGGCAATAGGACCGGAAGCCGGACCGCCATACGCGGCTCACAGCGCTGGATTGTTGTAGACGTGCCAGCTGAGCAGGGCCACGGCGCTGCGGTGCGGGCGATAGCGGTCCGCCAGCGGATCAGCGGCGGCGACATCCGGCACAGCGTCCAGCTGCAGGATCGAGGCGATGCCGGCGCGGACCGCCAGGTCGCCGGCGGGCCAGACATCCGGACGGCCCAGCCCGAACATCAGATAGATCTGCGCGCTCCATGGCCCGAAGCCGGTGACCTGGGTGATCTGCGCCACGGCGGCGGTGTCGTCCAGCATCGACACAGTGTCCAGGTCGAGCATTCCCTGCGTCACTGCCTCAGCAAGGGCCCTGGCATAGCGCTTTTTGTTGCGAGACAGGCCGGGCAGATCCTCCGCGGCCAGCACCCGCTGCGGCGTGATCTCGCCCAGCGCGGTGCCCAGCCTGGCCCAGATCCCCTCATCGGCCATTGTGCTGACCTGCTGGCCCACCAGAATGCGCATCAGCGTGGCAAAGCCCGGGGCATGGCGCCGTTGCGTGGGATAGCCGTGCCGATGCACTGCTTGGGCCACAAAGCCGCGCTCAGCAGCCAGCCGGTCAAGGCTGTTGCGGATCGCGTGATCATCCAACATGAAGCCGCTTTGCGGCGCTGCATCCATGAGCTAGGCCTTTGGGTATGAGCCAACGCGTCGTCATCGTGGGCGCGGGACAGGCCGGCGCGCAAGTCGCCATCAGTCTGGCCCGGGCCACGCCCTCACCGGATATCCTGCTGATCGGGCAAGAGGAAGACCCGCCTTACGAGCGGCCGCCCCTGTCCAAGGCCTTTCTGATGGGCCAGCTGCCGGCCGAGCGCCTGAGCCTTCGCCCGGAGCGCTTTTATGCCGAGCGGGGCATCCGCCTGCGCCTGGGCGTGCGCGTGACGGCGATCGATCGCGTGGCGCAAACGGTGACGCTCAACGACCAAGACCCAGTGGCCTATGATGCGCTGGTGCTGGCCACCGGGGCAGAACCGCGGCGGCTGGATCTGCCCGGTGCGGGGGGGCCGGGCGTGTGCGTGTTGCGCAGCCGCGCCGATGCGACGGCCCTGCAGGCCGCCCTCACCCCGGGTATCCGGCTGGCGGTGATCGGCGGCGGCTATATCGGGCTGGAAGTCGCCGCCGCGGCGCAGGCCATGGGTGCGGATGTCTGCGTTCTGGAGGCGCGCGATCGGCTTATGGCGCGCACCGCATCCCCACCGATCGCCGCGGCGTTTCAACGCCGTCACGCCGCCGCCGGCGTCCGGATCGCGCTCGGCATCACACTCTTGGACATCATGCGGGACCAGGGCGTGCCAACCGGCATAACCACGGATCGCGGTCTCATCGTGGCGGATCTGGTGGTGCTCGGTGTCGGCGTGACACCGGAAATCGCGCTGGCCCGCCAGGCCGGCTTGCCGGTGCGCCGCGGCATCGTCGTCGACGCTCACGGCCGCACCGCGGATCCGCAGATCTATGCCTGTGGTGACTGCGCAGACTATGCGCATCCTTTGGCACCGCAGCCGATGGTGATCGAATCGGTTCAAAACGCGGTGGATCAGGCCAAGGCGGTGGCCGCTGCCATCGCCGGCACGCCTAAGCCTTATGATGCCGTGCCATGGTTCTGGTCGGATCAATATGACTGGAAGCTGCAGAGCGCGGGACTGTTTGACCAGACGGATCGCGCACTGATCCGGGGCGACCCTAGCAGCAGCAGCTTCAGTGTTTGCCACCTGCGCCAAGGCCGGCTGGTGGCGGTGGAAAGCCTGAACCTGACGCGCGACTTTGTGCAGGCCAAAGCGCTGATCGCCCGCGGCGCAAAGCCTGATCCAGCCTTGCTGGCCGACCCCGGGACACCGCTTAAAAGCTTAAGCTGAGATCGGCCACCTGCCACGGGCCCCGGATCATGCCCCCCGATCAGGACCCGGTTCAGGCCCAAGGCCTTGGCACCGGCTCAGCTGAAGCGCTTGGCGGCGCGGATTGACGTGGCGATTTCTCCGGCCACGTCGGACTCGTCGGCGCCGCGCACTTCCTTTTGGATCGCCAGGGCCAGCTCCTTGAGCACCTGCACATCCTTCTGCTCCGGCGTGGGCAGGGTCGCCAATAATTTATCCAGCACGCGCGAGAGCGAGGAGCACAAAGTGGCGATGCGCGCGGTCTCGTCGCCTTCCAGGCGGTTGGACAGATCGTCAGCAAGGCGCTTCAAGCCCTTCAAATGCACCATGACCTGATCGTCGACGGCGCCGGCCTGGAACAACGGCAGGATCTGTTGGACGATGCGCCCGATCATGAGCGCATTCTGGCGCCGGCGCTGACCGTTGATGCGGGTGTTGGCGCGGGCGATCTCGTAGCGCAGCCGCTCACCGTCATAGGCGCCGGTTGCGCGTTCGCGCAACGAATTCGGGACCGGCAGCAGCGGCGTCTGGTCATCCTGCGGGCGGCTGCCCATGCGGCGGTCCGGCCCGATATAGCTGGGGGTCACCACGAAGGCCTTGCGTTGCAGCACAAACCCGTTGATGCGGTTAATCAGCGCCTGCGGCAGGTAGGATTTCAGCACCACCCCATCGATGCCGGCATTGATCAAGCCGCTGATATGCGTCTCCGACGCTTGCGCGGTGACGCCGATGGTCACCGCATACGGGTTAATCGCGTCATGGCCGGAGCGCATGGCCTGCAACATGCGGCCGAAGGCGCCACCATCCATGTCGGCATTGCAGACGATCAGGTCGACCAGGTCGCGCTCCACGGCGTCGGAGAAGGCGGACAAGGCATCGGCACTGATCAGACTGGTCAGGCCGGCCTTATGAAACACGCCGCTGAGATTGTCGCGGAGGCCCGCATCCGGGTCCACCAGCACGACATTGCCGCCATCAAATTTCGCATTGGGCATGACCAGAGCTCTCAGAATCGCCTCGCGCCGGAGCGATGCTAGCGCCGCTTCGCGGCTAACAGGTTAAGAATTGCAATAATTTGTGGGGCAACCCGGTGCGGCGACGGCACCCTTGGCGAAGGGACGCGGCGAGGGGCTGCGTATGTCACAGGCACATCGATACCGACCAACGGTCGGTTCTGTCAGCCTGAAAGGAGAGCCCGATGCGCTTTATCAGACGGAAAATCCTCCGCGAAAATCTTCCCATCGATCAAGACGCCACCGTGAACGAAGACGGCAGCGTCACGCTGGACCTGCAGGCCACCGGGCCCCAGGGCGGGACGCTTGACCGGTCGGTGACTGCCGCCTTGGACGACGATGGCGGCATTGATTTGCAGACGACCTTCGCCACTGGCCGCACCCGTGCGACCGAAATCGACGAAGACCCCGAAGACGCCGGCGTCGATGTGGTGCAAACCGTCACCACCGCGGACGGCCAGATCCTGACCCGCACCATCGAACTGGATTTGACCGAGGACGGCCAATTGTCATTCGAAGCGTTTGTCACCGGGCCGCAAGGCAATAGCGTGGAGCGGGACCTGGAATTCGATGCCGAGCGCTTTGTGTCCGAGCAGGGGCTGTCGGTCCAGTCCGTCGCCGAAGCGATCCTGTCCGCCACAGGGGTGGACACAAGCGTGCCGGACCTGATCGGCATTCTGGGCGAACCGGAGGCCGATCTGATCGGCTGACCAGCGCCGCCGCCGGGGATCGCTGAACTCCCCGGCGGCCAATCAAAAGCGCTGCCCGCCAGATCAACACGTCAGGCCCGCCCTTGCGGGAGCGAGCGGCAACACCCGCGCTCAAGTCCGTGCGCGTCATCGATCGGGGCATAGACCGGCCGGCGCAATCTCGATCATCGGCGCTGCGCCCAGTTGGGCCAGAAGCCGCGCGAGCACCGGCCTGGCAACCGCGACACACCCGGCAGTGGACCCGCTCAGCGCCTCAGTGAGGTGCAAGAAGATCGCACTGCCGCGGCCCGGCACAGGCGGATCATCGTTAAAGCCGAGCACGACAATCAGATCATAGCGATGATCTTGCCGCCATAGCCGTTCATGCCGCCCGCCAAACGGCGCCTGCACCGGCCGATTATAGGCTGGATGTTCAGGGTCATCGCACCACAGCATCTGCGGCGTTATCGCCATGGCGCGGAGCCGCCCCGGCGGTACCGCCAACCGGTCGGGCCGGTAATAGAGCGCTCGCAGCGGCCAGCAGCCGCAGGGCGTCGCACCATCGCCTTCGCGCTTATCGGCTGCCGCGATCAGCCCGGCACGGCCGACCTGGCAGGGCGCCCGCTCCACGCCCCAGGCCAGGGTGCCGGTGGTGGCACCCGCCGGCACGCGCACCCGGATCACAGATAATGTCCGGTCTTGTCTCGCTTGGTGGCGAGATAATGGGCGTTATGCGGATTGTCCGGAAAGCGGTGCGCCACCCGGTCCGTCACGGTCAGTCCGGCTGCCTGAAGCCCCGCCACCTTTTCGGGATTGTTGGTCAACAGCCTGACGGTGGCAATGCCCAGATGGCGCAGCATCTGAACGGCGGGATCGAACAGGCGCTCGTCGATCTCAAAGCCGAGCCGCAGATTGGCCTCGACGGTATCAAAGCCCTGGTCCTGCAGGGCATAGGCCTTCAGTTTCGAGACCAAGCCGATACCGCGGCCTTCTTGCGCCAGATACAGCAATACGCCGCCGCCCGCCTCGGCAATGGCGGCGATCGCTCCGGTCAGTTGGTCGCCGCAATCGCATTTCAAAGACCCCAGGAGGTCGCCGGTAAAGCATTCTGAATGCAGGCGCACCAAGACCGGCTGGGAAGGATCGGGCCGACCGATCACCAACGCGTAGTGCTCGCGCCCACCCAAAGCGGGCCGGAACGCGATCAGGCGGCAACGCTCCGCCGCGGCCAGTGGCACATTGGCTGCGGCAACCGGCATCAAGGCATTGCGGCCGTCCAGATCGAACGCCCGCACAGCCGGGGCGGCCACGACCGGCAGATCATTGGCCGGCAATGCGTCACCGGGCCAGACCAAGGCCGCTGGTAACAGCCCAGCAATCTTCATCAGCCGGATCGCCGCATCATCGGGTTCCGCAGAGGGGCGCGTTTGAAACGGCCCCTTCAAGGGGTCGGCCAGATCGCGCTGTGCATCGATGATCGCTTGGATCTTGTCGGCATCGCAGTGCTGGTCCCCGGCCAGGCGGACAGCCGCAGCGCCCTTGTGGCGGATCTTCAGGATGGCTGCGCGTTGCTGTGAAATCAGCAGATCCGGCGCGCCCAAGCGCTTGGCCAGCGGCGCCAACAGCCAGGCCCGTTCAGCCGGCAACACCAGATGCGGGGTGTCCCCGGCAAGCAAGACGGGGCTTAGGCGGCGCAGTGCGTCGGCCGCGCGCGGGACCGCCCGGGCCGCAGCCTGAGTCGGATCGAAAGGATCGGGTGGAGCTTGTTGCATCTGCTGCCACGTAGCGGGCTGGTAATTGCCGATCAATCTGTTAATAGACTCTTTGTGAAGCCTTGTGATCATTGCGTGGGTATGGCGAGAGCGGGCTGGTCAGTCCGCCTCGTTGCTTCTCTTCCTTCAGGCGTGTTCTACGCCGGCACGATAAAGGTGGCTTAGGATTATGAGCGCCAAGCGTCTGCTCCTTGTTGATGACGACAATGAATTGCGGGAATCGCTCGCCGAACAGCTCGGCATGCATGAGGATTTCGAGGTCACCCAGGTTGCCACCGGCAGCGCCGCGATCGAGACGTGCAAAAGCGAGACCTTCGATCTGATCTTGTTGGACGTCGGACTGCCTGATTTCGACGGCCGGGAATCTTGCCGTATCTTACGCAAGAACGGGGTCAAGGTCCCGATCATCATGCTCACCGGCCATGATACAGACGCTGATACCATTCTGGGTCTGGAATCCGGCGCCAATGATTATGTCACCAAACCGTTCAAATTCGCCGTTCTGTTGGCCCGCATCCGCGCGCAGCTGCGTCAGCACGAGCAGAGCGAGGATGCGGTGTTCACCGTTGGCCCCTATACCTTCAAGCCCGCCGCCAAGCTGATGGTGCGCGATGCCGACGGCCAGAAGGTGCGGCTGACGGAAAAGGAAACCTCGATTCTGAAATATCTCTACCGCGCCGGTGACAAGCCCGTCGGTCGCGACGAGCTGTTGAACGAGGTTTGGGGCTATAATGCCGGGGTTACCACGCACACGCTGGAAACCCACGTCTATCGCCTGCGCCAGAAGATCGAGACCGAGCCCAGCCAGGCCAAAATCCTGGTCACGGAACCGGGCGGATACCGTCTGGATCCGCGCCGGAACGAGTAAAGCCGCAGCGCAGGGGGCGCCGCGCGGTGCCGACCGGCACGGCGGGCTCAGCGCTCCGCCAGTTTCTCCGCCAGTTTCTCCGCCAGGGCTTCCCGTGTGCGGCTGACCTCCGACAGCGCCGCTTCCAGCTTGCGGCCCCGCTCGGTTTGCGTATCCGCCTCGTCCAACGCACGGGTCAGAGCCCGTTCCACCTTGGCCAGAAAGATGTGGTTCTTGCTGCTGTCCGTCATCGGTTTCATGCCCCGCTCCACGCTTGCGCATCTGGGTCGCCGATGCACATTCAAGCTTCGTGCCAGTTTTCAAACGGCTGCGTGGCGGCCTTACGCGGCCTGAGCGGCCAAATGTGCCGCCAGGCCGTCGACCAGGGCGGTGGTCAGCCGGGTCAAATCTTCCGGCTCGATGATCAGCGGCGGGGTCAGATAGACGATGCGGCCGAACGGGCGGATCCACACACCGCGCTCCACAAACGCCGCCTTCAGGTGATCGATCCGGTCCAGCCGCTGCAGCTCCACCGCGCCGATGCCGCCCAGCACGCGCACATCGATCACGCCGGGCAGGGCGCGCGCTGGCGCCAGTCCGGCCTCAAGCCCCGCCTGCAGCCGCGCCACATCTGCCAGCCGGTCCTCGCGCTCAAACAGGTCCAGTGACGCATTGGCCGCGGCACAGCCCAGCGCGTGGGCCATATAGGTTGGCCCATGCATCAGGGCCTTCTCCGGATCGCGGTCCAGGAAGGCCTCGAACACGGGCGTGCGCGCAATCGCGGCGGACAAGGGCGCGACCCCGCCGGTCAGGGCCTTGGACAGGGTGACAATATCGGGCACCACGCCGGCGCGCTCACAGGCGAACAGGCTGCCGGTGCGACCGAAGCCGGTGAAAATCTCATCGAAGATCAGCAGGATCTCATGTTTGTCGGCCAGCCGGCGCAGCGTCTGCAGGACAGCGGGTGTGTGCAGCTTCATGCCGCCGGCGCCTTGCACCAACGGTTCCACGATCATCGCGGCCACGGGGTGCGCGGCCAGATGTGCGTCGAGCTGCTCAACCGCCTCGGCGGTTTCAGGCAGGTCGGCCAACAGATGCCGGGGCAAGAGGCCCCTGAAGGCGCTGTGCATGCCTTCCTCAGGATCGCACAGCGCCATGGTGCCGATGGTGTCGCCATGATAGCCGTGCCGGAAATGCACCAATTGCGGTCGCCGCTCCCCGCGATTCAGCCAGTACTGCACGGCCATCTTCACCGCCACTTCCACCGACACCGAGCCCGATTCGGCGAAAAACACATGATTGAGATCGCCCGGTAAGAGGGTCGCGAGCCGGCTTGCCAGACGGCACGCCGGTTCATGCGCCAGGCCGCCGAACATGACGTGGGGCAAGCGCTGCATCTGATCGGCCATTTCCGCCAGAATATGCGGATGATTGTAGCCGTGGGCGGCGGTCCACCAGCTGGCGATGCCGTCGATCAGCTCGCGCCCGTCAGCCAAGCGCAGGCGCACGCCGCGGCTGGCCACAACCGGCAGGGGCGGTGGCGTGGTTTGCATCTGGGTGTAGGGCAACCAAATATGCCCCAGTCCCTGTTCAAGCCATGGCGGCATGACGGTTTTGCTCATGCCCCCTGATAGAAAGACACCACATGCGGATCAATGCCGATTGGCGCCAGCCCGCCCGTGTTGCCGCCGATGCCCTGCGCTGGACCGCCTCGCCGATGCAAGGCGTGGAGCGCAAGATGCTGGAGCGCGATGGCGCGGAGGTGGCGCGGGCCACCTCACTGGTGCGCTACGCCCCGCTGTCCTCCTTCTGTGCGCACGTGCATGCGCTGGGTGAGGAATTCATTGTGCTTGATGGCGTGTTCAGTGACGAAAGCGGCGATTTTCCCGTCGGCACCTATGTGCGCAATCCTCCCGGCAGCGCCCACACGCCGTCCTCCGCCCCCGGCTGCGTGATCTTCGTCAAGCTGCGCTACATGCACAGCGCTGACACCCAACAGCAGGTTGAGCGGATCGATCCGCGCGAGCCGATCGCCCCGGGGGTGCGGCGGCAGCTGCTGCTGGACCGGACGGACGACCATGTCGAAGCGCTGGACCTGGCACCCGGTGCTGCCTGGACGGCAGAGCGCCGCGAGGGCGAAGAGCTGTTCGTCATCGCCGGCTCGATCAGCGATAGCACCGGCAGCCATGCGGCTCGCACCTGGCTGCGTGCCCCGGCCGGAAGCACCGCCATCAAACGCATCGCCGGTCCGCAAGGGGCGCGCCTGTGGCGCAAGACCCGCTATCTGGCGCAGCATTGACCGGCCTGTCCGGCCGCGTCGCCACGGTGACCGGTGGCACCTCGGGCTTGGGCGCGGCTGTGGTGGCTAAGCTGACGGCGGCCGGCGTGCGCGTGGCGGCCTGTGGGCTGGAGCGACCGGCCGACCCGGTGCCCGATGTGCTGTACAGTTATCACGATGTGCGACTGGACAGCGATATGGCCGCCTTTGTCGATGCGACCATGGCGGCCCTGGGCCCGCCGACCCTGGCGGTGAATTGCGCCGGAATCAGCCATCATGCCGCCAAGGCCGCGGACATCGCGTCAGAGGTGATGGCCGATGTGCTGGCGACCAATGCCTTGGGCGTGTTTCACGCGATGCGCCATCAGATCCCGGTGATGCTGGCGCAGGGCCGGGGGGCCGTGGTCAATATCGCCTCGACCCTGTCGGGCCAGGGGGCCGGTTGGATGGCCGCCTACGGCGCCTCGAAACATGCCGTGGTCGGGCTGACGCTCAGTGCCGCGCTGGACTATGGCCCGCACAATCTGCGCATCAATGCGGTCTCGCCCGGGCCCATGAAAACGCCGATGTTCGATCGCGCCATCGCCGACATCGCCGGGGATCTGAGCAAATATGCCGGCGGTCTGCCGCCGGGCGGGCCGGCCGATCCGGCAACCGTGGCCGGAGCGATTGTGTTCCTGCTGTCCGACGCCGCCGCGGGGATCAACGGCACCAATCTCTTCGCCGATCAGCTGGTGCATGCCGGCGGCGCTTGACGGCAGCGCCGGCTTGAACGAGGAACAGCGTCATGCGACCAATCCGTGTCTGGTTCCTGCGCACCTTCAACAATCCCCAGCTGGTGCTGCTGCTGGCGCTGCTGGCCGGGTTCTTCCTGGTCATGACCTTCTTCGCCGGCATCATCGCGCCGCTGATCGCCGGCGTGGTGCTGGCGTTTCTTCTCGACAAGCCGGCGGAATGGCTGAAACGGCGGGGCTTTCCCAACTGGGCGGCAGCAACGATCATGTTCGTGGGGTTCGTGGCGTTCCTGGCGATCCTGCTGATGCTGGTGCTGCCGCCCCTGATCCAGCAGACCGCCGCCTTCGTTCGCCAGGTGCCGCAGATGATCGGCGAATTGCGCACCGAACTGTCCGATCTGCCTCAAGCCTATCCCGATCTGGTCACCGAGGCGCAGCTGGCTCGCCTGTTCAGCGAGATCGAGGCCCTGATCCCCGGGCTTGGGCGCCAGGCGCTGTTCCTCACGCTGGACAGCGTCACGACCTTGATCGTGGCCTTCATCTACACGCTGCTGACGCTGATCCTGATGTTCTTCTTTTTGAAGGACAAGCGGCAGATCATGGCTTGGCTGGCCGGGTTCTTGCCGTCGCACCGTCCGTTGGCCGACCAGGTCTGGCAAGAAGCCACCGCGCGCGCCGGGGATTATGCCCGCGGCAAGCTCTACGAGATCTTCATCGTCGGCATTGCTGCCTGGATCACCTTTGAGCTGGTGGCGCTGCCCTATCCCGCCTTGCTGGCGGTCCTCACCGGCCTGTCGGTGATCATCCCGTTCGTCGGCGCCACGGTGGTGTGCGTTCCGGTGGCGGCGGTGGCGCTGTTCACCTGGGGGGTCAGCACCGAAAGCCTGATCGCGATCTGTGCCTATCTGATCTTGCAGGCCATCGACGGCAATGTGCTGGTGCCCTTGCTTTTTTCCGAAGTGGTTAAGCTCCATCCGATTGCGGTGATCGTGGCGATCCTGGTATTCGGCGGCATCTGGGGCCTGTGGGGCGTGTTTTTTGCGGTGCCCTTGGCAACTTTGGCACAGGCCGTGGTGCGCGCCTGGCCGCGGCGGCGCACCGTCGGCGTCACCCAAGCTTGACAAATAGTGCCTATTTGGTTATAGGAGGCATTGCCAGCGAGGAGACAGCCATGCCCATCGCCCTGTTCAGCAAGCTGGTCGGCGGCGGCGTCAAGGACGCGGTCGGGGCCGTCGGCTCTGTGTTCGATGATCTGTTCACCTCAGAGGAGGAGCGCGCCAAGGCGCAGTTTATGCTGGAGCGCTTGCGCCAACAACCGCATCGCCTGCAGGCGGAAATCAACAAGATCGAAGCAGCCCACCGCACCGTGTTCGTGGCTGGATGGCGGCCGTTCATCGGCTGGGTGTGCGGGCTGGGCTTCTTGTGGGCGTTTCCGGGCCATCCTTTGTTTGAATGGATCGTCGCGCTGAGCGGCAGCGGCGTGCCCACCCCGGCGATCAACACCGACCATCTGATGGAACTGGTGCTGGCCTTGCTTGGCCTGGGCGGCCTGCGCACCGCAGAGAAGATCGCCGGCCGCACCCGTTGACACCCAGCCCCGGCTTCGGCGAAGCCATCGGCGTGCTGCTCGCCCGCTGTGCAGTCTGACGCGTCGGCCGCGGCCTTGCCCGGCGCTCAGCGCAGAGCCACGGCGCGGAAGGCGCGGATCATCGGTGCGATCTGGTCGGCCGCCAGAAGATGGTGAAAGTGGCCGTGACCCACCGTGCGGCCGAAGCGGATATGCGGGATCGCAGCGATCAGATCGCTCTGGCGGTTTTGCGGCCGGTCCGCCTCGATAATCAGCACCGGATCGGCGATGCTGGACAAGTCAGCCCGGTCAGGCCAGGCCAACAGATCGGCAAACGTTGGCGTCAACGCGTCGGGATCGGCGTCCGCGGCCATGGCGGTGATCAGCGCCTGCACCGCGGCGGATTCGTGGCCACGATAAAGCGCCTGGTCGCGCAGAGCCGCGAGCACTTGCAAGGGGGGGTCTTTCCGCAGCGCTGCGAGGGTCTCGGCCATTTGCGCGGCCAGCCGGTCTTGCTTGACGATCGGCGCGGGGTCCAGTCCGACAGCCCCGGCAAACCGGCCAGGCCGACGCGCCAGCATTTCCAGGGCAATCAGCGCCCCCAATGAATGGCCGATCAGCAGCGGGCGCTGCACTTGAAACCGATCGGCGAAGTCGGTCAGGGTCTCTGCCAGCGTCTCCACGCCGGGCACCCCGGTTTCCGGCAACGGTGCTGTGCCGCAACCGGGCAGATCCGGCACCCAACAGGTGAACTCCCGCGCCAGCAAAGGCGCCAGCGCATCAAAGCTGCGGTGATCGCTGGCCCAACCGTGGATCAAGAGGGCCGCAGCCCCGTGGCCGCGGCGTTGGTATGGCAGCGGTGTCAAATCCGGCACACGCCCGGCGGGGTCTGCTTGGCTGCCCGCTCTGCATGGCCGCCCACGGCGTAGATCATGGGTTCGTGGCGCAGAATCCGCCGCGCCTCAGGGGCGCCGGTCTGGCCCGCCTGCTCCAAATACGCCTTCACCGAACGCGCGTCAGACAAGCTGAAGGTGAACCGCAGCACGCCGGACGGCTTGATGCGGCCGATCGCCAGGCCGAAGGACGGCCGGCTTAAGGGGGGGCGGATCACCCCGACCAGCCGGTCGCCGTGCAGGCTCAAGCCGAGCGCATCGAAGCGCTGTTTCAGGCCTTCAATCCGTTCGCGCGCCGCGGCCAAGGCCGCCGGATCGCCGCCTGCCACGGTCTGACCGTCGCCATAGATGACGGAGGCGATGAAGACCTCATGCTCGAACGCATCGGCCGGACGCCAATAGCGACCGGACCAGCGCACCGTGGCCCCCTCCGCCTCAAGCTTCAGGGTGCGCGGCGGCCGCAGCACCACATAGTCCCGACGCACCGTCAGCGGGCGGCCCTGCTGCGCGCCCAAGGGCGTCAAGCTGACCGCCAATTCGTCGCAGCCGCCTCGCACGCCTTGCAGATCCAGGGTTCGAAAGCCGAAGTCATAGCGGAACGGACCGTCGCCATCATACGGCACCGGGCGGTCCGCCGGCGCCAGACCGTCTTCGTAAATTGGTCGGCCATTGACCGACAGGGCCACCTCCACCGCATAGGTGCCGGTGCCCTGAAACGCCTCCGTTTCAATGGTGAAGGCGCTATAGCCGACATCTTTCATGTCCGCCTTCAACTCCGTCCAACTCTCCGAGGAGGGCACAGACCAGACCGGCTCCGCGACGGGCTGGGCATGGGCTGCGGGCAGCAAGGCGGGCCAGCGGCGAACCTCGCGGATTGGCGCGCACGCTGCCAACAGGGGCGGTGAGGTTTCGTCCAGATCGCATCCTTCGGCTTCGACGCAGGCAAACGCGACGTAGAGCTGGTCATGCGGCGTCAGGGGGTCAGGCCGGCTGACGCACAATCTTGCCGGTTTCGCCGCCGTGCCGCGGCGTTCATCGGCCAGCACGCGCGTCAAGGTGCCGGTGACGGTTTCGCCGCGGGCGGGGTATCGCGCATAGGTCATGAACGCGCCGGCAGGCTGGCGCACCAGCCGCATCCGCGGCGTCACCCAACGCTGTCCCTTCAGGTGCATGACGATCTGGTCCGGCACGAAGGCTGGATCCTCAGGATCGGCAAAGCGCATGGCAAAGCGGGTTTCCAGGGGATTCAATCGCGCAGCGGCGCGCTCGCCCGGGGGCAGCAGCAGTTCAACCATGCGCTCCAGATTGGCGTCCATACACTGACCCATGCGCTGATTTTCGCTCAACTGCGCATCCTCGCTGAGCGTCTGCGCGGCACCGCGCAATACCCGGCGCAACTGCTCCGCATCGGCGCGCGCGCCCAGCGCATCAATCTGCACCTTCAAGTCCGCGCCAACCCCGGAACGCACCAACACCTCGGTATCAACCAGGCAAAGCTGCTCCAAGAAACCCAGCGCCGTCTGCAGACGGCCGGCGGAGCTTTGGGTATCGGCAACCGGTGTGTCCGCTCTGGGCGGGCGCAGCGCGAACATCACCAACAAGGCGACGATGACGACACCCAGACCGAGCCCGGCCACCATCATGATCTTTGATTTCGACATTGCCTGCTCCCCAATTTCGGGCACGAAATTAGCAAATCAGGCAGTCATTTAACAGAGTTTTGCGCAATGTGGAGGCAAGCAAGCCTGTCAGCGCCGGGAGCTCGCACGCACCAGCACGGTCAGCGGCACATCGAATTGGTGCGCGTCATGCGGCACCAGGGTGATCAGATGCGCCCCGGCCGGGTCGAACAAGGGCCGTTGGGCAACCAAGCGGACCTTGGCGGTGCGGCCGTCCGGCCGCTCCAGCAGGGCTTGGCGATGGTCTCGGCCGGTCAGAATCAGGCGGCCGGCCGGTTCGCCGCTCAAGCTGGTCAGCGGCAGGACCGTGGCGGCGGGCTGGGCGAGCACGCCGGTTGCAAAACCGAAAAGCAGCAAGAAGGTGAGGGCATAGGCGATCACGGCCACGCGCAGCAGGCAGCGGGTCAAGACCGTTGGTTCCTTGGCTGAAAAGAGCATCGCACCAACTCCCGGTATCAGGTCCGTTCGATTGGATGCGACGATAAACGATCATCGTTCAAAACACTGTGTTCACCGTCACGGAACTGTCATCGCTGATCCGTGCGGCGCCCAGCGGACACGCCTATGGCGGGTAGAAGAAAGTTTGTGGCAAGCCGGAGGCCGTGGCCTTATTCGAAGCGCAGAGCGTCGATCGGATTCAGCCGGGCGGCCTGGCGCGCGGGGTAGAAGCCGAAAAAGATGCCCACCAGGGCGGAGATGCCGATGGCCAGGGCAACGAAATTCGCGCTGATGATCACCGGCAGGTCCCCGGCCTGGGCGATTGCGTAGACGCTGCCGATCCCGATCGCCAGACCGATCAGACCGCCCAGCACGCACAAGGTGATCGCCTCGACCAGGAATTGGGTGAGGATATCCTTCGGCCGCGCCCCGATGGCCATGCGCACGCCGATCTCCCGGGTCCGCTCGGTCACCGACACAAGCATGATATTCATGATGCCGATCCCGCCGACCAACAGAACCACCCCGCCCATCACGCCCAAGAGCAGGCTGAAGGTTTTCTCTGATTCGTTGCGCGCGGTGATCAGCTCGGTCAGATTGCGCACGGAGAAATCATCTTGTCCGCCGGGCGGGATGTCTCGCTGCAGGCGCAGCAGATCCTCGATATCGGCCTGCACACGGCCCTGGCTGACGCCATCGCGCACGGACACGAAGATCATTTCCACCGGTTTGGCCACCGGCACATCCGTCCGGTCCAGGCGCTGGCGCAATGTGGTGATCGGCACCATGATCACGTCATCCTGGTCGCGGCCCCAGCTGTTCTGGCCCTTCTTTTCCAACAGACCGACCACCTCGAACGGCACAGTCTTCACGCGGAAGCGCTGGCCGATCGGATTGGTGCCGTCGAACAGCTCACGCACGATGGTGTCGCCGATGATCGCCAACTTGGCGCCGCCGCGGGTTTCCTGAACCGTGAAGCCGCGGCCTTCCACCACCTTCAGATTGCGCACCTCCAGATAGTCCGGCTCCACGCCTTCGATCGAGGTGGTCCAATTCTTGTTGCCGAACACGACCGGGCCTGCGGAGCCGTTGCGTCCGGAAATGCCGGCGATGCCGTCGATCTGTTCGCGGATCGCCACGACGTCCCGGTCGTCGAACGGCAGGGTCGAGCCCGCGCCGCCGCGCCGGCCACCAAAGCCCGATGAGCCCGGCCGGATCATCAGCACATTGCTGCCCAGACTGTCGATCTGCGCTTGAATGTCGCGCGCCGCCCCGGACGCGATCGACACGGTCAGGATCACCGCGCCGACACCGATGATGATGCCCAGGATGGTCAGCATCGAGCGCAGGGCGTTGCGCCGCAGCGCATCCAAGGCCACCAGAAACGATTCCAAAAGGCTCATGACGCCATCCTCTGGCCCTGATCTTTGTCCGCGATGATGCGCCCGTCGAGAAAATCCAGCCGGCGCCGCGCGCGTGCGGCGACCTCCGCCTCGTGCGTGACCATGACAATGGTGATGCCCTGGTCGTTCAGATCCTGAAACAGATCCAGGATCTCCTCGGAGGTGGCGCTGTCCAACGCGCCGGTCGGCTCATCGGCCAGGATCAGCTTGGGGTCATTGACCAAGGCGCGGGCGATTGCCACGCGTTGCTGCTGGCCGCCGGACAGCATGGCCGGCGTGTGATCAAGCCGTTGCCCCAAGCCGACACGCTCCAGGGCCGCACGGGCGCGCGCCTGCCGGTCCTTGGCGGCGACCCGGGCATAGAGCAATGGCAATTCGGCATTGCGCTGGGCAGAGGTGCGGGCGAGCAGATTGAACTGCTGGAACACAAAGCCGATGGTGCGGTTGCGCAGGGCGGCCAGTTGATCCTTGCTCAGACGGGTCAGATCCTGCCCGGCGATCTCCAAGACACCGGCACTGGGCACATCCAAGGCGCCCATCATGTTCATGAAGGTGGATTTTCCCGAGCCTGACGGCCCCATGATGGCGACATAGTCCCCCGGCCAGATATCCACATCGACACCGTCTAGCGCGTGGATCATCTCTCCGCCCTGAACATAGTCACGGCGCAGGCTGCGCGCGCGGATCAGCGGCGCGGCCATCAGCCGATCCGGGCCTGCCGGGTGACCACCGGCTGGGCGGCGTCAAGGCCCTCGATCACCTCGGTGAAGCGGCCGTCGGAAATGCCCAGGATCACCGGGAGAGGCTGCAGCGCGCCGTCGGCCCCGACGGTCCAGACCGTCGCGCGCCGCTGCTCGCCCGATTGCGAGGCCTGATAGTCCGCCAGCTGCTCCGGGGTCAGGATCTCCGCCAGAATGCCATCCAGCCGGGCCCGAAACTGCTGCACGATCACGGCCCGGTCTGCCCCCGCGCCGCGGGATTGGAACGCCGCGCGCAGCTGGGCAAAGGCCGGTGCCGCGGCTTCCCGCAGCCGCTCCTGCTGCTCGGCGGACAGATCCAGCTGCTCGGTCAGGCGGGCCAGCGGATTGCCTCGGCCGCCGCCGCGATCCGCGCGCGCCTGGGACCGTGCTGCCGCCAAAACCTGTTCAGACGGTCGGAAGCGCAGCGCGGCATTGGGCAGGCGCAGCACATCCTCGCGCTCGCCGGTAACGATCTCGACGCTGGCGGTCATGCCAGGCAACAGCCGCCGGCCGGGATTGGCCGCCCGAATCACCGCGGTGTAAGTCACCACATTGGCCAGTTCGGTGGCGGCCAGGCGCACCTGGGCCACCTCGCCGGTGAACTGCCGGTCGGGAAAGGCGTCGACGGAGAAAGTCACCGGATCACCCGCCTTCACGCCGCCGATATCGGCCTCGTCGATGCTCGCCTCGATCTGGATGGTGGTGAGATCCTGGGCCAGGTTGAACAGGATCGGCGAAGACAGGCTGGCCGCCACGGTTTGGCCGACGCTGACCGCGCGATTGACCACGATGCCGTCGATCGGCGAGCGGATCTCGGTGCGTTCCAGGTCGATCTCGGCCTGTTTCAGGGCCGCGGCGCGCTGCTTGACCACGGCCTCGGCATTGTCCACCTGGGCGCGCGCGATGGTCAGATCCGCGCGGGCATTCTCCAGCGTGTTCAGCGCCAGGTCCAGCGCCGCCTGCGAGGTATTGCCCTTGGCCGCCAGCTCCTTGGAGCGGGCATAATCCCGCTGGGCCCGCGCCAGGGTCGCTTCGGCCTTTTCCACATTGGCCCGGCTGACCGACACGCTGGCGCGCGCCACCGCCAAATCGGCCTCGGCCTGGGCCACGCGGGTCTGAAATGTCTGCGGGTCGATCAGCGCCAGCAATTGCCCTTCAGCAACGGTGTCATTGAAATCGACATGGATCTCGGCCAACTGGCCGGACAATTGGCTGCCGATCTCCACCGTCACCACCGGGCGCACGGGACCGGTGGCCGAAACGATCTGGCGGATGGTGCCGCGCTCCAACGTCTCCGTCTCATAGCCCGCAGGGCCCGCCGCTGCCTCGCCGCGCCCGCTCAGCCAGGCAATGGCCCCGCCGCCGGCCAGAACCGCAATCCCCAGACCAATCGCCAGTCGTATCCGAGCCATTGAGATCCTTCCCGTTTGCCCGCGCCCGCTTGCCCGCGCCCGTTTGCCCGCGCACGCCGCCCGCACCGATACGCACCATGGCCGGCCGATCCTTTGTGCCGCGCGCTCAGCGCTTGCACGGCCGCGGCCCTTCCGGGCAAGCTCCGACATAAACCATCGCATGACAGGGGAAAAGCAGGATGATCGGCAAGGCGGCGCTCAGTCTCATCACGTGTTTGACACTGGCCTCCCAGGGCTTGGCGCAGGATGGGGGCGAGGCCGACCGGCCCGGGGAAGAGGCGCTCAAGCGCATGCAGCAGCTGGGCATCACCCGGCCCGATCCCGCGCCGGACCGGCAGGACGGCGAGGGACCGTTCGATCGGCTGGTGATCCGTGGCGCCAATCTGGTCGACGGCACCGGCGCGCCGCTGTACGGGCCGGTCGATATCGTCATTGAGGGCAATCGCATCGCTGAGGTGCGCAGCGTCGGCAATCCCGGCGTGCCGATCCGCCCGGAAGGCCGACCCGAGCAAGGCGATTATGAGATCGACGCCACCGGGATGACCGTCCTGCCCGGCTTCATCGACGCCCATACCCATATCAGCACAATCGGCCACGGCCTGGCCGGCGGCATTCCGGAGCCGGAGTATATCTTCAAGCTGTGGTTGGCCCACGGCATCACCACCGCGCGCGAGGTCGCCGCCGGCATGGGGCTGGGCTGGACCGTCGATCACGCCCGCCGCAGTGCCGCCAATGAGATCACCGCGCCGCGCCTGGTGGTCCATGTCGCCTTTCCCAATCGATTCGAAACGACACAGGCGGCGCGGGACTGGGTGCGGGCGGTGGCCGATCGTGGCGCCGATGGGCTGAAATTCTTCGGCGCGCCCCCGCAGATCATCTGTGCCGCCATCGATGAGGCGCAAAAGCAGGGTCTGCGCACCGCCTATCACCATGCGCAATTGTCGGTCACACGGGTGAATGTGCTGACCAGCGCCCGGTGCGGCCTGGACAGCATGGAGCATTGGTACGGCCTGCCCGAAGCGTTGTTCGACGATCGCACGGTGCAAGACTATCCAGTTGATTATAATTATAACAATGAACAGGATCGGTTCGGCGAAGCGGGCCGGCTGTGGGCGCAGGCGGCCGAACCCGGCAGCGAGCGCTGGCGCGCGGTGATTGATGAACTGATCGCGCTGGACTTCACCATCGACCCGACCCTGACCATCTATGAGGCCAATCGCGACGTCATGCGCGCACGCACGGCGGAATGGCATGAGGCCTATACCCACCCCTCGGTCTGGCGTTTTTTCCAGCCCAATCGCGAGCTTCACGGGTCCTACCATTTCGACTGGACCACCCAGGACGAAATCGACTGGAAGAACAATTTCCGCAAATGGATGGCCTTCCTGAACGACTACAAGAATGCCGGCGGCCGGGTCACCACGGGCTCTGATTCCGGCTTTATCTTCAAGCTGTACGGCTTCGGCTATATCCGCGAGCTTGAGTTGCTGCAGGAGGCCGGCTTCCATCCGCTGGACGTGGTGCGCGCGGCGACGTTGAACGGCGCGGAGCTGATCGGCCGGGCCGACGAGCTGGGCTCGGTGGAGATCGGCAAGCTGGCCGATCTGGTCATCGTGCCGGGCAATCCGCTGGCCAATTTCAAGCGGCTTTACGGCACCGGTCACATGAAGCTGAATGACGAGACCGGCCAGGTCGAGCGCGTCGGCGGGGTCAACTATGTGATCAAGGACGGCATTGTTTATGATGCCACCGAGCTGCTGGCCGATGTGCGCGACATCGTTGCAAGGGCCAAGGAGCAGCAAGCCCAGCAGGCACCCTAGCCGCTCTTGTCTGACACACCGCTCAAGGCCGGCCCAACGGTGCGCCGGCCCCGATAAGCGCGCCTTTTCGGCCACACCCGCCACCAAAGCAGCGGCCGTTTCTTGACCGAAACGGCAAGCCCCCTATTCGTTCTGGGGGTAAGATGCACCTTCTGGTCGCTGAAGCATTTCGTCCCCTTCACCCTAGGAGATGAACGTGCCTGATTTCCAAAAATGCCTCTTCTTGTCTTGCACAATGCTATCGCTGGCGCCTTCGGCGATGGCTCAGTCCGCCGTCTCTGCGCTGGTCAGCCGCACGACGCCTGCCAATGGCCTGGAACTGGTGGCTTTGGCAGCCGGGCGAGACGGCGCGGTGGAGGCCTATGACGCGGCCGCGCTGTTCAACATCAATGTCCTGGACTATCAGGTCGCCACGACAATTCCGTTCGAAACCGCGATCTTGGGCACGGTCGCTACGCCGGACGGCACCGGCGTGCCACCGGCGCCCGGAAACCGCGCCGGCACGGCGGAAGATCTGTTCCTGAACTCTGGCCTGAACAATCCCAGCGTCGCGACCGGGCTGGTGTTCGAGTTCGTCGATGCCGCGGGCAATCCGGTGGCTGTCACGAACGCCCCTGGCGCGGACATCATCTTTCTGGAACGCAGCCCGCCCGTGGGCGCAATGCCGCCGTCCGGCGGACCGATCGTGCTGGGGGGAGATCCGTTTCAACTCAATGGCGTCGGCGCGGACGCCGATCTGACCGCGCAATTCTTTGCTGAGGACTATGTCCAGATCGGCCCGAATGGCTTTGTCGCCAATGTTGCCGCCGTGCTGCAGCCCCCGGACACCCCGCCGATCAACGGCTTGGACGATTTGGAAAGCGCGCCGTTGATCTCGCCCTTGACCGTGAGCCTGAACCTTTATGGCCTCGGCGCGGATTTGTCCGCGCTGGGTTTTGCCGAGGGCGCAACGGTCAGCAGCTTGCGTCTGACGTCAATCGCCAACACCGGCTTTGCCTTCGACACCGCCGCGATCCTCGGCCTGCCAGCGCTTGGGTCCGGCACGCCGACACTGAGCATCAGCGGCACGGGCAATCAGATCACGGTGCCGTCCGGCAGCACCTATACCGTCCCGACGGACATCACGGCGATCGCGATCGACAGCCTGGCCGGGCAAACCAATCTGCTGGCGAATGCCGGCCTGATCGGCAATAGCACCCCCGTGCTGACGCCGAGCCCACCGATCCTCAGCGCCGACCCCGGCGGCAGCGTGCCTGTGATCGTCGGCGGCGCCGGCTCGGAAAGCGTCTTGAACACCGGCATGATCTTCGGCGGCGTGGTGCTAGGCGCCGGGGATGATAGCCTGACCTTGGCGCCCGGGAGCAGCTTGGTCGGCTCGGTCAATGGCGGCGCGGGCAGTGACTCGGCACGCATTCAGCTCGGCGCGGGGGATGGCTCGACACCGCAGCTGATCGATGGCGCAGCCTTGATCGGTTTTGAACTGGTGCGCATTGACGCCGACGTCGGCACCGCCGGCCTGATCAGCACCTTGGCCGCGGGCACCGTGATTGTGGAGACCGGGGCCCTGAGCATTGGCAATGGCGCCATCCTTGACGGCACGCTGACAGTGGACGCGGCGGCGCACCTGGTTACCGACGACGGCGGTGCCGTGACCGGCGATTTGGAGGTGGCCGGGGCGCTGACCCACCAAAGTGGCGCCGTCTCCATCGGCGGCGATCTGCTCTTTTCTGACGGCGCGTCCTTGGCCCTGGCACTGGAGGCTCAGGGTCTCAGCGTCACCGGGGATGTGACGATCGGCGAGGGGGTCACTCTGTCCTTGCTGGCGCCTGGCGCAGCCTCAGGGGGCGCCGCATTCGGGTCAGTGACGATTCCGGTCGCGCAGGTGGGCGGCGGGATCGACGGTCTGTTCCTGCTAGACCCAGTGACCATTCCAGACAGCTTCGAGTTGATTCTAACTGACGATATGCTAGTCTTGTCCGGCATTGCCTTGCTGGATCTGGAGGGCGTGGCGCCACCGGGTGCTGCATTCGGAGCGATCGTCAATGCGCAGTTGAGCGCGGGCCTGGACGGCAGCGCGGTCGCCGACCTGGCAGCCTCGGCCGATGCGGGCCTGCTGGCAGCGACCCTGACCGACCTCGCCCCCCAGGCGCTGGCGCAAATACCGGTCGCTTTGACCGCCCAGGCGACGGCATTGACCGATGCCTTCTCCCATCGGGTCGACCGGCTGGAAATCGGTCAGACCGGCCTGTCGGTTTTCGGCTACGGTCTGGCCAGCGGCTATGACCGCGATGCCGAATCCGGATTTGCCGGTTTTTCGGCCGACGCGCGCGGCGGCGCCGGCGGCGTGGAATTCACTCTGGCCGATATCGGCGCGGTCGGCCTCTTCGGCGGCTTCATCGATAGCGAAATCGACCTGACCGGCACGACCGATCTGGACACCGGCCTCGTTGGCGTGCAGGCCGTTCTGGGCCTCGGGCCGATCCAGGCGGGCGGCCTGTTCAGCTATTTCACCACCGACATCAGCGGCGCGCGCCTGGTCAACAGCCCGGCTGGACTGACGGCGACGATCACGGAAAGCGAGCGCCGCGACACCGTTTTGCTGCACGGCGAAGTGGCCTATTCCCTGATTGACTTGGCCGGTCTGTCTGTCCAGCCGCAGGTGGAGCTAAGCTACCTGGCCTCAGATACCACCACGCTGACCGAAACATTCGGTGACACCGCGGTGCAAACCCTTGTGGAGGGGCGGGATTTCCTGTTCGCCGACTTAACCGCCCGGGCAGCCTATGCGCTGGCGATCCCGGGCGGCAATTTGGTGCCGGAGGTCGCGCTTGGCTATCGCATCGAATTGCTGGATCAGGACACGTCCGTGCGGACGGGCATATTGGGCAGCACGGCCACGCCGCCTCTGGGCTCGTTTACCGGGCTCGCCTTCGACCGCGGCACCGTGCTGGTCAATGCCGGGCTGAGCGCGCGCTTTGGCGGCGTCTCTGTGTTCGCCCGCTATGACGGACAGTTCGGCGGCGCCTCAGACCAGCAGCAAATCACCGGCGGCGTCGAGTACCGCTTCTAGGGCCTTTTCTAGGGCCTTATCCGCTCAATCGCGATCGCGCGCGATCGGAGAAAAATGCCCCCAGGTCTATCAGGCGAGCAACTTGCTTCGGCAGGGCGGCAGCGGCCGGGCCGGCCGCTGCTGATGGCAGGTGGGTGCGATCAGTTGGCCGGTTTGATGAATTTCAGGGTCATCCGGTCGGATTCGCCGATCGCCTCATAGGTGGCGCGATTTTCCTCGCCCAGGGTGAGCATTGGCGGCAGGGTCCAAACGCCGCGTTCGTAGGTCTTGGGGTCCTTGGGATTGGCGTTGATCTCGCTGGTCGCCAGCAGCTTGAAGCCGGCCTTGGTGACCATGTCGATCACGTCGCTTTGCTTCAGATAGCCGCGCCGGTCGGTGGCGGCATAGCCGCTGGTCTCGTCGTCGCGATGCTGCACGATGCCGAGCACGCCGCCGGGCTTGAGCATGCGGTAATAGTCGGCCAGCACCGCCTCGGTCAGGTCGGAATAGACCATGCCATGCATCGCCCGGAACAACAGCGCGACATCCACCGAGGCGTCCTCGACCTGATGGCTGGAGCCGGCCAGGAAGGCGGCCTGGGCGTCCTCGCCGAACATCGGCGAATAGGTGATAAACCGGTCAGCAAAGGCCATGCGGCGGGCGCGCCGTTCCGGCGGATCGTCGGGATAATTGTCCGGATGGATATTGACGGCGATATAGCGGCCTTGCTCCGCCAGCATCGGGGCGAGGATCTCGGTATACCAGCCGGGCAATTGCTCGGTCACCGTCATATGCGGCTGCACACCGAAGAAGGCCAGGGTTTCGGCGGGATTGCGATAGACGTCGCGGGCCATCTGCTCATCGGTGCGATAGCGGTTATGATCGACATAATAGTCGATGATCGGCACATCGGCAGGGCGATCCTGGGCGATCGCGGCCAGGGGCGACACCAGACAGGCGGCCAGAGCCAGGCGGAAGCGCATGGGTATGTCTCCGTGGAAAGGAAATGGGACGGGCGCGGCGCAGCCTAGAGCAACATTGGACCGATTGGAATCGCTGTGCGATGCCCATCGCTCCGATAACGTTGCTCGCCCATAGACGGCGGGCATTTGACCCGCGACCACCCACATCCGTCATTGTGCGACGGCGCCAGGGCGATCCCGGCCCGGCCTCGGCCCGGCCGCGCCGGACAATCCCCGGTCAGGCGTCGTCCGCCCGCACCGGTTTGCGCATGACCTTGAAATAGAGGTGATAGGGCATGCCGCGCAGGCGGTACATCACAAACGCCATGCGTTTGGGGAAGGTGATTTCAAACCGATCCTTCTTCAATCCCTCGGCAATGCGCTCAGCCGCCTCGTCCGCGGAGATGATGAACGGCATGGAGAAGGGGTTGGATCGGGTCATCGGCGTGTCGACGAAGCCCGGATGGATCACCTGCACCTTGACGCCGGCATCCTTGGCCTCCGGATAGATCGCCTCGGCGAAATGGGTTTCCGCGGCCTTGGATGCGCCATATGGGGCAGCCCCGGGGATGCCGCGAAAGCCAGCGACGGAGGAAACCAGCGCGATTTGCCCGCGCCCGCGCGACGCCATACGGGTGAACACCGCCAGCGCCGTGGTGATCGAGGCGAAGAGATTGATCTCAAAATGCTCACGGAACAGCTTCGTATCGAGCTGATCCAACGCCGCCAGTTTCCAGAACCCGGCGAGATAGACCATGCCGTCCAGCGGGCCCATGTCGTCTTCGATCTTTTCCAAGGTCGCGCCGATCGCCGGCTCGTCGGAGACGTCCAGGGGATACGCGCTGATGCGCCCCTCCGGCGCGTCCGCCACCAACGCCTCAAGCTTTTCCGCATTGCGCGCGGAAGCGGCAATGCGATGGCCCTGCTGCGCCAGTTTCAACGCAAGGGCCCGGCCGATGCCGCTGGAGGCACCGACGATCCAAAACAATTTCTGCATAAGCGCCTTGTCAGTTCTTCAGGAACGGGTTGACCACCCAGCCCATCGGCCCGCTCAGCTTGACCGGCTGGTCCAGCACGATGAGACACAAGCATCCGGTCTTGGCATCGGCGGTCGGCTGATGCTGGTCAGCGGCATCCGCCTCACAGAAATCGCCGCGGGCAAAAATGGTTCCGCCATCGCAATAGCTGCCGTCCAGCACCACGGTATATTCACAGCCGCGGTGGCTGTGCCGCGGCATCGCCTGGCCCGGCTTGATCCGCAGCAACGACACCCGATAGCCCGAAGACGCGGTGGACAGGCGAGCCTCTTCCACCCCCATGCCGATCCGCTTCCAATCCAGGGCGTCCAGGGAGCGCGGCAGATAGGGTTGCAACACCTCCGGCACCAGCGCACGGGTGGTGTCGTCAAATCCGGGCCGACGCACGGCAGACGGGCTCTCCGGCTCGTCTAACCGGTCCAGCAGCGCATCCAACGCCGCGTCGGACACCGGCTCACCGTCCAGGTCCTCCAGCAACTGGCCGCCCAGCGCGGTTGCCGTGCGGTAGGCCGAGCCCGCCTCCGGGTGCAGCGCCAGATGCGCGGCCACGGCCAGGGCGACCGGTTCGGCCAGCGCGCCGCTGGCATAGTCCATCAGCAAGGTATCATCCACCATCGTCTTCATCAGAGCGTGTCCTCGATCCCGGGACGCATGCGCGATAGAGCCAATCTAATTCGCGACTTCACCGTGCCAAGAGGCAATCCCAGCTCTTCTGCGATCGCCCGGTGCGATTTGTCTTCAAAATAGGCCTTGCGGATCACCTCGGCCTGTTCTTCGGGCAGTTGCGCAATTCCGGCGCGCAAGGCTGCCCCCTGCTGCTCGGCGGTGACACCGTCTTCCTGATCGGTCACCTCGCCGTTCAAATGCAAGAAATCCTCTTCCTTCAGATCCGGCCGCGCCTCCCGCCGCAACATGTCGATGCGCTTGTTGCGCACGATGGTGAACAGCCAGGTCGAGACCGACGCCTTGGCCGGATCAAAACTCGCCGCCTTGCGCCACACCGCCAGCATGGCTTCTTGAACGACCTCTTCCGCCGTTTCCGCATCCGCGCCACCGCGCATGCCATACGCTTTCAGCTTCGGGCCGAAATACCGAAACAGGCGCGCAAACGCTGCGCGATCGCGCTGGTCAGCGATCGCGGCCATCAGCGCGCGCAACTCGCCCTCGCTCATCCCTGGACCGCTGCGCCGCCGGCTCATGATCCGGCGACCCGGCAGCGCCGGTCCGTCTTGTTGTACCCACGATAAGGCCACTGTGTCCCCCTGCTCAGGAATGGACGTCCAGCCAAGTTTACGCCTTTGGGTCGGGACCGGATCACGGGAGTACGTCTCATCTTTCCGCCGCGCCGGGCGGCAAAGCCTGACAATGTGCCTGATGTGTGGATGCCGGGGCAAGCCCGCAAGGCGAAACCGGGCCAGCCACGGTTGATCGGCGCGGGCGGGAGCGGTAAGGGGAGCCGGTCCTGCGGGATCACGGCTCAGCGCCCCGGGCCGGGCCCGCCCCGGTCCCGAACAGGGCCGCATGGGTTTGGTGGGCGCCGCTCGGTTTGTCGCGGCGGCTTGGGTGAAAGGGATGATCATGCCTCATACGCTGCTGGAACAGCCCGGCGATATCCGCACATATCTGAAGACGCAGGAAAACAAGAGCCTGCTGCGCTTCATCACCTGCGGCAGCGTGGATGACGGCAAATCGACCCTGATCGGTCGGCTGCTCTACGATAGCCGGCTGATCTTCGAGGATCAGCTCGACGCCTTGAAGGCCGACTCAAAGAAAGTCGGCACACAGGGCGGCGAGATCGATTTCGCGCTGTTGGTCGACGGGCTGGAAGCTGAGCGCGAGCAAGGCATCACCATCGACGTCGCCTACCGCTTCTTCGCCACCGACAAGCGCCGGTTCATCGTCGCAGACACGCCGGGGCATGAGCAATATACCCGCAATATGGCGACCGGCGCCTCCACCGCGGAATTGGCAGTGCTGCTGGTCGACGCGCGGTACGGCCTGTTGCAACAGACCCGCCGGCACAGCTTCATCTGCTCGCTTTTGGGCGTGCGCCATGTGGTCGTGGCGGTGAACAAGATGGACCTGGTCGATTTCTCCCAGGACGTGTTCGAGCGCATCCGCAGCGATTACGAGGCCTTTGCCCAATCGATCGGGTATGAGCAACCGGTGGTGGTGCCGATCTCCGCTCTGAAGGGCGACAATGTGCTGCAGCGCAGCCACAACACCCCCTGGTATGGCGGGCCGACCTTGATGTCGCATCTGGAAACCGTCGATGTGCGCGGCGAATTGGACGACAAGCCGTTCCGCTTTCCGGTGCAGTGGGTGAACCGGCCCAATCTGAACTTCCGGGGCTTTTCCGGCACGGTGGCGGCCGGCACGGTGAAGCCCGGCGATGCGGTCGTGGCGCTGCCCTCGGCCAAGACCAGCCGGATCAAGCGCATCGTCACCATGGACGGCGATCTGGATGAGGCGGTGACCGGCCAGTCGGTGACGCTGGCCCTGGAAGACGAGATCGACATTTCCCGCGGCGATCTGCTCTGCCCGGCTGAGGCGCGCGCCGGTGTGGCCGACCAATTCGAGGCCAAGCTGATCTGGATGAGCGAAGAGCCGCTGCTGCCGCAGCGGCCCTATCTGCTGAAGATCGGCGGCATCACCACAGGCTTCACGGTGACCCGCATCAAGCATGGCATCAATGTCAACACATTGGAAAGCCAGGCCCTGCGCAAGCTCGGACTGAACGAGGTCGGTGTGGTCAATATCAAGCTGGACCGCGCGATCCCGTTCGACCCCTATGCCGAGAACCGCCATACCGGCGGCTTCATCATCATCGACCGGCTGAGCAACACCACGGTGGGCGCCGGTCTGATCGATTACTCCCTGCGCCGCTCGTCCAACATCCACTGGCAGTCGCTGGACGTGAACAAGCAGGCCCATGCCGCGCTGAAGGGCCAGCGGCCGCGGGTGGTCTGGTTCACCGGCCTGTCCGGCTCGGGCAAGTCAACCATCGCCAATCTGGTGGAGAAGAAGCTGCACGCGCTGGGCCGGCACACCTACACGCTGGACGGCGACAATGTCCGCCACGGCCTGTGCAAGGATTTGGGCTTCACCGATGAGGACCGGGTGGAGAATATCCGCCGCGTCTCCGAAGTCGCCCGGTTGATGACCGAAGCCGGGCTGATCGTCCTGGTCTCGTTCATCTCGCCATTCCGGGCGGAGCGGGATATGGCCCGCTCGATGCTGGAGACCGGCGAATTTGTCGAGGTGTTCGTCGATACGCCGCTGGAGATCTGCGCCACGCGTGACCCCAAGGGCCTGTATCAGAAGGCGCGCGCCGGCCAGATCAAGAATTTCACCGGCATCGACAGCCCCTATGAAGCACCGGAGGCTCCGGAGGTGCATGTCGAAACCGTCAAGCTGACCCCGGAAGACGCCGCCGACCGCATCATCGCCTATCTCGACGGCGATGCCGACGGCATGATGGAGAATTATTGAGACCCAAGCCCGCGGTCATGCAGGCCCTGCCGCACCAGGTCTTCACACGCGCGCGCCAGCAGCTTGCGTGAGCCCGCAGCGGCCAGGCTGAGCGGCGGGTGAAATACGATCTCCGCGTGGATCGGGCCGGCCTTCAGCACGTCCAGAAAATGCGGCACCAGCTCCATATCGCCGATCCAGGCGATGCGCGGCCGGTCAGCCCGGCGCAGCGGCCGGCCGTCAATCTGGGTGTAGCGGATCGTCACCGGCTGCACCGGCAGCGGCACGCCGGCCTTTTCTGTCTGCTCAGCCACCGAAAACAGCGCCGTCTTGAACGGCAGCACGGTGCGGCCGTCTGAGGAGGTGCCTTCGGCGAACAGCACCAGCGCGTCGCCGGCGCCGAAGCGGCGGGCCAAAAGATCGCGCTGGCGCCCGGCTTCGTGCCGCCGCTGCCGCGCCACGAACACGGTGCGTTGCAATTTGGCCAGCATGCCGAAGACGCCCCAGCCGGCAACCTCTTGCTTGGCGATGAACGAGATGCGCAACCGGCTGGCCAGCACCGGTATGTCCAGCCAGGAGATATGGTTGGCGGCAAACAGGCAGGGTCCGCGGCTGACCGGCGTGCCGCGCACATGCACGCGCACGCCGAGAATGCGGCAGGCGATGCGGTGCCACAGCGGCGGCATCCAATTGGCTCCGCGCGGCCACACCGGGATCAAGATCGCCTGCACCAACGCCGCGGGTATGGTGGCCAGCGCCAGACCGGCCAGGGCGATCCCGGAGCGCAGCGGCAGGCGGCCCGGCCGTGCGGCCAAGCCCGTCAGTCCTTGGTGGCCGACTTTTTCAGCGGCACGCCATACAATTCCATGCGGTGATCGACCAGCTCGAAGCCCATTTTGCGCGCGATCTCGCGCTGCAGGCGCTCGATTTCCTCATTATGGAATTCCAGCACCTCGCCGGTTTCGACATCGATCAGATGGTCATGATGCTCCTCGGTGACCGGCTCATAGCGCGAGCGACCGTCCCGGAAATCATGGCGTTCCAGAATGCCGGCTTCTTCGAACAGACGCACGGTGCGATAGACCGTGGCGATCGATATCTTGTCGTCAATGCGCGTGGCCCGGCGATACACTTCCTCAACATCGGGATGGTCGGTCGCCTGGCTGAGCACACGTGCAATGACCCGACGCTGGTCGGTCATGCGCATGCCCTTCTGCGCACAGATCGCTTCGATATCGGTCACAATCTCGGTCATGGCCCTGCGCTCACCCCCTCCCGATGCGAATGCTGCCCGGTGCAGGTGGAAATGCTGCCGGCATGCCACCCTGCGCCTGATGATCGGACCGGCGAACCGGTCCTCTGCCCCGGGGCAGCCGGGCCCCTCGCGCTCGGCCGGTCCGGTGCGATCGGCGGCAGACTAGCTCTTGCGTCGGGATGTGCCAAGACCGATCTTCTTGGCCAGATCGCGTCGTTGCTTGGCATAATTCGGCGCGACCATTGGATAATCCGGCGGCAGACCCCAGCGGTCACGATATTCTTCCGGATTCATGTTGTAGCGGGTTTTCAGATGCCGTTTCAGCATCTTCAGTTTCTTGCCGTCTTCCAAGCAGATGATGAAGTCCGGGGTGACCGACTTCTTGATCGGCACGGCGGGCTCAGGCCGGTCCTCCTTGGCGTCCGCGGGACCGCCGACCGAGCTCAGCGTGATAAACACCTGCTCGATCAAGGTGGGTAATTCCGATACCGGAACAGAATTATTTGAGACATGCGAAGCAACGATATCTGCCGTCAGTGCCAGAATTTCGTCTTTGGAATTGGCCATCTCTGTCATTGAACTTCCCTGGTCGTGGCCGGGGCCGATCAGCCGTGAGCGGGGGTGCAAAAGGGCGCGTCCGCTCAAGACAATATTCAGCCCGGCTCTTGCGTCGGTACGCAAAATAGGCTGAACCCGTCTCAAAGGCAAATAAAAAAGAATAGATCCACCGTGGCAAAGGTGACCGATCCTTTAAATCAGGGACTGCTCATGGCGCTTCGGCATCAGAAAATTGACCTCACGGATCTCCTTGACGCCTTGGCTCTGAAACTTGATTGCTCATTTCGGCAAGAGTGTCACTCTGACGCGGGAGCGTCTTGAGCAAAAGCATGAAAAAATCGCAACAATTAGCGATTTAACAGGCTGGTATGACAAATCATTGTCACGGCATCTTTAGGACTTTGGCCGAGATCTCGATAATATCCCGGTCGGCGGCCGACGGCTCTAAAACCGTGCCGCGCATAAAGCCGCCGCCCCGCCCGGTTATCCGCGCGGACCTCCAGCAGCCAGCGGCCGATGCCGCGGCTGCCGGCCTGAGCCAATGCCGCACCTAACAGCACCGACGCCAGGCCGCTGCGCCGATAGGCCGGCGCCACGCCGAGCGACAGGATTTCGCACTCATCCAGGACCTGGCGAAACAGCCCATAGGCCGCCGGTGTGCCCGCGATCGACACCAGCAAGGCCCAGCCATCCGGCCGGTTCAAGGACGCGCTGATTTCGCCGAGCCGCCAATAATCGCCTTGTCCCGGCGCAAAACACTGGCTGTGCAGCCGGTGGATGGTCATGGCCTTATCCGGCCCGGCCGGATCGACAGACACGCTCATGATCGCGCTGGCAGCGTCCGGGCAAAGGGATTGTCCGCCGGCAAGGCTGCGTCAGGCGGCCGCAGATAGACCGGTTCAGCCGGACCAGCGGTCAGGTTGCCCCGCGCGGCCAGCCGCCCGGCCGCCTCCGCCAAGGAGGGGCTGTCCGCGTGCCAACACAGCCGATGATCATGGGCACGGCCAAGCGCTGCCTCGCGCGGCAGGCACACCGGCGCCTCCAGCGGTTCAAGCCCCGCGCCGGTGACCTGAAAGCGCTGGGCATAGGCCTGATCGCGCGGCCCCTCGATCAGCGCCAGCCACCGGCCGGGCGTGGGCCCTGCGGTGGCGGCCAAGGCCATCAGCGTGGTCACCGGATAGACCGGCAAGCCGGTGGCCAAGGCCAGGGCCCGTGCCGCGGCCAGGCCCGTCCGCACGCCTGTAAAGCTGCCCGGCCCGGCGGTCACCGCGATCCCTGCCAGATCCTGGAGGTCGCACCGGGCGAGGGCCAGCGCCTGCTCAATCATCGGGATCAGCCGTTCCGCATGGCCTCGCGCCAGCGGCCGATCGATCGCGGCGCGCGCGTCAGCCCCACCGACCCACACCGAACAGCGCTTCAGGGCCGTGTCCAGGGCCAAGACCGGCGCGGGACTAGAGGATCTGGCAGGCATCGTCGAACGGCAACCGGGGGCTGCGCGGGAACAGGCTGTCGCGCTTGCCATAGCCGAGGCAGCACAGGAAGTTGGACTTGAGCGCGCCATCGGGGAAGAAGTCCTGATCCACCCCGGCATTGTCGAACCCGGACATCGGCCCGCAATCCAGCCCCAGCGCGCGCGCGGCCAGCATCAGATAGGCGCCCTGCAGCGTGGCGTTGCGCAGCATCGTCGCCTCTGCGGCGGCGGCATCGTCGGCAAACCAGGACCGGGCGCCGGGATTGTGCGGGAACAGCTCGGGGATCCGATCATAGAATTTCGGGTCCATGGCGATGATCACCGTCACCGGTGCGGTCATCACCTTGTCGACATTGCCCGCCATCAGATACGGCTTCAGGCGTTGCTTGGCCGCCGGTGATGTAAGAAAGAGAAACCGGGCGGGCGAGCAATTGGCGCTGGTCGGGCCCATCTTGGCCAGATCATAAATCGCCTGCAAAAGTGTGTTGGACACCGGCTTGTCCTGCCACTCGCTGAACGAGCGGGCGTCGCGGAACAGCTGGTCAAGCGCGTGATCGGAGAGGATGGTGCTCATGATTGGGGTCAGTCCTTGGCGTGCGCGCGGAACGTGCGGGAGAGGATCATGCACCAAGCCCTTAGAATAGCCGTTTTGACGATGCAAATCGCCTGTGCCGCCGGCGCGGTCGCGCAAACGGCAGACCAGCGCTCCGCGGTGATCTTGATGTACCACCGCTTCGGCGAAGACCGCTATCCCAGCACGAATATTCAGATGGATCAGTTCCAAGCGCATTTGGATCATCTGGCCGCCAAAGACTTTCGCGTGATCCCGCTCACCCAGCTGATCGAGGCCATGAAAACCGGCGACCCGCTGCCGGACAAAAGCGTCGTCATCACCATTGATGACGCCTACCGCTCCTTCGCGGTCAAGGCCTGGCCGCGATTGAAGGAGAAGGGCTTCCCCGCCACCTTGTTCGTCGCCACACAAGCCGTCAACGAAGGCTATGCCGACATTATGAGCTGGGACCAGCTCCGCCGCTTGCGTGCAGAGGGCCTCAGCATCGGCCATCATGGCCATGGCCATGTCCATATGGTCGATGTCGGTGTTGACGCAGCCATGGCCGATATCGCGGAGGCCAGCGCCCTGTTCGAGCAAGAATTGGGGGATGTGCCGAAGATCCTGGCCTATCCGTTCGGGGAATATTCCCTGGCCCATGCCAAGGCGTTGGAAGCGGCGGGCTTCACCGCGGCGCTGGCGCAGCATTCCGGCGCGGTGGGGCTGGACGATGATCTGTATGCGATCCCGCGCTTTGCCTTGAACGAGCGTTATGGTGGGCTCGACCGGTTCCGCCTTCTCGCCGGCTCGCGCGCCTTGCCGGCCAAGGAGATTGTGCCCGATGAGGTGGTGCTGGACCAGCAGGCCCAGAACCCGCCGGCCTATGGCTTTACCGTTACCGAAGAGGTCGCCGGCCTGTCCGCGATGAACTGCTTTGCCAGCCACCTGCCCGAGCGCATTGAGCCGATGGTGCTAGACGATCGCGTGGAAATCCGCATGGACAAGCCCTTCCCCCCCGGCCGCCAACGCATCACCTGCACCCTGCCAGGCCCCGGCGGCCGCTGGTATTGGCGCGGCCGGTTCTTCTATGTGCCTGTGCTGGGTTAGCGGGCTTAATCCTGCATCGACGCGGCCTCCGCCGCGGCTTTCTCGCGGAGCTCTGCGAGCATCCACTGATCCGCCGGGGCCAAGCGCCCATCTGCGGCCAGCCGCTCCGCCACCGCCAACCCCTTCGCCCACCATCCAGCACCGGGCGCGATTGCGCCGAGCTTTGCGAAGCTGACGATCAAATCCCGCTGTGCCGCGGCACTGCCGGGATTGGCCGCGGCCAGGCGCGTGGCAATCTCCAGGCCCGCCTCATAGCGGGCGCGGGCGCCGGCCAGATCGCCCGCCTGCTCCAGCACATCGCCGAGATTGATCCAAGCGACGCTCATCTCCCGCTCACTCTGCGCGGCCTGGTCCGCAGCGTGGGCGGCAGCTAAGGCGCCGGCCGTCTTCCCGGCCTCTTGGCGCAGCCGGCTTAATTCAATGCACACGCAGAAATCCTTTGGGGTGCGCTGAAACGCTTGCTCATAAGCCTCGAGCGCGCGGGCGGTGTCGATCCCCTTGGCCAGCGCGCCCAGCTCTTTCCAGCGGGCAGCCGCCTCTTGATCCGCCTGCTCCGCTTCCTCAGTCAGCACCGAAAAGGCCGCGGCCACATCGCCTTTGGCGAGCAGGCGCCGAGCCCGTTTGGCCTGCTCGTTCGGGCGCTCAGCCAGGCGATCGACCGCTGCATCACTGGCCGCCTGTTCCTCCGGCGTCAGCGCGTCGCTGGTGCGGCGGGCACGTTCCTCTTCGAGCACCTCGCGCAGGGCCTGCTTTGTGATGTCTGCGGTGTTTGGCGGTGTCACGGCACTGCGCAGAGCAGCGCCCGGATCCGAGATCAGCGTGCCGAGCCATTGTGCTCCCTGGCCGACGGTTCGTACCGTGGTGATGCCAACCCACAGGGCGCCGACAAGGCCTGCCGCCAATGCAGGGATGAGCAACAGTCCCGGCAATCGGGCGACAAACGGGTCCGCCCAGGTTGGCGCCAAATCCACCACCCAGGCGCGCAATCCCTCCGCTGGAGCGGGATCATCTTGGCTCTGTTGCATCGCTCTTGCTCCTGCCCGAGGCAGCATAAAGCCGTTCAATTTTGCGATCAAGCACAGCCAAGGGGGACGCACAGGCGACGAGCGTCGGTGGGGGGGGCGGGGCCAGGGCCCCGATTTCTTGCTCGAACAGCGGCTAAGCGCGCCATCGGGCTGATTGGCCTGGCGACGCGGTGCCAAAGGGTCCGAACCGTTGCTCGGCCCCCTTAGAAGGCGGGCCTTTTCATCCGATCAACCGCGATCGCAGTTGATCGGATTTGCGCTAGTTGCCGGTGGTACCGTCCGTGTTGCCGCCTTGGCGGTCGTCTTCGTCGGTGTCGTCGACATCCATTTCGTCGAGTTCGCGGCGGGCTTCATTGACGGTTTCGTCGGTTTCCTCGTCAACCGCCTGACCGAATTCCTCGGTTTCTTCCTCAACGTTTTGGCCGAACTCCTCGGTCTCTTCCTCGACGTTCTGGCCGAAGTCCTCTAGCTCTTCGCCGGTGGCCTCACCGGCGCGTTCCAGTTGCTCGCCGGTTTCTTCCATTTCCTCGCCAAGCTGAACGTCGTCGTCATACTCCTCTTCGCAGGCACCCAAGCCCAAAGGCAGCGCCAGCGCGGCGATCAGTGTCAAATGACGTTTTTTCAAAGTCATGCCATCCTCCTGGTCGGCGTACAGACCGCGGCACCGCCACGGCATCTTGCCAGGGCAACGGCGGGCATTGCCGATGGTTCCAAGTCCAACCCGGGAGCCGCGGCAAATCCGCTCCGAAATTGACCCTGGCCAATGCCGCTTTGCCACAGGCGCAGGAGGCTGGCATTCAACCTGCCGCACGGTTTACGGTTTTCCCGGTCGAAAGGGCTGAGTATGGATGTTGGTGTCAGAGAGGCGAAGCGACCGATGGCAACGAAGCGGGGTGAACGGCTGCAAGTGATGCTCACCCTGGCGGAGGTCGAGGCGGTGGAGGAGTGGCGCTTCGCCCACCGCATGCCGACCCGGTCAGCCGCCGTGCGCGCCCTAATGAATCTGGGCTTGAAGGCCAGCGCTTCGGCTACGGGTGACAGGCCGTTGCTGGACCGCACCGTGGCCTCAGGCGCGGTCGGCGTGGTGCCCTCTGAGGAGGGCGCGGACCGCGCCTTCGCCCCGGCGCGCGGGCCGCAGGTGCTGGTCGTGGCGCGGGATTTCCTGCTTGGCCAAGGCTATGCCGCGGTGCTGGCCCAGAGCGGCTATCACGCGCTGGGCCCGGCCACGGACAGCGAGGAGGCGCTGATCCTGGCGCGGCAAAACCCCGCCAAAGTGGCGGTGATCGACCTGCAGGACGCCGCGGGCGACGCGCTCACCCTGGCGAACAAGCTGGCGCATTACGGGCTCGCCGCGGTCCTGTGCGGCCGGGCAGACGGCATCGATCTGGCGGAGGCAGCCGGCGCGGCGCCCGGCCGGCGGCTGATCTCGCGTGATCGGCTGGCGCAGGAATTGCCGCAGGCCCTGGCGGCCTTGACCGAACCCCAAGGCGCCTAAACCTCCTGATCGACGCTGGTTCGGGCGCTGCGATCGCCGCCCGGCGCCTTGGCCACCACCACCAAGGCCGGGCGCAGCAGGCGGTCCTTCAGCATATAGCCGGTCTTCACCGTCTGCACGACATGGCCTGGCGGCACGTCCACAGCATCGGTCTCGCTCATCGCCTGGTGGCGGTTGGGATCAAACGGTTCCTTGTCCGGCACGATCGGGGTGATGCCATGCTTGGACAGGCCGGCGAGCAGTTCCTTCTCGGTCATCTCCACGCCGGTGACAAAGGTCTTCACCCGATCATCCTGGCGCACCTCCTGCGGCATGCTGTCCAGCGCCATGCGCAAATAGTCCGCCACGGTGACAAGATCGCGGGCGAACGCGGTCATGGCATAGGCAGCAGCATCGGCTTTGTCCTTCTCCGCGCGCCGGCGGAAATTCTTCAGCTCCGCCTCCGCGCGCAGCCAGCGGTCCTTCATCTCCTGGACCTGCTCCTGAAGCGGGCTGCCGGTGTCCTGCGTGCCGGCTGGCTGCGGCTCCGGCCGGGCCTCTTCAGCTTCAGCCCGGGTCTCCTGGGGCTCAGCCTCTTGGGGCTCAGCCTGCTGGGCCTGCTGGTCGGCCGAATGCGGCTCGGTCTCGGGGGTTTCCGGCGGATGGCTCTCGTGCTCGGCGGAAGTGTCTTTCTGCATAACGGCCTTGGTCCTTTGTCTTACAGCATTTGTCCGATCACGCGGGCGGTATAGTCCACCATCGGAATGATGCGGGCATAATTCAGCCGGGTCGGTCCGATCACGCCGATCACGCCGACAATGCGCTGCTCGCCGCCCGGCTCGCCCTTCATATAGGGAGCGACGATGACGGAACTACCGGACAGGGAAAAGAGATTGTTCTCCGCACCGATAAAGATGCGCACGCCATTGCCTTGGCGCGCTGACTCCAACAGCTTGATGACATCGCGCTTGCTTTCCAGATCGTCAAACAGCTGGCGAACCCGTTCCAAATCTTCCGCGGCCTTGACATCCTCCAAAAGGTTGGACTGACCGCGCACGATCAGGCTGGGCATTTCGCCCACCTCGCCGGACCAGGTGGCCAGGCCGCCGGAGACCACCTTGGCGGTCAGAGCGTCCAACTGCGCCTGATCAGCGGCGATCTCCGTCTCAATCAGCTTGCGCGCCTCCTCAAAGGTGCGGCCGGCAAAGCGGGCGTTCAGATAGTTCGAGGCCTGCTGCAGGGCCGATACCGGAAGGCCGAGCGGTGTCTCGATCAGCCGATTTTCCACCGCGCCGTCTTCATGCACCACCACCACCAAGGCTCGGCCCGGATTGAGATTGACGAATTCGACATGGCGCACCGGCTTTTCCAGCTTCTCCGCCATGACCAGCCCGGCACAGCGTGACAAGCCGGACAGAAGATGCGTCGCCTCGGCCAGCATATCTTCCGGCGCCCGGCCCGCGGCGGCACATTGCTCGTCGATGTTGCGGCGGTCAGCCTCGGTCAGGTCGCCCACCTCCAACAGCCCGTCGACGAACAGGCGCAGGCCGCGATCGGTGGGCAGGCGCCCGGCGGAGGTGTGCGGCGCGGCCAACAGGCCCAGATCCTCCAGATCCGCCATGACATTGCGGATCGACGCCGGCGACAGGGCGATCGACTGGGACAGCCGGCGCGAGCCGACCGGTTCGCCCGTGGTCAGATAGGTTTCGACGATGTCGCGGAAGATCGCCCGCGACCGTTCGTTCAAATCCTCCAGTTTCATGCCTCGTCATCCCGTCACGGCGGTGCCGCACCCGGTGCGGCGCGCGACTTTAGGGGCGCGGCCTTTGTGCCGTCAATCGAGCCTGGACCGCAGCAGCCGCACTGCTTAAGAACGCCGCGGCAAGCCCGAACGACAGCCAGGAGATCGACCTTATGCGCCCATCCGGCCGCGCGCCCGACGAGTTGCGCCCGCTCAGTTTCGACATCGGTTTCTCCAAACATGCGGAGGGGTCGTGCCTGGTCAAGTGCGGCGACACCCATGTCCTGTGTACCGCCTCCTTGGAGGAGCGTCCGCCCTTCTGGCTGCGCGATACCGGAAAGGGCTGGATAACCGCGGAATATGGCATGCTGCCGCGCGCCACCCACACCCGCGGCGACCGCGAGGCGGCCCGCGGCAAACAATCCGGCCGCACCCAGGAAATCCAGCGGCTGATCGGCCGGGCGCTGCGCGCCAGCGTGGATCTGAAGGGCATCGGCGAGCGTCAGATCCGCATCGACTGCGATGTCATCCAGGCTGACGGCGGCACCCGCACCGCGGCGATCTCCGGCGGCTTCGTGGCGCTCTATGAATGCCTGCGCACCATGCGCGATGCCGGCCTGATCCCGACCATCCCAATCATCGAACCGGTCGCGGCGATCTCGTGCGGACTGTACGAGGGGCTGCCGGTGCTGGACCTGGACTATGACGAAGACAGCCAGGCCCAGGCCGACGCCAATTTCGTGCTGTCCGGATCCGGCGGACTGATCGAAGTTCAGGCCACTGCGGAAGGCCATCCGTTCCAGGAGGAGGAATTTTTGCGTCTGCTGCGCTTGGCACGCATCGGCTGTGATACCATTGTGGCGGAACAAAAACGGCTTTTGGGGATCAAATGAGATGAGCGTGAAACCGATACCGGACGGCTTTCGCAGCGTGCAGCCCTTTCTGATCGTGTCCGATCTGGAGGCGGAGATGCGCTTTTTGCAGCAGGCGCTGGATGGCAAGCCTGGCGCCGTGATCCCCGACGAGGCAGGCAAGCCACGCTATGGCGAGATTGCCGTGGGCGACAGTGTCATCATGCTCAGCCGTGCCGATCAATCCGGCCAGACCATGCCGGCGATGCTGTATCTGTATGTCGAAGACGCCGATGCCCATCACCGCCGCGCCATCGAGGCCGGCGCCACGGAGCTGTTCGAGATTGGCAACCAGCCCTATGGCGACCGCCACGGCGTGGTTCAGACCGCAAACGGTGTGTGCTACTGCATCGCCACCCATGTGGAGGATGTCTCGCCTGAGGAGACCGCCCGACGTCTGGCCGAACGCGACGCATGACCCGGCGGCGCTTTTCCGGTGACAGGCTGGTGGTCGCCAGCCACAATCCCGGCAAGGTGCGTGAGATCGCCGATCTGGTGCGGCCGCTGGGCATCGACACGGTGTCCGCCGCTCAGTTGGCTTTGCCGGAGCCGGAGGAAACCGGCACCAGCTTCACCGAGAATGCCGAACTGAAGGCGCGCTCCGCCGCGCTTGGGGCGGACATGCCGGCCCTGGCCGACGACAGCGGCCTGGTGGTGCCGGCGTTGGGCGGCGCGCCGGGCATCTATTCCGCGCGCTGGGCCGGACCCGCCAAGGATTTCCAAGCCGCCATGCAGAAGCTGCACGAGGCGCTGGGCGACAAGGATCCTGCAGCGCATTTCATCTGCGTCTTGTCGCTGGCTTGGCCGGATGGGCATGTGGAGAGCGTTTCGGGACGGGTCGACGGTCGACTGGTCTGGCCGCCCCGCGGCACCAGGGGCTTCGGCTATGACCCGGTCTTCGTCGCCGAGGGCGAGACGGCGACCTTCGGCGAACTGGATCCGGCGCGCAAACACGCCATGTCCCACCGGGCCGACGCGTTCCGGCAATTGATGGCGGCCTGCTTTTCCCCGGCCTGAACGGACATGTTCGATGTCGTGTCTGCGGCCTGCTGAACGGCCTGGCCGGGCAAAGGCCTCTGCGTTCCGACCAAAAAGCTGCTATGCTACCGTGTGCGGAGGCGTCTCCGTGCCAATCGGCTGTATCAGACATCAGGCATATGAAGGGAGTAAGCCATGAAACGGCTTTGGATCGCCGGTGCCGCCTGTGCGGCGCTTGCAGCGGCAAGCGCGCTCAGCGCGCAAGAGGCGCAGCGGCGCCAGGACGGCAATCTGGTCATCGAAGGGATCCCCGAACAGATCCCGTCACAGGTGCAAGAGACGCTGCGGCGCTATCAGAATGTGCGCGGGGCGGGCTTCACCGCCTGGCGGCCGCAGGGCGACGGCATGCTGATCGTCACCCGCTTCGGCGAAACCGCGCAGATCCACCATGTCGAGGAACCTGGCGGCGCGCGCCGGCAGCTGACCTTCTTCGATGAGCCGGTCAGCGGCGCGGCCTATCCCAGCGAGGACGAGACCCCGCCGGGCTTCGTGATCACCAAGGATGTCGGCGGGTCGGAGGATTACCAACTCTATCTGGTCGATGGTGGCGATGTCCGGCAGTTGACCGAAGGCGGCGGCCGCAAGGGCGGGGCGACCTGGGCTGATGACGGCTCCAAATTCGCCTTCAATGAAACCACCGAGACCGGCGACTGGCGCATTCGCGTGGCCGATGCCGACGCGCTGTCGCAATCGGAGATCCTGTTTGAGGGGCAGGGCGCCTGGTTCCCGATCGAATTCTCCCCCTCAGGCGATCGGCTGCTGGCGGCCAAATACACCTCGATCAATGATTCGGAGATCTGGATTATCGATGCGGCGAGCGGTGAGACGCAGCAGATCAACCCCTCTGAGGCCGCGATCTCCTATGGCGGGGCGCAATTCCATCCCGAAGGTAAGAGCGTGCTGTATACCAGCGATGAGGACGCGCAATTCCGCCGCCTGGTGCGCTATGATCTGGACAGCGGCGAGAAGACCGTGCTGACGCCCGATATCGACTGGAACGTCGAATCCTTCGACATCACGCCGGACGGTCGCACGCTGGCCTTCACCGTCAATGAAGAGGGCTTCTCGACCCTGTATTTGCGTCGCCTGCGCAACAATAAGGCGATCGACGCGCCCAAGCTGCCCACCGGCGTGGTGTCCGGCTTGCGCTTCGATGCCGAGGGCCAGGATCTGGCCTTTACGCTGAGCCCGGCCAACGGTCCCTCCGACGTCTATGTCTGGGACCTGGACGACAAGGAGCTGGAGCGCTGGACCCACTCAGAAATCGGCGGGCTGGACGAAAGCGCCTTCGTGACGCCGGAGCTGATCAAGTATGAAAGCTTCGACGGTCTGACCATTCCGGCCTTCGTCTATCAGCCGGAGGGGCCCGGCCCGCACCCGGTGGTGATCGACATCCATGGCGGCCCGGAAGGTCAGGACCGGCCGACCTTCTCCTCCACGATCCAATATTGGGTGAATGAGCTGGGCTTGGCTGTGATCACCCCCAATGTTCGGGGCTCGGCGGGTTACGGCAAGGATTATCTGAAGCTGGACAATGCGCGCCTGCGCGAGGATTCGGTGAAGGATATCGGCGCGCTGCTGGACTGGGTGGAAGGCCAGCCGGACCGCTTCGACGCCGAGCGCATCGGCGTTTATGGCGGATCTTATGGCGGCTATATGGTCTATGCCAGCCTGGTGCATTACGACCCGCGGATTGCCGCAGCCGTCGACATTGTTGGCATCTCCAACTTCGTCACCTTCCTGGAGAATACCCGTGGCTACCGACGCAAGCTGCGGCGGGTGGAATATGGCGATGAGAGCGATCCGGAGATGCGCGCCTTCCTGGAGTCGATTTCACCGCTGACCCATGCCGACAAGATCACCACTCCGCTGTTCATCATCCAGGGCGCCAATGATCCGCGCGTGCCGGCCTCTGAGGCCGAGCAGATGCTAGAGGCGGTGCGTGAGAATGGCGGCGCGCCCTGGTACTTGCTGGCGCTGGACGAGGGCCACGGCTTCCGCAAAAAGTCCAACCGTGACTTTATGCAAGAGGCGGTCGCCTGGTTCTGGAAAACCCGCCTGATCGAGCCACAAGGGCAGGAAGAAGGCGCTTAAGCCCACTAGGCGCGGGCGCGGGCGCGGCCTAGCCGGCAGGAGAGGGCAACCACACGCCCCGGGCCGGCCCGATCCTTTGCCCGCGTCGCGGCCTTGGCAGCGGTCGCTCCCGATCTTGTCAGGTGATGTGACAGGACGGCCCGGCGCGGAGTGTGTATGGCTCTGCTGGTAGTTGCGCCCCGCTTAGTTTCCGAAGGGGCGATCGCGTCGGGCTGCCGGGACCGTCCGGCGGCCCTTTTCTTCCGCCTGAGTGCTTTACAGCGCCGGCTGCGCATGGTCTGATTCGCGCCGGTCCGGACCAGTCAGGGGGCGGCCTTTGGACATTGCGCTTAGCTTTCGGTGGAGCTCGGCGGCGGCCACCCACCCTGGACGGGTGCGCCGCGTCAATGAGGATGCGGTGCTTGATCGCGCCGACGCCGGCGTCTGGCTGGTCGCCGACGGGATGGGCGGTCACCATCGCGGGGATCTTGCCAGCCGCACCCTGGTAAACATGATCGATGAGATGCCCGTGGCGGAGGAGCCGGAGCGACTGCGCGACATGGTCGCCACGGCACTGGCCGCTGCCAATGACCGGCTTATCGCACTGGCCCAGGAGCAGGCGCCGGGACAAGTGATTGGCACCACCGCCGCGCTATTGGCCGTGGCGCGGGACCAGGCGTTGATTGCCTGGGTCGGCGACAGCCGGGTCTATCGTCTGCGCGACGGCCGGTTGGAGCAGATGACGGAGGATCATAGCCGCGTGCAGGATCTGGTGCGTCAGGGCCTTTTGGCACCGGAAGACGCAGAGAATCATCCCGCTGCCAATGTGGTGACCCGGGCGGTCGGGGCGGGAGCCGCCTTGCAGCCGGACTTCCGGTTCGTGCCCCTGGCGGATAATGACGCCTTCTTGCTGTGCAGCGATGGCTTGACCAAGGCGCTGGCCCGCGCCCGCATCGAAACCGTTTTGAAGACCGGGTCGAGCGGCGATTGCGCCGCGCTGTTGATTGCCGAGGCGGTCGAAGCCGGCGCCACGGACAATGTTTCGGTGATCGTCATTCGGGTAGAGGAACGCACCGCCGGCCGCTGATCGGCGGTGGCGGAGGGAGGCGCAATGGGTCAGGCTCATCAAGCTTTGGATTTGGGGCGCTTGCCATTCCGCATTCTGGTTCTGGGCCAGTTCAGCGACACTCCCGAACCAGAGATGTTCGATGTCGAGCGCACTGCGCTTGACGGCTTGATGCCGCAGCAGTCCGGGCGGCTGAGATTTCAGATCGACCACCCCTTAGTGCCGCCAAACCGGCAACTGGTTGTCGACACCATGCCGGAACGGCTGGGCGATCTCAGCCCCCGCGCCGTGGCCAGAACGCTGGCACCCATTCAGGCACTGGAGCAGTTGCGTGCCGCCGCCGCCGAGGTCAAGGCCGGCCGCAGCGACCGCACAGCGCTGGACCAGGCGCGCGCCGCATTGCCCGATCATCCAGCGATCACCCGCGCCTTAGCCCAACTGGACGACGGGCCCGCCGCCGCGGCCGCCCCGATCGCCGACGACGATCCGCTGGATCGGCTGCTTGCCCTGGTCGATACGCCGGACAGTTGCAGCCAGGCCGACCCGGTTGACTCCGGCCTGGCCCAGATCGACGCCTTATTGGAAGCCGCTGATGCCGCCGTCGCCCGTCATCCGGCCTATCGCGCCCGGGCGCGCGCTTGGTACGGCCTGAAATTCCTGATCGACCGGATCGATTTTCACCGGCCGATCCGTTTATCGGTCTTGAGCGCGCCCCGGCAGGACTGGCCGACGCTGGTGCAAGATCGCGTGGCAGCGACAGGCGAAGATTGGGCCAGCGCCCTTCCCGCGCTGATCATCGCGGATGCCTCCCTGAGCAATACGCAAGCGGATCTGGACTTTGCTCGCGCATTGGCAGCAGCCGCCGCGGACGTGCAGGCGCCGCTTGTGATTGCCCTGGACCCGGGTTTTCTGGGTCTGGACGACCAGGCGTTGCGCGGGCGGCATATGCTCGGCGACGTGTTCGATGACCCGCGCTTCGCGGCGTTCCGTGCCCTGCGGGACAAGCCGGAGGCGCGCTGGCTGACCCTGGCCTTCAATGATCTGCCGCTGGCGCCGGAGCCGCAGTCCGTGGCGCTGCCGCCTGTCTGGGCTGTGGCCGCGCTGATCGCCCGGGCCGTCGCCGAGACCGGCTGGCCGACCGACTTCACCGGTCCGGACCGAGGCGTGCTGAGCGATCCGGCCCAGGCGCCGAAGCTATCGCTGGCGCCGCCGCTCTGCGAAGACCTGATTGCCGCCGGCATCGCTCCTGTGACCGGCCGATCCGACCGCCTGCTGCTATCTTACGCGCCGCTCTTGGCCAAACCAGGCCATTTCGGCATGACCCAGGCAACCCTGGAGGCCCGGGCAATGGCGCAACTGGGCTATCAGTTGCTGGCCGCCCGGGTCGCGCGCTGGGCTGCAGATGCGCTGAGCCTATGGGCCGAGGGCGGGAGCGGCCGGTCGGCCGAACCCTTCCTGCACGACCTGATGACCAATCTGGTGTCTGAAACCGGTCCGGGAGCCCGGGTCACCGTCCGCCGCAATCCTGAGGATGAACGGCTGACCGATCTTGTGGTGCGCACTGGCACGCGTGTTCTGGGCGGCGCGACCGTCCAGTTGAGCTTTCCCACACCCTAGAACATAAAGTTGCTCGCCTCGGACGTGCGATGTCAGGTTCGGCAGAGCTCTACCGTCCCTGAAACCGGGCGTTGCGCTTTTCTTGAAAGCTTTTGACCCCTTCGGCAAAATCGTCCGTGGCCGCCAAACGCGCGGCAATGGCATCGAATTCCGCGATCGCGGCGGCTTCGCCCTGACGCGCAAAGGTGCGCGCATTGGCCAGCGTTGCTTGGACCGCCAATGGCGCGTTGCGCGCGATCCGATGCGCCAGGGCCAGGGCGCGGTCGGCTTCCGCGCCGGTCTCGACACACTCCTGGACCAGGCCGAATTTTAGCGCCTCGCGGGCATCGAATTCATCGCCGGTCAACAACCAGCGCATCGCTTCGCCCCAGCCCATGCGCTCGACGAAGCGGAATGTCGCCCCGCCCACGGCCATCAAGCCGCGCTTGGGTTCTAGCTGGCTGAACCGGGTGTCGTGGGCGGCCACGGCGATGTCGGCGGCCAGCATCAATTCCAGACCGGCGGTGAAGCAAATGCCCTTGACCGCGCACAGCATCGGCTTGCTGCGGCTCCGCCCCTTCAGTCCGAAGGGGTCGACCTGCGACCTGCCGACCGGGGCGAAATCGCCGGCGCCGAAACGGTCTTGGAACCGCGGCAGATCGAGCCCGGCGGTGAAATGATCGCCGGCCGCGCGCAGCAAGCCGACGCGCAGATCGTTATCCTGTTCCAACTGGGTATAGGCGGTGATCAGCGCGTCCAGCATCTCCGGCGTCAAGCCATTCAGCTTGGCCGGCCGATTGAGGGTGATGATCAGCACCTCGCCGTCGCGCTCGGTATCAATCCGGCCAAGATCCTCTGCCATCGCGCCCTCCTGTCATTTGACGAGCCGCACGATAGGCAGGAACGCTCGCGCGCGGCAATAAGGCCGCGTCAAACGGCCTTCACCTCGCCGAGAAAGGCTGCAATGGCCGAATTGAGGCCCTCATGATGTCCCTGCATTGCCGTGACCGCCTGGCGCATGGCCGCCACTTCGTGTTGCACCGCCTTGGTCTGGTCGACAACCTGGTCCAGATCGGTCTTCACCTCCCGGCTATTGTCGGAGGCCTCCCGCACCGCCGTCAGGATCTGCCCGGTCTCATCGGACTGACCTTGCATTGCCGCAACCGTCTCGCCGGACAGGGCGCGCACATCGCCCAAGGTCTGCGCGATCGCCTGCACCGCCTGAGCGGTCCGGTCACTTGCCGCGCGCAGATCGGCGATCATCGCATCGATCTTGGCGGTGGCGTCTGCGGACTGTTTGGCCAATGACTTCACCTCAGAGGCAACCACGGCAAAGCCCTTGCCCGCCTCGCCGGCGCGGGCCGCCTCGATCGTGGCATTTAGCGCCAACAGATTGGTCTGCTCGGCGATCTCGCTGATCAGCAGCGTCACCTCGCCGATCCGCCGGGTGCCTTCGACAAACTGGCCGACAGCCCCTAGCGCCTCGTCCGCGCGCCCGGCCGCCCCGCCGAAGGCCTCATCAGCGGCGCGCTGTCGGCCGGTGATCTCTCGGATGCTGTCCGACAGGCGGCCGGCAGCATCGGCCACGGTGGCCACCTTTGCGGCACTGGCCTGGCTGGTCTCGGCCGCCCGGCCGGTGGTGGACCTGGTGATGTCTGCGGCCTGATCGAGCGACGAGGCCGTGGCGGTCAGCCCCTCCATGGCCTGGCCCACGGTGGTCAGCGCGTCGGCCACCCGGGCATCGAATTCCGCGATCAAGGTGGCCAGCCGGTGCGTGCGCGCCTGGGTCTCGGCCAGGCGCGCCTGTTCGGATTGGCGCGCGAGCGCCTCCTTGTCTCGCTGCACGCTCTCAGCCTCCGCTTCCAGGCGCTGGGACTCTGCCGCCTGAGCCTGGGCTTCCGCGGCCAGGCGCCGACGTTCCGACACCGCTTCCTTGAAGCGTTGCAGGCCGCGCGAAGCGGCCGATCTCGTCTTGCCGATGCTGGTCGGGCACGCTCACTTCGTAGCGGTTTTCGGAGAAGGCTTCGGTGACAGAATTCAGGCGCTGCAACGGCTTTGAGAGGGACCGGGCGGTATAGAAGCCGACACCGGCGGCAAGCAGGCCAAACAGCCAAATCAGCGAAAATCCTGAAATCACAATGAAGCTGTTCAAAGCATCGACCGGCCGGTCCAAGCGACGGATCGCCGTATAGATCCGTTCGACATTGGGGCCAATGCGGTCGGCCATTGCCGCGGCATCGCCGGACAGACCGCCCCGATCGATGCTGGTCATAGCGCCACGGCCTTCCTTCTCGATTGCCTGGCATGCCGCTGGAATGTCCGAGGCACCGGCCAGGCCTAGCAACAGGCCTGCAAACGCGCCTTCGGTAAGATTGCCGCACGACCGGCCGGCCGCTGAGATCTCGCCCAAGCGCGACCGAAGGCCTGGCAAGTCCAGCGCGGACGTGCCGGCGCGGGCCATCAGCAGATCCTGCTTCACCGCGCTGATGTCGCGCAGCAATTCATAGTTCAGGCGGTGCAGAATGCCGCCATCCTTCAACTGCTGTACGCCGATCAAGGCGATCACGGTGAACAGCAGGATTAACGCGGCCAGCGCATTCAACCGTCCGCGCACGCTTTTCAGTTTGCGCAGCATGTCTGCCCTCTTCTGCCAAAGCCAAAGTTGCGAAGAAGGCCAGAATCGTGCGTCTTAAAGCGGCCTTCCGCAATCAATACATATGTTGGCCGCCATTAATGGAAACTGTAGAACCCGTCACAAACCCGGCATCATCATCGACCAGGAACAAGACCCCGCGGGCGACTTCCTCCGCCCGGCCCAGTCGACCCACCGGAATTTGTGCGATGATGCCCTGCAGCACCTCGTCCTTCACCGCCTTCATCATGTCGGTGTCGATATAGCCTGGACAGATGGTGTTGACGGTGATGCCCTTGCGCGCGCCTTCGGCTGCCAGCGCCTTGGTAAAGCCCATCAGGCCGGCCTTGGCGGCGGAATAATTGGCCTGGGTGAACTGGCCTTTTTGGCCATTGATCGAACTGATGTTGACGATCCGGCCAAAGCCACGATCGCGCATGCCCGACCAGACCGCATGGGTCATATTGTAGGCCGAGGTCAGGTCCGTCTCGATCACCTTCGTCCAGGCCTCCGGAGCCATCTTGTGAAACGGCGCATCCCAGGTGATGCCGGCATTGTTGACCAGGATCTCCACCGGGCCCAAATCCTTTTCAATCTGCGCCACCGCGCCGGTGCAGGCCTCATACTCGGCGACGTCGAACTTGTAGGTCGGAATGCCGGTTTCGTCGCTGAACGCGCGCGCGGCATCGTCATTGCCGGCATAGGTGGCAGCGACCCGGACGTCCGCCTGTTTCAAAGCGATGGAAATGGCCCCGCCGATGCCGCGGGTGCCGCCGGTCACGATGGCGACGCGGTTGCTCATCTCAGTCTCCTCCCAAACGAATGCTTATTGTGGGTGTCAGTCGCGGTCGACAGCCAGGGCGATGCCCATGCCGCCGCCGATGCACAGGGTTGCCATGCCCTTCTTGGCGTCGCGCCGCTGCATCTCGAACAAGAGCGTGGTCAGAATGCGGCAGCCCGACGCGCCGATCGGATGGCCGATCGCAATGGCGCCGCCATTGACATTGACCTTGTCGGTATCCCAGCCGAGATCCTTATTGACCGCGCAGGTCTGGGCAGCGAACGCCTCATTGGCCTCGATCAGGTCCAGATCGCCGACCGACCAGCCAGCCTTCTCCAACAGCGCCCGGGTCGCCGGGATCGGGCCGGTGCCCATCACGGCGGGATCGACGCCGGCCTGCGCCCAGGTCTTGATCCGGGCCAGCGGCTTCAGCCCGCGCTTGTCAGCCTCCTCCGCCGACATCAGCACAACCGCGGCGGCGCCGTCGTTCAGGCCGGAGGCATTGGCGGCGGTGACCGTGCCGTCCTTGGCAAAGGCCGGGCGAAGGCCGGAGATGCCGTCGATGGTGACGCCGTGGCGGATATATTCATCTTCGTCCACCACGGTTTCGCCTTTGCGGTGCTTGACCGTGACCGGCACGATTTCCTCCTTAAACCGGCCGGCCTTTTGGGCGGCTTCGGCCTTGTTCTGCGAGGCCACGGCGAATTGGTCCTGCTCGTTACGGGTCAGCTGCCAGCGCTGGGCGATATTCTCCGCCGTGCTGCCCATATGATAGCCATTAAAGGCGTCCCACAGGCCGTCCTTGATCATGGTGTCGACCAGGCCGACATCGCCCATCTTCTGGCCCGCGCGCAGCGGCGAGGCGTGCGGCGCCAGCGACATGCTTTCCTGGCCGCCGGCCACGACGATGCGGCTGTCGCCATTGCGGATCGCCTGGAAACCCAGGGCAACCGAGCGCAGGCCGGATCCGCACACCTGATTGATGGTGAAGGCGGGCGATTCTTTGGGAATGCCGGCATTGATGCTGGCCTGACGCGCCGGGTTCTGGCCCTGGGCGGCGGTCAGCACCTGACCCATGATCGTCTCGGACACCTCTTCCGCGGCGACGCCGGCGCGCGACAGAGCCTCGCGGATGACGATCTCGCCCAGGCCGTGGGCGGGCAGGCTGGATAATGCCCCCATGAAGCTGCCCACGGGCGTGCGGGCGGCGGCGACGATGGCGACCTCGGTCATGACGGATGGCTCCCAAAGACGGCGGATCGGCCGCCGTGGCGCCGGCGGCCTTCTCAAATGACGCCGCGCAGTCTAGTGCATCAGCCCGGTGAGTCCAGCAGCCATTGCGCCAGCGGCGTGAACAGTTGGGCCTGCGCGCGGCGTCCCACCATCATGCCGACATGGCCGGCTTCAGGCCGCAGCACGGCCGCCTGCGCCACCACCGCCGGCTCGGCACAGGGCAGCGGCACGATTCGGTCATTGGCCGGCAAGGCGAACAGCCGCGGCCGGGCCACCGCGGCGGGCTCGATGCGGGTTCCGGCGATCTGCCAAAGGCCGCGGCCGGGCACATTGTCCCGATACCACTGATCGGCGACCTGGGCGGCGGCCGGGGCGGCCAGGGGCGGGCCCTCGTTCGACCAGGCCTCCACGGCCACGAAGCGCTCCATCTCCGGATCGCCCTCCTCCAGCTGCCCGAAGCGGATGAATTTCCTCAGCGTCAAGGTGGGATCGAGCGAGACAAACAGGGCCTGAACCCGCTCCGCGGCCACCGGCTGAGTATCCCCCGGGCTGGTGATGGTGCGGCTAAGCCAGCGCAGCGGCCCGGCGGCGGCAAACTCCCACGGCATCGCCAACAGCGCCAGGGCGGAGACCAAATCCGGGCGCAGACATGCCGCGGCCAGGGCCAGCAGCCCGCCCATGCAATAGCCGGTCAACGCCACCGGGCGGCCGGCGCGCTCCGCCAGCCGCTCGATCAGCGGGATCAGCCGCTCGGTGACATAGGCGTCCACCGACAGCGCGCATTCCTGTGCTCCCGGCGTGCCCCAATCGATGCTCGCCACGCCCAAGCCGGCCGCCATCAGGGCCCGCACGCAGGATCGGTCCGGCAACAGATCCAGCACTTCAGACCCGTTGACCAGCGACGGGATCAGCAGCACCGGCGGGCCGCTGCCATAGCGGCGCAACCGCACGCTGCCGATCTGGTGGACGACCTCATGCGGGCTGGGCCGATGGTGCCAGGGGTGCGCGCGGTAGCGGCGCAGGCCGGCGGCAAAGCCCTCCATCTCATGGACCAGCTGCTGTGCGAGATGATTGGCCACCGTGACCCGACCGGCGGCCAGAATGCGCCGCGACAAATCCGCCGCCTCGTCCTGCAGGCCGGCGTGCCAGATGTGCGGATCGGGGTTGAACAGGGCGGCCAGGCTGCCCTGGGTGGCGGCCAGCACCTGGGTCAGATGCACCGGCAAGGGGCGCAGGTCATGACCGGTCATCGGCGGCGGGGTCACGACGCGGCGGGTCCACGGTCAACAGCACCAGATTCTTGCGCCACAGGGCTGCGAACGCCGCTGCCAGGGTCTTGGCATCCTCAGCCGCCATGGCCGATCTCCAGCAGGGAAAGGCGCCCAGGATCGCCCCAGTTTTGCATTGCAGAACGGATCATGCTGCGCAACAATCGCGCAGCATCTGAGCGCTTTGGGAAGGACCGCGCCATGGCTGCCAAGCCCGACATGTCCGAACCGGTCATCATCAAGAAATACGCCAACCGCCGCCTCTACAATACCGAATCTTCCAGCTATGTCACGCTCGACAATTTGGCCGAGTTGGTGCGCCAAGGCCGCGACTTCATCGTTCGCGATGCCAAATCCGGCGAGGACATCACCCGCTCGGTGCTGACCCAGATCATCTTCGAACAGGAAAGCAAAGGCCACACCCTTTTGCCGGTGCCGTTTCTGCGTGATCTGATCAGCCTGTACGGCGATGGCCTGCAAGCCATGGTGCCGTCTTATCTGCAGACCAGCATGCAGGCGTTTTTGCGCAATCAGGAACAGTTTCGCGAAGCCATGCAAAGCTCCATGGGCTTAGGCGGATTTGATGAGATGGTGCGCCAGAATATGGCCCTGATGGAAAAGGGCATGGCCATGTTCACCCCGTTCCACGGCGACAAGCCCGCCACGCGGGACGAGTCTCAACGCATCAACGAATTGGAACGGCAATTGGGCGAGATGCAGGCCCGCCTGGACCGCATGAGCGCCAAGGGCAAAGAATGACCCGCCAAGATCGGCATCCGATCCCGGCGCCATGGTGAAGCGCGCCAAGGCCTTGCTGTCCGACCCGCCCCGTCGTCGGTTCAATCCGCGTCCCGTGCTGCTGATCACGGTGCTGATCGATCTGATCGGCTTCGCCATGATCTTTCCGGTGCTGCCGTTTCTATCCCTGAAATTCGGCGCCAGCCCGGTGGAAGGCGCGATGCTGGTGTCGATCTATTCCTTGATGGCGTTTCTGTCCGGCCCGATCTGGGGGCGTGTGTCCGACCGCATCGGCCGCCGCCCGACGCTGCTGCTGACCCTGCTCGGCGCGACCTTGGGCTATATCGCCGTGGCACTGGCGCCGTCCTTGTTCTGGCTTTATGCCGCGCGCGCCTGGTCCGGCGCGATGGCCGGCAATATCGGCGTGGTCATGGCCGGCATGGCGGACATAACCGGCACCGGCGGGCGCGCCAAAGCGATGGGCCAGATCGGCGCGGCTTTTGGTCTGGGCTTTGCCATTGGCCCCGGCCTGGGCGGCCTGATCGCCGGCAGCGGGCCGGACGCCAATTTCGCCGCGCCGTTTCTGCTCGCCGCCGGCTTGTCGCTTGCCGCGGCCATTCTCGCCTTCATCACGCTGGAGGAAACCCGCCCGCCGGTCAGCCGCGTGCCCGGCGCCAGCACGGCACCGGTGAGACTGTTCGACAGTTGGGATAAGCGGCAGCTGCTGGCGATGTTCTTCATCGCCAATCTGGCGCAGTCTGCGGCCTTTGCCATCATCGGCTTCTGGGCGGACCGGGTGCTCAGCTGGGACCAGCGCGATGTCGGCCTGATGATGATGGTGCAGGGGATTGTCGTGGCGGTGCTGCAAGGTGTGGCGGTGGATCCGTTGGTGCGCGCGTTGGGCGAGGTGCGCGCCTTCCTGGCTGCCCAACTGGTCATGATCGCAGGCTGCCTTGCGCTTGTGGCCAGTGACCAGGCCGTGCTGATCGTGCTGGCGTTCAGCGCTATCATCGGCGGCCAAACGCTCAGCTATCCGCTGCTGAACTCGCTGCAATCCAAGCGCACCGCCGCCGACGCCCAAGGGGCCGGGCTGGGTCTGTCCAACGGCATGGCAGCCCTGGGCCGGGTGTTCGGGCCGCCGCTGGGCGGCGCGCTGCTGATCGGCGTGAGCCCGGATGCCCCTTATCTGGCCGTCGCCGGCATCGGCCTGATCGCCGTGGCCTGGTGCGTGACGCAGCTGCGCCAACCGCTGATGCAGCGATCCTAGTGCTGCGGCCTTGCCCTTCCACGCCATTCGCGGTCTAAGCTCGGCGGCGATGCAGGACCTTCCCGATCTGGCGGTTGATGCCCTGGCCTGCCGGCGGGGCGGCCGCCTGCTGTTCAAGCAGATCAGTTTCACCCTCGCCGCTGGTGAGCGTATCTGGGTGCGTGGCCCCAACGGCACCGGCAAATCCTCGCTCTTGCGCGTGCTGGCCGGTCTGCTGCCGCCGGCGTCTGGCCATATCCGCCTCGACGATGCGGATGTGCTGGCGGAGCGGCGATGGTGGGCGGAGCAGCTGCACTATGTCGGCCATCTCAATGCCGCAAAGCCCGCCTTGACCGGCCGCCAACAATTGGGCCTTTTCGCCCGCGCCTGGAACGTGTCTGTCGCAGAGCAGGATGCGGCGCTGGCCCGGCTCGGCCTGGCGGTCGCGGCGGACCGACCGATCCGGACCTTCTCAGCGGGACAGCAGCGGCGGCTGGCCCTGGCGCGCCTGCTTCTGGCGCCGCGGCCGATTTGGCTGCTGGACGAGCCGGCAACGGCCCTCGACGCCGCCGGTGCGTCGCTGGTCGATGCGCTGCTCGACGAGCATCTGGCCTTGGGTGGACGGGCGTTGGTGGTCAGCCACACCCCGCTGGCTGGTGCTACTTCGCAGCTGGGCTTGGGCTCATGATCGGCGCGCTGCTGTCACAGGATGTGCGCCTGGCGTTGGGCGGCGGGGCGGTCCTGCCGCTGATCTTCGCGGCCATCGTGCTCAGCCTGTTTGGCGTTGGATTGGCGCCGGATCCGGCGGCGGCGGCACAGCTGGCGCCGAGCATCCTCTGGGTCACCTTGTTGCTGAGCGCGTTGTTGAGCCTGGAACGGCTGATCGAGCCCGATGCCCGCGACGGCACTCTGGATCTGCTGATCCTGGAGCTCGGATCGATGCCGGTGGCCCTGGTCAAGCTGGTGGTGCATTGGCTGACCACGCTGGTGCCGTTGATGCTGCTGCTGCCGCTGACCTCGCTGTTTCTGGCGCTGCCGCTGGACCTGCTGGCGACGCTGGCGCTGAGCCTGGTGATCGGCAGCCCGGCGGTGTCTGCGCTGGCGGTGCTGGGCGCGGCCCTGGCGTTGAGCGCGCGGCGCGGGGCCGTGCTAGCCCCGGTCTTGTTGCTGCCTTTGTTGCTGCCGCTGTTCTTGTTCGCAATCGGCGCCGTGGCGCGCCAGGCCGAAGGCGGCAGCCCCGCGGAAGGGCTGTATTTCCTGACCGCCGGCAGCATTGCCACCGTGTTGGTGGCACCGCCGGCGGCTGCCGGGGCGCTCCGCTTGGCTGTGGAGTAAGCGGCACAGAAAAATGCCGGACCGGTGAGGGACAACCGGTCCGGCAAAGCGCCCCGTCAAGGGCAGGGGTGCGTGAGGCAGGCGTCCAGCGGGCCATATTGGCCCCGAGGAGGGAAGGATGACGCCCCCTCAGGTCGGAAGCGGCGGCTGGAACCGACTGCGCGGCTGGGTTGGGGACGCCGGCTCCAGGCTTGCTCGCTTCGGGGATGATAAAAGCATGTCCGCGGTCAAAGCGATGCCAAGCATTTGCGCAGCTGTACCTAAAACTTGACAAATGCGGTCAAATCTAGCGGCTGCGCGTAGAGGCGGACACGCCCGAGTCGCGGCCGATGCCGCCGGCAACGAAATCCCCGCGATAGCGTTCGGGCAGCCCGTCGCTCATTTGGCCGACCAGGAGCGCGCGTGAGCGGTCAAAGCGCACCCAGCTGTGATCCAATCGGCTGGCCCAGTCCGCCGGCACATTGGCCTGGCGCGAATCAGCGCGCACCTCGCTGCAGGTGACATAATGCTCCTCAGCCATGCGCGCGACATCCTCCGGGCCGAGCAGCTTCAGCGTGGCCAGAAGGCTTTCATTGTCGGCATGCGTGGCCGGATCAAGCGCCAAACAGCGATCGCGCCCGGCATAATAGCTCATGAACCGTTGATAGGCGAACAGGCGCTGTTGGCCCAGCCAGTCGGCCCGGTAAAAGTCCAAGCCGACATACATGCCGGCCGCTCCGACCGCCAAGCCAAAAAGAAACATCCAGAACAGGCGCCACTTCATGGGCCCGTGTCATACCGCGTCAGCGCCGCGCACGCCAGTATCAAGTGCAGCAATGCCGCGCAGGAGCGGCGCCGTCAGTCGCCTTTGCGGCGTAAAACCGAGGCCAGCGGACGCAAATCATACCCCTGATCGGCCGCCCGTGCGATCAGCACATCCGCATCCTCCCCCTCAGCCGCCCGGGCCAAAGCCCACAAAACCGTCGAGCGGCCGCCGGATTTACAGAAGGCCAGGGCGCGCCCGTCGCTGTCCGCCAAGGCTTGCCGGGTCTGGTCCACGGCCTGGGCGGTGATCGCGCCGGGATCAACCGGAATATGGCGAAACGCCATGCCATGCTCTTCTGCCCATTGCCGAACCTGATCTGAAGACGGCTGTCCCGGTTCTTCGCCATCCGGCCTGTTCATGATGATCATCTGAGCGCCGCGCTCGGCAGCATCGGCGACGTCTTGGCGCGATACTTGGCCCATGACGCCGAATCGGTCAGTGAGCGGGTGAAAAGGCATAGGATCCTCCTCCATTAGGTTAACACAAACTTGGCGTGGATACCTCACGCGCAGATGCCGGCACGGCGCATCGCCGAATTCCTTAAGGCAATGTTACCAGTATCTTAAGGTCACTGAATTTACGCAATTGCAATCATTTCCATTCACGTATCGATGCCACCATCGTGATCTCGTATCACTTTCTTGCTCTCTTTTCCCGGAGTATCCATCATGGGTTCTCGTCTTGCCGTGGCGATCCTCGCCTACTTTTTTCTTTGCCTCCCGAAAGCCCAGGCGCAACCGCTTGGCTCAGAACTGGACTTGAATTTGACCCCGGTCAATGGCGGCATGGCGGGCGTGGGCACCGCCCGTGGCTTTGACCTGATGGCCCGCCTGTTTGGCAATCCGGCGACTTTGGTGCAAACCGACGCCAACACCGAGTTCCTGCTCGGCGCCGCCTATGTCAGCCCGGATCTGGATGTCGAAGGCACCGTGCCCACGCCCGGCGGACTTCTGCCGATCCAGGGCAGTTCCACCACGCGCACGCTGCTACTGCCCAATGCCGGGGTTAGCCAAAAGCTGACCGACCGACTGGTGGTCGGCTTCGGCTTCACCGGCGTCTCCGGTCTGGGATCCGATTCCCGCGATACCCTGCCCCAGCCGTTCGGACTGACCGCAGATTTGAAGATCTTCGGCGCGGCGATGACCGCGGCCTATCAGGTGACCGACGATCTGGCGGTCGGCGCGACCTTTCTGGGCGGCATCGGATCCTTGAATGTGGGCACGATCTCGTCCACCGCCGTCGTCAATGATTTTGGCTTTGCCGGCATTTTCGGCTTCACCTATGATTTCGGCCCGGTGATCTTTGGGGCCAATTACAAGACCAAGCTGCGCATCACCTATGATCTGGTCGTGCGCCCCGCGCCCAACGAACTGGCCGATTTCACCTTGACGCAACCGGCCAGCGTGATGGCCGGCTTCGCCACCACGCCGGATCTGTTCGAGCGTCTGACCATCGGCGTGGACGCGCGCTATAAGGGCTATTCCAACGCCAGCGGCTATCAGGCCTTCTGGCGCGATCAATGGTCGGTGGCGATCGGTGCCAATTATGAAGCGTTCGACGGCCTTTTCGTCCGCTTGGGCTTCGGTGCCAATCGCGGCATCGCGGTGCCGCGGGAGGATCTGGGCAACAGTTTCGGTAGCCTAACCACGCTGTTCGCGCCCGGCTTTCCCGATGTCGGCGCTGGGCCGGACACCGCCCCGGTCAGTCCGGATCTTCTGCAATTGGTGCAATCAACCATTGCCAATGGCTTGTGGACGCGCGGCGTCACCGGCGGCTTCGGCTATGAGCTGACCGAGGAAATCCGCTTTGACCTGAACCTGCTCTACGGCTTTCGCGGCGAGGAGACCTTTGTCTCTGATACCTCGCCGCAGGTCTTGAACCCGAACGGTCAGATCTTCGCCGTGGGCTTCGGCTTCACCTGGCGCATCGGTCAGTAAGCCGTCGCGGTGGCGGCCAGGGCGCGCAAGACGGGCGCGCCCTGGCCAGGCCTCAGCAATTCATCGCCCGCAAGCAGGCCGCCCGGTCCAGGCGCTCAATCGCCAGAGCATAACAGGCGATGGTCAGCGGGCAGTCCTTCTCCTCGGCCATGTCCCATGCCGCCTGCGCCGCCTCGGCCATGGTCTGATCCAGCCGGTTGGCGGCGGCTTCCACAACAACCTCGCGGCCGGCCTTGCCCGCCATCCATTCATGATAGGATGCGACCACGCCGCCGGCACTGGCCAGAATGTCCGGCAGCACGCAGATGCCCCGGTCCGCCAGACCATGATCCGCTTCGGGCAGCACCGCGCCGTTGGCCAGTTCCAAAATCAACCGCGCGCGAACCTGCTCAGCCATCTCAGCGTCGATCATGCCGCCCAAGGCCGCCGGAACAAGCAAGTCGCAGTCCTGGGTCAGAACCGCCTCACGCGCCGCTTGCTGAAAGCCCTCGGCCTCGCACAGCTGCGCCAGGCTTTGCCCGGCGCCCTTGGCCTGCGCCAGCCTCGCCGCGTCAACCCCATCCTCACAGATCAAGGTGGCGGAACTATCGGCCACGGCGACAAGCTTGAAGCCATTGTTGCTCAAGCGGCACGCCATCTGCGCGCCAACCTTGCCGAAGCCTTGAACCGCCAAGCGGATCTCGCCGTTAAGCGACAAGGGCTGTTTCAAGGCCTCCAACACCCGGTAGCCGCCGCGCGCTGTGGCGCCTTCGCGCAATTGCAAACCGCCCAGCAAGGTCGGCTTGCCCGTGACCACTGCCGGGCAAGAGCCGCCGGTCACCTGTTCATATTCATCGCGCATCCAGCCCATATCGGCTTCGCCATTGCCCATATCCGGGGCTGGGATGTCCCGGTCCGGGCCAATATCGGCGGCGAAGGCGCGCGTATAGGCGCGGGTCAGGCGTTCGCGTTCGGCCACGGACAGCGCGTCGGGGTCCACCGCGATGCCGCCTTTGCCACCGCCCAGCGGCAGATCCAAAAGCGCCGTCTTCAAGCTCATCTTCTGCGCCAGCGTGACCACCTCGCGTGCATCGACCCCATCATGATAGCGGGTGCCGCCCTTGGCCGGCCCCAGAAGGGTGGAATGCACGCACCGCCAGGCGCGGTAAAACCGGCGGCTGCCATCATCATGGACCAGTTTCAGCCGCCGCTCCACCAGCGCTTCGGGATGATCGAGCCCCTGGCGCAGCAGCGGATCGGGTTCGACCAAGGCCGAGGCGGCGTCCAGCCGGTTATAGTCTTGTCCGGTCATGAGCATTGGCTCCTCCTATCGGTCGCGCCGGCGCCGGCGGCCGACCAGCAAAAACCGCAGCACCCACGCCACAAAGGCCATGCCCAGCGACAGCGCCAACAATACCGTCACGATCCCGGCGGCCTGCGCCTGCCCGCTCTGGGCCAAGGCGAAGGCCGCGACACCGGCGACGATCACCGTGATCAGCGCGGTCCAGCCCAGGCGCGGTGCGAAGGTATTCCAGGACCGATCATGATCCTTGTTGTTGCGCTGGTTTCGCGCTCGCATGCCTGCGTCTCCTATGGCGGTCGCTAAGGGGCGGTCGGGTCGAACGGACCGAGCGGCGCTCACCCCTCGCCCGGTCGGGCGATGCGCAACGCGTCGACCACCTCACGGGCGCCGCCTTCATAGGCTTGGACCACGGCGGCCCGACGCGCCGGCCAGCCGGAGACTTGGCCACTCAAGCGGGCCACGCCATCAGACACCGAGACATTGACGGCTCCGACGTCCACAACGGCGCTCCAAAACAATTCGGTCTGAATGGCGTCGGCAATCTCACGGTCTGTGCGATCCATGCCCGCAGCGTCCTGCGGCAGCGGATCCGGCGTCGCGACCGCAATATCGGTCTGGACCGCCTGAATGCCGGCGACTTGGCCCGCCAACGCCTCGGCCTGCTGGCGCTGATAGGGGCGTTGAACCTGTCCGGTCAAACGCGCCGTACCGTTGCGGACCGTCACCCGCACCTCGCTGCCTTGCAGGAATGCTGAGCGGGCCAAGGCCGCGGCGATGCGCTGTTCTGCGGTCACCGGATCCTCTGTCGCCATCACCTCCAAGGCATTGGTAACCGCCCGCACGCCAACGGTGCGGCGGGCATCCTGTTCGGCGATCCGCTTGGCCTGCAAGCTGGGCACCACACCGGTGAGGGTGACCACGCCATCGGTGACCGTCGGGGTGAGACGCAGGCGGCTCAGCCGCGGGTCGCGCCGCAGGGCTGCGCGCACGGCCTCCGTGATGGCTCTATCGGTGCGAATTTGCGCGGTGGCGAGTCGGCGGTTGGGCTCCTGCGCCCATGGCTCAACGGTCAACTCGTCTTCGACGACCTCGCGCACCCCAACAACCGAGGCATCATAGACAGCCTCTGCCTTTTCGACGGCACTGCCGACCGCGCCGCTGAGCCGCACCACGCCGTCGCGCACCGAAACGTCGATCTGATCGGCATCGACCAGCAAATCCCACTCCAGATTGCTGCGGATATCGGCGTGTATGTCCTTGTCCAATCGATCCTGGTCTGGCGCGACAGTGAGCTGATTGACGACCTTGGTGACGCCCAGGACGCCGCGGGCGATCTGATCCGCCATCTGCTTTTCCGCCCAGCTGTCGACCGTGCCGGTCAAGAGCACGGCACCCTCAGCTTCGGCATTGACCTCAATCTGCCAACTGTCAGCGGCTGGATCGGCCAGCAGCGCGGCAGACACATCGCCCTCCAGCCCCGGCGCGCCGAGATCCGGGTTGGTGCTGATGTCGATTGCCGGAATAACGGCGCGAACGCCACGGATCATCTGCGCCACCTGCACCGCCCGGTCGCGCACCAACAGGCTTTTTGCCGTACCGCTGAGCCGCACGATACCGTCGTCAACGCTGACCCCCAGGCCATCTTCGGCAACAACGGGATCCCGTGCCAGATCGCTGGCGACCGCGCGGGCAATGTCGGAATCGTCGACCGGCTGGGCAGCAAGGCCCACAGTGAAACTCGCGGTGAGGCTCGCAGCGAGCCAAGCGGCGATGACACGCGCCATGGCAACTCTCCCCAGATAACGGATATGGCGAGCCAACGTGAGCTGAACACGGCGGTTCCGCGGGCCTGCCGGGGCACAACGCCGCGCCGGTTTGCCGGTCGCGCATCCGGAACGGGCCAGGGCTGCTTGGCGTTTGTGCGTCAGTTTCCCGAGCCTGACGGAGGAACCGGTGATGGCGGATCAGACGGATAAGACCAAGTTGTGGGACCTGGTGGAGCGCCTGCGCATCGGCATGATGACAACGCGGGACGAAGGCGTTTTGCGCAGCCGGCCGATGCTGGCGATCGTGGACCGAGGCAATGACGAATTGTGGTTTTTCACCCGGCAAGAGCATCACCAGACCAGCGAGGTGGCGGAGATGGCGGATGTCAACATCGCCTTCGCGGATGCTACTGAACAGCTTTATGTTTCGATCTCCGGAGAGGCCGAGGTGCTCAACGATCACGGCCGCGCCAAGCAGCTTTGGATCGATGATCTGGCGCCCTGGTTTCCCGATGGGCCGGAAGATGCCAATCTGCGGCTCATCCGGGTGCATGTGAGGGTCGCGGAATATTGGGACAAGCAGATCAGTGACATGGCTCGGCTGTGGCAGGCGGCCGCCACGACTCTGTCTGACCGGCCCGGCGATGTGGAAAACCGCAAGCTGAATGTGCGCGGCTGAGCCGCTCCGGCTCAACTGGCGTCGACGCGGCCGACCGCCGGGGTGAACAGATAGCCGGCGCCGCGGACGGTTTTCACCAACTCTTCTCCGCCATGCTGTGCCAGGCGGCGCCGCAGGCGGCTGACCAGGGTGTCAATGCTCCGGTCATAGGGGGTCCAGTCCGTCCCCTTGGTCAGATCCATCAGCCGGTCCCGGCTGAGCACGCGTTGCGGATGGTGCACGAAGGCCAGCATCAGATCGAATTCACGCGCGGTCAAATTGACCGCCTGCCCTTCGGGACATTGCAGTTCCCGCTTGACACTGTCCAGGCACCAGCCCTCGAAGCCATAGCGGCCATTGGCCTCGTCCTTGGCCTCGCCACGGTCGGATTGGCGCGACGCGTCGGCCCGCCTGAGCACCGCCCGGATCCGGGCCAGCACCTCGCGCAAATGAAAGGGCTTTGCGATATAATCATCAGCCCCCATTTCCAATCCGACGATGCGGTCGACCGGGTCGCCCTTGCCGGTAATCATGATGATCGGCGTGCGATGCTGCTTGCGAATTTGCTGTGCCAGCGTCAAACCGTCGCCTTCTGGTAAGCCGAGATCCAGAGTAATCAGATCTATTGATGACCGGTGCAGAACCGGCCACACCTCCTCAGCCGCGCCGGCCTGGCTGACCCGATACCCCTCCTCGATAAGATAGTCGGCCAGAAACCGGCGGATTCGGATATCGTCATCGATGATCAGAATATGGGCTTGTTTCTGCTCATTCATGCGCTGAATTTTCTCTCAATTTGACTGACATTTATTTACGCAGGATGTCATGAAAGCCCTGAAGACACTGTCACAGAATGTTTCAAATTGGTAGCGAATTGGCACGCAAAGACCATACTGCTGTTTCCTCCTTGGTATCTTCTAGGCCTCGGTTCGACCGACAGACGGCAACTCTTAGGCAGGTTGCGGCGACACTTTGGCAAGAGGAGGGACAGGCAATGAAACCGAACCTGGAACCGGCTTACACTGCTGTTGGGTCAGCCAAGCCGTCGCAGCGGACCGCACGGCACCACCCGGCAGGTCTGGATTTGTCAAATCTCTCAGGACCGGCGCGGGTTCGCAGCTTCGCCCGCGGCACGACTCTGTTCTGCGATGGCGAACGATGCCGTACGCTCTATCAATTATTGTCCGGCGCTGTGAAGCTCTACAAGATCTCCTTCGACGGGCGTATTCAGATCGCCAATTTCGCCTATGCTGGCGATATTGTTGGGCTGCAGAATGACGGCACGCATCGGCTGAGCGCCGAAGCCGCCAGCCGGGTTGATGCTCTATCCTTCAATCGAGCCGCTTTGGACCGGTCTGCGGGCCAAGACAGTGCGTTGGCGTTGCAACTGTGGCATCTGGGATTAGCCGAAATCGACCGGGCCCATGAGCAATTGGTCATTTTGGGCAAGCGTTCAACGATGGAGCGGTTCGCTTGGTTCCTGCTGGATCTGGACGAGCGCTTGCCACAGACGGCGCGGGAGCGCGGCGCCTTGATCATCCCGATGAGCCGGCGCGATATGGCGAACTATCTGGGCTTGAGCATGGAGACCGTCTGCCGGTGCTTCACGCGGCTGCGTACGCTCGGTCTGATCGAGACACCGAAATACAATCGCGTCCGCCTGCTCGATCGCGCGCTGCTGCGCGACATCAGCAATGAGGGATGCTTAGCGAACCGGGATTGACCGCTTTGCGGTGAGGCGCCCGGCCGACGCCGCGGCATGGGACTGAGCAGGAACGGAGAGAGCGAGCAACGTGATCCGACCGATGGGTATCGCATAGCGAGTCCGATCGGTCGGAGGATGCTTCAGCCCCTGACAAAGCAGGGCAACCGGTTTGGTGATCGCACGGACCGGGGCCGATGCGGGTTACTGGCCGCCTTGTGTCCGCACCTCAATCTGGGCGACCGGGCCGGGGTCCAGATGACGCAATAAGAACGCCTCCAGCGCCTGCATCATCTCAAGCCGCGCCTCGCCCGATGTCAGCGAATGGCCGCCGCCCCAGTCGATGCGGACATACTCATAAGGCTTGCCCAGATCGTCCAGCGTATCGGCCATGGCATCGGCATGTTCGACGGGCACGCGGTGATCGTCCGCGGCATGCACCAATAAAATCGGCGCCTTGGGCACTATCGCTTTAGCTCACGCAGCCACAAGGTCTTGTGACGGCTGAGTTTTGGCGAAATCCGAGCCACGTTCACTTTTGAAGTAAGGGTTGGTCGAACGTGGGTCGGTGGTGGGGCCCCGCCCACCAGATCGGGTC
>JBHJGS010000023.1:0-83546 GCA_050331575.1 Rhodothalassiaceae bacterium | reverse complement strand
CCAGCTCATCGCCAACGGTAAGCCACCAAAGGTCGCCATAACCGCCATCATGCGAAAGCTCATCGTACTCGCAAACGCACTCATTCGAAATCACCGAAAATGGGCTCCAAAAACCGCTTGAGAAAAACGGATACTCTAGCGTCGGCGCTGGCCGACTAGGGCCGCCAGCCAGCCGGCGATCAGCGCGATGACCACGGCAAACAGGCCATAAAGGAACGGGCGATCATTGGCGAGGGTGTAGACCAGCCGCTCAAAGCCCTCTTTGGTAACCTCCAGGCTGGCCCTGTCGCGCGCGGCAAGCCGGCCATCGGCGAACAGATAGATATCGATGGCATAAGGCCCGGTGGGCACATTGGCGGGCAGCGGAATGTCGGTGCGAAACAGCCGTTGCTGCCGGATGGTGACCGCGTCGGGATCAAGCCCGTAAAGGCCTTCCTGCCGCTTCAGGCGGATCAGGGCGGCGCGGAATTTCGCAGCCTCGTCATCGGCTTCGGCCTGCAGCGGCAAATCCTCCGGGCGAACCGCCAGGGCGGCCAACTGGTCGGCGCTTATGAAGGCGTCCAACGGTCGGGTGCTGGCGAGATAGTAGAAGCCCGGCGCGTCATCGAACTCCACGGACTCCCGATTGACCCATATGCCGGCGATGCGATCCTTGCGACGGACCACCGTCGGTGTTGGCGGGCCTTTCACCACCACCAGCACATCGAGCCGGTCGGCTTGGTCCGCGGCCTCCCCGATGGCCCCGAACAGCAGCAGATTGGCGCCGGCGAAGCTGTAGCGGATTTCCACCCGGCTGACCGACAGATCGACCAGCAGCGGCGGCGCGGCCAGCCCCAGGACGATGATCACGCCGGCCAGCCAGGCGATCAATGCACCGGCCCCGCGGAATAGAAGTCCTGCGGCGTGGCGATCAGGCCATAGGCCATGCGCACCCCCACGCCCAATACCATCAGCGCCAACAGCGCGCGCAGTTGCTCGCCCTTCAGCTTCAGGCCGACCCGCGCGCCGATCTGCGCACCGATCACCGCGCCGACCAACAGCAACAACGCCAGCAGAATATCCACCGTTTGGGTATTGACCGAATGCAGCACCGTGGTCAGCGCGGTGACAAAGATGATCTGAAACAGCGAGGTGCCGACAACCACATTGGTTGGCATACCCAAAAGATAGATCATCGCCGGCACCATGATGAAGCCGCCGCCCACCCCCATGATCGCCGCCAATACGCCGACAAAGACCCCGATCGCCAGAGGTGCCAGCACCGAGATATACAGCCGCGATTTCGGAAAGCGTGTTTTCAGCGGCAGGCGCTGGGCCAGCCGGCGCTTGGTGCGCTTTTTCCGCGGCAGGGCCTTTCCGGAGCGGGCGCGCAGAATCGCCCGCACGCTTTCCCAAAGCATCAAGGCGCCGATGATGCCGAGAAAAAACACATAGGCCAGGGAAATCAGCAGATCCACCTGGCCTGCCGCGCGCAACACGGCGAACAGGCGCGCACCAAAGAAGCTACCGATGGCGCCGCCGGCAATTAGCACCGCGCCCATTTTCACGTCCACGCCGCCGCGCCGCCAATAGGTCAGCGCGCCCGACACGCTGGCCGCCGTGATCTGATTGGATTCCGTGGCCACCGCGACCGCCGGCGGCACACCGGAGAAAATCAGCAGCGGCGTCATCAAGAAACCGCCGCCGACGCCGAACATGCCGGACAAAAAGCCGACGCCGAGCCCCAGGCCGATGACCCAGACAATGTTCATCGACATCTCGGCGATCGGCAAATAAAGCGGCATGATCCCGCGCTCCGGCCCGGCAGATGGCTGATCGCAGATTTAGGCCAGCCTTGCCTGCTTGTCCATCAAGCCAAGGCCGGTTAGCGGCGCGACCCGGTGCGGTAAAGCGGCGGCAGCGTCATCAGCGGTTGGGTATCCAGCGCGATCTGGCCGTCCTGGATCAACAGCGGCAATTGCACCTGGCCCTCCTGGGCGACCTGGTTGATCGCCGAGGCAGCGGCCAGCGCGCGCGCCGGCGGCATGACGGCATTCTCGCCCATCAGTGCCACCAGGCGGTCGAGCCGGGTGCCCTCGGCGGTCAGCGCGCCGAACAGCCGGAACTCGGTATCCAGACTAAGCGTGCCGCTGAGCACCAGCCGCGTTGGCCCCTGGCCTATGGTCAATTCCATCAACTCCAGCGTGCCGCCGGCATCGCGCCAGCTCGCCAGGGAGGCACGATCCAATCCCGGCAACCGCCCATGGATTTCCCAAATGCCGTCCAGGCTGCCCGGTGGCTCGCTGCCATAATCAACAGCGGCACCACGCAGCGCCAGCTTGGCCACCAGCGGCTCGCGCAAGCCGCCCGCCTGCTCGTTTTGCCGGTCCTCACGAAGCAGATTGGCGGTCAGCCTGTCCATATCCAAACCGGCCTCAGGACCGGACAGGCGCGCGCCATCGGCCACCAGATCCAGCCGCACCAACCGGATGCCATCGAGCCGAAAGCTGGCCTCGGCACGATCCGCCGTGAGTGTCAGGAACGGGGTCTCAGGGGCGAAGGCCAGGTGCACCGCGCCGGCCTTGGCGATCCAGCGGCCCGGCGTCCAGGGATGGCTGATCAGCACCAAATCGCCCGCGGTGCCGGTGATCGCGCCGTCCGGCCCGGTCACCTGAAGTCCGGCCAGGGTAATGATCGTGCGGCTGGGAAAGCCGGAAATCTCGATGCGGCCGGACCGCACCCGGCCGCCGGCCGCTTCGATGCGCTGGATTGTCGCCTCGATGCGCTGTTCCAAGGTCTCCTTCACGGAAAACCAATAGGCGCCATAGCCGATCACGGCAGCGGCGATGCCGACGGCGAGCCAGCGGATGCGCCGCCCGTAGCGCCGGGTGCCCGACCCGCTCATGCCACGATCCCTTGCAGGCGCGCGACCAGATATTTGCTATACTCCAATGCCATGCCCAGCGGCTTTGCCTGCGAACGCACCGGGTGGGCGTGCAGCGTGACACCCGGCAACGCCCGGCGCAGCAGCATCAAGCTGCGCGGCATGTGATAATCCGACGTCACCACGACCAGGCTCTTCAGGTCATGCAATTCCGCCCAGTCGGCGGTTTCACGCGCATTGCCCTTGGTGTCCGCTGCGGTCAGCCCCAGATCGACGCAGCAGGCAAAAAGACGCTGCGGCACACCTAACAGGTCGCGCAACGTTTCCGGCCCGACGGAGGGGTTCACCCCGGTGACCAACAGCCGGCGCGCCGCGTGGTCCTGCAACAGCCGCCCGCCGGCGGCAAGCCGCCCGGCCCCGCCGGTCAGCACAACGATACCATCACCGGCGCCAGGCTCCTCCGCGCTGCCGCGCACCGCTGCCCAGAACCATAGAAAGCCGGCACTCCACAGCACCAGCAGCAAGGCCGCCGCGCGTCTGGCCAAGCGCCACGGCCGCCGCCCTGCCCGCCTGCGCATGCTCACACCATCCGTTTCAAGGCAGACAAGACGGTTAGCCGGGCGGTTGCCAGCGTCAGCGCCGCGGCAAACAGCGGCATCAGGATCAAAAGTGCCAGGGTCGCACTGTCCAGCGCGAGGCCCGGCAGCAGCCCTTCGCCCAGGCTGCGCGCCATCCGGTTCATCACCCAAACGGCCAGGCCGGCCAGGCCCGCGCCGATCAGGCCGCCCTGCAGGCCGTAAAGCCCGTAGCGCCATTGGAATTCGCCAGCGATGACATGGTCCTCCGCCCCCATCAAGTGCATGATCTCCACGCTTTTGGCGTGGCTGGCCAGGCCGGCCCGTGCGCCGAAGACCACAATCGCCGCGGTGGCCAAGAGCAGCAGGGCAACGATCAGCCAAGCGAGGCTCTGGATCAGCTGGGAAAGCGTCAAAACTTGGGCAAGCCAGCGGCCGTGATCATCCAACACAGCATCCGGCGCCACCTGGATCAAGCGCGCCTGCAAGGCGCGCAGATCAACCGTGCGGCCCGGAACCAGATCCACCTCGATGACCGCGGGCACGGGCAGGGCGTCGACCACATTGCCCTTGCCCAGCCACGGTTCCAAGAGTCTCGCCATCGCCTCGTCATTCAGCCGGCGCGCCGCCGCCACACCGGCAGTGCGCTGCAACAGCGCCAATGCCGCCGTAGCCTGGCGATTCTGCTCGGCGGGATCGGCCAGCGCCACTTGAACCGTCACGGCGCGTTCTAGCCGACCCGACCATCCCGCCAAGGCCCCGTTCAATGCCAGGCCGACCGCCAGGCCCAAGCCGCACAGGAACATCATCACCGCGATGACCCACGGCACCAGAGGCCGCTGGTCGCGCCCGGTGGGCAAAAACCGCAACGGCCGGATCGGGTTCACGCCATGCCTCCAGCGGCCGCCTGGCTGCGCCGCACGTGCATGATGCCGTCACGCAGTTCCAAGCGACCGCCGCCGATCTGATCGGCCAACCCCAGATCATGGGTGGCGATGACCATGGTCGTGCCCAGCTTGTTCAGTTCCAGGAGCAGATAGATCAATCGGCGCGCCATGTCCGGATCAACATTGCCGGTCGGCTCGTCGGCAAGCAGCAATTTGGGCTGATTGATCACCGCCCGCGCCAGCGCGACCCGCTGTTTCTCGCCGCCTGACAATGTCGGTGGACGCGCCTGCTTGCGATCCTTCAGGCCGACCCAATCGAGCAGCTCCTCAACATGCTCGCGGATCTTGGCATCGGACACGCCGCCGGCAATGCGCAGCGGCATGGCAACATTGTCGATCGCGCTCATATGGTCGAACAACTGAAAATCCTGAAACACCACGCCGATGCGCCGGCGCAGCGGCGGCAGCGCCGCGCGATCAATGCGCGTGACGTCGCGGCCGAACAGTTCGATCAGCCCACGGCTTGGCCGCAAGGCCAGATACAGCAATTTCAGCAGCGACGACTTGCCCGCACCGCTGGGTCCGGTCAGGAAGGTGAAGCTGCCCGGTTGCAACGTGAAGGAGACATCCTTGAGGATCTCCGGCCCCAACCCATAGCGCACACCGACATTTTCCAAGCGGATCACGGCACAAACACGCCTTTTTTCTTAACCGATCTGAGCTACAGGGCTTTCTTGAACACCGGGTTGTTCGATCCTATACATCAGCTTGCCGGATTAAAAGGCCGTCGCTCATGCTGCTGACCTGTCCGAATTGCGCCACCCGATATGACGTGCCGGAGGAATCGCTCGGCGCCAGCGGTCGCGTCGTGCGCTGCGGCAATTGCGGCGAGCAATGGACCGCAGTGGCGCCGAATGTGGTGATGATGCCGCAGCCAACGGCGCCAGAGCCAGAAACACCCGCCCAAACAGGCGCCCAGACAGGCGACGACACAGCCGGCGCCGCCCCTGAACCGGCCGAGCCCGCGCCGGAACAGGCCGAACAGCCCGGCGCGATGGCGAATCTGGCCGAGGAGGATGCGGATCTGTTCGAGCAGCCGCAGCCGGAGCAGGAAGGCTGGCTCGGCGCGGTGGACGATGATGCCCGGACCGCGCTGGCCTTCGATGAGGAGCATCGCTTCGAGTCCGACGCAGGGGCCGACGGGGAAATCCGCTTTGACGACGACGCCGCCAGCGCCGAGGCCCCAACCCCGGCGGCAGAGCCGGAACCGGTGCGACGCAATGTGCCCGCGGTCCCGGCCGGCCGCCGAATGGCACCGGTCTGGCTCGGCCTGGGCTGGAGCAGCTTGGCGCTGTTCTGGGCGGTGTTGCTGGCCGGCGTGTTCGTGTTTCATGAGCGCATCGCCGTGGCCTGGCCTGCGTCGCGCCCGCTGTTCGAGACGATCGGCCTGGGTGCGCCGGACAAATATCTGGCCGAGGATGTGCGGGATATCCTGCGCTTCAACCACAGCAGCCAGGCCGAGCGACGCCCCAGCCAGCCGGGCTTCTTCTTGAGCACCACAATCAGTTCCGCGGGCCGCCAGGTGCACCGCCTGCCGCCGCTGGAAGTGGTCATCTTCGACGCGCAAGGACGCGAACTGCAGCGCTGGCCGATGGAGCCGGAGCAGACGATCCTGGAACCGGGGGAGCGCATTGAGGCTGAGGCCCATGTTCGCCGCGAACCCGACGGCGCGGCGCGTTGGGACGTGCTGGTGGCGCGTTAGGCCGCGTCCAATCGACCGATCTTTAGGAATTTCTCCTGGCGTAACTGGGCAAGCTTGGCGCCGTCCAGCAGGCTCAACTCGGTCATCGCACTGGCCAAGGCCTCGCTCAACGTGGCGAACAGCGCCGGCCAGTCGCGGTGAGCGCCGCCAACCGGTTCAGGCACGATCCGGTCGATGATCTGATGTTCTTCCAGATCTTGGGCGGTGATCTTCAGGGCCGCGGCGGCCTCCTGCGCCTTATCGGCGGTGCGCCACAGGATCGAGGCGCAGCCTTCTGGTGAGATCACCGAATAGACGGAATGTTCCAGCATGATCACCCGGTTCGCCGCGGCCAGCGCCACCGCCCCGCCAGAGCCCCCCTCGCCCATGATCGTGGCGATCAGCGGTGCCTTCAGCCGCAGGCAGGCGCCGGTGCATTGGGCGATGGCCTCGGCCTGGCCACGTTCCTCCGCATTGATGCCGGGATAGGCGCCTGGCGTGTCGATGAAGGTCATCACCGGCAGGGAGAAGCGGTCGGCCATGTCCATCAGCCGCTGCGCCTTGCGATAGCCCTCCGGCAGGGCCATGCCGAAATTATGCTTGATCCGGCTGGCAACCTCGCAGCCCTTCTCATGGCCGATGATCATCACCGGCTCGCCCTTGAAGCGGGCCGGGCCACCCTGGATGGCATGATCCTCGCCGAAGCGGCGGTCCCCGGCCAGCGGCTCAAAATCGGTAAACAGATGCGCCACCACATCGCGGAAATGCGGCCGGTCGGGATGGCGGGCGACCTGGGTCTTCTGCCACGGGGTCAGCTTGGCGTAGGTCTCGTGCAAAAGCCTGTCGAGCTTGGTCTCCAGCTTCTGCAATTCCTCCGAAAAGTCGACCTCGTCGGAATTGTCCGCCAGTTCCTTCAGTTCGCGGATCTTGTTCTCCAGATCCGCAATCGGTTTCTCAAAATCCAAAAACGTCATCGCGGCCACGGGGCGGGTCCTTCAAGTCAGCGCGCGCGCAGCGTCTTGCCCGGCGGGCGCCGTGTCAAGTCTGGCTTAGGGCCTTATCCGATCACGCGCGATCGCGAGGGATCGGGTGACCAGGCCCGTCCTGTATGGGGCGAGCATCTTTGCTCTAGTCAGCGCCAACCCGCGTGCCGCCGGCGGCCTCATGCTTGGCGACCATGGCTTCGGCTTGGCGGATCGACGCCAGGTCGATCAGCTTGCCGTCCAGCGCCGCAGCACCCTGGCCCTTGGCGCGGGCCTGCTCCATGGCATCGAGGACGGCATAGGCCTTTTTCAGCTCGTCCTGAGACGGCGAGAACAGCGTGTTGCACAGCGGCACCTGGCTGGGATGGATCGCCCATTTGCCCTCACAGCCCAGCACCATGGCGCGGTTGGCATGATAGGTGAACCCGGCCTCGTCGGAGAAATCGCCGAACGGCCCGTCGATCGGCCTGAGCCCATTGGCGCGCGCAGCGATGACCAGCCGGTTCAGGGCATAATGCCACATATCGCCCCAATGCACCTGGCGATGGCCCGCCTCGTCCGCATCGGTCAGCACCGCATAGCGCGGATTGGGTCCGCCGATCTGCACCGTGTCGGCCTTGGTGGAGGCGGCATAGTCCGCCGCGCCGAAATGCAGGCTTTCATTGCGCGGGCTGGCCGCGGCGATGGCATCGATATGCATCATCCCCATAGCCGACTCGATCAGCAGTTCCAACCCGACGCGCTTGGCCCGCCCGCGCGCGCTTTCCACCTGGGTGATCAGGAAGTCGATGGCATAGACGTCTTCGGGCCGACCCACTTTCGGCAGCATGATCAGGTCGAGCCGATCAGACGCCTGCTCCAAAATATCGATGACGTCGCGATAGCAATAGGGCGTGTCCATGCCGTTGATGCGTACCGACACGCTTTTCTCGCCCCAGTCCAGATCTGAGATCGCCTCGATCACGTTCTTGCGCGCCTCCGCCTTCTTGTCGATCGCCACGGCGTCTTCCAGATCCAAAAACACCACATCGACCTGTGGGTCAGCGGCGGCCTTTTCCAAAAACCGGCGGTTCGATCCGGGCACGGCCAGTTCCGACCGATTGAGCCTGGCGGGCCGCTGCGGCACGGGGGTGAAAGACATGACGCGCTCTCCTTGTTGCACCTGCGAACTGGCTTAGCAGAGCCGCTGGCGCCCGCAAAGCCGCTGCCCGGCCTCCCCGGTCTGGCCCCTGTCCGGCCTGCGCAACTGTTCGATGACAATCCGAGACAAAGCGGCTGCGGCAAAGAGGAATCCTGAATGTTCGGGCTGCGCCTGCCCGCCGCTGAGGCATTGGCAAGACGCCGCAACTCTTACTTAACGCCCGCCGCGGCATATTGCCCTTGTTTGATGCTGCCCAACCTTTTCAGCGGCCGCGTCTGCACGGCGAAAGGATGGTTTGATGTTTGTGGGATTGCCTTGCAGGCGCGTCGCTCTTTTTGATCGGCACGGGCGCCACACCAATGGCCGGTCTGCGGAGCCGCGGTCCTGACATGAGCGCCGTTTCAATCCGGCAGTGGTTCGGCGCACGCGCCTTGGCCGGCAAGATCGCCGTCGGCTTCGGCTCGCTGATTGCCCTTTTGGCGGTGGTGGCGCTGATCGCGCTGATTGGCCTGTTCACCGTGCGGGGGCTGTTCGTGGACTATCGCCAGCTGGCGCGGGAGAATAATGCGGTGGGCGATCTGCTTGCCGATACCGGCACCACGCGCCTGGCGGTAAAAGATTTTTTGATCCGCGGTGATGCGCAGTCAGTCACGGCGGTCCAGCGCAATCTGCAAGCCGCCCAAGCCAGCGCGGAACGTCTGGTGGCCCTGGCCGTTACCGGCGAGACCGCCGACGTGGCGCGCGACGCAGCGGCCATGGCGTCGGACTATGCGGACATCTTCGACCAGGTGACCGCGTTGCAGACACGCCGCAACGCCCTGGTCACCGGTGAGTTGGACAGGCTTGGGCCGGAGCTGCGGGCCGGGCTGGGCGAGGTGCTTGAGCGGGCCCGCGCGGCCGGGGATGCACAGTTGGTGTTTCAGGCCGCTCAGGCGCAGCAGGCGCTCATGCTGGTGCGCTTGCAGGTGCAGAAATTCCTGCTGACCAATGAAGCCGCCGCCGCCACCGCCGTGCGCGCAGACGTCGCCCGCTTGGATCAGGCCCTGGCGACCCTGGCCGCGGGCGCGCGTGCGGACGTAGCGGCGTTGGCCGGCCCCCTGGCACAGCAGTCGCAAGCCTATGCCAGCGGCTTTGACGCCGTGGCCGAGATCATCACTCAACGCAATGCCCTGATCACAGAGGGGCTGGACCGCCTTGGCCCGGACACTATGGATCTTCTCGCCGCCGCGAACCGCCGCATCACCGCAGAGCAGGACCGGCTGGGCCCGCGCGCGCAGGCGCTGGCCGGCTGGATCGTCACGGCCACGGTGGGACTTGCGATCATTGCAGTGGCGGCCGGCGTGCTGCTGGCACGCGGCTTCGGCCGGCTGCTGTCTCGGCCCATCCTTGGGCTGACCGAGACAATGCGCCGGCTGGCAAGCGGCGACATGAGCGCCACCGTCCCGGATACCGATCGCGCCGACGAGATCGGCGCCATGGCCCAGGCGGTGGAGGTGTTCAAGCAAAACGGCCTTGAGCGGGAACGCCTGCAGGCGGAAAATGAGGTGGCCGCGGCGAAGCAGCGCCAGCTGGAAGCGGACGCCAAGCAGCGTGCCGAGGCCGAACAGGCCGAGGCGGAACGGCGCGCGGCAGAGCAAGAGGCGCGCGCCCGGCGGCTGGGCGATCTGATCGCTGCCTTCGACCAGGAAAGCCGCACGATGATCGACGAGGTCAGCGGGGCCGTGGCGAAATTGCAAGAGTCCGCGGGCATGATGACGGCCTTGTCGCAAGAGAGTGTGCAGCGCGCCGGCAGCGTAACGGCCGCGTCACAACAAGCCACCACGAACGTCCATACCGTGGCCAGCGCAGCGGAACAGATGAACGGCTCGATTTCAGAGATCAGCGGCCAGGTCAGCCGGTCCCAGACGATCGCTTCGAACGCCAACACGCAGGCCCACAGCATGCGCGAGACCATCGGTGGCCTGGTCGAGCGGGCGCAACGCATCGGCAGCGTTGTCGATCTGATCAACGATATCGCCGAGCAAACCAATCTGCTGGCGCTAAATGCCACCATCGAGGCGGCCCGGGCCGGCGAGGCGGGCAAGGGGTTCGCCGTTGTTGCCGCGGAGGTGAAATCCCTCGCCGGGCAGACCGCCAGGGCGACCCAGGAGATCGGCACGCAGGTGGCGGAATTGCAGACCGTCAGCGGATCGGCGACCGAGGCGATCCAGGCGGTCACCGACAGTATCGAGCGCATGAACGAAATCTCGGTCTCCGTCGCCGCTGCCATGGAAGAGCAGAGTGCGGCAACGGGCGAAATCGCCCGAAACGTTCAGGAAGCGGCCAGCGGGACCCAGAATGTCACCGCCAGCATGGCCCAACTGCGCGACGCAGCGGACAAGACCGGCGGGGCGGCCGATCAGGTCAGCGGCGCGGCGAACCTTCTGGACGACCGCTCCGGCAGCCTGTCTAAGCGCATCCGCGAATTTCTCGACTTTATTCAGGCCGCTTGACCTGACCGCTCTACGCCCGCCTTGCCAGGGGCCGCCGGCATCACGGCCGGATTGCGGCCCACAACAGAGCCCACGACAGGGCCCACAACAGGGCCCACAACAGGGGTGGACAGCGCGGCGGGCGTCCCCACATGATAAACGGGACTGTTCCAGTCATGTTTTGCAAGGGGCCTGCCGTCATGTCTCAGTCGCGCGCCGCCATCCGGTCCGATGCGGCGACCGGACCATTCGCCTTCGACAACAGCTATGCCCGGCTGCCGGAGCGGCTGTTCGCACGGCTGGATCCCACGCCCGTGGCAGCGCCGGAGTTGGTGCGGCTGAACCGGCCGTTGGCGGAGCTATTGGGCGCCGATGTCGAGCGCCTGGCGGGCAGCGACGGCGCGGCGATCTTCAGCGGCAATGCCGTGCCAGACCGCGCCCAGCCCCTGGCCATGGCCTATGCCGGGCACCAGTTCGGTCAATGGGTGCCGCAATTGGGCGACGGCCGGGCGATTCTGCTGGGCGAGGTGGTCGGGCGAGACGGTGTCCGCCGGGACATTCAGTTGAAAGGGTCCGGCCGCACGCCGTTTTCGCGCATGGGCGACGGCCGCGCCGCCTTGGGCCCGGTGATGCGCGAATATATCCTGTCTGAGGCGATGACGGCCCTGGGCGTGCCGTCGAGCCGCTCGCTGGCCTTCGCGCTGACCGGCGAGCGCGTGCTGCGGCAGGACGGGCCGGAGCAAGGCGCGGTGCTGACCCGTGTGGCGCGCAGCCATGTCCGCGTCGGCACCTTTCAGTTCTTTCTGGCGCGCGACGATCGCGAGGCGCTGGCGGCCCTGAGCGACTATGTCATCGCCCGGCACGATCCGGACCTGGCCGAGGCGGACAATCCACCGCTGGAACTGTTGAAGGCGGTGATCGCCCGCACAGCCGATCTGGTCGCCCAATGGCAACTGATCGGCTTCATCCATGGGGTCATGAATACCGATAATATGCAGCTGGCCGGTGAGACCATCGATTACGGCCCGTGCGCCTTCATCGACCGCTACCACCCCGACACGGTGTATAGCTCGATCGACCAGTTCGGCCGCTACGCCTATCGTAACCAGCCGCCGATCGCCGCCTGGAACATGGCCCGCTTCGCCGAGACCTTGCTGCCGATCATGGCGGAGACGCCGCAGGAGGCCGTGCCCTTGGCGGAAGACGCCCTGGAAGGCTTCGCCCCCCACTTCCAGCAGCGCTTGACGGCCGGCTGGCGCGCCAAGCTGGGCCTGACCGAGGCGCAGGACGACGATCTGGCCCTGGCGGTGGACCTGCTTGGCCACATGGCGGAACAGGGTGCGGACTTCACCCTGACCTTCCGGGCCCTTTGCGACTTGACGCGCGCGCCGGGGCCCGCTGACGAGGCCCTATCAGCCATGTTCGCGGAGCCGGCCGCAGTGCAGGCGTGGACCGCGCGCTGGCGCCAGCGGCTGGCCGGTGAAACGGCATCGGATACGGCGCGCCGGGCGGCGATGCGCGCGGCCAACCCCGCCTATATCCCGCGCAACCATCAGGTGGAGCAGGCGATCCAGGCGGCCCGCCAGACCGGTGACTTCTCGGTGATGGACCGGCTGATGCACGTGCTTGCCCAGCCGTTCGACGATCATCCGGGTTACGAGGATCTGGCGCGACCGCCCCGGCCGGAGCAGGAGGTGCACCAGACCTTCTGCGGCACGTAAATCGCCGCTCAGGCTTGCCGGCTGGTCAATCCCGCGGCGACCGGGTCGGGCACCTTGGCAATCAGCGCCGAGCGCAGCTTGGCAAGGGCATCACATTCGATCTGGCGCACCCGTTCCTTGGAGATGCCCAGTTGCTGGCCCAGTTCGGCCAGGGTCTTGGGGTCGTCTTCGCACAGCCGGCGCGCCTTGATGATGACCATCTCCCGCTCGGTCAGGCTTTTCAGTGCCTCGGCGATCAGACCGGAACAGGTTTGCCGGTCATGCACGGCCATCACCGTGTCTTCCGGCAGCGGCGCCTGACACGGCAGGAAATCCTGCCATTCACTGTCGCTGCCATCGGCGATCTGGGTGTTCAGCGACCGGTCATTGGCGGCCAAGCGGGCCTCCATCACCTCAACGTCGCGCACCCGGACGCCCAAGGTGCGGGCAACCTCGCCGCGCGAGTCTCTCGACATCGGCCGGTCCGGGTCTTCAGCGATTTTCGCGCGCAGCCGGCGCAGATTGAAGAAGAGCGACTTGTGCGCCGCGGTCGTACCGGTGCGAACGATCGACCAATTGCGCAAGATGAAATCCTGCATCGACGACCGGATCCACCAGCTGGCGTAGGTGGAAAAGCGGATCTCCCGATCCGGCTCGAAGCGCGCGGCGGCTTCCATCAAACCGACCATGCCTTCCTGAACCAAATCGGACAGCGGCAGGCCATAGTGGCGGTAGCGGCCGGCCACGGAGATGACCAAGCGCATATAGGACGTAATCAGCCGGCGCAGACTCGGCTCATGCCGGTCATCACGCCAGCGGCGCGCCAATTCAAGCTCGGTTTCCTTCTCCAGCATCGGGGCGGCCATGGCCGTTTTGATGAGGTCGGCACGGCAGGGATCGCGGTCACTCGCCAGCATCGGCTTGCCTTTACGCCTGGCCCAGGGCCCCATGCCCCGGGTGCGGACAGGGGCAAAGCATTGCGCCAATGCCGCGGCGATTGATTGCAGAAAGGCGACAAAACTTGGCTAATTCCTGCGAACTGCCGCGGTTAACGAAACAATTCTGTCATCGAGGCGCTGTTTTCCGCCAATTTCGGGGCGGCGCGCGTTGGCCGGCCTTGTCAGCCCGCAACCGCTTGTGCAAACCGACCGGCACAGCAAAGGGAGGGTGCGATGGCCTATGATGACAGCAATATTTTCGCCAAGATCCTGCGCGGCGAGATCCCCTGCAAGAAGGTCCTGGAAAGCGAGCATGCGCTGGCGTTTCATGACATCAATCCACAGGCGCCGAGCCATATCCTGGTCATCCCAAAGGGCGCCTATGTCTCGTTTGAGGACTTTTCCGCCAACGCCTCGGAGGCGGAAATCGCCGGCTTTATCCGCGCCGTGGGCGAGGTTGCCCGCGCCGCCGGCCTGGATGCCAGCGGCTACCGGCTGATCGCCAATCACGGCAATCATGCCCATCAGGAAGTGCCGCACCTGCACGTCCATATCATGGGGGGCCGGCCGCTGGGCCCGATGCTGGTGCGGCCCTCGGCCTGAGTCGCCGGGCCCGCAACGACCGGGGTCGCCACGGCCCCGCTGAGAATGCCCGCGCGCTGTCAGGGATGGTAACAGCCGCCCCGGCGAATCTGAAAGCCCGCAGTCATCCCGTCGGCTACAGCAAGATCGGACGGACCATCCCGGTCTGATCGGGTTGAGCTGCTTTTCAGGCGATGAACGGCATCGCAGCCAAAGCTGTTTTCAAGGAGCGATAAGGATGACCGACTTTACCATGCACACCGTTGACACAGCCCCAGAGGCCTCCCGGCCATTGCTGGAGGGAGCAAAGCAAGCCTTCGGCTTTATTCCCAATCTGCAAAAGGTTTTCGCGGAAAGCCCGGCGCTTCTGGAAGGCTATATGACGCTGTGGGGGCTATTTGAAAAAACCAGCTTCACTCCGGTGGAGCGCCACATCGTCTATCTGGCGATCAATTACGAGAATCGCTGCCACTACTGCATGGCTGGTCACAGCGGCCTGGCGAAGATGGCCGGGGTGAGCGATGCCGATGTGCAAGCGTTGCGAGACGGCCAACCCCTGGCTGATCCCAAGCATGAGGCGCTGCGCCAGTTCGCCGCTAAGCTGGTTGCCCAACGCGGCTGGCTGGCCGATGAGGATGTTCAGGCCTTGTTGAGCGCGGGATATGACCAGCGAGCCGTCCTAGAGGTCATCCTCGGCGCCGCGGTCAAGCTGATGTCGAACTACACAAATCATCTGGCGCAAACGCCGGTGGACGAGCCGATGAAAGCCATGGCTTGGACCCATCCCGATCAGCGCCTGGCGGCGGAATAAGACCGGCTGGACAGCTGGGGCGGCTGCTGGCCGCCTCAGCCCTTGATTGACGCGCGATATTGCGCCGGGGTGCAGCCCACCGCGCGCCGGAAGGCCGTGGTGAAATGCGATTGCGAGGAATAGCCGCACGTCAGCGCGATCTCCGCCAGCGCCAGGGAGCGCCCGCCAAGCAGCTGTCTGGCCCGTTCGACCCGCCGCTCCTGCACCAGGGAATAAGGCGTCTTGCCGAAAGCCTGCTTGAACAAGCCGAACAGACCCGAGACCGAGCGGTCCAATGCCGAGGCGAGATCCCCGACCGAGATCGGGTGATCCAGCCGCTCGTCGATGAACCGTATAAGCGCGCGGCATTCAGCATCGCTGAACGCCGCGGCTGGAGCCGTGCGCGGTCTTTGCAGGCCATCCTCCGCCATCGCCAGCAGCCGCGCGGCCAAGGCCGTGACGACATGATCCACAAAGGTCCGGTCGCTTAGGCTGGGATTGTGCCGGTCCGGGATCAGGGTTTCGGCCAGGTGCAGGACCGTCGGGTCGGACAGCGCCCCCTCGTGCAGGCCGGGTAATCCGGCATCCAACGCGACGCCGCGTTCCTCCGCTTGCCGGGCCACCACCGCCTGCGGCAGGCCGATCATCAGCAAGGTCACGGTGGCGGCGGCATGGTCCGAGCCCTGGCCGCTGACCTCGAAGTCATAATCGGTCTCGACACCGGCATTGGCGATGACGAACTGCCCCGGCTTGACGAACAGCGGCCGCGGGCCGGCGCCCAGATCGAACGTGCCGCGCGCGCTGTTGCGCAGCAGGATCTGCAGATTGAATTCCGACACCGGCGGGTCGGGATAGGCGCCGGCTTCCTGACAACTCAGGATCACCGGAACGGCGTGATGACCGACCTGCTGACAGGCGCGCACCTGTTGACCCGGCACCGGGTCCTTGAAGCAGTCCAGCAGCGACACTGGCGCGCGGCGCGCCACAGAGGGCGAAGCACTAAGGGCCGTCATGCACGTTCTCCAGGTCAAGGATCTGTCACGCATAGCATGCCCGCGGCGTGCATGTGTAAAAGCTTCCCGCGACAAATGCCCGCAACGGGTGCCCGCAACGGGTGCCCGGCGCGCTCACGCCGGACCGCGCTCAACACTTGATCCGTGCCCCCGTTCCGCCCGAAGGTGGGGGCGTCATGGTCTTCGGGATTCTGTCTTGACCAAGCCGACCCGCTATCTCACGCGCATGCTGGTGTTTCTCGCCGCCGTTGTGGCGGTCGCGGCGGTCTTGTATCGGCCGCTGACGGTGAGCTTTGCGGCCAATCCCTATCTGAACGGGCTGATCCTGGTGGTGCTGGTGATCGGCATCATCTACGCCTTCCGGCAGGTCGTGAGCCTGCAGCCGGAAGTGCGCTGGGCGCAAGTCCAGGCGCGTGACGAGGATCGCGCGACGCCGGCTGAGTCGCCGCGGCTGTTGGCGCCGGTGGCAGCCCTGCTGGCCTCGCGCGGAGGATCGCGCCTGCGCATGTCCGCCTTGTCACTGCGCAGCCTGCTTGACGGCGTGGCCGCCCGGCTGGACGAGGGCCGGGAGATCTCGCGCTACTTCACCTCGGTGCTGGTGTTTCTGGGTCTCTTGGGCACCTTCTATGGCCTGTTGATCACCATTTCCGAGATCAGCGGCACGATTTCGGGGCTGTCGGTGCAAGGCGCCGATGTCGGCGGCCTGTTCGATGCGTTGAAAGAGGGATTGCAGGGTCCGCTGGGCGGCATGGGCACCGCCTTTTCCTCCTCCCTGTTCGGGCTGGCCGGCTCCCTGGTACTGGGCTTTCTCGATCTGCAGGTGGGCCAGGCACAAAATCGCTTCTATACCGATGTGGAGGATTGGCTGACCTCGATCACGCGGCTGACCGCCGCCGGTGGCGAGGACAGCGCCGCGGCCGGCGGCGGCGCGCCGGACAGTTATATCGTCGCGCTGGTGGAACAGGCCGCCGACGATATGGCCAATGTCCTGCGCCTCTTGAAAAAGGCCGAGACCGAGCGGATCGAGGCCAATGCCAATATGCGCGCGCTGGCCGAGGGCATCGCCAATCTGGCCGACCAGTTGCGCGCTCAGCGCGGTGCCGCGGAGAAGACCGCCGACAGCCAGATGGAGGTGCAGGCGCTGCTGTCGCGCCTGGTGGCGTTGGAACAGGCGCGCGAGCCGGCCTTGGATGACGCCGCGCAAACCCATCTGCGCAATCTGGATCTGGGCGTGAAAGCGCTGAAGGACGAGCAGACGCGCTCGGCCGAGGCGATCGCCGAGGCGTTCCGGCAGGAGATCAAGCTGCTGGCCCGCGCCCTGGCGCACACCCGCGGCGAGCGGGATCAGAGCTGATGAGCCTACGCACCGCGCGGCGCGGTCGCGCCCAGGACATCACCTGGCCCGGCTTCGTTGATGCGCTGTCCTCGCTGTTGATGGTGATCATCTTCCTGCTGTCGCTGTTCGCGCTGGCGCAATTCTTCCTGGGTCAGGCCCTGTCCGGCCGCGATGAGGCGCTGGCCCGGCTGCGCGCCACGGTGGCGGACTTGAATGAGTCGCTGGCGGCCGAACGCGCCCGGGCGGAGGATCTGCGCGCCCAGATCGGCGCCTTGCAGGCCGATATCGCGGATCTGCAGGCGGTGCGCGCGGACCTGACTGAGCGGCTGGAGCAGGCGCAAGCGACCATCGCCGCGCGCGAACAGGATCTGACCGAAGCGGCCGATCGGTTCGCGCAGAGCCAGCAGGCGCTGGCGGAACAGACCGAGCTGACCCAGGCCGCGCGCGACGAGATCAGCCAATTGCAGGCCAATATCGCCGGCCTGCGCGAACAGATCGCCCAGCTGAACGCCGCCCTGGAGGCTGCCGAAGCCAAGGATGAGGAGCAGCAGGCGCAGATCGCCGCCCTGGGCCAGAGGCTGAACCGGGCGCTCGCTGCCAAGGTGGAGGAACTGGCGCAGTTTCGCTCCGAATTCTTCGGTCGGCTGAAGCAGCTGCTGGGCGAGCGCGAGGATATCCGGGTGGAGGGCGAGCGCTTCATCTTCCAGTCGGAGCTGCTGTTCGAGACCGCCAGCGCCGATCTGGGCCCGGCGGGGCGGCAGCAGCTGCAGGCGGTGGCGCAGGCGCTGAAAGACATTGCCGACGATCTGCCACCGGACCTGGACTGGATCTTGCGGGTCGACGGACATACCGACAAGCGGCCGATCCGGACGCCGGAATTCCCGTCCAACTGGGAGCTGTCGGCACAGCGCGCTATCTCCGTGGTGAAATATCTGATCGACCAGGGCGTTCCGCGTGACCGGCTGGCCGCCACCGGGTTCAGTTCCTATCAGCCGCTGGTCGACGGCGATGATCCGGCGGATCTGCGCCGCAACCGCCGCATCGAATTCCGCTTCACCCAGCGCTGACACGCAAAACAGGGGGCTTTCATGCGCTATTTCGAGGATATCCAGCCCGGCGATGAAGAGACGTTTGGCGACTATCTGGTCAGCCGCGAGGAAATCATCGACTTTGCCGGCAAATATGATCCGCAGCCCTTCCATCTGGACGAGGCGGCGGCGCGACAGTCGATCTTCGGCGCCCTGTGCGCGTCGGGCTGGCAGACCTGCGCGATCGCCATGCGGCTCATGGTCGACAAGATGAGCGAGACCAAGACCGCCTCGCTGGGCTCGCCCGGGGTGCAGGAGATCCGCTGGCTGAAACCGGTGTTCCCGGGCGACCGGCTGACGCTGACCACGAAGGTTCTCGCCACAAAAGCGTCGCAAAGCCGCCCGACGCTCGGCAGTGTCACCTCAAGCTGGACCCTGACCAACCAGGACGGCGTTGCTGTCATGACGCTGACCGCCACCGCCTTTTTCGGCCGCCGCCCGCAAGGAGAAGCCGCATGATCCGCCCCCTGATGCTCGCCTGCCTGACACTCATGCCCGCAGCGCTGGCCGATGTTGGCGCCGACGAACAGCAGTTGCTGCAGGCCTGCGTCGGGGAGGGCAATGATCAGGAGCGCTGCCGCTGCTATCTGGGCGTGATCCGCAGCGAGGCAGGCGCCGACCGCTATGAACGCGCCGTCGGGCTGGCCGTCGCCGGTTTGAGCCAGGATCCCCAGCAGGTGGTCGAGACGATGCGCCGCTTCAACATGACCCAGCAGGACATGCAGATCCTCGCCCGCGCCCTGGAAATGGCCAGCCAGCGCGCCGCGGAGGTTTGCGAGCCGGCGCAATAGACCGCAGCGCTGCGCTCGCGCAGTCGCGACATCGATGACAGGTCGAGGCCGATCCACGGCAGTATCCAACCAAACGGTATCGCACAGCGGGTCCAAGTGGTCGGACGTTGCTTTAGGACGTTTGCCAAATGGGCCTGCTGGATTATCCTTCAGGCTCGCCATGGTGCGGGCCATGGCCGAGGCGGACGCTGCCCGCTGGATGCGCTCGGATGACCGTGACCGGCCTTTTGACCCTGTCTTTCGCGGCGTGGCTGCTGGCCTTGACGCCGGGGCCGGTTATGGCCGCGGTGATTGCGACCGCCGGGGCCCGCGGCGCGGCGGCGTGTCTGGGCCTGATCCTGGGCGTGGCTCTGGCCGATGTGGTGCTGATCGGGCTGGCGCTGGCCGGGCTGGTCGCCGCGGCACAGGCGCTGGGCCCGTGGTTCTTGGCGGTGAAACTGATCGGCGGCGGCTATCTGATCTGGCTGGGCATCCGGCTGTGGCGGACCGGCGCCGCTGAAGCAGAGCCCGCGGCGCGGCCCAAACGCTTCTGGCGGGGCGTGGCGGCGGGCTGGCTGATCAACATCGCCAATCCAAAAGCAATCCTCTTCTACGCGGCGTTTCTGCCCACCTTCGTCGATATCCGCGCGCTTGGCCCGGCTGCAGCGGTGGTCGTCATGGCAGCGACCATCACACCAATGGTCGCGAACAATCTGGCCGTCGCCATGGGGGCCGGTCGGCTGGCGCGCTGGGCCAAGCGCACCCGCGCGGCGCGCTGGATCAACCGCGCCACCGGCGGGGTCATGATCGGTGCCGGTGTGGCTGTGGCGACACGCTGACGGCGTCAGCGCCCCGGACCGACAAGAATTGGTAACCAACCCGCCCTATGTACAGGCGCGACCGTCCCTCTGCGCTCGCCGCTGCATCCATGCGCTGCTTCCTGCTTGCTGTTCTGGCTATGCTTGGCCCCGCCATGGCCATCGCGGAGCCGGTTCGCCTCACGGATCATTTGCCGGACTGGCTGAGCCTCAGCGGCACCACCCGTTGGCGCGTGGAAGGCTTCGTCAATGCGTTCCGGCCCGGCGATGGGCAAGACGAGGCGGTCATCGCCGGCCGCACCTTGGTATTGGCGGAACTTCACGCCGGCCGGGTCAGCTTCGGGGTGGAGATCCAAGACAGCCGCATCTATTCCGGCGGTGTGGAAACCCCCTTGTTGAACGTGCAGGTCAACCCGGTCGATTTTCTGGCGGCCTATGCCCGAATATCGCTAAAAGGCTGGCTGCCGGAGGCGTGGACCGGCCGCCTGACAATCGGCCGGCAGACCATCGATGTCGGCAGCAGACGGTTCATTTCGCGCAACGGTTTCCGCAACACCATCAATGCCTTCACCGGCCTCAGCCTGGAGCTGGACGGACCGGCGCGCGATCGCACGCATCTGTTTTATTTCGTGCCGGTGGACCGGCAGCCGGCCAGCTTACAGCGCCTTGCGGATTTAGACGCGGAATTCGACCGGGAGGTGGGCAATTTACGCTATTGGGGTGTCTATCACATCCGCCCGGTCGGCCCCGTGAATGTCACGACGGCCTTTTATGGCTTGCATGAGGACGACAGCAGCAGCCAAGCCACGGCCAATCAGGACCTCTATACCCCGAGCTGGCGGATTTCGCGACCGCCGCGGCCGGGCAGTTGGGATCTGGATTGGGAAAGCGCGCTGCAGTTCGGAACCACCCGGGCCACCGCCAACCCGCTCGATACCCGGGATTTGCCGGTCTTCGCCCATTTCCACCATGTCGAGGTGGGCTATACATTCCCGACGCTACTATCGCCCCGCCTCGCCCTGGAATATGATTTTGCCAGCGGCGATGAGGATCCCGCGGACGACAGGATCGGCCGCTTCGACACGCTGTTCGGCTCTCGTCGGTTCGATTACGCCCATACCGGCATTTCCGGGCCGTTCTCGCGGGGAAACATCGAGGGCGGCGGCGTGCGCCTGGATGTTCATCAAGGACGCTTCGACGGCAATCTGCGTTACAAAGCGCTTGAACTGGAATCGGCCACCGATGACTGGGTCGGCGTCGGCCTGGTCGATCCAAGCGGACAGTCCGGTCGCTTTCTGGGTCATATGGTCGACGGGCGGGTGCGTTATTGGCTGATCCCTGACTCCGTCCGCGGCGAGATCGGCGGTACCGTTCTCACCCAAGGCCGCTTTCGCGCGCAGGCCCCTGATGCACCGGTCACCGGCACCTTTGCCTATGGCTATGTCATGGTGACGCTGCGATTCTGACCGCACCTTGCTTGACAAAGGCGCCGGTCGCTCCGCTTCATCGCGGTGGGAGACGGCTCTGATCACGAGGGGGGTGGTATGCGCGCGCTGATACTGTGGCTATTGACGGTGCTGAGCCTGCCGGGACAGGCCGACCAGGCACTGGCTGCGGTGGCAGCCAATTTCGCCGATCCGGTGGGCGGGCTGGTGGACCGGTTCGAAGCAGAGACCGGTCACAAGATCCGGGTCGCCACCGGTGCCACCGGGGCGCTCACTGCACAGATCGTTCAAGGCGCGCCATACGACCTGCTGCTTGCCGCTGACCAGGCGCGGCCTGAACGCCTGGTTCAGGCCGGGCTGGCGCTGGCAGATAGCCGCTTCACCTATGCGCAGGGCCAGTTGACCCTGTGGAGCCCGGACCCGGCGCGCTTATCCGGAGACGGCGAGGCGGTTCTGACGGAAGGGGCGTTTCAGCGCTTGGCGCTGGCCAATCCCGCCCTGGCGCCCTATGGCGAGGCGGCGATGCAGGTGCTGTCGGCACTGGGCGTGGCCGAGCCCCTTCGCGATCGGCTGGTGATGGGCGAAAATATCGGGCAGACCTTCGCCCTTGTCGCCACCGGCAATGCCGAACTGGGCTTTGTGGCCCTGGCGCAGGTGGTCAGTCCGCGCCGGCAGGCCGAGGGCAGCCGTTGGGATGTCCCCCAGCACTTGTACCCACCAATCCGCCAAGATGCCGTGTTGCTGACCCGCGCGCGCAATAATACCGCCGCGCGCGCGTTCTTGGCCTGGCTGGCCACCGCGCAGGTGCAAAGCAGGTTGGGCGATTTGGGCTATGCCGTGGATTGAGGCGCTGGATCTGGGCCCGCTGTGGCTGAGCCTGCGATTGGCCTTGGTCACCACGGCGGTATTGCTGCTCATCAGCCCGCCCCTGGCGTGGTGGCTGGCCACCGGCACCAGCCGGCTGCGCCCGGTCGTCGAGGCTTTGACGGCGCTGCCGCTGGTGCTGCCCCCGACGGTGCTCGGCTTCTACCTCCTGATCCTGATGAGCCCGACGGCGCCCTTGGGCGCGGCTTGGGTGGCGCTGACCGGCCAGACGCTGACCTTTTCCTTCACCGGGCTGGTCATTGCCTCGATCCTGTATTCGCTGCCATTCGCGGTCCAGCCGCTGCAGACCGCGTTTCGGGCGATCGGTGCTGCACCGATGGAGGCAGCAGCAAGCCTGGGGGCCGGGCCGGTCGACGCCTTCCTCACGGTTGCCGCTCCGCTGGCCAGCCGCGGCTTTCTCACCGCCGCGGTGCTGAGCTTCGCCCATACCTTGGGCGAATTCGGCGTGGTGTTGATGGTCGGCGGCAATATCCCGGAGCGCACGCGGGTGATCTCCATCGCCATTTATGAACATGTCGAGACGCTGACCTACGACCAGGCGCATCTCTTGTCGGCCGGGCTGCTGCTGCTGTCCTTCCTGTTGCTGCTCCCGGTTTACGTGGTCAATCGCGGCCGGCCGCTCCATGCGGTCTGAGCGGCTGACGCTGCAGGTCCGGCTGCGCCGCGCGGCGTTTCATCTGGACGTGGACGTGGCGCTCAGCGTGCGCGGCGTCACCGCCCTGTTCGGACCCAGCGGCAGCGGCAAGACCAGCCTGTTGCGCCTGATTGCGGGCTTTGAGCGGCCAAGCGCCGGGCGCATTGTCCTGGGCGACACGGTCTTGTGCGATACGCAGGCGCGGCTGCATGTGCCGGCCAGCGCGCGCCCGGTCTGCCTGGTGTTTCAAGACGCGCGACTGTTTACGCATCTGTCCGTGGCCGGCAATCTGCGCTTTGCTGCCAAGCGGGCGCCGCAACATCACACCGGGCCGGATCTGGCGGAGGTCGTGTCGGGACTGGATCTGGCCGATCTGCTGCGGCGCCGGCCATGCGGCCTGTCCGGCGGCGAACGTCAGCGCGTGGCAATCGCCCGGGCGCTGCTGGCCCGACCGCGCTTGCTTCTGCTGGACGAGCCGGTGGCGCACCTGGACCGCGCGCGCAAGGCACAGGCTTTGGCGCTGGTGCGGGCGCTCCCGCAGCGCTACGGCGTGCCGGTGCTGCTGGTCAGTCACGATGTCGCGGAGATCGCCCAGACCGCCGCGGAGCTTGTGGCCATCAAGGCTGGCCGCATCGTCGCGCACGGGCCAACGCACACCGTGTTGCCCGAGCTGGACGCCGAGGTGACCGGGCATTTCGAGGCGGGCGCGCTGTTATCGGCCCGCATCGCCGGCTTCGATGCCGATCTGGATCTGACCCGGCTGTCCCTCAGCGGCGAGGCCTTGGCAGTGCCAGGGCGCTTGGGAGCGCCGGGCGACCTGGTCACGCTGCGGGTGCGCGCCCGCGATGTGGCTGTGGCCCTGAGGCCGAGCCCGGATCTGTCGATCCGCAACCAGTTGCCCGCGCGGCTTGTGCGCATCGATGCGGAGACCGGCGCCTATGCTGAGCTGCTCCTCGACATCGCCGGCCAGCGCGTGCGCGCGCGGGTGACCCGCGCGGCGGTGGCTGCACTGGCCTTGACGCCGGGACAGTCGGTAACGGCCCTGATCAAATCGGTCAGTTTTGACCGGCGGATGGACCGGCCCGACGCCGAGCGTGGCTGCTAAACGAACCGGATCCCGGCGATTTCATAATAGCGCTCGCCCGACGGCGTCGGCACTTCAACTTCGTCGCCGACACGGCGGCCGATGAGCGCGCGCGCAAGCGGCGAGGTGTAGGAGATTTTGCCGCTTTTCACATCGGCCTCTTCGGCGCCGACGATTTGGTAGGTGACTTCGTCGTCATCCTCGTCGAGCAGCTTCACCGTGGCGCCGAACAGGACCTTGTCGCCGTTCAGGCTGGCCGGATCGATGATCTCGGATCGGTTCAACCGGTCTTCCAACTCCGCCAGCCGCGCCTCAATCATGCCTTGCCGTTCTTTAGCGGCGTGATACTCGGCATTTTCCGACAGATCGCCGTGAGCGCGCGCTTCTTCGATCGCCGTCACAACGGCCGGCCGCTCGACCGATTTCAGATGCTTTACTTCGTCCTGAAGCGCCTTGTACCCGGACGGCAACATGGGGATCTTTTCCATGATCGTTCCCCAGCTCCTTAATTGCTCTATGCGCCCGCTGTCTGACCGAACGGCGGACCAAACCAACCACAAGACAGGCCCGCAACCGGGGCTGCCAACACTTTCGTCCGCCATGAGCATGGGATCGGACGCCCCGGCCGATCAGCCGGCCTAAGATGCTAGAGCGCTTGGACGCGACCATCAAGGGGCTGGTTCAAACAGCGGATGAGCGCCGTTCAGGTTCCCGAAACCGGCTTAGCGACCGGCCTTTTCAAGCTGATCGACCATTTCCGCGATGGCCCGCCGCACTGTCTCCGGCTTGGACCACACGATGAAATGATCCTCGCCCTCCAGCCGGACCAGATCCACCGCCCCATTGCCGCGCACGGCGGTCTGCAGGAACCCCACATTCGCATAAGGAACCAGCCGATCCTTGGTGCCGTGCACGATGGTGATCGGTAGGGATAGGTGCATCAGTTCACCCGCCAGCAGTTCCAATTCCGGTTTCAGCGCCAGCAATTCCAGGTTGGAATGGCGCAAGCTGGCGCCGATCAGCCAGCGAATCGGCCAGGCATTGCCGAGATATTGCGCCGGGTGGATCTTCTCCAAGGCCGGATCGAACGAGCCGGCCAGAACGATCAGCCCGCCGATTTGCTCACCCGCCAGCAAGGCCGCCTTGGCGATAATCGGGCCGCCCAGGCTGTGGCCGACCAGGATCGGCCGCTGCCCCTGGGCGCCGGGGCGCATCAGCGGCAGCAAGGCTTCCGCCTGCCCCATCAGCGAAACCAGGGCGCGGCGCGGCCGGGTCTGACCGAAACCGGGCCGATCCACCGCGATCATGTCCAGGCCCGCCGGCGGCTGGCGCAGATAATGACGCCAGGCCGTGGCCGAGCCAGGGGTGCCATGAACGAACACGATGCGCCGACCGCCGGGCGTGCCGCTGCGCAGAAAGCTCAAGGCATAGCCATCGCCATTGGCGCGCACGTCCAGCTGGTCGCGCATCACCCTTGCCTCCCCCGCGTCGCCGTCAACACGGCTGCTGCCGGCACACCCGGCCAGCACGGTCAGGCCCAGGGCCAGCAGGCCCGCCGCCCACCGCACCAAGCGCTGCGGCTTATTCCGCGGCGACACGATCAGCGGAGCGACGCGCCAGATAGTCCAGATGCGCGCGCACAGAGCCCTGCGCCGCCTTCATCAGGCGCGGGCTCAGATGGTCCTCCTTGTAGATCGCCTGAACGATCGCGGCGGGATCGCTGACCCCCTGCTCCAGACACGCCAGGATCGCCTGAGTGCGGCTGTGGCGGTGCTGGATCAGCGCGCGGACATACGCCTCCGGGTCGGGGATGGCCGGACCATGGCTCGGCAGATAGCGGGCAAACCCGCGCGCCAACAGCTTTTCCAAGGCGCCAAGATAATCCGCCAAATCGCCCAAGGGCGGGCAGATCGCCGTGGTCGACCAGCCCATGACATGGTCACCGGAAAACAGATGCTCGCCCAGCGCAAAACACAGATGATTGGGAAAATGCCCCGGCGTATGCACCGCTTCCAGGCGCCAGTCCGAGCCGTTAACCCAGTCGCCGCAGGCCAGGTCCCGATCGGGCCGGAAAGCGGTATCGATATCCTCTTGGCTGGCTTGCGCGACCTGAGGGTCGATCACGGAATGGGCGTAAACCGGAGCCCCGGTCCGCGCTGCCAAGATCGGTGCGGCGGCGGAATGATCCAGATGGCTGTGGGTGACCAAGATTGCCCGCACCGGCCGGCCGGCAACCGCCGCCATCACGGCCTCAACATGGCCGGCCAGGGCCGGACCCGGATCCAGGATCGCCAGATCCCGCTGGCCGATCAGATAGGTGTTGGTGCCGACCCAGGTATAATCCTTCGGATTGTTTGCGACGATCCGCGTTACGCCAGGAGCAAGCTGCTGTGGCCTGCCATATTCGAAGGTGAAGTCTCGGTAGAAGGTCATCTTTGACAAGGATACACTCCCAGAATCTACACGCACGGGCGGGCGCCCGCTATCGCCGGCACGAACGGCCGGTCACTTGCCGGGGCAGGTTTGCCCCGTTTAACAAACCTTCCAGATGAATGCGACCGGCTAGCCAGGGGCTGGCCGGGGGGTCTAGGGGCAAGCAAGCCATGCGCACCATCCTCCTTTTGGGGGCCGGCAAGATCGGCGAAGCCATATGCGCCATCTTGTCGGACGCCGAAGACTTTCAAGTCACCATATTCGATCGGGACACCGACGCCCTGGCCCGCGCAAGCCGCTATGCCCGAACCGAAACGATCCACGGTGACCTGACCGACCCCGCCGCTGTGACCCACGCCTTGGCCGGCCGCCACGCGGTGATTTCCGCGCTGCCCCACCAGTTGAACGCCGGCGTGCTCGACGCTGCGGTTGCCGCCGGTGTGCCTTATTTTGACTTAACCGAAGATGTCTTAAGCACCAAAAGGGCTCAGCGCCAAGCCCAGACAGCTGACGCGCTTGTGGTCCCGCAATGCGGCTTGGCACCGGGCTTCATCTCCATCTTGGCGATGGATCTGGCCTCGCGGTTCGACACGCTTCATGCGATGCGCTTGCGGGTCGGCGCGTTGCCGCAATTTCCCTCCAATGCCCTGAAATACAATCTCACCTGGTCGACCGACGGGCTGATCAACGAATATTGTAATGCCTGTGAGGCCATCGTCGACGGCAGCCTATGCGAAATGCCGCCGCTGGAGGAATTGGAACGCTTCGCCTTGGATGGGATTGATTATGAGGCGTTCAACACGTCCGGCGGCTTGGGCACGCTTGCGCAGACTTTGGCCGGCCGGGTGCGGCAGCTGAATTATCGCACCGTGCGTTATCCCGGCCATCGCGACCTCATGAAGCTGCTCTTGCAGGATCTGCGGCTTGCCGAGCGGCGCGACGTGCTGAAGGATATTCTGGAGCAGGCCGTGCCGCAGACCGACCAGGATGTTGTGCTGATCTTTGTAACCGCGACGGGCGAGCGCGACGGCCGGCTGCACCAGGAAAGCTATGCGCATAAGGTCTATCCGCGCCGCTACGCCGGCACGCGCCTATCGGCCATTCAGTTGACCACCGCCTCCGCCGTTTGCGCGGTCGTGGATCTGGCGCTAGACACGCTGTTGCCCGAGCGCGGCTTTGTGCGGCAGGAGGAGGTCCCGCTTACGGCCTTTTTGGCCAATCGTTTCGGCCGCATCTATGCCAGGACCGCCGCACATGACTGAGAAGACCGGCGGCCAGGCGCTGGTGACAGCCCTGTTGGACCACGGCGCCACGCACGGCTTTTGCGTGCCGGGCGAGAGCTATCTGCCAGTGCTCGACGCGCTCTACGATGTGCAGGAGCGCTTTTCCCTGATCATCTGCCGGCACGAAGCGGCCGCTGCGACCATGGCCGAGGCCACCGGCAAACTGACCGGCGCGCCCGGCATTGCCTTTGTTACCCGCGGCCCCGGCGCCACCCATGCCGCGATCGGCGTGCATACGGCGCAGCAGGACAGCACGCCGATGATCCTGTTTATCGGCGATGTGGCCAGTGATCAGCGGGACCGCGAGGCGTTTCAAGAGGTCGATTTCGCGGCCATGTTCGCACCCTTGGCCAAATGGGCCGCACGCATCGACCGCACAGACCGCATCGGCGAATATGTCGCCCGCGCCTTCAAGACCGCGGTGCAGGGCCGGCCCGGACCGGTGGTCCTGGCCTTGCCGGAGGATGTTTTGAGCGGCCAGGCGCGGGTGCCGCGGCCGCAACCCACCGCAGCGGCACAGGCAGCGCCCGACCCTGCGGCCATGGCGGCTTTGGCCGACCTGCTGGATCAAGCGCGACAGCCTTTGCTGGTGCTGGGCGGCGCCGGCTGGAGCCGTCAGGCCGTCGAGACGCTTCAAGTATGGGCGGAACGCTATGCCGTTCCGGTTGCCACGAGTTTCCGCTGCCAAGACCTGATCGACAATGACAGCCCGGTTTACGCCGGCGATTTGGGCATTGGGGCCAATCCCGCCCTGGTGGCGGGCCTGAGTGATGCCGATTTGATCTTGGCGCTCGGTCCTCGGCTTGGGGAGATGACCACCGGCGGCTATACCCGATTGCGCGTGCCGCAGCCGGACCAGGCCTTGGTGCATGTCCATCCGGGCGCGGAAGAATTGGGCCGGGTCTATCACGGCGTTCGACATATCAACGCGGCTTTGCCGCTGTTCGTTGACGCCTTGGCGGCACTGGCGCCGGCGGGCGACCGCCGGGCCTGGACCCAAGGCCTGAACGCCGCCTACACCCGCTTCAATCAGCCGATCGACAGCGCCGGTGCGTTCAAACCGGCCTTTGCCTGGGCGCATCTGCGCGATGTGCTGCCCGCGGACGCGATCATCGCCAACGGCGCAGGCAATTATGCCGGTTGGCTGCACCGCTTCTTTCGGTTTCACCGCTTTAAGACCCAGCTTGCGCCGACATCCGGGGCGATGGGCTATGGGGTCCCCGCCGCCATTGCCGCCAAGATCTTATACCCCGAGCGCGACGTCATTTGCGCCGCCGGCGATGGATGCTTTCAGATGGCCGCCGCGGAATTGGCCACGGCCGTGCAATACAAGGCCAATATTGTGATTCTGCTGTTCGACAACAGCCAGTACGGCACCATCCGCATGCATCAGGAAAAGCACTATCCCGGACGCGTTTGCGGCACCCAGATCAGCAATCCCGATTTTGCCGCCCTGGCCCGGGCCCATGGCTGCCTGGGACTGACCGCCGACAGCCATGCAGACTTTCAGGCGGCTGTGGCGGAAGCGCGCGCCGCGGATCGACCGGCGCTGGTCCATATCCGCATGAACCCAAGCGTGCTAAGCCCGACGATGACGCTGTCCGGATCATGAGCCGGGATGGACATTGGCGGCCGGATCGCCCATTCTGCCACTGTCGAAATAGACGGTCTCGGGTCCCTTAGCTTACGGGTTGTTCGGGTTGCCATGCTGCATGCCGGTGTGCTGATCGCTCTTTTGGCCGGGCAGATGATCCTGCCCAGGGACAAGCCAAACACTGAGACCGCGCCCGATCTCGCCCCCTTGCGCCTGTTCGAGAAACGGCTGGAACGCGAAGTTGCGACCGATCCGGACATCATGGGCCTGGCGGTTGCGGTGGTCGATCGGGGCACGCTGGTGCTGCAGCGCAGCTTCGGCCGCACCGCCCGCAACGGCCCGCGCGTGGACGAGCATACCCGATTCCGAATCGCCTCCCTGTCCAAGGGCTTCGCCGCCACTGTGGCCGTGCGTCTGGCTTATCTGAACCGCCTGGATCTGCGCGCCCCGGCCGTGGCCGCGGCACCCCATTTCAAGCTGAAAAGCCAAGCCGACCGGGACCGGGCAACGGTGGAGGATGTGCTCAGCCATCGGCTGGGCCTGCCACCGCACGCCTATGACAATCTGCTGGAGGCCAATGTGCCGGTGCAAAACATCTTCCAGCGGCTCGGCGCGGTCGACCTCGTCTGCCCAGTGGGGGACTGTTATGTCTACCAGAATGTCGCTTTCTCGCTGGTCGAACCGGCGGTGGAGCAGGCCGCCGGCCGGCCCTATGAAGACACGGTGATGACCGAGATCTTCCAGCCGCTGGCGATGGATCGCGCCAATTTCGGCCTCGACGGGCTGGAGGCGGATGCCAATTGGGCCCGGCCCCATCGCGCCCGGCGCGGCCGGATCTCCGAGATGAAGCCGCGTCCTGCCTATTACCGCGTGCCGTCTGCCGGCGGCGTCAATGCCTCCTTGCGGGATATGACCTTGTGGCTGATGGCGCAGATGGGCGAGGTGCCGGAGCAGCTGCCGCCGGAGCTTCTGGCCGAACTGCATCGCCCGCGTGTGCACAGCCTGCATCAGGATCAACGCGTGCGCTGGATGCGCGGCCGCGTGCGCCGCACCGATTATGCGCTTGGCTGGCGGGTCTATGACTATGCCGGGCACCGGGTGATCTATCATGGCGGCGGCCTGGCCGGCTATCGCGCCATGATCGCCTTTTCTCCGGAGCGGAAGGTGGGGCTGGTCACGCTTTGGAATGCCAATGCCTGTGCCGGCTGGCGCCTGATGCCGATCTTCTTCGACGCGCAATTTGATCTGCCGCAGGCCGACTGGACGAACCGGCCGTGCTGATCCCCGGCGACGCGGCGGCCAACAGCGGCTGGGTCGCCCGCCTGCCCGCCGGCGTGCAACCCTATTTGCGGCTGATGCGGGCGGATCGGCCGGTGGGCTTCTGGCTGTTGATGTGGCCGTGCTGGTGGTCCACCGCGCTGGCCCTGCCGCCGACCGACGCGGACTTCTGGCGCCTGCTAGGCCTGTTCCTGCTCGGCAGCATCGTCATGCGCGGGGCTGGCTGTACCTGGAACGACATCGTTGACAAGGAGATCGACGCCAAGGTGGCACGCACCGCCGGCCGGCCGATCGCCACCGGCCTGGTCAGCCGCACCCAGGCGTTCGTGTTTGCCTGCGTGCTGTCGCTGATCGGGCTGATCGTCCTGCTCAGCTTGGGCAACTGGTTCAGCGTCTGGCTGGGGACGGCATCGCTGATCCCGGTGGCGCTTTATCCCTTCGCCAAACGCGTGACCCACTGGCCGCAGGCCGTGCTGGGCCTGACCTTCAACTGGGGCGCGCTGATGGGCTGGGCGGCGGTCTATGGCGACCTGGCCTGGCCGCCGGTGCTGCTGTATCTGGGCTGCCTGTTCTGGACGCTGGGCTATGACACCATCTACGCCCATATGGATAAAGCCGACGATGCCATTGTCGGGGTCAAATCCACCGCGCTGAAATTTGGCCGCGCCAGTCGGCTCTGGATCGCCCTGTTCTACGGTCTGTTCCTGCTGTGTCTGGCCGCCGCCCTTGCGCTGACACCGACGGTGGGCGGTTCGATCGCCACGATCTTTCTGCTCGGAGCGGCGGGCCAATTGGGCATCCAGGTGTCTCGCTTGGATATCGACGACCCCGGCGTCTGCCTGAGCTTGTTCAAATCCAATCTGTGGGTCGGCTGGTTGGTGTTTCTGGGATTTGTGCTTGGCTGAGCCGATGCCAGCGGCTTGACGCCGTTAAGGCTTGCCCCGGACCCGCCGCAAGGCTACACAGCCGCGCCTTTGCCCGCCTTTAAGGAGCTGTCCCCATGGATCTCAGCAAGATCGCCATCGGCGCCAACCCGCCCATGGACATCAATGCCATCGTCGAGGTGCCGATTGGGGCGGAGCCGGTGAAATATGAGCTGGACAAGGCATCCGGCGCGCTGTTCGTCGACCGCATCTTGCACACCTCGATGCGCTATCCGTGCAATTACGGCTTCATTCCGCACACCCTGGCGCGGGACGGCGACCCGGTGGATGTGATGATCGCCAATCGCACGCCGATTATGCCGGGTGCGGTGGTGCGCTGCCGGCCGATCGGCATGTTGGAGATGGTCGATGACGGCGGCGAGGATGAGAAGGTTCTGGCCCTGCCGGTGAGCAAGCTGCACCCCTTCTATGAGGATGTCACCAGCTACGACGAGCTGCCCAAGATCCTGCTAGACAGCATCACCCACTTCTTCGAGCATTATAAGGATCTAGAACCCGACAAATGGGTCAAGATCAAGGACTGGGTCGGCATCGACAAGGCCGCCAAATTCATCGAAGAAAGCATTGAACGAGCGCGGAACTAGTTAGCCCGAATAGTCAGGTCGCACAGAAATGCGATCCCAGACTGATGCCGGTTTGGCCGGCATCAGCAACCACTGACCTCAGACGCAAGACCAAGCCACTACATCGCTTGGAACTGGACATCGCCATAGGCGCGACCGAAGGGTTCAACATGGTCAGCGATCCAGCGCGCCTGCTCATCATTGACACGGCGGATTGTGATGTTTGGCAAGTTATACTGCTCGCGCATCAAAACCTTGATATCTGGTCGTTCCTGTTCGACCAACTCAAGGAACCGCTGACGATGTTCGCTATCGCTGAATTTGACAATCATATGCCTCTCTCACAGTAGCTTGACCGCAGCATCGCAGTCGATCAACCCATGGCCTACGCAGTTACCATGCCCTTCTAACCGTCTCGACGACTCGCGGATGATATCATAAACTTGCTGCGGCGTTAAGCTTGGCTTAAGGCTTAGCAACAACGCCGCGAGACCGGCAGCTTGCGGGGCAGCGCCACTCGTCCCCCACCAGTCCATCGCCCGATATCCATTACCCCATACTGTTTCCCCATAGGTTGGAGCAACGCAATCTGGTTTCAGGTGGTTCCGGGCCCATTGCCCAGGCCCGCGACTTGAATTGGCATGCGGCGTTGATGCGTCCCGGTTGCTTTCCGCACGATTAACGGTTCCGACACTCAACACCGCATCGTCTGAGTTTGCGCCCCAGATCGTATTGGGGGAGCAAGCAGATGGATCATGCATGCATTTAACGTCGAAATGGTTGTTGCCTGCGGCAAAAATAACAGGGATCCCTGCATCGACCGCTGCCCGAACCGTCCCCAAATAAGGATGATCCTCATCACCTAAGAACTGGGGTGCATAGGCGGCGGAATGCTCGGAGTCTGCCCGAAACGTTTGCGCGAATTCCGACCGCATTGCCTCCGATGGCAAACGGATGAACAAGCGTTTTGTACGAACACGCGGATCTTCTACGATAGTGGCCATAGCACCCCCCTTTATGGCTGCGAGTTATTAAGAACCTGGAAACGTAAAAATATTTAATATAAATTAAATGTCAACAACTTTCATTTGCACTATATTAGTGTCTGCCCAAACTAGATTTACACGAAATGAGCATAGGGTTCTGGCTCCCTTAGAAGGCAGACTGGTCATGCCCTGGACAATGGAACTTACCCTTATCCTCGGCGGATTATCTCTCGTCTAGGGCCAGGGCGCGGTTGATGCGGGCGAACAAGCCGGGGCCTTCGTAGATAAGGCTGGTGTAAAGCTGCACCAGGTCCGCACCGGCGGCCAGCTTGGTTTGAACATCCGCCGCCGAAGCGATACCGCCGACCCCGATCAGCGGCACGCGCCCATCGGTGGCCGCTCTGAGGTGTTTCAGACAGTCCGTCGCCGGGGCCATCAGAGGGCGTCCGGACAGGCCGCCGGCCTGATCAGCGGCGCGCGACCGCAGGCTTTGCGGCCGCGCCATCGTGGTATTAGACACGATCAAACCGTCAACCCGACCCGCCTGCTCGGCAATCGCTGCGATCTGAACCGCATCGAGGTCCGGCGCGATCTTGATCAGGATCGGCGGCCGTGCTGAGGATGCCGCGCGCGCCTCAAGCACCGCATCGATCAGGCCGTCCAGCGCCTCTTGGCTTTGCAGGGCGCGCAGGCCCGGCGTGTTGGGCGAGGAAATATTCACCGTGAGATAGTCCGCCAAGGCTGCGAAACGGCGCACGCCCAAGGCATAATCAGCGATGCGATCGGCGCTGTCTTTGTTGGCGCCGATATTCACGCCCAACGGCCCCGGCAGCGGGCCGCCGGCGCGCAGCCGTTCCAGCCGCCTTGCCGCGGCAGCATGCCCGGCATTGTTGAAGCCCAATCGATTGATCACGGCGCGATCTCTGACCAGGCGGAACACGCGCGGCCGTGGATTGCCCGGTTGCGGCCGAGGGGTGACCGTGCCGATCTCGACGAAGCCCGCTCCCAGCTTGAAGGCCCCACGCACCGCCTCGGCATCCTTATCAAATCCCGCCGCCAGCCCGACCGGCCCGGGAAAGCGTAGGCCCATCACCATCCGCGCCAGGCGCGCCGACGGCGGTGCCGCTGTTAGCAACCCGGTCTGCAAAAGCCGAATGGTCAAGCGATGCGCTCGCTCCGGCGGCAGGCAAAACAGCAGCGGGCGGAGCGCGGCATACAGGCTCATGGCAAGGCCGGGAGCACATGGCCGCCATCCGGCCGCGGCACCAATGGCCATTCAGCAAAGGCCAAAGCCGGGACAAGCGGCGCGTACAGGTGCGGAAACAGATCACCACCGCGGGAGGCTTCCCAGCGCAACGCCGGAGCCAGATCCGTGCTGCGGAAGGCAAGCAGCATCAGCACACCCTGGCCGTGAAAATGCTTGGCCAGGGTTTCAGACACCTGATGGCGGGCGGAAAAATGAATGAAGCCGTCGGCCAAATCAACGGCGGCGCCGGGCCAGGCTGACAGGCGCTTGGCCCGCTGCCAGTCGCGAGCCGGTACAATCTTATAGACCGTGTCGTGCATCGGCCTCGGGTCGAACGCGTGACAATGCTTGGCAAAAGCCTGCGCTGCGCATAGCCTGTGTGTTCGTGTTTGCCTAGGGGCCAGATCCGGCGCGTGACAAGACCGGTGGCCTGTTTTGCGTTCTGGGGAAGATCCATGACCAAGATGCGATCGATCGCTGATCTAATCCGCCGCCACGCCGCCGAGGCGCCCGACCGCCCGGCGATCAATTATGACGGCGCGATCACCGACTATGCCACGCTTGACCGCCGCGCCAGCCAGGTCGCTCAAGCGCTTTTGGCGGAAGGCCTGCAGCCGGGCGACCGTGTCGCCCATGTGGGCTTCAATTCGCAGCGCTATTTCGAGCTGCTATTCGGAGCGGCCAAGGCCGGGATGGTTCTGGTGTCGGTGAATTGGCGCCTCGCACCGCCGGAAGTGGCCCATGTGATCGCCGACAGCGGCGCCCGTTTGGTGTTCGCCGACCAAGCCTTATTCGAGCTGGTGGACAAGTCGCTGCCGCTGCTGCCAGAGGCGCGGCATCTGATCGCGCTCAGCGGTGCCCGGCCGAACTGGCCCAGCTACGAGGCTTGGCGGGATGCTCAGGCCACGGACGACCCCGGCGGGGACCAAGACACAGACGCAGCCGTGGTTCAGCTTTACACCAGCGGCACCACCGGCAAGCCGAAGGGCGCGGTCCTGGCCCATCGCAGCTTTCTAGCGCTGCTGGGTGGCTTGGCCGATCTGGGCGCCTGGGCGCGGTGGCAGCCGCAGCATGTGCAACTGGTCGCCACGCCGATGTTCCACGTCTCCGGCGTGGCTTGGACGCTTCTGGCGCTGCATGCCGGGGCCCAGGTGCTGGTGCATCCGGCCTTCGACCCGGGCAAGATCCTGGCCGATATCCCGGCCCAAGGCATTACCCACGCCTTCTTCGTCCCAGCCATGATGATGGCATTGCTGCAACATCCTGAGGCGCGCAACACCGACTATTCCAGCTTGCAAACAATCTATTACGGCGCCTCGCCGATCCCGTTGGACTTGCTGAAGCAGGGATTGGCGGTGTTCGATACCGGCTTCTGCCAGCTTTACGGGCTGACCGAGACCTGCGGCGGCTGCACTTATCTGCCGCCGGACGCGCATGACGTAACCAAGCCGGAGCAATTGCGCTCATGCGGTGTGCCGATCCCGGGCATTCGTGTGGAGGTGCAGGACGATCAAGGCCGGCGGCTGCCGCCCGGGCAAGTCGGTGAGATCTGCATTGCCACGCCGTCCTTCATGATCGGCTATCACGGGCTCGACGAGGCAACCGAGGCCTGCCAACGCGACGGTTGGTTCTTGACCGGGGATGCTGGCTTTATCGACGAGAACGGCTTCTTGCACATTTATGACCGGGTCAAGGACATGATCGTTTCCGGCGGTGAGAATGTCTATCCAGCCGAAGTGGAGTCTGCCCTGTTCGGCCATCCGAAGATCCGCGACGTGGCGGTGATCGGCGTGCCATCGGCGCGCTGGGGCGAAGAGGTCAAGGCCGTGGTGGTGGCTGACGGCGAGGTCAATCCGGACGAAATCATCGCCTATGCCCGCGAGCGGATTGCCGGCTACAAATGCCCCAAAAGCGTCGATTTCGTCACGGAGCTGCCGCGAAACCCCTCTGGCAAGCTGCTTAAGCGGGCGATCCGCGAACCCTACTGGCAGGGCCAGGAACGCCAGGTCGGCTGACGCATCCCCGCCGCGCCTCTGGCGGCCGCCCGAGCTGCTTAGGTCGCCCAAGCCGCCGAGGCCGCGCTGCTGGGCAGGCAGCGCGACGGGCGCGAGCGCGGACGTGTGTCGCCAGGCAGACCAAGCCCCGCGCAGGGTCTGCGGTCAGTGCAGGTGCAACTGGCCGTCCAAGGCTCGCATCTCGCCGGCGCCGATCAAGGCGCTGTGACCAAGGCGAACGCTGTGCACTTTGCCGTCGAGATTCGTCTCCCAGAAATGCAAGAAGCGTCGCAGCACCGGAAAGCGCGGTGCCAGATCCAGATCCTGCCAGATATAGCTTTGCAGCAGACCTGGATGGTCGGGCATGTGGTACAAGATTTCCGCCGTGGCCAGACGATAACCGTCCATCATCTTCTCCATCGGCTCGGCACTGGCCTTTGGCTGGGGGACTCTGCTAGCCATAATCAACCTCCTTTTGAAACGCCCGTTTTCGGGCTTGCCGGAATAGGATGTCCCAATGGACCTTAACAAAGCAACAATCGAATGTTTCCGTCCAAAATGTTGGTTTTTTGTTAGCAGATAACCATGACGAGTGCCAAATCCCCCGACACTGTCGATGAAGTTGAGCGCCTGATCGCGGAAACCACCGGATTGATCGGCGCGGGCCGGGCTGAGGAGGCGCTGTCCACCTTGATGGGGGCCCTCCCGCTTTATGGCCGCGATGCCAGGCTGCTCACCATGGCCGGCCATGCCGCCCTGGCGGTGCGCGACAGCCTGGCCGCTTGGCGCTATTTCCGCGAGGCCGCTGAAACCGGATCGCCGATCGGCCGGGAGGGGCTGCGAGGTTTTCTGGCCAAGCACGCGCCGCATTGGCACTATTTCATGTTGTCCGACACAGCCCGCAACACCGCGTTTGTGCAAGCCATCGAACAGCGGGTTCAGCCGGGCATGCTGGTCCTGGACATCGGCGCCGGGGCCGGATTGCTGTCTTTGGCAGCGGCGCGGGCCGGCGCCCGGGTGGTGGCGTGCGAGATTTCGCCTCTGATCGCCGCCGTGGCCCAAGAGGTGGTCGAAGCCAATGGCCTGGCTGACCGGATCACGATCCATTGCTGCCATTCCGGCCGGCTGACGGTGGGCAAGCATTTGCCCGAACCGGCCGACCTTCTGGTCACGGAAACATTCGACGGTGCGCTGCTCGGCGAAGGCGCGTTAACCGCGATCCACGACGCCAAAATGCGGCTGATCAAACCACGCGCAGCGGTGATCCCCGGCTCTGCCATGGTCCACGCGGTTCTGGTGGAAAGCCCGGCCTTGGTGGCGCGCGGCAGCGTCGGGGAGGTCGCCGGCTTTGACCTGTCCGCCTTTGACCGGATCGCTCCGCCAACCGTGCTGCATCATCTGGCCCCGGGCGATTATCGCATGCTGCATGCGCCGGTGCCTGTGGGCCGGATTGAGTTTCAGGGCCACACCCAGCCCAATGCCAAAAAGGTTGTGCCGCTGAAGATCGCCGAGGATGGCCGCGCAGATGCGGTTCTTTTCTGGTTCAAGCTCACCTTGGCCGACGGTATCAGCCTGGGCAACGGACCGGAGGATGGCTTTTCGCATTGGTCCCAGGCCGCCTGCCTGCTGCGCCCGCCGGTGCCCATGCGCGCCGGCAGTCGCCGCCTGCTCATCGCCAATCAAACACCGCAGGACTATCATTTCGAGGTCAAATAGCCGGCAAGCGGGCAGGATCCGAGCGACTTTATGTTCTAAGGCCCCGGCTGATGGTGCCAGTCCAGATCGCCGTCCCGGCTGAGCAGAATGGCGATCCAGCGGGTGCCGGGGAACTGATAGAACAGGAAGATCAGGATCGCGGTCAGCGGAATGGCCAGAAACACCCCGATCATGCCCCACAGATACCCCCATAGCACCAGCGCCACGATCACCACCAACGGGTCGATGTTGAGGGTTTTGCCCATCACCTGCGGCTCGACGATATTGTCGATGGTCAGCTGCGTGGCGGTGAGGGCTGTGAACACGCTGCCGATCAGCAGATAATTGTCGAACTGCACCAAGGCCAACAGTGTCGGCAACAGCACGCCCAGCGCCGAGCCGATATAGGGCACGAAATTCAGCAGAAAGATCCAGAACGCCCAGAACAGGACATAATCCAGTCCGGCCAGCGCCAACACCAGCGCGGAAATCGCCGCGGTCAGCAGGCTCATCAAGGTTTTGGCCCACAGATAGGCCTTGATCTGGCGCTGGGCGCGCTGGATCAGCGTTCGCGTGCGCGCCAGCCGGCCTTGATCTGGGATCGCCCGTTCCAAACGGATGCCGAAGGTCTCCCGCGACAGCGCCAGAAACAGAACATAGGCGATCACCAGCCCCAGATTGCCCAGAAAGGCCGCCAGTGATGCGGCGATGTTCTGAAACAGCAGCTGCACATCGTCCAGCGCCACGATCTCCGCCCAAGTCAGGTCCAGTTCCGCGGGCAGGCGGGCCTCGATGTCGCTGAGCATCGCCACAAGCCGCGCCTCGAATCGGGGGATGTCGCGCACCACGTCGGCGATATTGTCGCTCAAGATGTCGAACACCGCGATCAGCGCGGCGATGATCAGAGCCGAGGCGATCAGCGTGCGTAGCCCGCGCGGCAGGTGGAGCCGGATCATCACGCTGGCCAGCGCGTCGATGATATACCAGACCACACCGGCCACCGCCAACGGGATCAGGATGCCCGCGCCCATCTTCAGCAAGGCCAAAGTGAGCAGAAACGCCGCCAGGGCGAACACATAGGTGCGCAACGCATCGTTCATGAGCACGACTGTAGACCAGGGCGCGGGCGGAGAGAATCGGACAATGCAGAGGCGGTCATGATCGGTTATCCACAGCGCGTCCACAGCTTGTTCTGCCGCTTATCCCCCAAGATATTGAGAGTGGTGGCAACCCGCCCCCATATCTTGACCGCTTTTAACCATCTGTCTAGGATAGGCGGTTCCGTGCGATAGAACAGCCTTGGAACGGACGGTAAATGTTCCTATTATGTTCTGGTCTCGGACGCGATGAGGAGCCCCGGCATGGACGACGCCTTACGGACCCGCGATCTTGCCCAAGCCGCGGGGACATTGTTCGATGTCACGCATTTTCCGCACAAAGGGGCGGTGCGCATCGATCCGGGCCGCGATGCGCTGTTGACCCAGTTCGGCAGGGAAACGCTGGCGGATCGCTATCTGATGCCCGGTGAAAGCTTTCAGGATCTGTTCGCCCGCGTCGCCAGCTTCTATTCCGATGACAGCGGCCATGCCCAGCGGCTGTATGATTATATCTCCAAGCTGTGGTTCATGCCGGCCACGCCGGTGCTGTCCAACGGCGGCACGCCGCGCGGTTTGCCGATCTCCTGCTTTCTGAACGAGGCCGAGGACAGTCTGGGCTCGATCGTCGATCTGTGGACGCAGAATGTCTGGCTGGCCTCCAAGGGCGGCGGCATCGGCAGCTATTGGGGCAATCTGCGCGCGATCGGCGAGGCGGTCGGCGGTGTCGGCAAGACCTCCGGGATCATTCCGTTCATCCGGGTGATGGATAGCCTCACCCTGGCGATCAGTCAGGGCTCGCTGCGGCGCGGCTCCGCGGCGGTGTATCTGCCGGTCAGCCATCCAGAGATCGATGAATTTATCGAACTGCGGCGCCCCACCGGCGGCGATCCCAATCGCAAGGCGCTCAATCTGCACCATGGTGTGCTGATACCCGACGCGTTCATGCGCGCGGTGGAAGACGATGAAGCCTGGACCCTGACCAGCCCGAAGGACGGCCATGCGGTGCGCAGCGTCTCCGCCCGCTCCTTGTGGATCCGCCTGTTGACCGCGCGGATCGAGACCGGCGAGCCCTATCTGATTTTCTCCGACACGGTCAATCGGGCGATCCCGGAGCATCACAAGCTGGCCGGGCTGACGGTGAAGACCTCCAATCTGTGCAGCGAAATCACCCTGCCCACCGGCCGCGACCATCTGGGCGCCATGCGCACCGCGGTGTGCTGCTTGTCCTCGGTCAATCTGGAGACCTTCGAGGACTGGCAGGATGAACCGGCCTTCCTGCCCGATATCATGCGCTTCTTGGACAATGTGCTGAGCGACTATATCGACAAGACCGAGGGCGTCGACGGCCACCAGGCGGCGCGCTACGCCGCGCTGCGCGAACGCTCCGTCGGTCTGGGCGTGATGGGCTTTCATTCCTTCCTGCAAAAGCATCGGGTGCCCTTTGAATCCGCCTTGGCCAAGGCGTGGAACCTGAAGATGTTCCGCCACATCAAGGCCGGCGTGGAGCAGGCCTCGGTGGATCTGGCGCATGAGCGCGGACCATGCCCGGATGCAGAGGATTATGCTCTGATGCAGCGCTTCTCCAACAAGACCGCGGTGGCGCCGACGGCCAGCATCTCCACCATCTGCGGCGGCACGTCCCCGGGCATCGAGCCGATTGCCGGCAATTCCTATGTGCACAAGACGCTGTCGGGCTCGTTTCATGTGCGCAACCGGCACCTCACCGCGCTGCTGGAAGAGAAGGGCCGCAATACCGAAGAGGTCTGGACCACGATCACCGCGCATGAGGGCTCGGTCCAGCATCTGGACTTTTTGTCGGCGGACGAGAAGGCCGTGTTCCGGACCGCGTTTGAGATCGATCAGCGCTGGATCATCGACCTGGCCGCGGACCGCGCGCCGCTGATCGACCAGGCCCAGTCGGTCAACCTGTTCCTGGCCGCGGACATTCACAAGCGCGATCTGCACCAGCTGCATTTTCAGGCCTGGAAGCGCGGGCTGAAGAGCCTGTATTATTGCCGCTCCAAATCCTTGCAGCGGGCTGAGGTGGTCACCGCCGTGCCGGCCCCCGCCCCCGGCCAGACCCCGCCCAGCCCCGACGATATCGCCATTCCCGGCACCCCCGGCCGCCCCGATGATGCAGGCCCCAGCCTGGATTATGAGGAGTGCCTGAGCTGTCAGTAACCGGCGGCACGGGGCGTGAGCGGCCGGGCATGCACCGTGTGGGTCATCATCGCCGCCCCCAACACCGGTGCGATCAGATTAACGAACGGGATCAGGAACAAGGCGGCGATGGCCAAGCCGGTTCGATAAGCCTCGCCAGAGCGGGCAAGCCTGAGCCGCCGCACCTGGCCCCGCGGCAGATGCCGCACCGCCACCATCTCGAAGAATTCCCGGCCGATCAGCATGCCATTGATCAGCAAGAACAGGGCCGCGGTGACCGGCGCGCCGACACCGGAGATCAATAAGACCAGATAAAGCGGCAAGATCAGCAGATTGAGAGCGATGGCAAACAGCGCGAATTTCAGTCCCAATAGCACCTCATCGGCCAGGCTGGCGCCGCGCCGGGCGGTCACCTGCGGATAGTGCCGGGCCTCCACCGCGGCCACGATATCGTCCAGGAAAAAGCCCATGAAAAAAGTCGCGATCGCCGGAAAGAACACATAGGCAGCAATCACCGTGAGCACGATCGCGCCGAGATCTGCCAGCACATCCACCGTCCAGTCCGCCCAGCCGACGCCCATGTCCGGGATCATCGGCACCAACGCCAACAGACCGGCCATGATTGCCGCGAAGGACAAGGCCGCGGACACCACCCCGATCACCAGCACCTTTTGAAAGCGTGGATCGCCCATCTGCGCCACCGCGCGAGAAAACGACCGCCAAACCATCACCCCTCACCGCCTTTGTGTTCCGGCTCGGCTCATGCTAGCGAGCCTGCCATCTCATAACAGAACAGGAGAGCTCAGTTGAGCAAGCAAAGGCTGGATGTGGTCGGCATCGGCAACGCGATCGTCGACGTCTTGGCGCGGGTGGACGATCGCTTCATCGACGACCATAAGATGGTGCGCAACGCCATGACCCTGATTGAGGCGGACCGCGCCGAGGCGATCTATGCTGCCATGCCCCCAGCGGTCGAAGCATCCGGCGGGTCGGCCGCCAACACCATCGCCGGCCTGGCCAGCCTGGGCGCGACCTGCGGCTTCATCGGCAAGGTCCGAGACGACCAGTTGGGCCACGTGTTCGGCCACGATGTTCGCGCCCAGGGCGCGGAGTTCACCACGCCGGCGGCCAAGGACGGCCCGCCCACCGCCCGCTGCCTGATCCTGATCACGCCCGACGGGCACCGAACGATGAATACCTATCTGGGCGCCAGCCAGGGGCTGGGGCCCGACGATGTCGACCCCGACGTGATCGCCCGCGGGGATATCGTCTATCTGGAAGGCTATCTGTGGGACCGGGATGCAGCCAAGCAGGCGTTTGAAAAGGCCATTACGCTGGCGCACGACGCCGGCAATAGGGTCTCGCTGACACTGTCGGACAGCTTCTGCGTTGACCGGTACCGCAGCGAATTCCGCCAGCTGTTGCAGGACGGCAAGATCGACATTCTGTTCGCCAATGAGGCCGAGGCCTGCTCCTTATTCGAAACCGATTATGACGCGGCGGTTCAGGCGCTGCGCGGGTTGGCCCCGATCGCCGCGGTCACCCGGTCAGAAAAGGGCGTCGACGTGGTCACGGCCGATCGCATCCAGTCCGTACCGGCGAAGAAGACAGAGGTGGTGGACACCACCGGGGCGGGGGATCTGTTTGCCTCGGGCTTTCTGTACGGCATCGCGCGGGATTATCCGCTGGCCGACGCGGCAGCCCTGGGCGTCGACTGCGCCTCAGAAGTGATCAGCCATGTCGGCCCGCGCCCGGCGATCTCCTTGAGAAGCTTTCTCTAACGCCGATGGACAGCTTCTACCACCGCGTGCTGCGGCGGCTGGTCGCCGAGGGCCGGCTCGATCCGACCGCCGCCACGCTGGTGGTCGCTGGGGGGGCGTTCGATGCGGAGGTGCTGGCCGATCTCGGCTTCACCGAGGCGACCATCAGCAATTTGGATGCGCGCCCGTCTGAGGCGGTGGCCGAGCGCTTTGCCTGGGCGCAGGAGGATGCCGAAGCGCTGAGCTTCGCTGATCGCAGCTTCGATCAGGTGTTCGTCCATGCCGGCCTGCATCATTGTGCCAGTCCGCACCGGGCCTTGGCGGAAATGTATCGCGTCTCGGCTCGGGCGGTGCTGGTATTCGAGGCACGCGACGGGCTGTTGATGCGTCTGGCCGTTCGTCTGGGGCTGACCGACGCTTATGAAGTCGAGGCCGTGATCGCCAATGACGGCCGCGCCGGTGGCGTGCGCAATAGTGCGGTGCCGAACCACGTCTATCGCTGGACCGAACGCGAGGTCGCCAAGACCGTCGCCAGCCTGGACCCGACCGGGCCGCCGCAGATCCGCTATTTCTACGGCCTGCGCCTGCCGATTGAACGGCTCCGCATGGCGCGCGCGCGGCACAAGCTGCTGGCCGCGCGGCTGCTCAGCGCGGTCCGGCTGGTGTTCACCACCGTGCTGCCGCGCCAGGGCAACCAATTCGCCTTCCTGATCGAACGGCCGAAGCAGACATGGCCGTGGATCGATGCGCAAGGGGAGTTCAACCACGCGTGGGCGGCGCAACACTACCGGCTAGGCCCGCCCGACCAGGGTTAGGGCAACAACCGACCGATCGGGATCGCGGTGCGATGCCAATCGGTCGAAGCAAGGTGCTCGCCCCATAGACTGCGGGCCCTCTCATCCGATCCATCGCGATTAATCGGATAATGCCCTAGCCCACAGGGCGAAAGCTATACAGGGCGAAAACTATAAAGGGCGAAAGCTATATTGCCCGACATCGATGGAACCGGCGCGGAAACCGCCTTCGCAGTAGCACAAATAATAGCGCCAAAGCCGCCGGAATCTCTCGTCGATACCGGCCGGCAACCGGCCGGCCGAGAACGCCTGTTCAAAGGCTTGGCGCCAGCGCTTCAATGTTTCCGCGTAAGACAGCCCAAACAGCAATTTGTCGGTCAGCTTCAGACCGGCCGCTTCTGCCTGTTGGCCCAGAACCCGGATGGTCGGCAGCATGCCCCCAGGGAAAATATAGGCCTGGATGAAGTCGATACCGCGGCGATAATCTTGAAACAGCGCCTCGTCGATGCTGATGATCTGCAAGCCGGCAACACCGCCCGGCTTCAAGACCCGGCGCAGGGTCGCGAAATAGGCCGGCCAGTAGCGTTCACCCACCGCCTCGAACATCTCAATGGAGGCAACCTTGTCGAACCGGCCGGCCACATCGCGATAATCCACCAGTTCAATGCGCACCTTGTCGGCCAGGCCCGCCTTGTGCAGCCGTTCGCGGGCATAGGCCGCCTGCTCCCGACTCAAAGTGATGGCGGTGACCGTCGCGCCGCGTTCCTTGGCGGCCATTTCCGCAAAGCCGCCCCAGCCGCAGCCGATTTCCAGAACCGTATCACCGGGCGTCAACTCCAGCCGGTCCATCAAACTGCGATATTTGCGTTGTTGCGCTGCCTCCAGGCTTTCCTCGGCGGGATCGTTGAACAGGGCGGAGGAATAGGTCATCGAGGGGTCTAGCCAGGCATCGTAGAAATCATTGCCCAGATCATAGTGATATTCGATATTGCGCCGGCTGCCGCGCTTGGAATTGGGCCGCAGCAAGTGCGGGACCCGGTTGACCAGTCGTGACAAGCTACCGCCGCGCAGAGTCGGCTGGAACGTGCCGCGGTTCAGCGCGGCGATCTCGATCACCTTCTCCGGGGCCGGGCTGTCCCAGTCGCCATCCAGATAGGCCTGGCTGAAGCCCAACGCGCCGCCGAACAAAAACCGCCGCATCATCCGCCAGCGATGCACCAGCAGCACCGCGTCGGGACCCGGGGCATGGCCGCCGCAGCGATAGTCTTGCCCATCAGGCAGGCGCAGCTGAATGGTGCCGCGGCGCAGTCGCTCATCCGCGGCTTTCAAGATTTGTTTGCGCGCATTGGCCGTGAGCAGCCGGCCCAGCGGGCCGCCATCAACCGCAACCAAGCGCCCACGCTGAAAGCGTTCGGTCCGCTCCCCTTGTGTCATCCCGTCACCTCCCCCTCCGTCTGATGATATTTTTGCAGTTTGTTTACCCTGCCAGTGCTGACCGGCTCAAGCGGCGCGTGCGGGCGGCGGTGATAGCGAAGACCTTTCGCAAACAGCTTCACAGCCTCAAGATGGATGCCGGCGGTCACCTTAAAGGTCATCAGCGGATGGCTGAGCAGCCGGCGTGCCAGCCTCGCCTCGCTAAAGCGTTCCGCCTGTGCCTGATGCACCGCCACCAGGATGTCGCGCCTGGCTGCGTCATGCTGGACGATGCTGAGGGAAAAGCGCGCGTCCGGTCCGGCCAGGCGAAACCGGTAGCCCCCGCCCATCGGGTTGAAGGGTGAGACGTGCAGCGCCTTGGCCACCTGCTGGCGCACCGGCCCCTCGCCTGAGGCGATGCGATAGCTGTGCCGATCCCCGAAGGTGTTGGTGACCTGATACAGCATTCCGCTCAGCCGGTCCTGTGCATCATAAGCGAAAAAGATGGCGATCGGATTGAAAACATAGCCGAAGATGCGCGGAAAGCAGAACAGCCGCACGGTATCGGTGGCGATGTCGCCGAACTGCGCCCGCGCCCATGCCGCCAAATCACCGCGGCCGTCGCCATGGTCGCTCTGCCGGAAGCTGACCAATCCCGGCCGATCGATCTTGAACAGCCGACCGTTCACCTCATTCAATCGGTCCAGATCCAGCAGCAGCGAGAACACCCGATAGCGAAAGCGGTGGCGCACCGGCATCAGCCGGGCATGCATGACATGGCCGGTATAGAGCCTCGCGGCGGTCATGCGGCGATCCGGTCCAAGGGTTGCGCGGCATCGCCCCAGGGGGCCGGCGCACCCAGCGCACGCGCCACCGCCACAGCGGATTGCGCGCCGTCTTCGTGGAAGCCGTAGCCCAGATGGGCGCCGGCGAAATAAAGCCCGCGTCGTCCCTGCATGTCCACCAGCGTGCGCTGGGCGGCCACCGCCGCCATGTCGTAGATCGGGTGCTCATAATCATAATGGCCGATCGTGCCTGCGGGTTCTTGCGCCGCGTTCAAGGTTACAAAGAAATTGTCCTGGCACGGCAGCGCCTGCAGCCGGTTCATCCAGTAGCTCAGCGCCAGCTTGGGCGCCTGCAGTGGCCCGGTGGACAGATAATTCCAGCTCGACCAGGCCCGCCGGCGCTTCGGCATGAATCCCGTATCTCGGTGCAGCACCGCTTCGTTCCGCTCGTAGCGGAAGGCTCCCAAGGCCGCCCGTTCACGCCCATCCGCATCGCTGAGCAGCCGCAACGCCTGATCGGCATGGCAGGCCAGCACGACCGCATCATAGGCCTCCGGGTCCTGGCCCTGCGCGCTCAGCCACAGCGTGTCTGCGTCCCGGCGCAGCGCGGTCACCGCCGCCCCGGTGCGGATGACCGCATCGGTCGCGGCTGCCAGCTTGTCGACATAGCTCCGCGAGCCGCCGGTGACGGTGCGCCAGGCAATCCGCTTGGACAGGCGGAACAGGCCGTGATTGGCGAAGAAGCGCAGGAAGGAGCGGGCGGGAAAGTCCAGAATGGCCTGCGTGGGCGTCGACCAGATCGCCGCGGCCATGGGCAGGATATGGGCGCGCGCAAAACTCTTGCCGGCGCCGAATTGCTCCAACAGCTGGCCCAGCGTCATTTGCGCGATGGCGACATCGTCGAGCATGGCGCCGGAGCCGCGGTAAAAGCGCACCAGGTCGTAGACCAGCCGCCAATGCTTCGGGCTCATCAGATTGCGCCGCTGAGCGAACAGCCCGTCCAAGCCGGACCCGGAATATTCCAGCGCGCCGTCGTCCAGCGACACCGCAAAGCTCATGTCGCTGGGCTGGGTCGGCACATCCAGGTGCCGGAACAGCGCTTTCAGCTGGGGATAGTTGGTCTCATTGTAAACGATGAAGCCGGTGTCCACACCGATGACGCCGTCGGCGGTGTCGACCCCCACGGTATTGGCATGCCCACCCAAACGCGGGTCCTTCTCGTAGAGCGTGACCCGATGCACCCGGCTGAGCAAATAGGCCGCGGTCAAGCCGCTGACGCCGGCGCCGACCACTGCAATGCGGCGCGGCGCAGCAGGCGGGATTTCCGGGCGGTTGGACAAATCATCGGGCATCACGCTCCCTGCTCCTTGGCTTGTTTGACGCATTCGTAAGCTTCTAAGGCGGCTTCCCTCGCCCTTTTATGATCTACCATGGGTTCAGGATAGTCCTTTCCAAGGCGCACGCCGGCGAGATCCCGCTCCATCGGCGAGGCCTCCCAGGGCTTGTGGATGACCGAATCGGGCAAACCGGCCAGTTCCGGCACCCAGCGCCGCACATATGCGCCGTCCGGGTCATGCCGCTCGCCCTGGCTGACCGGATTGAAGATCCGAAAATAGGGCGCAGCATCGGGCCCGCAGCCGGCCACCCATTGCCATCCCATCACATTGTTCGCCGGGTCAGCGTCCACCAACGTGTCCCAAAACCACGCCTCGCCGGATTCCCAATCCAGCAGCAGATCCTTGACCAGGAATGATCCGACGATCATGCGCACGCGGTTGTGCAGCCAGCCGGTGCGCCACAGCTGACGCATGCCGGCATCGACGATGGGATAACCGGTCTGGCCGCACTGCCAGCGCGCCAACGCCGTCTTGTCCCGACGATAGGGGAAGGCCTTGAATTCCGGGCGCATCGGCTCGTCGGGCAAGTGCGGCATATGGTGCAGCAGATGATAGCCGAATTCACGCCAGCCCAACTCCCTTAGAAACGGTTCGGACGTCTCGCACACCGGCCGGGTGCGGTGCCATACCTCGCGCGGCGAGATCTCCCCGAAGCGCAGATGCGGCGACAAGCGCGAGGTGCCGTCAATGCCGGGAATGTCCCGAAGCCGCTTATAATCCTCGCAGATATGCTCCAGGAAATGCCCCAACCGGGCATGCGCCCCGGCGGCCCCCGGGGTCCAATGATCGGAGAATTCCGCGGCCCAGTCCGGATTGCTCGGGCGCAGAGCCCAACTGTCCAGAGTATCGCTGTCCGGCCAGCGCTCCGGCGCCGGCCAACGCGTCGGCGCAGCGATCGGCTCGGGCGGTTCGCCATGCGCCTTCAGCGCCCGCCAGAACGGCGAGAACACCTTATAGACCGCCTCGGATTTGGTGCAGATCTCGCCGGGACGGAATAAGGTGGCCCCGGCATGCTGATCCAGCGTCACGCGCTTGGCCAGCGCAGCATCTAACCGACGCAGCCAGGGCGCTTCGCTTGTGCTTGCGAACACCCGATCCGCGCCGGTCTGCTCCAGCAGAGCCGGCAAAATGTCATGGCTGTCGCCGCGGCGAAGGATCAATCGGCCGCCAAGCCGCTCGATCGCCTCTGCCAGCTGCGCCAGACTGTGGTGCAGCCACCACCGGGACGCGCCGCCCAAGGCACGGGTTCCGGCCGCGCGGTCATCCAGAATATAGATCGGGATCACCGGCCCGCCGCAAGCGATTGCGGCGGCCAGGGCGGGCAGATCGGCAAGACGCAGATCGTCCCGATACCAGTAGAGCACCGGCGCAGTCATCAGCGGGCGGGTTCGGCAGAACAGGCGGGGCTTGGATGCATGCGGTGTGTACGGCTAAGGCCAGGGGACGAGATCACCAAACAGACGAAGGACCAATGCCATGGCGCGCATCGCCTATGTCAATGGCCGTTACCGCCCGCTCGTCAAGGCCGCCGTGCCAGTCGAAGACCGCGGCCTACAATTCTCCGACGGGGTTTATGAGGTCGCGCTGGCGCTGAACCACCGCCTGCTCGACCTTCACCGGCATCTGCGCCGGCTCGACCGGTCGTTGGCCGAACTGGAGCTTCGCTGGCCGATGGCCAAGCCCGCATTCTGCCAAATGCTTGAACGGCTTGTGCGCCTGAACCGGCTGTCCGACGCGGTCGTTTACTGGCAAGTCACCCGCGGGACGGCGCCGCGTGATCATGCCTTTCCGGCCTCACCGGTGCCACCGGGCTTGATCGTGACGGTGCGCCGCTTCGACCTGGCCGCGGTGGCAAAGCGCCAGCGGCACGGTGTCGCGGTGGCGACCACAGCGGATCTGCGCTGGAAGCGATGCGACATTAAGTCCGTGTCGCTTTTGGGCAATGTGTTGGCCAAACAGCATGCGCGCGCGAACGGTCAGGCCGAGGCCTGGATGACCGATAGCCAGGGGGTCACCGAGGGCTCCTCCACCACCGCCTGGATCGTGCGCGGCGGCAGCGTGCAGACGCGCCAGTTGGGTGCGGATCTGCTGCCCGGCATCACGCGCGAAGTGGTGCTGGAGCGCGCCGGCGCGCTGGTGGTTGAGGGCGCGTTCACCGTGGAGGAAGCCATAGCAGCCGATGAGGCGTTCATGACCTCTTCGAGTAATTTCGTCATGCCGGTAACAACGATCGATGGCCGGTGCATCGGTGACGGCACGCCCGGCCCGGTTACCCGGGCACTGATCGCGGCGCACTGGGATCATGTCACCGCCGAGACCGGGCGGGTGCGGCCAGCCGGCTAGGGCATTATCCAATCAAGCAGGCTCGCGAGTGATCGGATGAAATTGCCCGCCTTCTATGGGACGAGCAACATCGGGCCGGCACGCAGCAGAGCCGAGGGCAGCGGCTTGCCGATGATGCCTTCAAACCAGGCCGCCGCGGCGATCAGCTGATCCAAATCCAGCCCGGTTTCGATGCCGGAGCGCTCAAGCAGAAAGATCAGATCCTCCGTGGCGATATTGCCGGTGGCGTTGGGCGCGAACGGGCAGCCGCCCAGACCGCCCAGCGAGGCATCGAGGACCGCCGCGCCTGCCTGATAGGCGGCCCAGGCATTGGCCATGCCGGTGTTGCGCGTGTCATGGAAATGCGCGCGCAGGCGGATACCCGGTGCGGCCTCAGCGGCGCGTTCGAACAGCTCGGTGACCTTGGCCGGAACCGCCACGCCGATGGTGTCCGCCAGCGCGATTTCCGTGGGCTCGGCCTCGGCCAGTCGGCGCACGATCTCGACCACGCGGTCCATCGGCACCTCGCCGTCAAACGGGTCGCCCCAACAAACCGACACGGTGACCTGGGCGGGCACGCCATCGGCATGCGCCAATTTGTGGATCTCCTGGGCGACGCGCACGCTGTCTTCCCAGCCGACGCCCTGATTGCGCTGGCCGAACCCGTCGGAGGCAACCGCGACGCAGCCGACCTCGTCGATGCCGCGCTTGTTGCCGCGCCTGGTCTCTAAGGCGCGCAGATAGCCGCGCTTGTTCAGCACCAAGCCGATATAACTGACCGTCCGATCATCCGGCAGGCCAGAGATCACCGCTTCGGCATCGGCCATCTGCGGCACCTTCTCCGGATGCACGAAGCTGGCCACTTCCAGCCGGGTGGCGCCGGCGGCCAGCAGCCGGCCGATCAGCGCCAGCTTGTCCTGCGTTGATATGATCGCCTTTTCATTCTGCAGGCCGTCGCGCGCACCGACCTCGACGATCTGGACCGCGCCGTTCATGCGCCCAGCTCATCCGGGTCAAGCCGGGTGACATTATGCTTCATGCGCCATAACGCACGCTTGGCCGCGGCGTGGTGGCGCGGGCGGATCTGCGCCTGCACCGCCCCGATCGCCGCCATCAGCACGGCGGTATCGTCGCTCAGCCCCAGCCCGGCCAGCATGTCCGGGATGAGATCGAACGGCAGCACGAAATAGGCCAGCGCTGCCATCAGGATCGCCTTGGCGGTTGCCGGCGTCAGCGGGTCGCGCGCGCAATAATAGGCCGCCAACAAGGGCTCGATGAAGGGCAATCGGCCGGCGAAGCGCTTGATCTTGGCGATCAGCCCGCCGCGGACGATGCGGCGGGATTGCTCCGGCCGGTCGAGCAGCCGGTCGAACAGGGGATTGGCGGTCGGCTTGGTCATCGCGCTGTCCATGGAGAGGGGATGCTTTTCTTGCGCCATGCTAACGGCTAAGCCGGCGTCGAACAAATGCCGCGACGGGCTTTTTCAAGCATGAAGGAAAGGAAACGAGCATGCGGATCGATGGATGCACGGCGCTGATCTCCGGCGGCGCCTCGGGTTTGGGGGCGGCCACCGCGCGCGCCCTGGCCGAGGCCGGCGCCCAAGTCATGCTGATCGACCTGGATCAGGACAAGGGCGAGGCGCTGGCGGCTGAGTTGGGCGGCGGCTTCGCCACGGCCGACGTCACTGACGAAAGTGCCGTGCGCGCCGCGCTTGACCAGGCAGCTGAGCGGTTCGGGCCGGTGCGCATCGCCGTGTCTTGCGCCGGCATCGGCCTGGCGCAGAAGACCGTCGGACGCGGCCAGGCCCATCCGCTGGACAGTTTCGCCAAGGTGATCCAGGTCAATCTGATCGGCACCTTCAACCTCACCCGCCTGGCCGCAGAGCGCATGGTGGCGCTGGACCCCCTGGACGAGGAGCGCGGCGTGATCATCAATACAGCCTCAATCGCCGCATTCGATGGTCAAATCGGCCAAGCCGCCTACGCCGCCTCCAAGGGCGGGGTGGTCGGCATGACCTTGCCGATCGCGCGGGACTTGGCCGACAAGCAGGTGCGCGTGGTGGCCATCGCTCCGGGATTGTTCCTGACCCCATTGCTGATGGGCCTGCCGCAGGAGGCGCTGGACAGCCTGTCGACGACCGTGCCGCACCCGGCCCGGCTGGGCAATCCGGCCGAATATGGCCAGCTGGCCCGGCACATCGTGGAAAATCCCATGCTGAATGGCGAAACCATCCGCTTGGACGGCGCGTTGCGCATGGCACCGAAATAGGCGGGCTTTGCGATCGGCTGAGCCAGTGTGGCGACGGGCCGCACGACCAGGGGCCCCGGGTCGCACGTAATACTGATTGTCATTGGCCAATGACCTCCGTTTCTTTTTCCTTTCCAGGAGGCATGGATTATGAAGATGCAGATTTTGGCGGTTGCGGCCGCCCTGGCGCTGGCCGTTCCCGCGGCTGCTGACCATCACAAGATGGGCGCCAACAGCCAAGGCATTGTCGAAACCGCTCAGGGCAATGATCAGTTCTCCACCTTGGTTGCCGCGTTAAAGGCCGCCGATCTGGTGCCGGCGCTGCAGGGCGAGGGGCCCTACACCGTGTTCGCGCCGACCAATGCCGCGTTCGAGAAGCTGCCCAAGGGCACGGTGGAAAATTTGTTGAAGCCGGAAAATAAGGAAGCGCTGCGCGCGATCCTGACCTATCACGTGGTTCCGGGGAAATTCTTGTCCGGCGATCTGTCCGGCAAGACGCTGAGCCCGAAGACCGCGCTGGGCGCGCAACTGTCAATCGACGCCACGGACGGCGTGCGTGTGGAAACCGCGCAGGTGGTTCAAGCCGATATCGAAACGGCCAACGGCGTCATTCACGTCATTGACCGGGTGATCCTGCCCAACTAAGCCAAGGCCCGCCCTGCCGGCGCCGATGCCGGCGGGGCGTTATCGGCACGCCGCGCGCACCGGCTCGCCACGGTACCAATCGGGCCGGCCGCGAGATCGACGGCGCTGCCCAGTAGACTTGCCGCCTGCGCCTCGGGTACAAGGCCCTGCCATACCGGGTGTTGACGAGCGATGATCGAGTGTAAAGCGCAATGGCAGGTCATTCCAAATTCAAGAATATCATGCACCGCAAGGGCCGGCAGGACGCCAAGCGGGCCAAAATGTTTTCAAAGCTGGCGCGGGAGATCACGGTCGCGGCCAAAATGGGCATGTCCGACCCCGCCTTCAACCCGCGATTGCGCGCCGCCATCGCCGCGGCCAAGGCGGAATCCATGCCCAAGGACCGCATTGAACGGGCGATCCAATCCAGCCAAGGCGGCGATGCCGACACCTATGAGGAGGTGCGCTATGAGGGTTTCGGCCCCGGCGGCATCGCCATCATCGTCGAAGCGCTGACCGACAACCGCAACCGCTCCGCCTCTGACATCCGCACGATCTTTTCCAAGAATGGCGGCAATCTGGGGGAGACCGGCAGCGTCAACTACATGTTCGACCGGGTCGGTGAAATCGTCTATCCTGCCGAGATCGCCTCCGCCGACGCCATGTTCGAGGCCGCGCTGGAAGCCGGGGCGGACAATGTGGAGTCCGATGAGGACGGCCATCGAATCCATTGCGAGATGACCGAACTGCACACGGTCGCCAAGGCGCTGGAAGATGCGCTGGGTGCGGAGCCGCAGACCACCAAGCTGATCTGGAAGCCGCAGACCCCGCTGACGATCGACGCCGAAGAGGATGCCGGCAAGCTGCTGAAGCTGCTCGACGCGCTGGATGACAATGACGATGTCCAGGAGGTGTTCGGCAACTACGACCTGCCTGACGATCTGTGGGAGCGGCTGAACGCGGCATGACGGGCCAGCATCCGTCCGCCGCGGCTGCCTGATGCGGATCCTGGGCCTTGATCCGGGCCTGACCGCAACGGGCTGGGGTCTTGTCTTGCGCGACGGCAGCCGGCTCAGACACATCGCCCACGGCACCCTGCGCACCCAGCCCGCTGCCCCCTTGGCCACGCGGCTGGCGGTGCTTTATGACGGCCTGACAGCGGTCATTGCCGAGCATGGGCCCGATGCCGCGGCGGTGGAGGAAACCTTCGTGAACAAGAATCCGACCGCGACCTTGAAGTTAGGCCAGGCGCGCGGGATCGCGCTGCTGGCACCGGCGCGGGCGGGACTCAGCGTCGCGGAATACGCCCCCAACCATATCAAGAAGTCGGTGGTCGGTGTCGGCCATGCGGACAAGGCGCAGGTCGCCCATATGGTCGGTGTGCTGCTGCCGGGCATCCGCTTTGACGGGGCCGATGCCATCGACGCCCTGGCGGTGGCGATCTGCCATGCCCATCAGGTCCGGGCACCGGCATGATCGGCCGGCTGAAGGGCGTCGTCGACGAAATCGGCGAGGATTGGCTGATCCTGGATGTCGGCGGCGTCGGTTACCGTGCCTTCGCGTCCGCCCGCACCTTGCGCGCTGTGAAGCGCGGCGACCCGACAGTCTTGGAGATCGAGACCCATGTGCGCGAAGACCATATCCACCTCTATGCGTTTCGCGACGGGGCCGAGAAGACGCAGTTCGGCCTACTGACCTCGGTCAAGGGGGTTGGCGCGCGCGTGGCCCTGGCGATTTTGTCGGTGTTGGAGCCCAATGACCTGGCCCAGGCGATCATGATGGGCGACAAGACCGCGGTGGCACGCGCCCAGGGCGTGGGCCCCAAGCTCGCCCAGCGCATTGTTATGGAACTGGCCGAAGCGGTGGGCGCCTTGCCCGCCACGACGCCCGCCACGGCCACCGCAGCAGCCGTCCCGGACATGAAAAGCGATGCTGTGTCGGCCCTGACCAATCTGGGCTATCGTCCCGCCGAAGCGCAGGCCGCGCTAACCCGCGTGATCGACCGCGACGGCACGGCCCTGGCGCTGAATGACTTGATCCGCAGAGGCTTGAAGGAGTTGGCCGGTTGACCCGGGTCGCCGGTTGAACAGATCCTAGCGGCAGGCACGAGAAAAGAAATCCGTTGCGTCGGTTCACTGTTACGGTCATTATTCTTGTTGATCCGCCCCTTGGCAGTACGCCCCTCATCTATCCGGAGGTTGGCCGAACCCCTGGGGCTTTTTTCGTTTAGAGGCCGCTAGGATGCCGGACCGGATTTGGAAGGTCGCCATCATGATCGATGGCGGGTTCCTGCTGAAACGCCTCCCGCACATCGTCCCGGAACGATTTCATTCCTCACCGGAGGCTGTCGCCCGGACGACCCGAACGCTTTGCCAAAGACATATAGAGAAGCTAGCAGGGGTTGACCGTCGCTGGCTCGACCATGTTTACAGAATATTTTACTATGACGCTGCCCCCTTTGGAGGAAAAGCACATCATCCCTTACTTAACAAACAAATAGATTTCTCGAAAACAAAAGAGGCTAAATTTCGTGAAGAACTTTTTGAACATTTGAGACGAACTCGCAAGTTTGCACTTCGATTAGGAAAGGTGTCAAAAGAAGGCGATTGGGCGATCCGAAACACGACATTAGCTCGGCAGCTTTTGGGGACGCGTGACCGGATTAACTCCCTGCCTTCGGAGACCTTGTCGGAAACCAGTCAACCGCTCGTTCTGTCAGAGAAAACCCGCAGCGAAGGCATCCGCCTACAAAAACTGTGGTCAGAGGTAAAGGATGATCATGTGGGATTGGGACTACGTCAAAAAGGCGTAGACATGCGAATTGGCTTAGATATTGCATCAATTACTCTAAAGAAGCAAGCCGATACCATTATTTTGGTCTCAGGCGATAGCAACTTTGTTCCGGCGGCGAAGTTAGCGCGTCGCGAGGGCGTCGACTTTGTCTTGGATCCGCTGTGGCAAAAGATTAATCCTGACCTCTTCGAGCATATTGACGGATTGCGCACGGTCCTCAGACGTGACGACGAGGCCCTCGCGCTAGAAGCCGAGACCGAATGAGCCAAGAGCGTTTATCCGCCTCTGATCGCCTGCCCGAGGACGCCGGAGAGGTGTCGCTGCGGCCGACCTCCTTGGCCGACTTTATCGGCCAGCAGGCCGCGCGCGACAATCTGCGTGTGTTCGTGGAGGCCGCACGAGGCCGCGCAGAGGCGATGGACCATGTGCTGCTGTTCGGTCCGCCGGGGCTGGGCAAAACCACGCTGGCACAGATTCTTGCGCGTGAGCTGGGGGTGAATTTTCGCGCCACCTCCGGACCGGTGATCGCCAAGGCGGGCGACCTGGCCGCGCTATTGACCAATCTGGACGACCGCGACCTGCTGTTCATCGACGAGATCCACCGGCTGACCCCGGCGGTGGAGGAGATCCTCTATCCGGCCATGGAGGATTTCCAGCTTGACCTGATCATCGGCGAGGGGCCGGCCGCCCGCTCCGTGCGCATCGACCTGCCGCGCTTCACTCTGGTTGGCGCCACCACCCGGCTGGGCCTGCTGACCAACCCCTTGCGCGACCGCTTTGGCATCCCGGTGCGGCTGGATTTTTATTCCGTTGAGGAGCTGGTCGAGGTGGTGCGCCGCGGCGCGCGCTTGCTGGATCTGGCGATGACCGAGGATGGCGCCCGGGAGATTGCCGCGCGCTCGCGCGGCACCCCGCGCATCGCCGGGCGGCTGCTGCGTCGTGTGCGCGACTTTGCCAATGTCGCGGGCCGGGCACAGGTGGACCGGGTCGCCGCCGATGCCGCCTTGACCCGGCTGGAGGTTGATACCGCCGGCCTGGACAGCATGGACCACCGATACCTGCGGTGCATTGGGCAGACCTATGGCGGCGGTCCGGTCGGCATTGAGACGCTGGCCGCCGCCTTGTCCGAGCCTCGCGATGCCATTGAGGACATTATCGAGCCCTATTTGATGCAGCAGGGCTTTTTGCAGCGCAGCCCGCGCGGCCGGCTGCTCACGCCCAAGGCCTGGGCGCATCTGGGTTTGCCGGTGCCGTCGCGCGCCGAGGCGCCGGATCTGTTCTCCCGCGGCGCGGACGAGGCATGAGCACCGCTCCGGTCCAGGGCGTCATCGTCGGCGGCATCCATCGCCTGCCGATCCGGGTCTATTTCGAGGATACCGATGCCGGCGGCATCGTCTATCATGCCCGCTATCTGGCTTATTTTGAGCGGGCGCGGTCGGAATTTCTGCGTTGCTTGGGCATTGACCATGCCGCCGCCTTGCAGCAGTCGCCCGAAAGCCGCCTTGGTTTTGCCGTACGCCATTGTCAGATAGACTATCTGGCGCCGGCCGTGCTGGACGACGCCCTGCGGATCGAAAGCCAGCTGGCGCGGGTGGGGGCGGCCTACACCGATGTGCGCCAACGGGTCTTGCGCGGGGATATGGTCTTGGTTCAAGCCTCATTAAGGATCGCCATGGTCGATGGCAGAGGCCGGCCGGCTCGGCTGCCGCGGCCCTGGCGCGAGGCCATGGTGCCGCTGGTTGGCAAAGAGGAGTGGTAATGCAAGACGCCGTCCCCACCGGCCCGGTAGCGGCCGAATCGATCGGACCGGAGGTTCCCGGCTTCACCCCTGTGGACATGTTCCTGCAGGCCGACTGGGTGGTGAAGACCGTCATGATCCTGCTTGTTCTGGCCTCGGTCTACGCCTGGGGGGTGATCTTCGCCTCCGGCTTTCGGCTGCGCAAGGCCAGCCGCCGCGCCGATGAGTTCGAGCAGGCGTTCTGGTCCGGCACGTCATTGGACGAGCTGTATGAGAATCTGCGGGAGCGGGCGGCCAATCATCCCATGGCCCTGATCTTTGTGGCGGCGATGCGAGAATGGCAGCGCTCCTTGTCCGGCCGCGCCCAGGTGCGCGACCGCATGTCGGTGGAAGACCGTGTCGATAAGGTGGTCGGCGTGACCATTCAGCGGGAAATGCAGAAGCTGGAAGGCCAGATCGGCTTCCTGGCGACCTTGGGCTCCGCAGCGCCGTTCATCGGCCTGTTCGGCACGGTTTGGGGCATCATGAACAGCTTCCAAGACATTGCCAGCACGGCCAATACCTCGCTGGCCGTGGTTGCCCCGGGCATTGCTGAGGCCCTGCTGGCAACCGCCTTGGGCCTGGTTGCGGCAATCCCGGCGGTGGTCGCCTATAATAAGCGCTCAGCCGATTTGGCCCGCTTTGCCGGCCGGCTGGAGGGATTTGCTGGAGAATTTCAGGCGCTCTTGTCCCGCCAGATGGATGAAAGGGCGGCCTGATGGGCATGCAGATCAAGCGCGGCGGCGCCGGCCGCTATCAACCGCTGGCCGAAATCAATGTGACGCCGTTCGTCGACGTCATGTTGGTGTTGTTGATCGTGTTCATGGTCACCGCCCCGTTGTTGACCGCCGGCGTGCCGGTCAATCTGCCGAAGGCCGATGCGCAAGGTTTGGGCGAGGACAGCAAGCCCCTGGAAGTCAGCATCGACGCCGGCGGCACCATCTTCGTGCAGGAAACCGAAGTGCCATTGGAGGCCCTGCAGGCCCGATTGGCGGCGATTGCTGAGAATGATCTGGAAAAGCGCATCTATGTGCGAGGCGACCGGGAGCTGGATTATGGCCGGATCATGCAAGTCATGGCGGCGATCAATCGGGCCGGCTTCACGCGCGTGGCCTTGTTGACGGAACGCCCGGCGGGAGGATGAAGCCCAGGGCCATGACCGATGAGTTCAAGACCGGTCTGATCTTGTCTGTGTTGTTGCACGGCGGGCTGGCCGTGGCAGCGGTCATGGTGGGAGATCTGTGGCGCCAGCCGCCGCCGTCTGCACCGGTGCCGATTGAGGTGGCGCTGGTGGAAGAGGTTGCTGAGGAAAGCGCGGTGCCCGACCCCGCACCAGCCCAGCCAGAGCCAGAGCCGGAGCCGGAGCCTGAACAACCGGTGAGCCTGCCTGAGGAGGTTACCGCGCCGGAGCCGGTGTCTGAACCAGAACCGCTGCCCGAACCGGCGCCGGAGGACACGCCTGACGCCGTGCCGGAGCCGACGGCCGAGCCAGCACCGGACCCGCCGGAAGAGCCCCGCTCGGACCTGGCACGCACCGTGGTGGTGCGGGACAAGCCCAAACCCCCGGAACGCTTTGATCCGGACAAGATCGCCGCTTTAATCGACAAATCCGCCGAGGATCAGCCGCCGCCCGATCCGTTGGCCGACATTGAGCAGGAGCTGGAAAAGGCCCGGCGCAAACAAGCCGCGGTGGACCGCATGGCCCGCCAGGCGCAGGCAACCATCCGCGACTATCTGCGCCAGAAGGTTCAAGGCTGCTGGTCGATCCCCGCCGGCGCCCGGGATGCCCAGGAATTGCAGGTGGTCCTGCGCATCCAATTGGACCCGTACGGCCGCCTGCGCCGCCCGCCCTCAGTGGTCGGCGCAGGCAATCTGTCGGCCCCGGGCCAGGAATTTCGGCGCATCTTTGCAGAGAGCGCGCAGCGAGCGATCCAACGCTGTGCCCCTTATAAAATTCCCGTCGACGACTATAATCAATGGAAAGAAATCGAGTTCGTTTTTGATGCCCGAGAGCTTCTAGGAGGCTGAGTTGCGTTTCGTTCTGAGCTTATTGGTTTCGGTGCTGATCTCGGTGCCTTCAAGCGCCGTCTTGCGCGTTGATATCAATTCCGGAACGGTCACACCGCTGCCGATCGCGGTGCCCGCCTTTGACGGCAATGCCGAGCGCTCAGCGCGCGTGGAACGGCGCAGCCAACCCTCCCAGACCGTGACCATGGCGGAGCTGGGACGGCGCATCGCTCAGGTGGTCGCGGCGGATCTGGAACGCTCCGGCCTGTTCCGCGCGCTGGACCCGGCATCGTTTCTGAACCCCACGGTTTCGCCCAATGTGCAGCCCAGTTTCGGGGACTGGCGCGCGATCAGCGCGGACGCCTTGGTCGCCGGGGGCGTGTATTTGGAGGATGACGGCCAGATCCGCGTGGATATGCGCTTGTGGGACGTGCTGTCTGAACAGCAGATGCGCGGCATCCGCTTCGTCGCTCAACCCGGTGAATGGCGCCAGATTGCGCATCGCGCCGCCGACGCGATCTATCAGCGCCTGACCGGAGAAGCGGGCTATTTCAACACCCGGGTGGTGTATATCGCCGAATCCGGAAGCGAGTTAGCGCCGACCAAACGCTTAGCGATCATGGATCAAGACGGTCACAATCATGAATATCTGACCAGCGGCGACGATCTGGTCTTGACCCCCCGCTTTTCGCCGGATCAACAAGAAATCACCTACCTCGCCTACTATAATGATCGACCAAGGGTTTATATCTATAATTTGGATACGGGTAAGCATGAGGTTCTGGGTGACTTTCCCAGCATGACCTTTGCCCCACGCTTTTCACCGGACGGTAATTCGGTGATCATGAGCCTGGCCGAGGACGGCAATTCCGACATCTATAAGATGGATCTGCGCACGCGCCGGCTGAAGCGCCTGACCGATCATCCGGCCATCGACACCTCGCCCAGCTTTTCGCCCGACGGCCAACAGGTGGTCTTCAACTCTGACCGCGGTGGCACCCAGCAGCTTTATGTGATGGATGCCGATGGCTCTGATGTGGAGCGGATCAGCTTCGGCGCCGGGCGCTATGCCACGCCGGTGTGGTCGCCGCGCGGCGATCTGATTGCCTTTACCAAAATCGCCAACAGCAAATTCACCATCGGGGTGATGCGGCCAGACGGCAGCGGTGAACGGATCCTGACCGAGGCCTATCAAGATGAGGGCCCGACCTGGTCGCCGAACGGCCGGGTTTTGATGTATTTCCGACTGGACCCCGAGGATGGCGGTACCGCGCTGTGGTCGATCGATCTGACCGGGCGCAATGAACGGCCGGTGCCGACGCCGGTGGACGCCTCCGATCCGGCCTGGTCGCCGCTGATCCGCTCGCCAAGTTCTTGAAGCGGTTCCCGACGCGTTCTAAGGCGCCGAAATCAGCCGATTTTTTGTCGCGACAGGCGGGTTGCCGGTCTTGCGCGGCAGAAATGGCCTGCCTATAGTTGCGCGCGAGAGGGGGTGTGCCGGTGGCCGTTCGGTGCAGCATGGCGTTTGTCAAGTTTTCAGGTCATCAGCAGACCAGTCCGGTGCCTTCCACCATCATCCGCTTCAATGGGAGCCAATAATGTTGTTGAAGTTGAGCGGCGCTCGATTGCTTGCAAGCCTGTTTATCCTTTTGGCGCTGGCGGCCTGCGCTAGGGAAGCCCCGTCCGACGAAGTCGTCACGGTTCCGGAACCAACGGCTCCGGAACCGGCGCGGGAACGCACGCCGCCGCCAGTGCCCTCTGGCAACGTGCGCAGCCAAGATCTGGACGGCGGCCGTTTCGGCAGCGCCAGCTACGCGGACTTCCGCAATTATGTGGAAAGCGATCGGGTCTATTTCGACTTTGATAAGTCGGAAATTCGGTCCGATGCCCGGCCGACCTTGCAGCGCATGGCCGAGTGGCTGAACCATCATGACGATGTCCGCTTCACCATCGAGGGCCATGCCGACCGGCGCGGCACGCGGGAATATAATCTGGCGCTCGGCGAACGGCGTGCCACGGCAGTCCGCAACTATTTGATCGCGCAGGGCATCACACCCAGCCGGATCGACGTGATCAGCTATGGCAAGGAACGGCTGGCCGCACCTGGCACCACCGAACAGGCGCATCAACTGAACAGGCGGGGCGTGGTCACCTTCGACTAGGCCTGCAGCCCCCGCCCCTGGTGTCCGCCCTGGCGGTGGTGATAGACTGGAACCGCGCGGTCGCATCTTGACACGGCGACCCGCGGATGTGGCTGTTTTCCGCTCGTGTGCGGCAGCCGGTGGAAGGATCTGAGCCATGCGTAGTTTGGCCCTTGGCGTACTCCTCATCCTCACAGCCGTCCTGGCCGGCTCGCCGGCGATAGCGCAAAGCCGGGCGGAGTTGGCCCGGCGGCTGGACGCCCTCACCGAACAGGTCGAACAGCTGCAATTGTTGGTGGAACGGCCGGGCAGTGCCGCGCTGGCTCGGCCGAGCGGGGCGACCGGTCAAGGCGGCACGGATCAAAGCGGCATTGGGCAAAGCGACATTGGGCAAAGCGACGGCGAGGCGTCCGAGCCCAACGCGCGGGACCTGCTCAGCGATTTGACAGTGCGCCTCCAGCGCTTGGAGCGGGAGATCGCAACCCTAACCGGCCAGGTGGAGGAATTGCGCTTTGCCAACCGGCAGCTGACCGAGCGGCTGGACCGCTTTCAGGAAGATGTTGAGTTTCGCTTCCAGCAGGGCCGCGGCCCGGGCTTGGCGGCGGCCGGCGACACGGCCGATCCGGATGCCACAGCAGAGCAGGCACCAGGCGTCGGCGGGTCGGATGATAGCCTGCCGCCGCTGGAGCCGGATGGCGCATTGCAGGGGAAAACGGTCGAAGAAAAATATAACTATGCCTATACGCTGCTGCGCCGGAATGATTTCCAGGCGGCCGAAGACGCATTCAAGGCCTTTCTAAATGAGCACGGCGACAGCGACCTGGCCGGCAATGCGCAATATTGGCTCGGTGAGACCTATTATGTGCGCGAACGTTATGCCGATGCCGCGCGGGCCTTCCTCTCCGGCTACCGAGATTATGCAAACGGCGGCAAGGGTCCGGACAGTCTGCTGAAACTCGGATTGTCGCTGGCCGCCCTGGAGCAGCCCGACCAGGCCTGTGCCGCCCTGTCGGAAATGTCCGCCCGCTTTCCCCAGGCCCCGGAGCGAGTGCGCGATCGCGCCGACCAAGCCCGCGCGCGCCTGAAGTGTGGAGCCGGCTGACACTGAACGCCGAGGATCCCGCACAGGCTGTAACCTCCGCACTGGCGGCCTGCCTGGCGGCGCACCGCGGCCCCTATGCCGTGGCGGTCTCAGGCGGGCCGGACAGCATGGCGCTGGCTTGGGCCGCCCGGCGCGCGGACCCCACCATCCGCGCGGTGCATGTCAATCACCGGCTGCGCCAGGGCACCGACGCGGAGGCCGGCATGGTGGCTGGCTGGCTGAAGCAGCTCGGATACACCGACCCGACGGTGCTGTTATGGGAGTCTGCTGCTGCCGGCGGTGACCTGCAGGCGCGCGCGCGCCACGCGCGCTACGGCTTGATGGAGGCATGGTGTCGCGATCAGGGTATCCGCGGGCTGCTGCTGGCGCATCATCGAGAAGACCAGGCGGAAACCCTGCTGATCCGCCTGGCCCGGGGAAGCGGTGTCGACGGATTGGCCGCAATGGCGCCGGCGGCACCGCCGCTGAGCGGCGGCCCTTGGCCGCAGCGGCTGCGCCCGCTGCTGACGATCTCGCGGGCGACCCTGCGCCAGCTTGTCGGGTCAGCCGGCCTGCCGACATTGGACGATCCCAGCAATCGCGACCGCCGCTTTGCCCGGGCTCAAGCGCGCGCGCTGCTGGACACGCCGCCGCTGCCCGGGCTGAGCGCTGAGCGGCTGGCCGCCACCGCCGACCGTTTCGCCGATGCCTTGGAGGTGCTTGACGCGGCGGCCGATCATTTGGCCGACATGTGTGTCTCCTGGACCCCGCTGAACAGCGCGCGCCTGGGTCTGGAGCCGTGGCGTGCCGCACCGGCGGACACACGCCATCGGCTGTTGGCACGGCTGCTATGCCTGGTCGCCGGCCGGCCCTACCGGCCGCGCTATCGCGATCTGCAACGAGTCGCTGATGCCTTGGCTGACGAGCCGGTCGCAGCCCAGACCTTGCATCACACTTGCGTGATCCCAGGGCCGCCGGGTCAGGTTGATTTGGTACGCGAGGCCGCGGGCCTGCCGGGCGCGCAGACGCTGCGCCCCGGCGCCGTGATCGATTGGGACGGCCGCTACCGGCTGTGGGTCGGTGCGCTGCCGCTGACGGTGAAACCGCTGGGCGAGGCGGGATGGCGGCAGATCAAGCAGCAGGTTGCGCGTGACCCGGTGCCGCATGTCGCCCGCTTGGTCATCCCCGCAGGCTGGCAGAACGAAACCGTTATAGCCGTTCCGCAGTTGGGCCTCGGCGAGGCGCTCTTGGGCGTTAAGGCATTGCGTACCGTTATCGGTTAAGGCTTGGCCTTTGACCCGAACTTTGCCTACGCTTGCGGCTTGGTATCGGCTGCTTATCTTAGCGGGGTGAGACTGGCATCGGCGGCCTCAGCCGGGCCGGGCAACGATCCGCCCCAGACTGCGTTGACCCCCGGGGCGATGTGAAGGATGTGACGTGAACAATCTTGGACGCAATCTGCTGCTGTGGCTGCTGTTGATTTTCCTTCTGGCGGCGCTGTTCAACCTGCTGCAGGGCCCCGGTGCCGGCGGGCCCGCACAAGAAGTGTCCTACACCCAGTTCCTGCGCGACGTTGAAGCCGGCGCGGTGCGTCGGGTCGATATCGAGGGCCAGGAGATCACCGGCCAGACCCAGTCGGGCGAGCGCTTCTCCACCTATATCCCGGCCACAGATACCGACCTTATTCCCACGCTGCGGGAAAATGGTGTGGAAATCACCGGCCAACCGCGCAAGAGCAATCTTCTGGTGTCGACCCTGCTGGCCTGGTTCCCAATGCTGCTGCTGATCGGCGTGTGGATCTTCTTCATGCGCCAGATGCAAGGCGGCGGCGGCCGCGGCGGCGCCATGGGCTTCGGCAAGTCACGCGCGCGGCTTCTAACGGAGAAGACCGGCCGGGTCACGTTCGATGATGTTGCCGGGATCGATGAGGCCAAGGAAGAGCTGGAAGAGATTGTCGACTTTCTGAAGGACCCGCAGAAATTTCAGCGTCTGGGAGGCCGCATCCCCAAGGGCGCGCTGCTGGTCGGCCCGCCGGGAACCGGCAAGACACTGCTGGCGCGCGCCATTGCCGGCGAGGCCAATGTGCCCTTCTTCACCATCTCCGGGTCGGACTTCGTGGAAATGTTCGTCGGTGTTGGCGCTAGCCGTGTCCGCGACATGTTCGAACAGGCCAAGAAAAATGCCCCGTGCATCATCTTCATCGACGAGATCGACGCGGTCGGCCGTCATCGCGGTGCTGGCCTGGGCGGCGGCAATGATGAACGGGAGCAGACCCTGAACCAGTTGCTGGTGGAAATGGACGGGTTCGAGGCGAATGAAGGCATCATCCTGATCGCCGCCACCAACCGGCCCGATGTGCTGGACCCGGCGCTGCTGCGTCCGGGCCGCTTCGACCGTCAGGTCGTCGTGCCCAATCCGGATATCGTCGGGCGCGAAAGGATCTTGAAGGTTCACATGAAGAAGGTGCCGCTGGCGCCGGATGTCGAGCCGCGCGTCATCGCCCGCGGCACACCCGGCTTCTCCGGCGCGGATCTGGCCAACCTGGTGAACGAGGCCGCCCTGCTGGCCGCGCGCAAGGGCCGACGGCTGGTCTCCATGCTGGAGTTCGAGCAGGCTAAGGACAAGGTCATGATGGGGGCGGAGCGCCGCTCCATGGTGATGACCGAGGATGAGAAGAAGCTGACCGCCTATCACGAAGGTGGCCATGCCCTCGTCGCCTTGCACTGCCCGGCCTCCGATCCGGTGCACAAGGCCACCATCATCCCGCGCGGGCGCGCGCTGGGCATGGTCATGCGCCTGCCGGAGCGCGACGAATATTCCCAAAGCCGGGAAAAGATGCACGACAATTTGGCCATCGCCATGGGCGGCCGGGTCGCCGAGGAGTTGATCTTTGGCCATGACAAGGTCACCTCCGGCGCGTCCGGCGACATTCAGATGGCGACCAATCTGGCGCGGGCCATGGTCACCAAATGGGGCATGTCCGACAAGCTGGGCAATGTGCTCTATGCCGCCAATGAGGAAGAGGTGTTCCTCGGCCATTCCGTGGCGCGTCAGCAGAATGTCTCCGAACAGACCTCGCAATTGATCGACGCGGAGATCAAGCGCTTCGTCGACGAGGCGTATGAGCGGGCGCGCTCGATCCTGACCGATCATCTGGATGATCTGCACACCCTGGCAAAGGCGCTGCTGGAATATGAGACCTTGAGCGGCGACGAAATGCGCAAGGTGCTGGCCGGCGAGCGGCTGGACAAGGATATCGACACCGAACCGCCGGCGCCGCCGAAACCCTCCGGCCCGGCGACTGTGCCCAGCGCCGGCGGCCGACGTGACACGCCCGGCGGCATGGATCCGGAGCCGCAGCCGCAAGCCTGACCGCTGCCGCGGCCGTGGCCCCTGCCTATCTGCAGCCAGACAGGCTCGGTCCCCTGGGACCGGGCCTTTTGCCATTCCAGGGCGGCCTGTTGGGCTTTGACACGCTGCTGCACCATCGCCGCGGCAGCGCCCCACAGCGCCGCACGCTCAAGGCCGTGCGCGCAGACCCGGCCCTTCACTGTGGCTTGGAGACGCTGACCCGCGCGCCCGAACCGATGCCGCTGCCGCATGGCCATGCACCGCTCCGCTTCGATCGCCCGCTGATCCAGGCGATATTGAATGTCACGCCGGACAGCTTCTCCGACGGCGGACGCTTCGCCAGCCGCGACGCCGCGCTGGCGCAGGCCAAGGCGATGATCGCGGCTGGCGCGGATACGCTGGATATCGGCGGGGAGTCGACCCGGCCGGGGGCAGAAGAGGTCCCCGTGCAGCAGGAGCTCGACCGTGTCATGCCGGTGATCGAGGCCCTGACCGGCTGCCCCGTGCCGATCTCCATCGATACCCGGAAGGCCCAGGTGATGCGCGCGGCCGTTGCGGCCGGGGCAGCGATCATCAATGACGTCTCCGGCCTCAGCTTCGACCCCGCCGCGGCTCCGGCCGCCGCTGAGCTGGCCTGCCCGGTGATCGTGTGCCATGCCCAGGGCACGCCTCAGACCATGCAGACCGACCCGCATTATGACCATGTGCTGCTGGACATTTTCGACTGGTGCGGTGGCCGGCTGGACGCGCTCCAGCAACAAGGCGTGCCGCGGCACCGGATTGTGCTTGATCCGGGCATCGGTTTCGGCAAAACCACAGCGCATAATTTGACTTTGTTAAACGGACTTGCGCTATTCGGGGCCCTCGGGCGGCCGCTTCTGGTCGGTGCCTCGCGCAAGCGCTTCATTGCAGCTTTGTCTGCCGGTGAACCGGCGGACCGGCGCCTTGGCGGATCGTTGGCCGCAGCGATCAAGGCGTTCGATCAAGGAGCTGCCATGGTGCGGGTGCATGATGTGGAGCAGACCGTGCAAGCGCGCGCGGTCTGGCAGGCATTGGTCCAGGCAAGCCGGGACGCGCCATGGCGGCCGTCGGCAGGAGAGGGCGCATGACGCGGAAATATTTCGGAACCGACGGCATCCGCGGGCGGGTCAACACCCCGCCGATGACGCCGGATGTGGCCATGCGCGTGGGCATGGCGGTGGGCCGGGTGTTCCGCCGCGGCGATCACCGCCACCGTGTGCTGATCGGCAAGGATACCCGCCGATCCGGCTATATGTTCGAACCCGCCCTGACCGCGGGCTTCATCGCCTCGGGCATGGACGTGATCCTGGCCGGCCCGATGCCGACACCCGGCGTGGCCATGCTGACCCGATCCTTGCGCTGCGATGTCGGCGTGATGATCTCGGCCTCGCACAATCCGCATTATGACAATGGCATCAAGCTGTTCGGGCCGGACGGCTACAAGCTGTCCGACCAGATGGAAAAGGCCATCGAGGCGCGCATCGACACCGATGTGGAGCGCGGCTTCGCCCCGCCGGACAAACTGGGCCGCGCCACCCGCCTGGAAGATGTGCAGGGCCGCTATATCGAATATGCCAAGGGCACCGTGCCTGCCGGCATGACCTTCGACGGCCTGCGCGTGGTCGTCGACTGCGCCCATGGCGCGGCCTACAAGGTGGCGCCGACCGTGCTGTGGGAACTGGGCGCTGACGTCATCCCGGTCGGCACCGAGCCGGACGGCTACAATATCAATGAAAGCTGCGGATCAACCCACCTGACCTGCCTGCAGGAACAGGTCCAGACCTTCCGCGCCGATCTGGGCGTGGCGCTGGACGGCGATGCGGATCGGGTGATCATGGTTGACGAGAACGGTCAAGAGATCGACGGCGACCAGCTGATGGGGCTGATCGCCACCGACTGGCAGGCCCGCGATCGGCTGAAGGGCGGCGGCCTGGTCGCCACCGTGATGTCCAATCTGGGCCTGGAACGCTATCTGGAGGGCCGCAAACTGACGCTGGCGCGCACGCAGGTCGGCGACCGCTATGTCGTGGAGCATATGCGCAAGCACGGCTTCAATCTGGGTGGCGAGCAATCCGGCCACATCGTGCTGAATGATTTTACCACCACCGGCGACGGCCTACTGGCCGCCTTGCAGGTGATGACCGTGATCCGCGCCCAGGATCGCCCGGCCTCTGACGTGTGCACGGTGTTTGAGCGCGTGCCGCAAATGCTCAAGAGCGTGCGCTACACAGCCGACAAACCGCTGGAAGCCGACAGCGTGAAACAGGCCATCGCCGACGGCCGCGGCCGCCTGGGCAATGCCGGCCGCGTGGTCATCCGCATGTCGGGCACCGAACCGGTGGTGCGCGTGATGGCCGAGGGCGACGACGAAGCCCTGGTCGCCCAGGTCGTCGACCAGATCTGCCACAGCGTGGAGCGCGCGGCGTAACGATTGCCTGGGCAGAGGCAAGCTGTTAAGCAGCGCGCGATTTCGGGACGGCCGCGGTCGGCGGCTCTGTGTGAAGATGGGCTTTCATGAAAATCGACGGCAATCAGATTAAAGTCGGCAATGTGATCGAGCATAAGGGCGAGCTGTGGCGCGCGGTGAAGACGCAGCACACCCAGCCCGGCAAGGGCGGCGCCTATTTGCAGGTGGAACTAAAGGCGCTGCGGTCGGGCACCAAGATGAATGAGCGCTTCCGCTCATCAGAGAAGGTCGAGCGTGTGCGCCTGGAACAGCGCGACTTCCAGTTTCTGTTCGGCGACGGCGACACCTTCACCTTCATGGACAAGGAAACCTACGATCAGATCGCCCTGCCTGCCGAGGAAATCGGCGAGGACTCAGTGTTCCTGCAGGACGGCATGGACGTCACCATCGAGTTTCATGAGGAAACGCCCCTCGGCGTGGCCCTGCCCGAACAGGTGACCCTTGAAGTCACCGAAACCGAGCCGGTGGTGAAGGGTCAAACCGCGGCCAACTCCTTCAAGCCCGCGGTGCTGGAAAACGGCGTGCGAACCACCGTGCCGCCGTTCGTGAACCAAGGCGACAAGATCATTTTGAAGACCGCCGACCGCAGCTATGTGACCCGCGCGGACTAACCGGCCCCGTTAAGAACAGCCCCGTCAAGAACAGCCCCGTCAAACCGGCCTCTTAAACTGGGCCGCCGACGTGGCGCCGCTGTTTCATAATCACGCCTGGGGATAGACCACGCGCATGAAATAAAGCCCATCGGGCGGAGCGTTCATCGCCAGGCGGCGGCGGTCGCGCGTCGCCAATGCGCGACCGATTTCGTCTGGCGGCCATTTGCCCAGACCCACCCAAACCAGGCAGCCGACCATGGAGCGGACCTGGTGGTGCAGGAAAGATCGCGCCGCAGCATGGACCCGCACCTCCTCGCCGACCGGTTCCACGGTCAAGACATCCAAGGTCTTGACCGGCGATCGGGCCTGGCAGTGGACATGGCGGAAGGTGGTGAAATCATGCCGGCCGAGCAGATGCGCTGCGCCCGCCCGCATTGCCTCCACATCCAACGGCTTGCCGATATGCCACACCAGGCCCGCCTCCAAACACGGCCGCCCGCGCCGATTCAGGATACGGTAGCAATAGTGACGCCGTCGCGCATCGAAGCGGGCGTGAAACGCGTTTTCGACCGGTTCGGCCGCCAGCACCGACACCGCCGCCGCGCCGAGATGATGATTGGCCGCCAGCACCAGCTGATGGGGCGTGAACGGCTTTTCCAGATCGACATGGGCGACCTGGCCGCGCGCGTGCACGCCGGCATCAGTGCGGCCGGAGCCCTGCACCGTCACACGGTGACCGGCAAAGGCCGCGATCGCGCCTTCCAGGGCCGCCTGCACAGACGGGCCATTGTCTTGCGCCTGCCAGCCGACGAACCGGCGGCCATCATATTCCAAAGTCAGCTTGTAGCGCGGCATCGCGGATCGGCAATCGAAGGGTCGTTAAGCTCCGCTGCGTAGCATGGCGGTCGGACGAGGCGCGAGAGTGGATGGCAAGAGGAGCGGCGCGTGGACGATGCCGGACTGATGGCGCGGATCGCAGATGGCGACGCGCAGGCCTTCGACCGGCTCGTTGAACGCCATGCCAGCCGGTCCTTGGCCCTCGCCGAGCGTCTGTTGGGAGATCGCGCAGAGGCAGAGGATATGGTGCAGGAGGCCTTAACCAAGGTGTGGCTGGAGCCGAGCAAGTTCGACCCTGCGCGCGCCCGCTTCTCCACCTGGTTCTACCGGGTCGTGACCAACCGCTGCCTGGACCAACGCCGACGCCGACGGCCGGAGGGTTTGCCGGAAAATTTCGATGCCGCCGATCCCGCACCGGGCGCGGAAACACAGCTGGCCGCGGCCGACCGACGCCGCTTGACCGCCGCGGCCATCGACGCTCTGCCGGAGCGCCAGCGCACCGCGGTGACCTTGTGCTACCTGCATGGATTGAGCAATGCCGAAGCCGCCCAGATCCTCGATATGAAGGTCAAGGCACTCGAAAGCCTGCTGGTGCGAGCACGCACCAAACTGAAACAGCAATTGGCGCCGGTGCGCGCCGCCCTGATGGAAGGGGAAGAGGCATGACCGACACCGAAGACTGGCTGGATCAAGCCCTGCGCGATCAGCCGGCCCCGGCCCCGGCCGATGCGGCTTTCCTGGCCCGGCTGAAAACCATCCCGGCGCAGCATGCGCAACCGGCCGTGACCGGCTGGCGGGCCCTGCAGCCCTGGTTCCGGCCAGTCCGGCTTAGCCTGCAGGGCGGAGTCCTGGCTGCCTGTCTGTTGGCCGGTGTCTTGGTCGGTGCCCGGCAAGACGCGGCACCGGAGGAAATTGACCTGACCGATTATCTCGCGGCGGGCGGCTGGGAGGACAGCTTGTGACCCGGCCGATGCAGATCCTGGCAGCCATTGCCTTCCTGTCGATCGCGGTGAACGTGTTTTTCGCCGGGATGGTGATCGGCCGCGGCGGCTTGCCGGGCGGGGCCGATCGCCAGGCTGAGCGGACAGCGATGCGCGACCGGACCGAATTCACCCTCCGCGGGCTGGCCAGCGGATTGCCCCCCGAGGTACGCCAGGACCTGCGCCAGGGCCTGCGCGCACGCCGTGCTGAGCTGCGGCCGGTCTTCTTTCAGTTGCGCCAGGCCCGGCGCGAGGCCGCGGAATTATTGCGCGCCCAAACGCTGGACCAGGCCGCTCTGCGGGACACGTTCGCGCACATGGCCCAGCTGCAGGCGCAGTTGCAAGAGCCGATCTATGAAACCTTGATCGAAGCGGCGGCCAAGCTGCCGCCGGAGCAGCGCGTGCGCCTTCTAGACCGCCTGGAGGAGCGCCGCCGCCGGGCCCGCGAGCGGCTGAGGAGCCAGCGATGAGCCGGCACGCCGCAGTCACCGCGCTCCGCTTCGGGCTGGGCGCACGCCGCGGCGAAATTGCCGCCGCCGCAAGGGACCCGCACGGCCGGGTTCAGGCACAGATCGGCCATCCTGTGCTGTTGCACGGACTGCCCTCCGCTGCGAGCTTGGCCAGGGAGTTCATGGAGCGGCGGGGACGCATCCGATCCGGTGCCGGCGACGAGACCGACCTGGCGGAATTGCGGGAGCGCCAGCGCGCCGTGATCGTGGCAGAATTGCAAGCGCGGATCCGTGCAGGCGTGACCACGGACCGGCCCTTCTCGGAGCGCTTGGCGCGGTTCTGGGCCAATCATTTCACAGTCTCAGTGCGCAAGGGCGGCATCGCCCCGATTGTTGGCGCCTTTCAGCGCGAAGCGATCCGCCCGCATGTCTATGGCCGGTTCGAGGATATGCTGATCGCTGCGGTCAGCCACCCGGCGATGATCGTCTATCTGGACAATCAGCGCTCGTTCGGACCGAACAGCCGGCTGGGCCGGCGGCGCGGCCTTGGCCTGAACGAGAATCTCGCCCGCGAGGTGCTGGAACTGCATACGCTCGGGGTCAATGGCGGTTATGGCCAGGCAGACGTTGAAGGACTGGCCAAAATCCTCACCGGGTGGACGGTGGCCCCGCGTGAGCATTTTCCCGACCGGGCCGGCGACTTTCTATTCCTGGAACCTGCGCATGAGCCGGGCGCCCACACTGTTCTTGGCCGACGCTATGCCCCGCACGGCCAGGGCCAAGGGCTCCAAGCATTGCGCGATCTGGCACGCCATCCCGCCGCCGCGCGCCACCTGGCGACAAAAATGGCACAGCATTTCCTCGCCGATGAGCCGCCGGCGGAGCTGGTCGAGGCGCTGACCCGGCGGTTTCTAGACAGTGGCGGCGATCTGGCGGCGATGGCGCAAACGCTGACGTGGGCGCAGCCGGCTTGGGACGCCCCGCTGGCCAAAGTGAAACCGCCGGAGGATTATCTTACCGCGAGCCTGCGTCTTTTTGACCATCGCGATTTTGACGTCGCACGGCTTTTCGCGTTGATGACCGCGATGGGCCAGAAACCCCTGGCGCCCCCGGGACCGGATGGCTGGCCCGATGGCGAGATGGATTGGGCCAGTCCCGACGCGCTGATGCGCCGCATCGAATGGGCCGATCTGGTCGGCGCGCGCATCAGCGCGCGGGTTGATCCCCGCACTCTGGCCGCGGAGGCGTTCGGCGCACTGATCAGCACACAAACCGAGCAAAGCGTGGCCCGTGCCGCAGATGCCGCCCAAGGGGCAGCGCTGGTGCTGCTTGCGCCGGAAATGCTGAGGAGATGACGCCGTGACCCTGACCCGACGCACGGTTCTTGCCGGCCTGAGCCTGGCCCCCTTCGCCCCCCGTTTGGCCCTGGCCGCCGGCGGCGGCGAGCGACGCCTGATCGTGGTGATCCTGCGCGGCGGTTTGGACGGGTTGGCCCTGGTCCCGCCGATCGGCGATCCGGACTATCGCACCGCCCGAGGCGCGCTGGCCGTTACCGACACCTTGGCCTTCGACGGCCAGTTCGCCCTTCATCCGGCGCTGACGACGCTGGCCGAAGCACGGCGCGACACGCTTTTGGTGCACGCCACAGCAACACCCTATCGCGACCGATCGCATTTCGACGGGCAGGATGTGTTGGAGGCCGGTGTCGCCGACACCGGGCAGATCGAGGATGGCTGGCTTGCCCGCGCGCTCAGCCATCTGCCGGATACGCGCGCGATCGGCATTGGCCCCAGCCTGCCGTTGCTGCTGCGCGGCAGCCCGCAGGCCAGCAATTGGTCGCCCAGCCGCCTGCCCAGCGCGGACGCGGATCTGCTGGCCCGCCTGGCGACGCTGTATCAGGCCGACCCGCTCTTCGCCCAAAGCCTTGAACAGGCGCGCGCGACCGACGCGGTGGCCGGCGACATGGACATGACCGCCGGCGCGCGGGACGGCCAGGCCGCCGCTGACGCTGCCGCACGCTTTCTGGTCGCGCCGGACGGCCCGCGGCTGGCGGTGTTGGACATCGGCGGATGGGACACCCATGCCAACCAGAGCGCGACCTTGGATCGCGGCCTGGCCGCACTGAACCAGACCCTGGCAAGCCTGAAGGCCGGCTTGGCTGCGGTTTGGGACAGCACGGTGATCTTCGGCGTAACCGAATTCGGCCGCACCGTGGCGGCCAACGGCACCGGCGGCAGCGATCACGGGGTTGGCGGAGCGGCGTTTCTCATCGGCGGGGCGGTTGACGGCGGGCGCGTGATTACCGACTGGCCCGGATTGAGCCCGAGCGCGCTTTACCAGGGCCGCGATCTGGTGCCGACGCTTAACCTCAACCAGGTCATCGCCGGGGTGCTGCACGATCATCTGCGCCTGTCCAACCGCGCTTTAACCGGGCACGTGCTGCCAGGCGTGCAATCACCGCTGTCTGGGCTCATCCGCAGCTAGAGCACCATAGAAGGCGGGCCGTTTCATCCGAAAGCCCTTGCTCAACCTGGCGGCTGATTTGTCTTCAAGCGGAACAGCGCATCGTCCAGCGCACCGGCAATCTCGGCGCGCTCCTCGCTGGGCAGAAAGCTGCCGATCACGGTGTGGCGGCCGCGCTCGCAGATGCGCAGTTCGGACCGATGCTCCCCCGGATGGCGCAGATCCACACGGGTGAAATAGGGTTCAAAGCGGGCATGGCGTTCCGCGCCGAAGGCGGGGATATGGTGGACATCCAGTGCCTGCCGGCTCAGCCGCACCCGCTCGCGCGCCCGCGCCGCAATCGTGTTCAGCTTGAACGCGCCCCAGATCAGCAGGGCATCGAGCAGAAAGAACAGCATGACCGGCCAGGCGCCGACGGCCCAGGCGCGCGCGCCGGCAATCAGGCAGACCAGCGCGACCCCGGCGATCAGGCGACGGCGCCCGCGCGCACTGAGCGAGCGGTGCGGTCGCAGTTCCGCATCGAACCACAGGGTCTGGTCAGACAGGGCAGCGCTGGTCATGGTCATTGTTACGAGAATAAGACACAGATGGCCCAGCCGCCTAGCCTCTTGTGCGCTTGGGCCGCAGCGCTAAAGTCGCCGCCCATGAAAAGCGCGCAGATCACGGAACTGTTCCGCCGCCTGGCCGACCAGTGCCCCGACCCCCAGACCGAACTGGCATACACCAACCCCTATACCCTGCTGGTGGCGGTGGTCTTGTCCGCCCAGGCCACCGATGCCGGCGTCAACAAGGCGACCAAGGGCCTGTTCGCCGCGGCCGACACGCCGCAGGCTATGGTCGCCCTGGGCCTGGAGGGCATCCGCGCGCACATCAAGGCCATCGGCCTGTTCAACACCAAGGCGAAGAATGTGCTGGCGTTGAGCCAAGCGCTGCTCGACCGGCATGACGGCCAGGTGCCGGACAGCCGGGAGGCCCTGGAGGCGCTGCCCGGGGTCGGCCGCAAGACCGCCAATGTGGTGCTGAACACCGCCTTCGGCCACGAGACCTTCGCTGTCGACACCCACATCTTCCGGCTGGCCAACCGGCTCAATCTGGCGCCGGGCAAGACTGTGCTGGCCGTGGAGCAGCAGCTGGACACGGTGGTGCCCAAGCCGTATCGGCGCCACGCCCATCATTGGCTGATCCTGCACGGGCGCTATGTCTGCAAGGCGCGCAAGCCTGATTGCCCCAATTGCTTGTTGCGCGATCTATGCCCGTTTGAACCGAAGACCGCACCGGCGGCCTGACCCCGGCTTGGCGCGCCGCCGGCGTGCGTCAAAGACTTTCCCAGCGCTTTTTCAGATCCTGCAGCAGGTCGACGCTGTCACCGCCGCCAAAGCTCAGGGCGCCGGAGGTGAAGGTGGAGCCATAGGTCTCCGCGGCAATGAGGGTCTGAGCCAGGCCGGAGAATAACTGGTCGTCGGTCAGCGGACTGAGAGGGTGAATGAAGGTACTCCACACAATCCCGCGGGCAATCGCGTATCGGGCATCCAAGGCGGTGTCGAAATTTGCCTGCAAGAGCCGCTCCAGCAAAGCCGCCGACAAGTCCGCCGCCGGTGTGATCGCCACCAGGATGCGCATACGGTCTGCCGCGGGATCGGTGATCACCTGCAGACGCCGCCCTTCCAGCAGCACATCAAAGACATTGCCCTCGCGGCGCACGTCCTCAGCCACGCTGGTTAAGATCAGGGCCAGCCGCTCCACCGTCATGCCCTGCGGTGCGGCTTGCGCTTGCTGGGCCAGGGCGCCAAGTGGTGCAGCGGTGATCAGCCAGAGCCAAACAATGGCAAATCGCATTCCCCTTCTCCTAAGCAGCCATGTAAAAGTGCTCTAACCCTACCCCTTCTTGACCGCGAGGAGAAGCCGCATGCCCGAGCCTGTCCAAGAACGCCGCTATACCTGGCAGGACCCGGCCGCCATTGCCGCCAAAGCGCGCCAACTGTCCGGCCAGGCGTTTTTCGACCAAATGATCAGCACGGGCAGCAGGCCGCCGATCGCCGACACCTTCGATTTTGACCTGATCGGTGTGGAAGACGGCGTGCTGCACTGGCGCGGCCGGCCCGGCCCTTGGGCGATGAACCCGATCGGTACGGTGCATGGCGGTTATGCCGCGACCATTCTGGACAGCGCCATGGGCTGTGCGGTGCATCTGAGCCTGGATCAGGGCGAGGCCTATACCACCGTGGATCTGAGCGTGAAATATCTGCGCCCGCTGATGCCCGACACACAGATCAGCGCGACCGGCCGCCTGGTGCACCGCGGCCGAAGCCTGGCGGTGGCAGAGGCGGAGCTGTTCGATCATCGTGGCAAGCGCGCTGCCCATGCCACCACCAGCTGTATGATCTTTCGGCCCGACCAGAAGTCACAGGCGTAAGACCGGCCGGATCGTCGCTTGCGGCGAAACGCAGCGTTGACAATCCCAGCGCTTGTCCCGGTGCCGTCGGATCGCCACTGTCCCGGTCATCCCGATGACAGGAGACTTCAATGACCAAGATCTTGGTGCTCTACTATTCCATGTATGGCCATATCGAAACCATGGCCGGGGCGGTGGCCGAGGGCGCGCGCAGCGTCGACGGTGCCGAGGTCACCATCAAGCGCGTGCCTGAGACGATCCCCGAAGACACCGCCCGGCAGCTCGGCGTGAAGCTGGACCAGGGCTATCCTGAAGCCAGCGTCGATGAACTGCCGGACTATGATGGCTTTCTGCTGGGCACGCCCACCCGATTCGGCAATATGGCCGGCCAGATGCGCACCTTCTGGGATCAGACCGGCAAGCTGTGGATGCAGGGCAAGCTGATCGGCAAGCCCGCCTCGGTGTTCACCTCCACCGGCACCGGCGGCGGCCGGGAGACCACCATCACCACCTTCTGGCCGACGCTGATCCACCAGGGCATGGTCGTGGTCGGCGCGCCTTATTCGATCGAGGAGTTGGGCCAGCTTGATCAGGGCCGCGAAAGCGGACCTTATGGTGCGGCCACCGTCGCCGGCGCCGACGGCTCACGCCAGCCTCTGCCGATCGACCTTCAGGTCGCCCGCAAACAGGGCGCGCATCTGACCCAAATCGCCGCCAAGCTGGCCGGTTAACACATCGGATAATGCCCTAAGTCCTGCCCAAGCCCCTGCGCGACCGACACCAGCCGCCGAGACACCCAAGCGCTCGGCGGCTGGCTGTCTTCCAGGGTCTGAGCAAGGCGCTTAAGGAGGCCGGACCCGGGGTCATATCAGAGGGGTTGGCGCCACTGCGGAGGATCTGCAATGGCGCCGAGGCTTCAGCGCCTGATCGATCAGCGACGATCGGCGCGGGCCGCGCGGGCGGCCCGTGCGCGGCGCCGCGTTGCAACGACCCCGGCCAGGCCCACGCCGAGAAGTGCGAGGCTGGCGGGAGCGGGGACAGCAACGGCTTCGAAATCCGCGGCAAAGGCGATCTCGCCATTGAATGCCGCGCTCAGCCCATCGACATAGCCGATGGTATCGCTGTTGAAGGTTCCCTGGCCCACAGCAACGGACACCAGGGCCGCGTCGGCAAAGGCGGGATCGAAAGCAGCCAGCCACTCGCTCAGCGTGCGCAGCGGCGGGCCTCCGAAGCTGTTGGGCTGGCCGAAGCCGCCAGTGCCCCAGAACAGTCCGTCGGTGGTGCTGATCGTGACATCCAGCCAATCGCCGGTCGGCACGGCCGTGCTGCTGCCTTCGCTGCCGGCGATGTTCCAAGTCGGCTCGTAAATCAATTGCACGAAGCCATCATTGCCGTCGATCGCATCATAGGCTGCGTTTAAGAAGCCAAGCTTGAGCGCGGGCGCTGCGAAGGCGTTGCTGGTCGCCTCTTTGAAGAAAGAATAAGAGACGCTCAAGTCGGCGTTGAAAATATCGGCGACCAGTGGATCGCCGACACTGCGTCCGACATCGATCCCGTCCGGATTGTCCGTGGTCGTTAATTTCAGCGCACCGGTTGGAAAGGGCGCGTTGTTTTCCAGATTGCCGCCCAAACCGGTCAAGTCGACCAATTCGGCCGTCCCATTACCGCGGACGAATGTCCCGAACGGTCCGTCGAAATCGGAAATGACCTCCGCTGAGGCCGGCGCGGAAACAGCAAGCAATACTGAAACTGCAATTGTATGGCGCATACATACTCCAGGCGTCTGAATGGATTGAACCCCCCCTGAAAGCAAAAACTGTTCCGGAATCGAACACTCCTGCCTTGCCAGAGGCTTATCCCATTCTTGGCTGCGGCGTGTCATAAATGTTTACAACCGCAGGCCCTGCTTCCAAGGCAGCTGTTAAAAGGGCTGACACGCCGATCGGCGCGGCGCGCGACACGGACCATCGCGTGAGGATTGCGTCGCGCCGTCGCACTCTGGTTTAAGCAAATATTTGTTAAGCTCTAAGTTTATAAGACCAATGCTCCTGCCCGCATGGCCAATCGCCGGTGCGGTGGGCGGATGTGTATTGGCGTTTTCGGGGAGGGATCATGGCTTGGCATCGCACCGCTCTTTACGGTTTCAAGACTCTTTTGCTGATAGTCGCGCTCCTCTTTGCGCGGAGCCAGCCTGTGTTTGCGCAGACCACGGAGGAGCGGTTGGACCGCCTGGAGCGTCTGCTTGAGCGGGTGCTGGAGCGGCTGGAAGACCAGGATGCGCGCCTTGATGCACTGAGCACACAAGAGCAAGAGATTATCGAAGAAGTTCAAGAGGTGGTCCAAAGCGAGAGGGCATTGCAGCTAACCACGCAGCAAGAGATGGAGGAGTTGCGCATCTTATTGGACGAATATACCGCCGGCGACCTGCCGGGCGAGGGCATCGGCTTCAAAGTCGGTGCCACGCGGTTCCGCTTCGGAGGCTTTATCAAATCCGACCTGTCCTTTTCGCGCTTCTCCGACGGCGAGCCCGGCTCGGGCTCGATTGCGCGGGACTTTTTCGTGCCGTCGCAAATCCCGGTCAATCCGGTGTCGCTGGGCGGCGTGGAAAGCACCGATGACGAGGAATTGCTGGATTTCGATGTGCGCGAGACCCGCTTTAATTTCCGCACCGAAACACCCCTTGGCGACAGCATGGTGCGCGGCTTTCTGGAGGTGGATTTCGCGGTGCTGCCCGGCAACAATGAGATCATCACCAACCGCTTTCCGCTGAATATTCGCCACGCCCTCATCAGCTATGAGAATTGGGATTTTGGCCAGACATGGTCGACCTTCTTCGATGTGCGCTCGCTGCCGGAATCGCTCGACTTCATCGGGCCGACCAATGGCACCTTGTTCGTGCGCCAGCCCTTGCTGCGCTATACCCGCGGGCCCTTTCAATTCGCCATCGAACAGCCCGAAACCAGTATTGCCGACCCAACCGGCACCAGCGCCTCTAACCTCATCAATGGCGACGAAATCGCGCCGGACTTCATTGCGCGATACAATTACACATTCGCCAATGGCTTTGTTTCTTTGGCCGGCATCGTGCGCCAGCTCAGCTTCGACGGCACTCCCGTCGCCGGTCAGTTCGTCGATGACCGCAGCATCGCCGGGGGAGCCGCGCTGGCCGGCCAGTTGCGCCTGGCTAATGGCGATGACATCAAGTTTCAGGCCAGCGGCGGGCTGGGCATCGGCCGGTATCTGGGCCTCGCCTTGTTCCCCGACGCCGCCTTCGATTTGGCGACAGGGCAATTGGATGCGGTGCCGGTTTATGCCGGCTATGTGGCATACCGGCATTTCTGGAGCGGCAAGCTGCGCTCGACGCTCACCCTGGCCGGCAGCCAGGCGGCGTTTCAGGACGCGCTGGCCAATCCCCTCTCGACCCGCTCGACCTATTCGGTGCAGGGCAATCTGATCTATTCGCCGATTCCGAAATGGAGCTTGGGCTCGCAGATCATCTTTGCCGAACGCGAGATCGAGGCCGGCGACAGCGGCGATCTGTTCCGGGTCCAGTTCACCACACGGTATGACTTCTAAGGCCCGGCCTCAGGTATCGAGGAAACTGCGCAGTTTGCGCGAGCGGCTGGGGTGTTTCAGCTTTCTCAGCGCCTTGGCCTCGATCTGGCGGATGCGTTCCCGGGTCACGCTAAACTGCTGACCCACCTCCTCCAGCGTGTGGTCGGTGTTCATGCCGATGCCGAAGCGCATGCGCAGCACGCGTTCCTCGCGCGGGGTCAGGCTGGCCAGCACCCGCGTGGTGGTCTCACGCAGATTGGACTGGATCGCCGCATCCACCGGCAAGATGGCGTTCTTGTCCTCGATGAAATCGCCCAGATGGCTGTCTTCCTCATCACCGATGGGGGTTTCCAGCGAAATCGGCTCCTTGGCGATCTTCATCACCTTGCGCACCTTGTCCAACGGCATGGACAGGCGCTCGGACAGCTCCTCCGGCGTGGCCTCCCGGCCGATTTCGTGCAGCATCTGGCGGCCGGTGCGCACCAGCTTGTTGATCGTCTCGATCATATGCACCGGTATGCGGATGGTGCGCGCCTGATCGGCGATGGAGCGGGTGATCGCCTGCCGGATCCACCAGGTGGCGTAGGTGGAGAATTTGTAGCCACGGCGATACTCGAACTTATCCACCGCCTTCATCAGGCCGATATTGCCTTCCTGGATCAGATCGAGGAATTGCAGGCCACGATTGGTGTATTTCTTGGCGATGGAGATCACCAGCCTGAGATTGGCCTCAACCATCTCCTTCTTGGCGATGCGCGCCTCTTTCTCGCCCTTCTGCACCATATGGACGATGCGGCGGAATTCATCGACCTGCAGGCCGGTCTCCTCGGTGATCTCAGCCACCTGGGCGCGGATATTGGCCACCGCCTCGGCTTCATTCTCGGAAAACCGAGCCCACTTCTTGTCGATTGCGCCGACGCGGGTGAGCCAGCCGTCCTCCAATTCCTTGCCGACATATTCGGTCAGGAAAGAGGCGCGCGGCACCTTGTAGCGCTCGGCCAGACGCAAAAGCCGGCCGCCCAGGGCCAGCAGCCGCTTGTTCAGCCCATACAGATGATCCACCAGCTCTTCGATGCGGGCATTGTTGAAGTGCACCGAGCGGACCAGCGCCACCAATTCGGTGCGCAGCTTCTTATAACGGCGCTCCTGGGCCGGCGACAGCTTGTCGCCGTTGCGCGCGGCCTCCAGCCGGGCTTCCTGCAGCTTGTCCAGCTTCTTGTAGGTCGCCGCGATGGTTTCGAACTTCTGCAGCGTGTCCGGCTTCAGATGCTCTTCCATCGCCGCAAGCGACATGGCGGCCTCGTCATCCTCTTCATCATCGTCTTCGGAGCGAGCGGCCGCAGCCTCGCCCTCCGCCTCCGGGTCGGCTGCCCTGTCCGCCGGTGCGGCAGCCCCATTGCCGCCGGCAGTGCCGGGGGTGGTGCCAGAGGCTGTCCCAGGGGAGGTCCCAGATTCGGTCCCAGATTCGGTCCCGGATTCGGTCCCGGGGGCGGTGGCCGCCGGCGCGCTGCCGCCGTCCGCCGCCGGCGCGGTCTCGGCCGCGTCTGCTGTGGTTTTTTCCGCGCCGGGCTGACCGGGGCCACCGCCCATGGTGGCTTCCAAATCGATAATGTCGCGCAGCAGAATGCGGCCTTCCACCAGCTCATCATGCCAGGAGACGATGGCCTGGAAGGTCAGCGGGCTTTCGCACAAGCCCTCGATCATGGTGGCGCGGCCGGCCTCGATGCGCTTGGCGATGGCGATTTCGCCCTCGCGGCTGAGCAACTCCACCGATCCCATTTCCCGCAAATACATGCGCACAGGATCATCGGTGCGGTCCATCTCCACCTTGCCGGAGACCTTGAATTCCTCGCCCTCTTCCGCCTCGGCCTCGTCGTCGTCCTCGAACTCCTCGTCCTCGGCCTCATCCTCGGCTTGCTCCGCCTCGCGGGCTTTGGCGGTGCGCGCCTTCTTCTTGTTTGCAGCGGCAGCCTTGGGTTTGTCGTCAGCCTCCTCTTCGGACTCCACCACATTGATGCCCATTTCCGACAGCATGGTCATAATGTCCTCAATGCGTTCAGAGGACATCTCATCGGTGGGCAAGGTGGCGTTGAGTTCGTCATAGGAGATGTAACCGCGCTCCTTGGCGCGGGCGATCATCTTCTTGACCGCCGCCTCCGCGCCGCCGGGCAGGTCGGCGTCGCGCTCGGCGGTTTCTGGCGTTTCGGCGTCTTGGCTTGGGGTGGCTGCCATTGGGAGTAATGCTCCAAACAATGAGTCGGGACCGGGTCAGTATCGTGCGAGGGCGCGAGTCGCACCGGGTCTGAGCAACGGATCGGCTCAGTAACCCGATTCGCGGTTAGACGCCAAGCCAAAGCTCTTTGAGTCGGCATCCAGATCGTCCAGCGCGTGGCGCTCAGCCTTCAGCGCGGTCAAGCGGCGCAATCCCTCATCGCCCAACTGCTGCCACGCCAGATGCGATAATTGCGCGATTTCCCGATCCAACACGGACCGGCGCAACAGAGCAAACGCGTGCCGTAAGCCAATGTCCGCATCGGACAGGGCGGCGTCGGGTTGTGCCTGCCAAACCGGCTTCAGCGCCGCTGATGTCCTCAGCGTCTCGGCCGCCTGCCCGCACCCCACACCGTTCAAATGGTCGCGCAGGGCGCTGCGATCAAGGGCATCATGGCAACTGAACGCGTCCAGGATCGCCTCCTTCACGCTTTCCCGGTCCCGGGTTGAGAAGGATAAGGCCGCGATTGCCTCATCGTGCCGGGACAGCAATTCCGGATGATTCAACAGGGTCAGCAAAATGATCTTTTCAGCCTGGTCGCGGCCCGGCACGGCCAGAGGCGGCCGCGGCATGGCCAGGCGCGTTCCCAGGCGCGTTCGGGGCGCCGCGCTGCCGCCGGCTCGGCTCGCCGCCCGATAGCGCTCGGCCAGGCGCCGGCCAAACTCGCTGCGGTAAAGCCGGCGCAAGCGCTCGTCGGGAATTGGCTCCAGCCGGGCCATCAAGGCGCGCTCCAATCCCGCGCGCCGCTCCGGCGTATCGTCGCTTTGGTTCTGCACGCCCAGCCGCCAAAGCATCTCGACCAACGGTATCGCTTGCTCGATCAAGCCGGCCATGGCGGCGGCGCCGTCGCGACGCACCAGATCATCCGGATCCAAGCCCTCGGGCAGCAGGGCAAAGCGCAGGGAATAACCCGGCTTCAACACCGGCAACACCCGATCGACCGCGCGGGCGGCCGCGCGCAGCCCGGCCTGGTCGCCGTCAAAGCACAGGACCGGTTCCGGCGCCAGGCGCCACAGCAACTGGATCTGCTCCTCCGTCAAGGCGGTGCCCAGCGGTGCCACAGCCTGGGCCAATCCGGCCTGGTCCAAGGCGATCACATCCATATAGCCTTCCACCGCAATCACGGCTTGGGCGGCGTGGGCTGCCGGGCGCGCGCGGTGCAGATTGTACAGCGCGCGGCCTTTATGAAAGACCGGGGTCTCCGGCGAATTGAGATATTTCGCCTTGGCATAGGCATCGAGTGCCCGGCCGCCGAAGCCGATGACCCGGCCCCGATGATCGCAAATCGGAAAGATAAGGCGGTTGCGGAACCGGTCGAAGGGCGGCCCGCCGTCCTCCGGCTTAATCAGCAGGCCGGCCTCAACCGCCAAGGCCGGTGCAATATCGCGCGCCGCCAGGGCCTGGGCCAAATCGGTGCGGCCGGGTGGCGCATATCCCAGGCGGAAGTGGTCAGCTGTGCTGGACCGGACGTCTCTGCGCACCAGATAATCGCGCGCGGCCTGCCCGCGGCCGGTTGCCAATTGCGCTTGAAACCATGTCGCGGCGATCTCCAGCACGTCATACAAGCTGGCGGCCTTTTTGGCCCGCGCGGCGGTTTCGGCATCGCGTGCCGGCATCGCCAGCCCGGCCTCGCCGGCCAAGCGCTCAACGGCCTCCGGAAAGCTCAGGCCGTCCTTCTGCATCAGAAAATCGAACTGACTGCCGTGCGCGCCGCAGCCAAAGCAATGATAAAAGCCCTTGTCCTCCACAATGGTGAAGGACGGCGTGTTTTCATTGTGGAACGGGCAGAGCCCCTTCAGTTCGCGGCCGGCACGGATCAGCTTAACGCTGCGACCGATCAGATCGGCCAGCGGCACCCGGGCACGGATTTCCTCCAGAAAGGACGGATCGAAACGCATAGTCAGAAGACTAGAGCAACCTCCGACCGATTGGAATCGCGATACGATGCCAAACGGTCGGACAAGTTCCTCGCCCCCGCCGAGAGCGTTGCCCGATCGCATTGGCTCAC
>JBHJGS010000022.1:0-40130 GCA_050331575.1 Rhodothalassiaceae bacterium | reverse complement strand
CATCGAGCGATGCTTTGCCACCCTCAAATGCTCACGCCGCCTCGCAACGCGATACGACAAAACATCCGAAAGCTATCTCGGCTTCATCCAAATTGCCGCCGCTCGCATCTGGACTAAAAAGTTTGTCAACAGAGCCTAGGTCTTGTAAAAATTGGCTTTGCGCAAACTGTGGTATTATCGCCATAGTTTGTCAAGTTTATGCTTTTGATAGAGTTGGCACCCGCTGCCGTTGTTGGATTGCATAAAGTCAGTGTGCTGCGCGCTGGGGCGGGTCATCGCGCCGTCGAAACCCGGTCTGATCGTTTCGCCGCATGCTGCAAACCCATCACGCAGACGGCCCCATGACGAGGCCCAAGCTAGTCCAGTGAGGGCGTGTTCAGGACCAGGAGCAAGCGCGTTTGGCCGGTCCCTAGGATCGGCGGCGAGCGGTGCACGATCCCACTGCCCTCACCGGCGCAGCTTCCCTTGAAGATCGCCACATCGTGACGGCGGAGATGCTCGATCGGTCCATTGAACCGCTTTTGTTCACGCAAGGCTTGCTCGGAGTGGGTCGGCGGGACCCATTCGGTCGCGGGACCCCGGTAGGTCGTCAAGAGCCGGGCCTCCACGCAGTCGCGGTGAAACTTCCAGCAGGCATCGTGGCCGACGCGCTCCAGCCGAACGTCCACGCAATCGCTGCGCGCGATCTCGCAGAAGGCATGGGCAAGGCCTTCGACGTCCCGGACCAGCCCGTCGCGCATGTCTCCCGCAGGCATGCCGCACGCGTCCAAATCGGGTTCCAACGCCGGTCGAAGGTCGCAAGGCTCGACCAGAAGGCGAATGTCCGGGAGACAGGCCGCATCCAGGCGGTCGAGCCAGGTCTGTAAGCACACGGGCAGCGCGCGCCGCCAGATCACGAGGTCCATGCCCGGATCATTGATGGCGGCGAGCCCGTCCGCGGTGTCACACAGTCCAATGCGCGCGTCGAACGGCGCCGACGAGCCAACCATCGCACCGCCCGCGCGACGCTGCGCCCCGATCATGACGGTTCGGCCCGCTTCCAGACCGGGAACGGGTCCGTCAGCCGGCTCCAGGCTGCGGGCTGCATGGCCTCGGCCTTGGCATCGCCGACAAGGCAGGCATCAAGGCGGCGACGGAGCGCAGCCTCGTCCATGTCGGTGCCGATGAAGACAATTTCCTGGCGGCGGTCTCCGTAGACGGGATCCCAGGACTTGGCCATGTACTGGCGCCATTCTGGATGATCTGGCCACCGCTCCTTGGGCACACTGGACCACCAGAACCCCATGGCCTCGTGGCGGACCAGCGCTCCGGCCTGGCTGAGGTCTCCGACCCAGTCCGGGCGGGTGGCCAACCAGAAATGCCCTTTGGCGCGGATCACTCCTGGCCAGGATGAGGTGATGAAGTCGTGGAACTTTTCCGGATGAAAGGGGCGGCGCGCCCGGTAGACGAAGCTGCGCACGCCATATTCTTCCGTCTCCGGCTTATGATCCGCGAAGCCGTAGAGTTCCTTGAACCAGAGCGGATGTTCCTGCGCCTTGTCGTGGTCGAACCGTCCGGTGTTCAGCACCGCGTCCAGCGGCACGCGCGACATGCTGGTTTCGATGAGCTCCGCGTCGGGATTGAGCGAGCGAATGATCTTGCGGGCGGCATCGCGCTCTTCCGCTGTTGCGGCATCGATCTTGTTGAGGATGATGACATCGGCGAACTCGATCTGATCGACGAGCAAATTGACCAGCGTGCGGGTGTCCTCCTCGCCCAGCGCTTCGCCCCGGTCCTTCAGGAAATCGGTCGAGGCATAGTCGCGCAGCAGGCTCGCAGCATCGACCACGGTCACCATGGTGTCGATCCGGGAGACGTCCTCCAGGCTTTCGCCCTCTTCGGTGCGGAAGTTGAAGGTGGCCGCCACGGGCAGCGGCTCGGAAATGCCGGTCGATTCGATGAGGAGATAGTCGAACCGGCCATCCTCGGCGAGCCGACGCACCTCTTTGAGCAGGTCGTCGCGCAAGGTGCAGCAGATGCAGCCATTCGTCATCTCAACAAGAGTTTCTTCCGTGCGGCTGAGATCGGCGCCACCGTCACGGATGAGATCGGCGTCGATATTGACCTCGCTCATGTCGTTGACGATGACCGCAACCCGCTTGCCCTCGCGATTGTTCAGAATGTGGTTCATCAGCGTCGTCTTCCCGGCGCCAAGGAAACCGGAGAGCACGGTGACGGGAAGGCGTGTCGTGGCTGTCATGAGGGATCAAGTCCTTACCATGAGGTCTCTTGAGGGGGGCGCTTGGGCGCCTTCAAAAAATGTTATATCATAACATAGACGCGGATACGGCATTCCGACAAGGGCCTCAAGCCCTTCCGGCATGGCGTCGATCATCGACAGCCTGCGCGGGCTCGGAACCGCGCAGACGCCGCACTCGCCAGGAGGGAAAGTGCGGTTTTGAAAGACCATCCCGTCTGCTGCATCGTTGAGACCATTGCGAGAGCCTTTTGAGATCAAACCGACCCGTTTCGAGAGTCGGTTTGGCCGAGAAAAGGCTCTATGAGTCATAGGTTTAGAGTGTTGCTTCCGGCCTCATTGATCACCAAAGTTGAACCAATGAGATCGGGCAGCGCTCGAGCCGCGACGCGGCCGAGCAGCGTCAGGCGGTCCGGGACCTGATCGATCTGGTCGCGAGGTAGCGGTGAGGGCCCCCGGCATGGTCGTCTGGCCGGTGGCGCCCTGTCGCGTTGCGATGCAGGGTCATCTGACCCTTCGGACGGCAGATAGTGGCAGGAAAAGGAAAGCGCATGAAAGCCGACAGTGCCAAAATTTATCGGATGGTCATGAAAGACCATGTTTGTCCCTATGGCATCAAATCGAAATGGCTGCTTGAACGGGAAGGCTTCCAGGTTGAAGACCATCATCTGACGACCCGGGCCGAAACCGACGCCTTCAAGGCCAAGCACGGCGTCAAGACCACGCCGCAGACCTGGATCGGCCGTGAGCGGATCGGCGGCTATACCGACTTGCGCGACCATTTCGGCTCTGATCCCGATCAGGCGAAGGAGACCAGCTATCAGCCGGTCGTGGCGCTGTTTGCGATCATGGCGCTGATGGCCCTGGGGGCGGCATGGGTTGCCACCGGCACCGTGGTGTCGATCCTGTCTGCGGAATGGTTTGTCAGCTTTTCCATGTGCGGCCTTGCCTATCTGAAGCTGCGCGATGTCGAAAGCTTCTCAACCATGTTCCTAAACTATGATCTGCTGGCCAAACGCTGGGTGCCCTATGGCTATATCTACCCCTTCGCCGAGGCCCTGGCGGGCGTCTTGATGACGGCGCATGTTTTGGCCATCGTCTCGATCCCCGTTGCCCTGTTCATCGGCACGGTCGGCGCGGTCAGCGTGATCAAGGCCGTCTATATCGACAAGCGCGAGCTGAAATGCGCCTGTGTCGGCGGCGATTCCAATGTGCCCCTGGGCTTTGTGTCGCTGACCGAGAATCTATTCATGGTCGGCATGGGGCTCTGGATGCTGGTGAAGCCGGCCCTGCTGTAACCGCTCAGGCCTAATCCGACCGATCGGCATCGCGCGGCGAGTCCAATCGGTCGGATATTGCTCCAGGTCCGCGATCCGGCTCAAAACTGCACAGTCGCGGTGAGATAGAAGAACCGCCCGATCTGGTCAAAGATCACGGCATCGTCTCCGAAGGCGCGCACCTCCGGCACGCTGGCGATCAGCGGGGGTTCATTGTCGAACAGATTGTTGACGCCGAAGCCGAGGTCCAAGCCGTCGAGCAGCTGATAGCGCAGCTGCACATCGGTGAAGACCTCGATGCCGGTGGTGATCGGGTCCTGGAACTCATCGGAGAAGGCGAGATCGGCGCGTTGATCGCCGATGAAGCGCTCCTCAACGGCCACGGTCAGCCGGTCCCAGCGCCAGGTCAGGAACAGGTTCCAGGAGAATTGCGGATCGCCCAGTTCCCCGGCCTCGGCATCCGGCGCATCATCTGTGGACACCGCGAAGAAATCAAGCTGACGCAGATAGGTGGCGACCCAGCGGATATCCAAGGTGCCCGGCACCACATCACCGGTCAGCTCGGGCAAGTCGGCGAAATAGCTCAGCTCGAAATCGATGCCTTCCACCTGAAAGGCGGCAACGTTGATCAGCTGGCTTGAGACTTGGGTGAGCTGGCCAGACAGGGGATCGCGCTGGATATTGTCGCAGAAGGCATTGCCGATATCCGGCAGATCAACGCAATTGGCCAGCACGGCCTCAGGATCAAAGCTGTTGATGGCGTCCTCGATCTCGATGTCGAAATAATCCACCGCGAAACTGAAACCCGGCAGCGCCTCCGGCGTGAACACAACCCCGACGGTGAAGGTATCCGCGGTTTCCGCTTCCAGGTCCGGATTGCCGCCGGTCAGCACGGTTGTCGACACGCCCAGCGATTGGGATTCAAAGTCCGGCGGCAGGCCAAGCGCGGCGCAGTTGCCAGCGCGGAAATCGGTGCCGCTGGCCAGATTATCGGTATCGCACGGATCGATCAGAAACTGGTTGGACACGTCCGCCGGCGCGAACAACTCACCGATATTGGGTGCGCGCACCGCCCGGGAATAGACGCCGCGCAGGCGGATATCTGGGATTGGGCTCCAGTCACCGCCGAATTTGAAGGTGGTGGCCTGGCCGATGGTGTTATACTCAGCGTAGCGCGCCGCGGCATCGATGTTCAGCTCATGCGCAAAGGGCTGGTCGCGCAGCACCGGCATGGCGATTTCGGCGAACACCTCGCCGACATCAAAGCGACCGGACACGTCCGGGATCGGCGCGCCGGGGAAGAATTCGCCGGTATTGCGGATGACGCCTTCCTCGGTTTCGGCAAATTCGGAGCGATATTCCGCGCCAACCGCCCAGCCTATCGGCCCGCCCGGCAGGTCAAACCACCTCGCGCTATCACCGGTGAAGGTCAAGGTGACGACATTCTGCTCGACCCGGCCTTCGGTCAGAAAATCAGCGTAAACGAATGCCAGGGCCTCCGGCGTTGCCGCATCCGGGCCCAACAGGTTCAAGGGCACGCAGCCGCCGGACGGGTCGGTGCAGACGATCGTGCCATCGGCATCGGTGGTGGCGTCGATCGCCTGCTGGAAATTCGATCCGATCGGCTCGTTGATGAATTCGGTGCTGTTGTCGGTGCGGCCATAGCCGTAGCGCAGCGACCAGTCGATATCGCCAAAGATGGCGCCCTCAAAACCGACGGACAGCTGCAGCGTGTCCCGATCAGAGCGGGAGTCGCGCCCGCCCTGATCGACATTGGTACGGCCGACGAAAAAGCTGTCCAAATCATTGTCCGCCAGGATCTGCTGCAGGGCCGGCGGCACGAACGGATTATCCGCATCAATCTGGGACGGGACAAAGGTGGGCAGCGTGAAGGTGGGCTGGCCGAAGGTCTCCGCGGTCGACTGGGCGTAGCGCGAGGTCATGAAAAAGCGCAGCGCCGGGACGATATCGTAGGTCAGCCCGCCGGTGAAGATGATCCGCTCCACCGGCACGCGCAAAAGGTCGAACTGGCTGAGATCGACCGCATCGCCGCCCTCGGTCAGAAACGGCGCGGGCAGGTCGCCCAGGTCCTGGGGCACCAGCGCGCCGCCGGGGGCGAAGGTGAACGGGCCGCCCGCTGCCTCGAACAACTCGCCGTTTGGCCCGACCACCTGACCGCCGGCCGGCGTGCCGATGAAGCCGGTGTCGAAGAAGGGGATCTGGTCAGGAATGCCGTCGTTCGGCCCGGTGTTGGCCGGATTGGGAGCGAAGCGCACATTCTGCGCGGTGAAGTCCCGGTCATCGGCGAACACCGGTTCGGTGCGGTCATAGGTGATATTGGCGTAGACATTGCCCCGGCCGTCGGCGAAATTCGTCCCGCCGGTGGCACTGATTTGATAGACCTCGCCGTCACCTTCCTCGGCGATGCCGACCCGGCCGGTGAAGGCCAGCCCCTCGAAATCATCCTTGAGGATGAAATTGACCACGCCGGACACCGCATCAGCACCATAGACCGCCGAGGCGCCGCCGGTGATCACCTCCACCCGCTCCACCAGCGCCTGCGGGATCGTGTTCACATCCACCGCTGCGGAGCCCACCTGGCTGGCGACCTGGCGCTGGCCATTGATCAGCACCAGCGTGCGCTCGATGCCCAATCGCCGCAAATCCAGGAAATTCGCCCCAGCGATCTGCTGATTGTCGTTGGAATTGGCGTCGGACTGGGTGGTGCCCAGCGCTGGCAGGGTGTTCAGCGTGTCGGCTAGGCGATTGTCCCCGGCCAGCTGAAACCGCTCCGCATCCAGCACCGTCACCGGTGTCGGCGTGGTCGCATTGGTCCGGGCGATGCGCGAGCCGGTGACGGTGACCTCCTCCACCGGGCCCTGGGCGGCGGCGGGCTCTTGTGCGTCGGCCCCAACGCCGAGGCCCGCGGCCAAAACCATGCCGCTCGCCGCAGACAAACCGCCGCGGACAGACGGGTGCTTCTGGTTTGAATATTTCGCCATGATCGGCCTCCCTGACATAACTCTATCGTCATGCATAGAAAGTCGAACCGATCATGTCAAAACGGCCAGCCGTAGACGAAGCGGAGCGGGAACGCCCCGGTTCGCCCCGGTTTGCTCAGAGCTCCTGCTCTATGGGATCCCCTCGGCCGCCCCTGCGGAGCGTTGCCCGATCTCATTGGCTCACCTTTGGTGACCAATGAGGCCGGACGCAACACTCCAAACCTGTGGATCATAAAGCCTTTTCTCGGCCAAACCGACCCTCGAAGGGTGTCGGTTTGATCGGACAAGGCTCTAGCCGGGCGGGCCAGGGCGGCCCGCGCTCCGCGCCCGCGGAAGGGCTCAAGCGTTGGAGTCGATCACCAGCCCTGGGTCGGCATCCTCGCTGCCGTTCGCCCCTGCGCTGGGCGTGGCCGCACTAAGCAATTCGGCCAGCCGGGCGCGAAGAAGGTCCAACCCCACCAAGGCTGCCAAGGTCTGCCCCTCTGATACCACCGGTCCCGCCGCCGGCTCTTCGCTGGACGCGGCAGCCGTGTCGCCATCGGCACCGTCGTCCTCAGCAGCGGCCTCCTCGTTGACCAGCGTCGGCGCCTCGGCGCCCGTCTGGGCGGAAGACTCGCCGATCAGCCGCTCCAACCGGGCGATCTGGTTTTCCAGCGCGCGGATATTGGCCTCGCTCGGGAAGCGTGCGCCGAAGCCCACCTGCCCCGGCGGGACATCGGCAGACGCCGACCCCTCGCTGGTGTCTTCATCTGGTCGTTCAGCGGTCACCGGAGGAGGGGGTGCCTGAGTCGGTGCCTGAGTGGGTGCCTCGATCGGTGCCGGGGGTGGTGCCTCGATGGTTACCGGGGTTGGCGCCGGGGTTGACGCCGGGTCCGACGCCGGCGCCGTGGGAGAGGGTGGGGATGACGGGTCCGGGGCAAGACCGCGGTCCTCGCGGACGAAGCTGCGCTGGATCGCGGGCGTCTCTCCGGCGACCACGGTTGCAACGGGAAAAGACGAGCCGGCAATCGCCATCGTTCAATCTCCTTTTTGCGGCAACTCAAGAGACTGATGCCAAAAGATTACCAAACCCCTTACCGACCGCGCGACCATCTGGCAGGAAAGCGGGGCTGGATCGCCGTTAAGGTCGGCCCCCATGCCTGCAAAACAGGACCTGACCGTGACCTCCGTCTTATGGCTCCTCCCCGCCCTCGTGTTCGCCCTGATCCTGGGCTTCGCCACCAATCGGGGCGGCATCTGCATGGTTCGCGCCTTCGAGGAGCTGCGATGTGGCCTTGGCTGGCCACGACTGTTCGGCTTTGCCAAGACAGCCGCGTGGGTGATGCTGGCGGTCAGCCTCTGGGCCATGGGGACGGAGCGAGCGCCCGTGATGGAAAGCTGGGCGTTAACCGGGCTCGGCCTGGTCGGCGGCTTGCTGTTCGGTTTGGGAGCTGCGATCAACCAGGCCTGTGCCATGGGCACCTTGGGCGCGTTGGGCCAGGGCCAGATGGGCATGAGCCTCACTTTGGCGGGCCTCGGCCTGGGCGCGGCGTTGATGGTGACGGTCCGGGCTGTGCTGCCGATCCCTGCCCCGGTCACGGCAGTGCCGCTGATCCCTCCGCACAGCAGTGCCATGGCTTTGGTCGTGCTCCTGCTGTGCGTGTGGGCGGTTCTGGACCTCAGGCATCTACGCCGCTGCCACGAAATTCCATCAAGCCTAGGCACGGCCCTGCACCAGCGGCCCTACGGCTTTTCCTTTGCGGCCCTGTTAATCGGGCTGAGCAATGCTGCGATGTCTACGCTGATCGGCCAGTGGGCCTATACCGGCACCATTGCCGACAGCGCCGCAGCGATCGCCCACAGCGCGCCGCTGCCCGCCGCGCGATGGGCCCTGTTTGCCGCCGCGATAGTGGGCTCTGTGCTGGCCGCGATGGCGTCAGGCAGCGTCCGATTGGCCTGGCGGCCGCGCCTGGCTTGGCTGCGCCATCTTCTGGGCGGCATGCTCATGGCGGTGGGCGTCAGCTTGGCACCCGGGGGCAATGACGAACTGATGCTGCATGCCATTCCCGGTCTATCGCCGCACGGCTTGCCCGTCTTCGCAGCCATGGCCGCCGGCATCTGGGCCGGCTTGGCGATGCTAGGGCAGCGTCCGATCCATCGCCATCGCGATTGATCAGACCGAATGGCCCGCCTTTTTCTGGGGCAAGCGCCTCGCTCCGGCGCGCAATCGGACCCGCCTAAAGCTCAGAGGAGCGCAGTTCGCGGACGCGCACATCGATCACCTCGATATCGGCGGTGAGGTGTTCGATATTGGTGATCACCGTCTCGCTGTCGCTGGCGGCCTGATCAATATCCTCAGAAATCGAGCCCAAGCGGCTTGAGATGGTCTCGATATTCTTGGTGATATCCGCCGCGGCCATATTCTGTTGTTCGATCGCGCCTTGGGTTTCTTCGGACTGGCGGGCATTGCCGGCGATCGCCCCGGCAACGGCTTCCAGGCTCTCTCGCACCGCCTTGACCGCCTCCTCCATGGCTTCGATCTGCTGCTCGATCTTTTCCGCGGCATCGCCGGAATTCTTCGCCAGCGTCTTCACCTCAGAGGCGACAACGGCAAAGCCGCGGCCGGCCTCGCCGGCGCGCGCGGCCTCGATCGTGGCGTTCAGCGCCAACAAATTGGTCTGGCTGGCGATGCGCTTGATGATGTCGATGAATTCGACAATCTGCTCGGTGACGGTAACCAGGCGCTCCATGCCGTCGCGCGCCGACCCGACCCGGCCCTGCGCCTCTGAGGCCGCTTCGGCCCCCCGGGTCAATTGCGCCCCGATTTCCTGAGACGAGGCGAGATATTCCTCCGATGCGGCGGCGACACTATCCACGCTTCGCGAGATTTCTTTCACGCTTTCCGCAACCGTGGTGGCCCGTTCCACCAGCTTGGTTCCGGATTGCAAGGCCGTCTGCCCTTTCGCCTGCAGGCCTTGCCCGGCCTTCAAGATCGTATCCAAAGCGGCATTGGCGCTCCCCTTCAACCTGTTCAGGCGGTCCTCGACCTGATCGGCGCAGACCTCTGCAAAGCGCCCGGCATGATCGCTGACATAGCGTTCAAAGGCCGGTGCCAGATCCGGCTGCGCTTCGGCCAGAAAGTCCAGAAAGAAGCGGCCGGTGCGCGAATGGGCTAAGTCCGGTGCGGCAACGCTGCCGGTTTGCGAATCCATCATGTGTCTCCCCTACCCTGTTGTACGGGCGTTCCATCCGTTTGACCCCATTGAGGGTCAGCTCGTCCAATCTCGTTCCTTGCCCATCGGGCCCATCGGCACCGTTTCCATGACGCGCCAGCGCATCGGCCGTTCGTGCCCGGCCAATTGGCTGCTGCACCATGTTGAGAGGGTCTGCACCAGCGCCGTCTGCCGATCCGGCGTGCCGAGGACCGCAGGATCGGCCGGCACGATCAGCGCTGCTAGCGCGCCGTCGCGATCCAATCGGACACGCGCTTGTGTCACCGCCTGGTGGGATTCCAATTGCGCGCGCACCCGCTCTGGATAGACCGTCAAGCCGGACACCATGATCGCCTGGTCCCGGCGGCCTTGAACGCGGAACTGGCGCGGCGCGTCGAACACCAGATGGTCTTGCACCGGGGCGGGGCGACCGCTGCGTGCCCGGATCAATGCCGCAGGGCGGTCGTAACCGTCTAACGCCGGCGTTTGCCAGACCTGCAGCAGGGTGAACGGATCCTCTGGCCCCTGCCGCCAGCCGACCCCGGCGGTTTGGCTGCTTCCATAAATCTCGATCAGCCGGTCCAGACCGCGCGCCGTGAGCGCCTGAGCCACGGCGGTGGACATCGGCGCAGTCGATGTCAAACCGGTCAGGCCTTGGGGCAAGGCAGCCTCGCCGCCGGCCAGGAAACGCCAATGGTCGGGATAGCTGACGATCAGATCCCCGGCGCGGAACGGTTCGGGCGGGGCATTGCGCGGCAGCACCGGCAGCCCCATCAGGCCCGGCATCAGGTAGCCCCACAAAAAGCCGTAGATATGATGCGCGGGCACCAGCAAGCGGACCCGGCGGACCGCGCCCAACAGCGGCTGCACCGCCTCGACCTCATCGATCAGGTCAATCATGCTATGGCGACAGGCCACCGGCGCGCCGGTTGATCCGGACGTGAAAAAGCTCAGGGTCGTCGTCGGTTTCAAGCCATGCTCGGCAATCAGCCGCGCCCAGTCGCCGAGCCCGCGCCGGCGCAGCAGATAGTCCTCCACACCCGCCTCGCGCAGACCGAAGCGGTCAGCCACCTCGCCGGCGACCCCGATCAATTCCAGGCTCTTCAGGCCCAGCCCCTCGGCATCGACCGTGTCCGTGTGTCGCCACGGATCGGATGGCAAAGCCTCATGCCCGCCGCGCAGCCGGGCAACCGCTGCAGCGATGCAGTCCTGAAGAACCGGTAGCAAGACACGAGGCGGGATCATGGCTCTCCGGCGCCTAAAGCCGTTTGACGAAGACCCAGTATTTGCCGGGCATGGCGGCCTTCTTCATGTGAACCTGCACCTTGGTCGGCGCCATATTATAGTCGAAGGTCCATTCGAATACGGCGTTCAGATTGCCGGCGGCCACGCCTTCGTCGAACTTGTCTCGAAACCCGGGCTGGTTGGTGCATGGGGCCACGTCGGAGAAGAAATTCTGGCCCTTGACGCTCTCAGGATCGCGGCCGGTGATCTCGCCCTCCGCCGCATTATAGTTGAGGATCTTGCCATCCTGGTCGAGCTGAATGGCACCGAACGCCAAGTCGTTCAGCTCCCCCTCCTCCATCTGGGCCAGCCTGTTTTCGATATCGTCGGAGGCAAACGAGACAATCGCCATGAAGATGCTCCCTTGGGGCCGCGCCGCGCGCAATCTGCTATACGCCGATGTCAGGGCCTGCCCCTTAATTTCTCCTTAAAACCGGCGGCGTATGACGATCGTGTCACATAAAAAGCCGCCGGCGGGGAAAGATGTCGGAAGGCCAAGTCTGCGACAAGATGACAGTCTTCATGAAGACTGCGGGTAAGGCTTGGGCCTCTCTTGGGCGCAAGCCTTTAGCGTCTGGACGGGTGGCATCGCTTTTTCAGTCTTCGCACCTCTCCGACCCGACGCGCACCACCGCCTTGCCAACATTGTCGCCGGTGAACAAGCCGATGAACGCCTCCGGCGCCTTGTCCAGCCCGTCATAGACGGTCTCGCGATAGTGGATCTTGCCTTCCCGCAGCCAGCCGCCGACCTCGTGGAAAAAGGCCATGGTCTGGTCCAGATGATCCGACAGCAGGAAGCCTTGCATGCGCGCGCGCCGGGCGATCAGCACGGTCAGGTTGGACGGGCCGGGTTCCGGCGCGGTGGCATTATATTGGCTGATCATGCCGCACACGGCGATGCGGCCGAAATCGTTTAGGCAATTCAAGGCCGCCTCCAAATGCTGGCCGCCGACATTTTCGAAATAGCGGTCGACGCCATCGGGTGCGGCGGCTGCCAGCGCCTTGGTCAACGACCGCGCATCGGCATGATCTTTATAGTTGATCGCGGCATCGACCCCGAGCCCGTCTATCAGCCAGGCGATCTTGTCAGCAGAGCCCGCCGATCCGATCACCCGCGCGCCCAAACGCTTGCCCAGCTGACACGCCAGCGAGCCGACCGCCCCAGCGGCTGCGGAGACAAACAGGGTCTGCCCTGCCTCAAGCTCCAAAACTGTCTTGATGCCGATCCAGGCGGTCATTCCCGGCAGGCCGAGCACGCCCAGAAAGGCCGACAGGGGGGCGATGTCGGGGCTGATCTTTTGCAGCATGCGGCCGTCGGAGAGATGATGATCGCGCCAGCCGCCGCTAAAGCCGGTAACATAATCGCCGGGCTGGTACTGGTCATGCCGCGAGGCGACCACTTGGCCGACCATGCCCCCGTCCAGCGGCTGGTCCAGCTGAAACGGCGGAATATAGCTCTTCACCTCCGGCCGCATGCGCCCGCGCATATAAGGGTCCACCGACATCCAGACAGTGCGGATCAGCATCTGTCCTGGCCCGGGCTCGGGCAACTCCACCTGCTTCAGCGCGAAATCGGACGGCTGGGGCAGCCCTTGAGGATAGGAAACAAGATGGATTTCGCGCGCGCTGGGCATCAGGCAGGCTCCTCAGCAGGAATGGGGTTGGTCGCCGGCACTATGGCCGCCCTGGCACACCGCCACAATACAAAGCGCCGCAACAAAAATGGGCCGGTGCAACCACCGGCCCAAGCGACGTGCCTGAGTGTTTCTCGGTTTAGAACACGAAGCGCACCCCAAGCTGCGCCTGCCAGCCGGAGGCGACGCTGGTGATGAACTGCTCGTCCGCCAGATCCTCAGCGTTGAAGCTGTTATAGATCACCAATTGGTCCGTGGCCGGATCATAGCCAGCGTCATACAGATTCTCGCGAATGGAGAACCGTTGAATGAGGCCCCGGTCACGGTCGAGCAGGTTTAGGAAGTTCCGGATGCCGCCCTCGAAGATGACCTTGCCGAACGCCACGGGGACTTCCAATTGCGCATTCAGGTCGATCTGGTGTGTCGTGTCCGCCCGGATCGTGTTGCGCGGCAGGAAGCTGCCCTGAAACTCCTGCAAGCCGAATAGATCGATCACCGAGGCCAGGTCTTCGAAGCTGGCACCGGCGGCATAGCGCACCAACGGATCATCCGGCCCGGTCGGCAGATAGGCCAACAGGCGTGACTGTGCCCGGTCGGAGAAGGCGGGTTGGATCAATTCGACGCCCTGTTCGGCCAAGGTTTCCCCAGCGGCGTTGGCGAAATTGCCGGAGTTCAGGTCATTGTTCGCCTCGTCCCCGACCAGGGATGTCGCCCGGCCGGACCGGAAATTGCCGAGCACCGAGAAGGTCACCGCCCAATCATTATCAAAATTCTTCCGATAGTCGAAAGTGTAGACAAAATTGTGCGGAACAGCCTGGATCGATGGCCCGGCAATGGGATTGTTCACGTCATTATAGGCGCCGGTCTCGAACACATCGTCCAGATCGTCGGTGTCGTTGGCTGGCGAAACATCGACGGATTCGGTGTAGCTATAATTAGCTCCGAAGCGAAGCTGTCCCAGCAAATCGTGCGTCCAGGTCTTCTCCAAACCGAAGCGCAGCACCGTGCTGAAGCCCTCGGACGTGTTGGTCACCTGAATGTCCTGCGGGTCCAGGAACGGCCCGTCCGCACCGGTCAGCGGGAAGAAGCTGTCATTGGACTGCGTGGTCTCCGCGATCGGCCGGATATCGCCCTGGTCGACGCTGATCTGGGTATAGCGTTCAGCCTGTAGCGCGGTAATGAACGCGCCGGTTTCCTGCAGTCGCAGGTCCTGGAACTGAATGGCTTCCAGAATATTGGAGTAAATCACTTCGGCGGTGAATTTCCAATTGTCGCCCAAAACCGGCACGTCGAAAAATTGGTCGACGGCGAACTGCAGTCGCAGGTTTCTGGGATTCTCAAAATTCGGGTCCAGCGAGTTCACGCCCGTTTCCAAGGACTGATCGGCCAGAACCGCATTTTCTTCATCGCCCAGCAGCGCGATCAGCGCCGGCGGCACCTCGGCGAAAGTTGTGATCTCACCCAATGCACTGCCCGGCAGCGACACATTGAACAGGTTGATCCCCAGATTGCGATACGGCTCAGCCAGATAGGCGAAGGGGATCCCGCCGGCAAAAATGCCCGCGCCACCGCGGATGGTGGTGCGCTCGAAAGGCTGCCAGTTGAACGAGAAGCGCGGCAGGAAGGTATCGACATTGTCCAGGCTGACGGAATTGGAGAAGCCGTAGCGCTGAACGAAGAACGGATTCTCCTCCGGTTCGTCGGAGGTTTCGAAGCGTTCGTAGCGCAGGCCGAACAGCAGGCTCAGATTGGGCAACACCTGCCATTCATCTTGGATGTAGAAGCTGTGCTGGGCGATCTGGAAATCCACCGCAACATCAAAGGGGTCTCCGGTTGCGGCGCCGAACAGCGACACTTCATCGACGATCCCGGCGGCGAAATTCTCGAACGTGGTGTTGCCGCCGCTGGCCTCGAAATTGAAGATGCCATTGCCGCCCGGGACGCGGATATCGAAGAGATCACGATAATCAAACTCATACCCGAAAGACAGGGTGTGCTTGCCGGCATAATACTCGCCGCGAGCCTTGAACTGGATCCGGTTATTGTCCGAACGCTCAATCTGTTCTTCGTCATCCGGAGCCAGCGAAAGATCCCCATCGGGTTCCAAATTGCCATCGTCGTCCAGGATCGGACCATCGGCATTGGCGTTGATGCCGACCTCGTTCAGAGTGATCTGACCGATGCCGCTGGCACCCGGGAAAAGCTCGGTATTGCGCTCGTTGCGGGTAAAGCCGAAGGTGATTTGGCTGGAGAATTTGTCGGTCCAGCTTGAGAAGAGCTGCGCGGAAACCAGGTGCGGCGTGTCAGCGGCCCCGGTCTGGAAGGTCAGCGGCCCGTCCAGGCCCGGGACGCCGGTGCCGTTAATGAAGGTCGAGGTGGTTCGCTGCCAAGTCAGCGAGGCACGGTGGTCCTCATTGATGTTCCAGTCCAGCTTGGCCAGGAATTTGCGCTCGCCGTCATTGAAGGTGGCGATATCGTCGAAGCTGCCCGGGTCGAAGCCATATTGGGCGATCGAGGCCGCGGCGATCTGATTGTACAGGTCCAAAGTGATGTCAAAGAAGGGATTTGGGCATCCGAAGCCGGCGGGGCAGCTGTTCAAGGGATCTTCCTGATCGAATTCTTCATAGGAGACCAGGAAAAACAGCTTGTCCTTGATAATGGGACCATTCAGGAAGACGCCCCAGGTGTTTTCCCGATCCGGCGCGTTGATCAGGTTGGGGCTGCCATCTTCGTCGGTTCCGGCGCGATCCGCGCTCAACAGATCGCCGCCATTGCGCTGGAAGAAGGCGCCACCATGGAACTCATTGGTGCCCGACTTGGTGGTGATGTTCACCAGACCACCCTGGAAGCCGGAATTCTGCACGTCGAACGGCGCGGTTTCCACCGAGATGGATTCAATCGCATCCAGCGAGATCGCCGAGCGGCGGGTGGTGAAGCCGGTGAAGCTGTCGCCGAAGCTGTCCTGCAGCGAGACACCGTCGACCACGAGATTGTTGAACCGGGTGTTGAAGCCCAGGATCGAAATGCCTTGGGTTTCCAGGCTCTGGCCGAAATCGACGAAGGCGGTGGATTCGCGCCGGATGATCTCTTGCAGCCGGCGTTCGATCACCGGCGTCTTACGGATTGTCTCCGCATCAAAGGTGAAGGTCGAGCCATAGTCTAGGTCACCGATATATTCGCCGATGACCTCAACCTCCTCGATTGCGGCCGCGCGCAGTTGCACGTTCAACTGAAACGGCGTGCCGGCTTCGATATAGGGCACATTCACCGTGCGGGTCTCAATGCCGGGGCCGAAGAAACGGAAGCTGTAGGGCCCGCCGATGCGCAAACCGGTGGCAACGAAGCGGCCCTGGTCATTGGTGGTGACCACACGCCGGGATCCCGACGGAATGTGGGTCACTTCCACTGTAATGTCTTCAATGCGGCCGGTGCGCGGCATCTCAACGCGGCCTTGCGCGGTGGCAAAGGTGACCTGCGCCTGAGCCGGGGTCCAGGCAGTGGCGGCCAGGGCAGCGACGGCGCCCACGCTCAAGCACGTGCTGCCCAGATAGCGGCGCAAGACCTGCGCCCCCTTCATGGTCTTCGACATAAACTGTCCCTCACAAACCGGTTAGAAAAAGGTGATGGCGCGAGGGGCTAAGGACGACATATGACGGTTTTGTTGAAGCGATGCTCTGCTTTCCGAATATCGGAAAAAACTCAAAGAGTTCTCTGCGAAAGGCCTTCCTGTTGTGGCAAGAACGCCACATTTATTTCGATCGTCTTGGTGAATTTACGCGCTTTCCGCAAAATTTCTTGAACAGCGGATATTGTGGAATGCGAGAGCAACAGGGGCTCGCTCCGTTGGCTGGGATATTCTTGATCCGATGCTCTTTAAATCTTCGATAAACCTTCCACTAACCACGGCGCCATCACGGCGAGGTCAGACAAGCTGGCCCTAGAGGTCACGACAGTTTAAATTGAAGCGGCGCGGTCAAGGCGCCATACATGCCACAAGGGTTTGGTCTTAAGGCCCGGCGTGGCCGCCGGCATTTGGTAGGAATACTGTATATGTTTGGCGAATTTGGATCGGCTGCAGCCGACCTGTCAGGTGCAGATCCCGGCCTGTGCCCGGTCGAGCGCTTCGAGCACGGCGCGTCCGCGGCCTGGGGGGCGCGGCGAACCTGCCTGAATCAGATGCCAAAATGGGGCCAACAGGCGCATTTGGCCGGGCTGAGCATCTATGATGTGTCGTTGCAGGCCATGGAGCTGCATGTCCGCCCCAACGGCCATATCATTGAATTCGCTTGCAGCCATTCCGCCTCTGAAATCAGCGTCAATTCCGATCACACGCGTGCGCTTATGATCCCTCAGGGCAGCAGCTTCTTCGCCCCGGCCGGGTCGGAAATCTATCGCATCGGCTATGCCCAGCCCGATGCGGCGGACCGCCATGACCTTTTGGCCGTGCGCGTGCAGCCCTGGTTGATCGATCAGATGATCGGCGATCTGACCGATGCCAGCAGCCTGAATTTTGCCGATCGCGGCCCGCCGGTGTTCGATATGCAAATCGCCCGGGCCGCGGCCGGGCTGAAACAGCTGATGGCGGCCGGCAGCCCGGTGCAAGCCCTGACCGTGGAGGCGCTGGCGCACCAGATCGTGCAGCGGGCGCTGCTGCGCTGGTCGACGCTGGCGCAGCGGATCAAGCCGGTGCGGGCGCGCCACCGCGCCCGCGCGGTGCAGGACTGCATGGACTATATCCAGGCGCATTTGACCGAGGCCATCAGCCTCAACGACCTGGTGCCGATCAGCGGTCTTAGCATCGATACGCTGACCCGGCTGTTCAAGCAGAGCGTCGGCCGCACACCCTATGACTATATTCTGGAACAGCGCGTCGAGCTGGCCAAGCAACGCCTGGAGAAAACCGACGACGCCTTAAGCGTCATCGCGGTGAGCTGCGGCTTCGGCAGCCAAAGCCATTTCTCCACCGTCTTCAAGAAATGGTCCGGCACCACCCCGGCCCGCTACCGCCGGCTGTCGCGGGTCTGACCGACGCAAACACAGACACGGGGAAATGGTAGCGGAGGGCGGACTTGAACCGCCGACCTCAGGGTTATGAATCCTGCGCTCTCACCAACTGAGCTACTCCGCCCCTGCCGAGAGCCGGGCTTATAAGCACGGCACCAGATGCGGTCAAGCCGCCTCGCCCAAGCTCGCGCCGGCTTGATCGACGCCCAACATTACGGGGATTTTCCGGCCGATCCAGCCGCCGCCCAACACCCGGTCGCCGTCATAGAAGACCGCCGCCTGCCCCGGTGACACGCCGGCCTGGGGCTCAGCAAAGATCAGCCGCGCCTGGGTGCCTTCCAGCGTCACCCGCGCGTCGACCGGTGCTGCGGTGTTGCGGATCTTGACCTTACAGTCCAAACCCTGAGGCCCCATCGGCTCGCCCAGCCAATTGACCTGCGTGGCGATCAGGCCCGCGGTCAGCAGTGCCTCGCGCGGGCCGACGACGACGCGGCGCGAGGCCGGCTCCAGGCGCACCACATACAGCGGCTCGGCCTGACCGCCGACGCCCAAGCCGCGGCGCTGTCCGATGGTGTAATGAATGACGCCGTCGTGCCGGCCGACGACCTCGCCGGCCAGATCAACGATCTCGCCCGGCTCCGCCGCGCCCGGCCGCAGCTTTTCGATCACCTGGGCATAATTGCCGTTGGGCACGAAGCAGATGTCCTGGCTGTCCGGCTTGGCAGCGACCGGCAGGGCATAGCGATCCGCCAGCGCACGCACCTGCGGCTTTTCCAGACCGCCCAAGGGAAAGCGCAGAAAATCCAGCTGTTCAGGGGTGGTGGCGAATAGAAAATAGCTCTGATCCCGGCTGTCATCGACGGCCCGGTAAAGCGCGCGGCGACCGTCCGCCAGCGCATGGCTCTGCACATAATGCCCGGTGGCCAGGCAGTCCGCGCCCAAATCCTTCGCCGTGGCCAGCAGATCGCGGAACTTCACCGTCTGATTGCAGCGCACACACGGGATCGGCGTTTCGCCGCGAATATAACTGTCGGCGAACTCGTCGATCACCGACTTCTTGAAGCGGCTTTCATAGTCCAGAACATAATGCGGGATGCCTATCTGGTCGGCGACGCGGCGGGCATCGTGGATATCCTGCCCAGCACAGCAAGCGCCCTTCTTGGCCACCGCCGCGCCATGATCATAAAGCTGCAGCGTGATGCCGACGACGTCATAGCCCTGCTCGGCCAGCACAGCCGCGGCCACCGAACTGTCCACGCCGCCGGACATGGCAACAACCACCCGGGTGCGAGCCGGATCGCCGGGCAAATCCAGCCGTGTCGCCTTCAAAATGTCAGATCGCTGCGTCATGGCCGAGGTTTACCGTATCGGGCCTGAGCCGCTCAAGCCCGGCACCGCCGCCGGGCAGAAGCTGCCGGCAGGCCGGATCAATCGGTCAATTCCGCCTGGCCGGAAACGTTTGACTGGTCCCGATGCCAAGGCAAACCCCTTTCTTTTCTGAGGCTTAGCCATGTCTGCGAACTTGGCCCGTCGCTTGCTTAGGCTGCCGTGAGTTTTGTTTGCGGAGTGCCTTATGGCCATGCCCTCGCCGATCACGTTTGCGTTTCTAGGCGGTCCCGCGGGGCCGGCGGTCTCTGACACGGTTCTGGGCCCCGGGAGCGGTCAGCCCGGCGCGTTCCACAGCGCGCTGCAGAGCGGCCCGTTCACCGGCCAGGATCTGGCCTTGACCGCGCCGCAGGCGGCCATGGTGCCGCAAGACGCCGTGCAAGTGCCGGCGCAGGGTCTGGCGGCGACAGGACAGACCGCCGATAGGCTGCACGGTCTGTTCGCGGCCGCCCCGGGCGCCTCTATGGCCGCCCTGCAAGACGGGGCCGACGCCACCACCGAGGGCGCCCCCAAGCTGCTCCAGATCCCCGGGTTGGACCAGCTTCCGCCGGAGGCCCAGGACGCAGTGACCGAGCTTTTGAACACGCTGCCGCCGGGCCAGACGCCCAGCCTGGATGCCCTGGCCAGTGCGTTGAAGCAGGGCCAAGCCGCGACAGCGTCGCCAGATCAGGCGATCATGATCCCTGTTGCCGAAGCCGAAGGCCTGCCGCTGGTCAACGGTGAGCCACCCGCCTTTCTCGTCCTGGTGCCGGAGGACACGCCCGCCACCGCGGTGTTGGAAGGCTTGCCGGCCGAGGCACCGATTCTGTTCGCCGCCTTGCCCGCGCAGCCGATTGAACCGGATGCCGGCGGCGCAGCCTCGCTGGTGCTGGCCGACGGCACACCGGTGCCGCTGGAGACATTGCGCGAGGCCCTCAGCATCGACGAGGCCAGCCTGCTGACTGTTCCGGTGCCGGAGCCAACCGCCGAACCGGTGCAGCTCGGGCACTTGCTTTCCAGCGGGCCGAGCGGCGGCGAAATGCTGGCTGAGGGTCTGGCCAAGGCCGCGGTGGACATTGTCCCCGCCACCGATGCCGCCGGTTCCGGCCGCACCGCGACCCAGCTGTTGCCGCAACAGCTCTTGCACGTGACACCGGCGGACGGCCAGTCCGCGATCGAGGCGGCCGCTTTGGCGAAATTCACCGCCGGCCCGACTGACGCCGTCGCCGCCGAGCTTTTCCAAACCGAAACGATCAACCCGGTCGAAAGCGAGGCGCTGATCAATCGCTTGCGCGCCGCGCTGGCAGAAATCGCCGCAGCGCCGGTCCGACCGCAAGCCGCCGCAGACGCAGCAGGCCGGCCGGGCGAACAGATTCTGGTCACCAGCGTGATCCGCGACCTGGGCCCGCCCAGCAGCCAGATCGCCGCGCCGGAGCGCGCAGCGCCGCCGCCGCCCCCGCCGCCGGCGCAGCAATTGGCCTTCCGCGTCGGCCGGGCCATCATCGATGGCAACACGCGCATGACGGTGCAACTGGATCCGCCGGAATTGGGCCGGGTCGCGATCCGGCTGGACTTTCAGGTCGAAGGCGCCGTGCGCGCCCAGATCGCCGCGGACCGGCCGGAAACCTTGGACCTGCTGCAACGCGATGCCCGCTTCCTGGAGCGCGCCTTACAAGACGCTGGCGTGCGCACCGATGGCAATAGCCTGAACTTCTCGCTGAACCAGCAAGGCCAGGGCCAGGGTGGTGAGTTCGGTCAGTCAAAGAGCGGTCAAGCCAATTTCGCCGACATTCTTGAAAACCCCGATGCCGCCGAAGAGCCGGAGGTCGAAGACGCCGAGGTCATGATCGACGTCAATGATCTGATCGGCGCGGATCTGTCCGGCGGCGTCAATATCGTGATCTAAAGGAGGAGCGCCATGGCATTCGTCGACGCCGCCGGAGCGGCTGGGGCTAACGGGGCCGCCGCAGCCAGTGCTGCGACCCAGGCCGGCAGCCGGTTCGCCCAGGATTTCGATACGTTTCTGACGATCCTGACCACCCAATTGCAGGCGCAAGATCCCTTGTCGCCGATGGACAGCAGCGAATTCACCAATCAGCTGGTGAATTTTGCCAGCGTGGAACAGGAAATCCAGGGCAACCAGAATTTGGAGCGCATCGCCAATCTGCTGTCCCAGGATCAGCAGTTGACTGCGATCAACTATCTTGGCCGTGAAGCCATGGTCGAAGGCGCCACCGGGCGGCTGTCCCAGGGCGAGGCGGGCATCCAGTTCAGCTACGCTCTACCGGAGAATATCCAGTCGACCCAGATTGACGTGTTGAACGCCGCCGGCCGCGTCGTGCGCAGCGGCGAAGGTCAGATCACGCAGGGCCGCCACGACGTCTTTTTCGCCGGCATCGATGAGGACGGCGAGCCCCTGCCGGAGGGCGACTATACCCTCCGGGTCACCGCCTTGAACAATGACGACAATATCGTACCGGTGGCGCGCTTCGTGACCGATACCGTCACCGCCGTAGACACCACTGGCGTGGCGCCCTTGCTGACCGTGGGCGGTCAGAGCGTCTCGCTGGACGATGTCCTGGCCCTTCGAACCCCAAACTCCCAATGACCACACAGCGCGAGATGAGCCGCGCGCGCGGCACCGCTTAAAAGGAGACAAATCATGGCATTTGCAGCTTTGAATACCGGGGTCAGCGGCGTTGCTGCGTTTACCGACGCGGTCGGCGTGGTCTCGGACAATATCGCCAACGTCAATACCGTGGGCTTTAAGCGCACCGAAAGCCAGTTCTCCGCTCTGGTGATCAATTCCACCCAGAGCACGGCCTTCACCCCCGGTGGCGTCGATCTGCGCACCCAGGCGCTGATCAGCGAACAGGGCCTGCTAGCCTCCAGCTCCAATCCGACCGCGCTGGCGATCGACGGCGGCGGCTTCTTTGTCGTCAATGATATGCCCGATGCTGATGCGCTGATGAACATCGCCTACAGCCGCGCGGGCAATTTCCTGCCGGATGAGAATGGCGTGCTGACCAACACCGCCGGACAGCAATTGCTGGGCGTGCCGGTCGACGGCATGGGCAATCTGGTCAGCGACCTCTCCGACAGCAGCAGCTTTGAACCGGTCGACATCAATAATTTCACCGGCGCGGCCATGCCCACAACGACAGCGGAGCTGAATGGAACCATCTCCTCGTCCTTGCCGCAATTGCCCGCCGCTAGCGTGCCGGAAGGCTCCTTGGCGCTCGGCGTGACCGACCCGACCAACCCGGCCGCGCAGGTTCCCCAAGTCGTCCAGACGCTGTTCGTGATCGATTCGTTGGGCAACCAGCAGGAACTGAATGTCGCCTTTACCCGGGTCGACAGCAGCCCGACCGATTTCCGGGTCGAGGTTTTTGCGCCGAACCCGAACACCCTGGATACCAGCGTCGGCGCGCCCAATGCCGGCGCCCTGGGCACGCAGTTGGTCACCTCTGGCGTGCTGACCTTCAATGGCGATGGCACCATCGCGCAATATGTGGAGAATTTCCCGGCAGGTCCCACCACTGTGAACCCCGGCCCGGGCAACCCGATCGAATTTGCCACGACCTTGCAGTTCGATCCGTCCAACGGCGCCGACAACTCCACCATTACGTTCAATTTCGGTTCCGACGACGGCAATGACGGCCTGGTCCTGTCCAACTCCGTCGGCGATTTGTCGACGATTACCGATGGCGCGCTGTTCGGCAATCCCATCGGCGTTGACGTGACCGAATCGGGTCGGGTGAGCGTGTTGTTCGACAATGGTGTCAGCCAGGAAATCTTCCAACTGCCCATCGCCACCTTCCCTAATCCCGATGGCCTGAGCCCGATCAGCGGGCCGGCCTTTGCCGAAAGTGCCGCATCCGGTGCGGTCAACTTCACCGTGCCCGGGGCCGGCGGCGCCGGCGGCGTCATTGCCGGTGCGCTGGAAGAATCCACGGTCGACCTGGCGCAGGAATTCGCCGACCTCATTGTCAATCAGCGCGCCTTCTCCGCGTCGGCGCGGACAATTTCCACAGCCGATGAAATCCTCCAGGAACTGACCAATATTGTCTAAGCGTAACGAATATTTCGGCGGGGCGGCTAATATGGCCGCCCCGTCTTTTTTGGGTGCACGTTAACGACTGGGTTAGGGGATTTTTTAGCAACCCGGCTTATAAGCTGTTGCTTCGTCTCACGCTCTTTTTTCGGCGGATCGTGTCCATGAAGCCACGCAGCCCGGTGCGCAGGGTGATCGGCCCTACCGGCCAGCCCTTGTCCTTGTCCGACCTGCCGCCGCCGAATACCCGCCGCTGGGTGGTGCGCCGTAAAGCTGAGGTGGTTGCAGCGGTTAAGGGCGGTCTGCTGACGCTGGAAGAAGCCTGCACGCGCTATTCTCTCTCTGTAGAAGAGTATCTGTCCTGGCAGGAAGCGATCGAACGGAACGGACTGCCGGGTTTGCGTGTTACTCGCATGCAACACTATCGCGACGACGGTGGCGCACCGCGCCTTTAACGATCTTGTAGGAAAAAACTGCCTACGCGTTAACCCTGCCTTTACGACGCAATCCGTACCGTCTTTTCATCAGTTTTTAAGTTTACCCATACGTTGTCGGGGCGGGACACGTGGAAAAATTCAACGAAATCATGGGCCAGATCGGCGGTCCCCGGGTGATTTTGGGCATCGGCGCCGCCCTTGTGGTGCTGGTGGCCATCGTTCTTCTGGCCAACCAATATTCCAAACCGAGTATGGCGCTGCTCTATACCGATCTCGATCTGGCGCAGAGCGGCCGCATCGTGGAGCGCCTGCGCGCCCAAAATATTCCATTTGAACTGGAAAATAGCGGGCGCACCATCCTGGTGCCCGAACAGGTGGTGGATGAACAGCGCGTGCTGCTGGCCGGCGAGGGAATGACCGGCACGCTGGGCTATGAGATCATTGATGAGTCCAACGGCATCGGCACCACCAGCTTTGTCCAGAAAATCAATCGCCTGCGCGCGCTAGAGGGCGAGCTGACCCGGACCATCCTGGTGATCAACGGCATTGATGCCGCGCGCGTGCATCTGGTTCTGCCCGAACGCGAGCTGTTCAGCCGGGAGGAGCGCAATCCCAGCGCCTCTGTGGTGCTGCGCACCAGCCGGCAACTCGCCCAGGGCCAGGTCCGCGCGATCCAGATGTTCGTGGCCGGCGCCGTTCCCGGCTTGCAGGCGGGCCAGATCTCGGTGGTTGATCAGAATGGCACCTTATTGGCGGCCGGCGGCGAGCAAGACCCGGTCAGCGGCATGATCTCGCGGATGGAAGAGCGCCGGCTGGCGATGCAGACGATGCTGCGCCGGAAGATCGAGAATCAATTGGAACGGGTGATCGGTCCGGGCCGGGTCCGTGCGGAGGTGTCGGTGGATTTTTCCATGCGGCGGGTCACCCAGTCCGAACGCATTATCGACCCGACCAGCCAGATCGCGATTGCCAGCCAGGTTGATGAAGAAACCCTGCGCTCCAGCGAGGGCCAGCCGGTGGTCAGCGTCGGCGAGAATATTCCGGAAGGCGGTGCTGAGACCGGCGGTGACAATGTCATGTCGTCGGAAGACCGCACCACCGAAATCACCAATTTCGATGTCTCGCGCACCGAGCGCACGGAAGTGCGCGAGCCCGGCGACATCGAACGCATTACCGCCGCGGTCCTGGTTGACGGCACCTATGAAACCAATGACGCCGGCGAAGACGTCTATGTCGCGCTCAGCCCGCAGCAGCTGGGTGAGTTGGAGCGTCTGGTGCAAGCAGCGATCGGCTATAACCCCGATCGCGGCGACGTCGTCGATGTCGTCAATCTGCCGTTCCAGCGCCCTGAACCGCTGCCGGTGGCCGAAGAAACCGGCCTGCTGGGTGTGTTCGGCGATGATCTGCGCGAGATCGTTGAGGCGATCCTGATTGCGGCGGTGGTGTTCGTGGTGATCTTCACCATCGTGCTGCCGCTGGTGCGGCGCTTGCTGGAAAGCTGGCCGCAGCCGGAACCGGAAGGCTTGCCGGCCAGTGCGGCGGCGGATGCCCCGCGGCTGGCCGCTCCCGGCCAATCGGGCCAGACGGCCAGCGCGAGCGAATTGATGAGCAAGGCGGCCGCCGGCGATCAGGTCGCGCTGGCAGCCTTGCAGGGTCGCAGCGGCGAGACTCTACCGGATCGGCCGGTCGGCATCGAGGCAGAGATCGACGTAGCTCAAATCGAGGGGCGCGTGCAGGAGTCGGCGCTGCGCAAGGTTGGCGAGGTGGTTCAAAACCATCCAGAAGAAGCCGCCGGCATCATCCGAAATTGGATGTACGGTGACTGAGCCTGCTTGAGGCAAGCGGCAAGGGGAAGGGCAGCCCATGAAGTATCCCGAACTGGCCAAGATGTCGGGCCATCAGAAGGCTGCGGCCTTCATGCTGGCGATCGGCGATGAATATGGCCGCCCGATCTGGGAACAGCTGACCGACGACGAGATCCGCGAGCTGTCCCAGGCGATGTCGCAGCTGGGGACGGTCAGCGCGAAGCTGGTCGAAAAGCTGTTCGTCCAATTCGTCTCGGAGGTGTCCACCACGGGCAGCCTGAACGGATCCTTCGACGCCACCGAGCGCCTGCTTCAGCGCATCCTGCCGTCTGACAGGGTCAATCTGATCATGGACGAGATCCGCGGTCCGGCCGGGCGCACCATGTGGGACAAGCTGGGCAATGTGAACGAGGTGGTGCTCGCCAACTATCTGAAGAACGAATATCCCCAGACCGTCGCTGTGGTTCTGCAGAAGATCAAGCCGGAGCATGCCAGCCGGGTGCTGGCGGTGCTGCCGGAGGATTTCTCCATGGAAGTGATCATGCGCATGCTGCGCATGGAGTCGGTCCAGAAGGATATTCTGGACAAGGTCGAGCAGACCCTGCGCGTGGAATTCGTCAACAATCTATCGCGGACCAGCCAGCGCGACAGCCACGAAGCCGTCGCCGACATTTTCAATTATCTCGACCGCAACACCGAGAACCGCTTCCTGACCGCGCTGGAGGACCGCAATCGCGAGTCCGCGGAGAAGATCCGCGCGCTGATGTTCACCTTCGAGGATCTGGCCAAGCTCGATCCCGGCGGGGTTCAAACCTTGCTGCGCAATATCGACAAGGACCGCCTCGCCATCGCCTTGAAGGGCGCGTCTGATGCGCTGCGCGACCTGTTCTTCTCGAACATGTCCGAGCGCGCCGCCAAGATCCTGCGGGAGGATATGGAAGCCATGGGCCCGGTGCGCCTGCGCGACGTCGATGATGCCCAGGTGGAAGTGGTCAACCGCGCCAAGGAGCTGGCCGAGAGCGGCGAGATCCTCCTGTCCGACAATAAGGGGGAGGACGAGCTTGTCTACTAAGGCTCACAATGGCGCGCGCAAGATCGAACCGGTGCGCTTCACCTTCGATACCGGCTTTGGCGAGGCGCAAGAGGAGCATGATCCGCTGCCGGCGCTGGAGCAGAAATGGCGCCAGAAAGCCGACGATGCCGCCAAAACCGCCTATGACCGTGGCGTCGCCGACGGCAAGGAGGCCGGCCAGTTGGAGGCCGTCGCGGGCATGGAAGCGCAGATCCTGGCGATGCTGAAAAGCATCGACAGCCGCATGGACCTGCTATTCACCTCCCATGACGAGGTGCGCCGGGACATGGAACGGCAGGCTGCGGAACTGGCGCTGAGCGTGGCGCGCGCGATGGCGCCTGCAGCCATGGCGCGCTTCCCGTTCGATGAGTTGGACCAGATGATCCAGCGCTGCCTGGATGAAGTGCGCGGCGAGGCGCCCTTGTGCATCATGGTGGCGCCGATGCTGGTGGAACCTTTGTCTCAAAGGCTGGCAGGCCTGGACGGCGGCGCAGCCGCTGCCGGCAATATTGCCGTGCGACCCGATCCCGCGCTTGGACCGGGCGATGCCCGGATCGAATGGGACGAGGCCGGCCTGGTGTTTGATCAGGCCCGCATCCTGGCGGAAGTCGAAGCCAGCTTTGAGCGCTTTATGAAATCTCTTGAGCCCCGGCACAGCGCCACAGCCGATGAGGAAGGCATCTAGCCATGGCCGATGAAGTGGACACCGAAGAGACCAAGGCGGTCGAATTTGAGCAGATGGACGGCACCCAAACGCTGGACATGGACCAGACCGAGGAGCCGCGCGCCGCACAGGATCTGGAGCCGATCTTCGACGTGCCGGTCAAGGTGCAGGCAGTCCTTGGCAAGACCCGCCTGGAGATCAGCCAGCTGTTGAAGCTGGGCCCCGGCGCGGTGCTGGAATTGGACCGCAAGGTCGGAGAGGCGATTGATATCTATGTCAACAACCGCCTCGTCGCCCGCGGTGAAGTCGTCCTGGTGGAGGACCATCTGGGCGTGACCATGACCGAAATCATCAAGTCGGATCGGCAATAAGCCATGAACGTGCTGATCGGCCTGGTCGCCGCCTTCGCCGTCCTGATCACCGCGCTCGCTTTGGGGGGCGCGCCGGCGGCCTATTTCAATCTGGTCGGTCTGTTGATCGTTGTTGCCGGCTCGCTGGCGGTCACCGTGATCAGCTTCTCGCCGGAGGAATTGGTCGCAGCCCCGGCCACGGTATGGCGGTTGATGACCGAGCCGCGCGAGGACGCCGCGGAAACCGCCGTGCAATTGCTGGAACTGTCGGAAAGCGCGCGCAAGGACGGTATCCTGGCATTGCAGCGCGCCCTGCCCGGCATCGAGGATGATGTGTTTCTCACCCGGGCGGTGCAGCTGGTGGTCGACGGCGCCAACCCCGACGAGATCGAGCATCTGCTGCGCCGCGAAGCCGCCGCCAATGCCACTCGCGAGACCCATGCCATCGATGTGTTGCGGCGGCTCGGCGAGGTTGCCCCGGCCATGGGCCTGATCGGCACGGTGATCGGCTTGGTGCGTATGCTGGGGTCCTTGACCGACCCCAATTCGATCGGCCCGGCCATGGCCGTGGCCCTGCTGACCACCTTCTATGGCCTGGTGCTGTCGCAGATGGTGTTCATTCCGCTGGCAACCAAGGCGGAGCGCATGGCGGTGGAAGAAACCTTGAAGAATGAACTGTGTACATTGGGGGCGGCGTCGATCGGGCGCAATGAGAATCCGCGGCGGTTGGAGATGCTGATGAACACCATCCTGCCGCCGACCAGGCGGGTTCGCTATTTCGAATAAGCCGGGCAAAACCCGGCCGCGGCAAGGAGTTAAGGGATGCGGTTACTGATTGTCGGCACATTGGACGGGCAGTTGGGTGCGGCCAGCAGCATGGCCATCGACCGGGGGGCCCAGGTCACGCATGCTCCGGAAATCGAGCAAGCGTTCGGTATCCTGCGCAATCGCGGTGCAGATCTGATGATGGTCGACATCGCGCTGGACATCAAAGGCGTGATCGAGCGCCTGCGGCTGGAGCATTTCTCAATCCCCGTGGTCGCGTGCGGCATTGGCACCGACGCCCGCGCCGCAGCGCAATCGATCCGCGACGGCGCCAAGGAATATATTCCGCTGCCGCCCGATGCCGATCTGATCGCCGCGGTGCTGGAGGCCGTCACAGAGGACAGCCAGACCTACATTTTCGAGGATCCGCGGGTGCGCCAGGTGGTGCAGCTGGCCGAACAGGTCGCGCCATCGGAAGCCTCGATCCTGATCACCGGGGAATCCGGTACCGGTAAGGAAGTCTTTGCGCGCTTCGTGCACGAAAAATCCAACCGGGCGCGCAAGCCCTTCGTTTCGGTGAACTGTGCCGCGATCCCGGAAAATCTCCTGGAATCGGAACTGTTCGGACACGAGAAGGGGGCCTTCACCGGCGCTGTGGCGCGGCGCATCGGCAAGTTCGAGGAGGCCGACGGCGGCACCCTACTGCTCGATGAAATCTCCGAGATGGACATCCGGCTGCAGGCCAAGCTGCTGCGGGCGATCCAAGAGCGCGAGATCGACCGGGTCGGCGGGGCCAAGCCGGTCAAAGTCAATATCCGCATCATTGCCACCTCCAACCGCGATCTGGCCGAAGAGGTGCGCAAGCAGACCTTTCGCGAGGATCTGCTGTTCCGCTTGAACGTGGTCAATCTGCGGGTGCCGCCGCTGCGGGAACGCCCCGCCGACATCGCCGCCCTGGCCGACCATTTTGCGCGCAAATATGCCGAAGTGAATAATGTGCCGCAGCGGCCGCTTTCGCCGGCCGGCCTCGTTGCGCTTAAGAGCCACACCTGGCCGGGCAATGTCCGCGAGCTGGAAAACACGCTGCACCGCGCGGTGCTTCTGGCCAAAGGCGATGCAATCGGGCCGGAGGCGATTCTCTTGCCGGACGGCAGCCGCCCCAGCGGCCAACCCGCCCTGCCCGAGGCGACGCCGCAGCCGACGCACGCAGCCGTGTCCGACGGGCGCAGCGTTGCCTCGCCGCTTGTGGGCCGCACGGTCGCGGAGGTTGAGCGGGACCTGATCATCGATACGCTGACCCATTGTCTGGGCAACCGCACCCATGCCGCCAACATTCTTGGCATCTCGATCCGCACCCTGCGCAACAAGCTCAATCTGTATCAGCAAGAGGGTCTTGCCGTGCCGCAGCCTGGCGAAGGCCAGGCGCAGTTGGGCCGCTGATCCGATGCGCGTGCAGACACAGGGAGGATCGTTATGAGCGACGCGGCAGGCAAGGCGCCGGTGGCAGCCTCGGGCGGAGGCGGTGGGGCAGCAGCGGCAGGCCTGGGGCAAACACTGCGCGGCATAGCCGCGGCCCTGCGCTCCTCGGAAATATTGGTCGCGCTGGGTATGTTCGGCATCCTGGTGATGCTGATTCTGCCGATCCCGGCCTGGTTTCTGGATATCGGGCTGACCTTATCCATCACCTTCTCGGTGCTGATCCTGATGACGGCCCTGTTCATCGAGAAGCCGCTGCAACTGTCGTCCTTTCCCATGATCCTGCTGATCGCCACGATGCTGCGGCTGTCGCTGAATGTGGCGTCGACCAAGCTGATCTTGGCGAACGGGCACACCGGAACCGATGCCGCCGGCGATGTGATCCAGGCGTTCGGCACGCTGTTGATGGCCGGCAATGTGATCATCGGCATCATCGCGTTTGCGATCCTGATCATCGTGAATTTCATCGTCATCACCAAGGGCTCCGGCCGCATCGCCGAAGTCGCCGCGCGCTTCACCTTGGATGCCATGCCCGGCAAACAGATGGCGATCGATGCGGACCTGTCCTCCGGCCTGATCAACGAGGATCAGGCGCGCGACCGGCGCAAGACATTAGAGCAGGAGAGCACCTTCTTCGGCTCGATGGACGGCGCGGCCAAATTCGTCCGCGGTGACGCCGTGGCCGGGCTGTTGATCACCTTCATCAACATCATTGGCGGCATCATCATCGGCGTGGCCATGAACGGCATGAGCTTCATGGACGCCACCGGGCGCTACACCATCTTGACCGTGGGCGACGGTCTGGTCAGCCAGATCCCGGCGCTGATCGTCTCCACCGCCGCGGGCATTCTGGTCACCAAGGCGGGGCTCTCAGGCAAGACCGATCAAGCGCTGGTCGGCCAGTTGGGCCATTATCCCCGCGCGGTTGGGGTCTCTAGCGCGGTGCTGGTAACTTTGGCGATCCTGCCGGGCCTGCCAGCCATTCCGTTTCTGGCAGTGGGCGGGGCCTTGGGGGCCGCGGCCGTGTTGACGTCGCGGCGTCAGGCTGAACAGCTGCAGGCGGAGGAAGAGCTGAAGGCGCAGCAGGCAATCCAGACCGCCACCAAAAAGAAGGACGAACCGATTACCGCGGCCCTGGCGCTGGACCAGGTGCGCCTGGAATTGGGCTATGGCCTGTTGCCTCTGATCAATGATGAACAGGGCTATCGTCTGACCGACCAGATCAAGGCGCTCCGGCGGCAATTGGCCAGTGACTTCGGCTTTGTCATGCCGTCGGTCCGCATTCTGGACAATATGAACCTTTCGCCCAACGCCTATCTGATCAAGATCAAGGAAGTGGTCTCCGGTGAGGGCGAAGTGCGGCCCGGCATGCTGCTGGTGATGGACCCGCAAGGCCGCCCGGTCGGCTTGCCCGGCGAGGAGACCACCGAGCCGGCCTTCGGTCTGCCCGCGACATGGATCGATCAAGGTCTGAAGGAAGAGGCGAATTTCCGCGGCTATACGGCTGTGGATGCGGCCACCGTGGTGACCACGCATCTAACCGAGGTGATCAAGGACAATATGCCCGACCTCTTGTCCTTCGCAGAGACCCAAAAGCTGCTGGACGATCTGCCGAAGGAACAACAAAAGCTGGTTGCGGACCTGATCCCAAACACCATCACAGTCAATGGTGTCCAACGCGTTCTGCAGTCGCTTCTGTCCGAACGGGTATCGATCCGCGACCTGCCGACGATCTTGGAAGGCATTGCCGAGGCGGCCAGCTTTACGAAGAATGCCATGATCATGACGGAACATGTGCGCATGCGCCTGGCCCGACAGATTTCCAACGCCCAGGTCGGGCCGCAAGGCTATGTGCCGCTGTTGTCGCTATCACCGAAATGGGAACAGGCCTTCGCGGAAAGCCTGGTCGGTCAGGGCGAGGAACGCCAACTGGCCATGCCACCCAGCCAATTGCAGGAATTCATCAACACGGTCCGCGGGGCCTTTGACAAGATCGCCAATAGCGGTGAAATCCCCGCCCTGCTGACGAGCCCCGGCATTCGGCCCTATGTCCGCTCTATCGTTGAGCGATTCCGGCCGGCAACCACGGTGCTGAGCCAGGCCGAAATCCATCCCAAGGCGCGCATCCGCACCCTGGGCCAGGTATGACCGGGTAGCCGACGATGCGTCTGAAAACCTTCAGCGCCAAGACCATGAAGGACGTCATGGCACTGGTCCGGGCCGAGATGGGGCCGGACGCCATTATCGTGTCCATCGATCAAGGGACCCGCGGCGGCGGCGTGCGGGTCACCGCCGCGGTCGAGGCCAATGCCCCGCCGCCGCAACAGCCCACGGCGCGCCCCAGCAACGGCGCGAATTTCGATCAGCTGGACCGCGAGCCCGAACCCCGGCCATTCGATCTGGCCGAATTGACTGCGGTGTTCGGCTATCACGGCGTGCCGTTCGACCTGGCGTCGCGCCTGCAAGACGCCGTCAGCGCCAATGTTGCGGAAAGCTTGAGCGAGGCCCTGGCTCTGGGCCTGGAAATGGTGGTGCGCTTGTCGCCGTTAAGCTTGCCCGAGGCCATGCCGGTGATGCTGATCGGACCTCCGGGTGCGGGGAAAACCGTGTCGTGCGCCAAATTGGCCGCAGAGGGCGTGCTCAATGGCCACTCCGTGCGCATCATCACCTCTGATACGGTGAAGACCGGCGGCGTGCAGCAGTTGCGCTATCTGGCAGAGATGATGCAGGTGCAAGTGGAAGTGGCCGATAGTGAAGAGGCGCTGGAACGCCTGGTAGCCGGATCGGAGCCCGGGGCGGATCTCACCCTCATCGACACCGCCGGGACCAACCCTTTCGATGTCGACGAACTGAAGCGTCTGGCGCGCCTGGTCAGGGTCGCCCAAGCCGAGCCGGTCGCTGTGATGACCGCCGGCCTGGACCCGCAAGACGCCGGTGACATCGCTGAGGTGTTCGCCTCCATGGGCGCGCGCCGCCTGATCGTCACCCGGCTCGATGCGGCGAGGCGCTTTGCGTCCCTGCTGACTGCTGCCCGTGGCGGCCGGCTGGCGCTGGCCGCGCTCAGTCGCTCGCCATTTGTGGCTGACGGATTGGAAGCGCCGAGTTATCTCTTGCTTGCCCGCATGCTGACCAGCCTGCCGCGCGTAACGCCCAACAAAGCTCAAGAAGAACAGGTTGCGCCATGACTGCCTCGCCGACCTCGCCAGAACAGCGCTTGATCACCGTGGCCTCCGGCAAGGGCGGCGTGGGCAAAACCTGGTTTTCCACTACGCTGACCCACGCCTTGTCGCGCCTGGGTGAACGGGTGCTGCTGTTCGATGGCGATCTGGGCATGGCCAATGTGGATATCCAGCTGGGCCTTGTGCCGCACTATGATCTGGGTGACGTCATCACTGGCGCGCTGCCGCTGCGCGAGGCGATCACGCCTTATGCCGGCGGGGCTGATCAAGGCGGCTTCGATGTGCTGGCCGGCAAATCCGGGTCCGGTGCGCTGGGGGCCCTGGCGCGGGAGCGGCTGGTGGCACTGCGGCGTGAGCTGATCGCCACGGCCCAGCATTATGACCGGGTGGTGCTGGATCTGGCCGCCGGCGTCGATCCCAGCGTGCTGATCCTGTCGCAGCATCGCGGCACCGTGTTCGTGGTGATGAGCCCGGACCCGACCTCGCTGACCGACGCCTACGCCTTCATCAAGATGCTGATCATGCGCCTACCGGACGTCGATGTGCGCATCGTCATCAATTCCGCCAGTTCCAAGCGCGAGGGCGAACGCATTTTCGAGGCGATGAAGCGCGCCTGCGAAAGCTTCTTGAAGATTTCCCCGCCACTGGCCGGCATCATCAAGGCCGACAACAAGATCCGCGATGCGATCCGATCCCAGACACCGCTGTTGGCCCGCCACCCCAATTCCGAGGGCGGCAATGCGGTGATGCAGCTGGCCCGGGCCTTGACCCAAACCGCCGAAGTGGCGCCCGGCTGACGCCATGGCGGGCGTGCCCCCGGACGGCCTGCCGCCCGCCCTGCCCCCGGCTGCCACAGCCGATCCCCAGCCCGTGGCACCGGCGCAAGCCGATGCCGAAGCGGCCGCCACACCGACCGCGACGCAACCGCCGCCGGCTTCGGTACCAGACGCTTCGGGGCCAGACGCTTCGGTAGCGGAAACCCGGCCAGAAGCCCAGAGGCCAGACGTTCCGGGGCCAGAAGCCCAGCGGCCAGAAGTTTCAAGGCCAGAGGTCCCGGTCGAACTGCAGCTGTCCGCCGCAGCGGAACTGGTTGGCACGCAGGTCGACACTCTGCTGCTATCGCGGACCGCCCAGACGCTCACGGTGCAGACTGAGGCCGGCCTCTTGCAGCTGGACCAAGCCCCTCCGGCGTTTCGCCCGGGCGATCAGCTTGTCATGGTCTTGTCTGCACAGGATCGGCCCCTCAGCGTCACCGTGCTAAGCCGCAATGGCGAGCCGCTCAGTCCGCCGGAGGTGCTGCCTGTCCTAGCCGTCGGGGCGGACGTGGCGCCTGCGCCGGCCACGTCAGGCAGCGCGCCGCCGCTGCCGCCGGCTGCTGCGGCCTTGTTGCCACTCCTGACCCGGCCGGAGATCCTGGCGGCGGCCCGAGCCGCAGTTCTATTGGTGCCCACGGCGGCACCATCGCCGCCGCTGGGGGCCGCGGTCGCCGCCAATGTCGCGTCCCCTGTGACGGCCAGTGCTGCGGCATCGCCACCCGGCGCCGTGCCTGCGCCAGCCATCCTTGCCCTGCCTGCCCTCGCGACACATCAGCTAGCCGCCGGCGCAGGTCAGCAACTGCCCGGGGACGCACCGCAGGGTCCCCCGCAACAGGCCGCCACGCCGCCGATTTTGTCGCTGGCGGCGCTTCGGGCGCCGCTGCTTCAGGCCGGTGAGACCGCACCCCCCGCCGGCGCCGCGCCCGCCATAACTGCGGGCCTCCCCCAGCCGCCGGCGACCTCGGCCTCCATTTTCGCGCTGTCGCAGGCTGAACGGGAGACGCTCCGCACCGTGTCAGCCCAGGCAACCCCACCGCAGGCGGCGGCAAGCCCGGCCCTGGCGCCCTTTGCCGACGGCGCAGTCCTGCCGCCGGGCAGTACGGTGGCGCTGCGGTTCACCGCGCAGGCCCCGGCGGTTGTGCTGCACACCAGCGTCCAGCCGCAGGCGGCGGCCATCCCCATCCTCGTCTCCGGGCCGCCGTTCGCGCCGCTGGACCCCAGCTTTCCGGTCAGTCAGCCGGTGCTGACGCCGTTTGGCCCGGCCCGGTTGGATGTGCCTCACGCCTTGCCGGACGGCCAGGCCCTGCTGCTGGTCCCGCCGACACCGGCCACCGCCGCGGGCGCGGGCGCTGACCCCTTACCGGCAGCGCCGCTGCCTGACCCACCCAGATCATGGCCTGCCGCGGCGGCGATTGGCCAGGCGCTGGTGGGCACACCAGCCGACACCGGCGCGACACCGGCAGGGTCGACCGGTGCACCGGCGCCGCAGATCCCGGCTCTGCTCGCCTTGCTTTTGGGCGGCTTGCGCCGAGGACAACCGCCCGAATGGCTGGGCGAGGCGGCGCGCGATCAGCTCGGCCGCCTGGGTCGCGAGCCCTTGATGCGCCAGTTCGATGAGGAAGCGGCGCGCTTGTTCATGGCCGGGCGCAGCGGGGAGAGCAGCGAATGGCGGGCCTTTGCCCTGCCGCTTCTCCAAGACGGCCAGCCGCACCCGATCCTGCTGCTGCATAAACCGCTGGATGAAGAGGCCGGGGCAGAGGCTGACCCCGATACGCAATCCCGCGGGGCGCGATTTTTGGTGGATGTGCGCTTCGCCACCTTGGGCCCGATGCAGCTGGAAGGCCTGTGGCGGCCACCCCGGCTGGATCTGCTGCTGCGCACGGAAACGCGCCTGCCAGAGCCGATGGAGCGCGATCTGGACCGCATCGCCACGCGCATTCTGGCGCGGGCGGAGCGGCCGGGGGACCTGCGCTTCGTGGTGGAAAAGCCATTTCCCGTGGACGCGGCAAGCCAGTTCAGCGGCCCGCAGGCGCCCTTCGGAACGGTGGCCTGACCCGGCCTATTGCGCCGCCAAAGCGGGCTTTTCCTCGCGCCGGCCCAAACCGATGCCGATATACTGGAAGCCCAAAGCCTGCGGTTCCCGGGCGCGCGCATAAACGTTGCGCAGATCAACGAAAACCGGCTGGGCCATCATTGCCTTGATCCGCCCCAAGTCAAGCGCCCGGAACTGGTTCCATTCGGTAATCAGTACCAGCGCGTCGGCGCCTTGAACCGGCGAATAAGCATCGTTGCAATAAATCACCTCGGGCATGAGCTTGCGTGCTTCTTCCATGCCTTCGGGATCATAGGCGCGCACCTCCGCCCCTTCGCTCAGCAGCCGGGGGATGATCGCCAGGCTGGGGCTGTCGCGCATATCGTCGGTATTGGGCTTGAAGGTGAGGCCCAGACACGCAACCTTCTTGCCCTTCATCGTGCCGCCACAGGCTTGAACGACCCGTTCAGCCATGGCCTCTTTGCGTCGGTCATTGACCTCCACCACCGCATTGACGATGCGCAGCGGCACCTCATGCAGTTCCGCCGTGCGCAGCAGGGCCAATGTGTCCTTGGGAAAGCAGCTGCCGCCATAGCCTGGGCCGGCATTCAGGAATTTCGCGCCGATGCGATTGTCCAACCCCATGCCGCGGGCGACATCTTGCACATCCGCGCCGACGGCCTCACACAGGTCGGCGATCTCGTTGATAAAGCTGATCTTGGTGGCCAGGAAGGCGTTGGCGGCATATTTGATCACCTCCGCGGTTTCCCGGGCGGTGAACAAAACGGGCGTCTCGTTCAGAAACAGCGGCCGGTAGAGCTCGCGCAGCACATCCCGGGCCTTGTCTGAACTGGTGCCGCAGACCACCCGGTTCGGTCGCATGAAATCCTCGATCGCTGAGCCCTCGCGCAAAAACTCCGGATTCGAGGCCACGTCGAACGCCTTGTTCGGCTGTCGCTGGCGGATCAGGGTTTCAATCTCGATGCCTGTTCCCACCGGAACCGTCGATTTGGTCACCACCACGGTATACCCATCCATGGCTTCGGCGATTTCCTCCGCCGCTGCGCGCACATAGGTCAGATCCGCATGGCCATCGCCGCGGCGGCTGGGTGTGCCAACGGCGATGAACACGGCATCGCTTTGGGCCACCGCTGCGTCCAATTCGGTGGTGAAATCGAGCCGGCCGGCCGCCACATTGCGCGCGATCAGATCCTCCAGACCGGGCTCATAAATCGGTACGCGCCCGGCCTTCAGTGCGTCGATCTTGTCGGTATTCTTGTCCACGCAGGTGACATGGTGACCGAATTCGGAGAAGCAGGTGCCTGAAACGAGCCCGACATAGCCGGTGCCCACAACCGTCACACGCATGATCGCTGTTCCTTTGCTGGTGCCGCGGCGGTCCGGTCAGACCGCGTCGACGGTTTTCAAAAAGGCGCGGAAGGCATCGGCCAAGTCCGGCCGGTCCAGCGCGAAGGCGACAGTGGCGCTCAAGAAGCCGACTTTGTCACCACAGTCATAGCGTTCACCGGCAAAGCGATAGCCATGGAACGGCTGACGGCCAATGAGCTTGGCCATGGCATCGGTCAATTGGATTTCGCCGCCCGCGCCCAGCGTGCGCGCAGACAGTTCGGCAAAAACTTCCGGCTGCAGGATGTAGCGACCGATCACCGACAGGGTCGAGGGCGCATCGGCCGGATCGGGCTTTTCCACCAGCCCCCTGACCTCAGTGAGCCGGCCGGCGCTTTGACCGGTCTCCAGCACGCCATAGCGCTTGGTATGCTCGCGCGGCACGTCCATCACCGCGACAATATTGCCGCCGACCTCTTCATAGGCATCGACCATTTGCTTCAGGCACGGGGTTTCCGCCTTGATCAGATCGTCGGCCAGCAACACCGCGAACGGCTCTTCGCCGACCAGGTGCCGCGCACACCAGACGGCGTGGCCCAAGCCCATCGGCGATTGTTGGCGGGTATAGGCGATATGGCCTTCCGGCGGCAGCACCGCCTGGATCTCGGCCAGCAGATTATGCTTGCCCCGATCCGCCAGAACCCGTTCCAATTCATAGGAATGATCGAAATGATCCTCGATTGCGGTCTTGCCGCGGCCGGTGACGAAGATGATCTCTTCAATGCCCGCGCCGCGCGCCTCCTCCACCGCGTATTGGATCAACGGCTTGTCCACCACCGGCAGCATTTCCTTGGGCATGGCCTTGGTGGCGGGGAGAAAACGGGTGCCCAGACCGGCGACGGGCATGATCGCTTTGCGGACCGGTTTCGCCATCTTTAGAGCCTTTCAGTCGACTTGGCGGGAGCAGCAGCGCGGGCCTTGGCAGTAGGCCAAATGCTCCGGAAGGTCAAACCTTCAGACCCGAGACGATCGTGGCCGGATCCGGCTCCGGCAAAGCCCCGCCCCGCAACGCCTCGCGGGTCAGCACCTTGCCCTCTTCCACCGCCGGCTGGTCGAAGGCGTCAACTCCCAGCAGATGCGCGCTGAGCACGGTTTCCAGCATATAATGCATCATCAAGCCCCCGATCACCAAAGCATCGACCGCTTCGATGTGGATCTGGCGCACCGGGCGTCCGCGGCGGGCCAAGGCCTCGGCCGTGGCGGCGGCTTCCGCGTCGACCAGATCGCCGATGTGGCGGCCGGCCAGATAGTCCAGCTTCGGATCATCGGCATGCGCCGGCTCGATGCGCGGGCCCAGCCCCTTGGTCTCAGGCGCCAGAATGGTAAAGATCTTGTCGGCCGGTCCGTCCAGATACAGCTGCACCTGACTGTGCTGATCGACCGGGCCCAGGGCCGCCACCGGGGTGGTGCCGCGGCCGTTCTTGCCCAGGCTTTCCGCCCATAGCTGCGCCCACCACCGGGTGAAGAAGTCCAAGCGCTGGTCATAGGCCATCAGCACCTGAATCGGGCAGCCGTGCCGGGTCGCCAACACATGGCCGAAGGCCGCACCGGCCGCGGCCGGCACATCGGCGGGGCGCTCCGCCCCCAGCGCCTGGTCCAGCACCTGAACCGCCCCGCGCCGAACCGCGGCGATGTCCAGGCCGACCAGCGCCGCGGGCAAAAGCCCGACGATCGACATCACCGAATAGCGGCCGCCCAGCTTCGGGTCATGATCATAGCAGCTCAGCTGCCAGCGCGCGGCAAGTTGCCGGAACAGACTGTCGCCGGGTTCGGTGACGAGGGTGAAATGATGCGCCGCCCGATCCGCACCAACAGCCTCGGCCACGGCCTGATAGGCGGTGATCAGCTGCGCCACCGTTTCGGCCGTGCCGCCGGATTTGGACACGGCGATGACATGCGTCTTGTGCAGATCCAGCTGCTCAAACAGCGCATCCATCAAGGCAGCGCCCAGATTGTCCGGCACATGCAAGCGCACCGTCGGCGCTGCGAAATGCGGGCCGGTCAGCGCCGCCAAGGCCTTGGCGCCCAGGCTGGACCCACCGGTGCCGAGCACGACGATATCGGTAAAACCCTTGGCGCGAAGGGCATCCGCCCGGCGACGGATCTCATCCAGATCGTCGGTGCGGCCGGGCAGGCTCAGATAGGGGCGCGCGTCTGCGCGCTCCTGCCTCACCGTCTGCAGCGCCGGACCCAGCCGTTCCAAGGCCTGCTCATAGTCTGTGACCAGCGTCTCTGCGCCGGCAAAGCGCAGCGTCTGACGATAGAGCATGATGTCCCCCTCTCCAGCCACCCGGCCCGGCACCTGCGCCGCGCACCGTAACCGGATGGCCGACCGGGTCAAGAGACAGCTCAAGGCGACGCTGCTACTGCGGTCAGACGAACGATGGCGAAAAACCCCGAAATCTGACTTAGAGAACCAGAGTCGCCAGCATGCCCTGAATCAAGCGTCTACCCGCACGGTCATATGGTCCGTGTCAGCGGTTAGTTCGATGATGCGCCACATGCAAAAATTGCTATCGGCACAACAGGTTATCGTCTGCCAGTCTTTGAAACGGCCGGCGGGTCGTGTCGAAGACCCGTCGGCTGAAGGTGATTGAGGCGCGCCCTTGCTTCGGCGGCGAATTCGAAATCAGGATCAAGTTGAAGCGCCTGCTGATAGTGTCCTCTAGCCACTCCAGGGCGCTCGCCGCGCTCTAGCGCCACGCCGAGGCGGTAAAGGAGGGTGGCATTGTCCGGCTGCCGCTCTACAGCCTTCTGCAGAAGTTCCATTCCAGCTTGAGGTCGTTTCGTGTTCACATAGATCCACCCCAGATTATGGATCACGTCCGGATTGCCGGGCTGCAACTGCGCAGCCATCTCGGCTAAAGGCACAGCTTCTCCGAACAGACCAGTCCTCGCTAATCGATTGGCCAAATTATTAAGCGCTATAAAGCGGAAGGTTTCTCCGGTTGGTTCCGGTTTACGGTTTTTGCCACAACATATTGCGACGGATGTGTCCTGGCGTGCGGTGATACGGCGATTTCGGGGGCTCGGCTGGTTCGCGAAGTGGGGATTTCGGTTGATTCAGGCGGTCTGACGGGG
>JBHJGS010000021.1:0-65928 GCA_050331575.1 Rhodothalassiaceae bacterium | reverse complement strand
CAGCCGTTTGTTCCCGTCACCCGCCGGCTTGACCGGCGGGTCTATGTCTCAAGCGACGAGACAGCCGCAGCATTGGTTCGCCGGTCGAGCCGGCGAATGACGGGCGTGGGGGCGCGATTGGTGCGCGTTTGTGAGGGCGGCTGACCGGGGGCAGTCCCGCGATCGCGCCACCGGCCGGCTGGAAGCAGGAGCAGCCCTTTAATCCCGTCACCCGCCGGCTTGACCGGCGGGTCTATGTCTCAAGCGACGAGACAGCGGCAGCATGGGTTCGCCGGTCGAGCCGGCGAATGACGGGCTTTGGGGGGCGGGATGGGGTTATTGTGCCACTTCTCGCGCGGCGGTGAGGCGGTAGAACAGGCCGGTCTCGCCAGTGTCGACCAGTTCGAAGCGGCCCTGCATCAGCACCGGTTCATAGGTGAAATGCACCGGGCGCTCGGCGATCACCTCAATCACCGTGGACGCGCCGCCGGCGGTGTGGAAGGGGCAGGACAGCGGATAGGCGGTGAGCAAGAAATGTTTCTGCGCGCGCGCATTTTCCAACGGCCGCATGAAGCCGTTGATGGTGATCAGCCGGCCGTTGAGCGCCTCGACCTTGGGGCCGAAGATCGGATCGAACACGATCCATTCGCCGTCCAGCCGCTCTTCCAGTTCCAGATCCTGCAAGGCCACCCAGGACTGCGCCCCCGGCGGCGTCGGCGCGGGTTGCCAGACATCGCCGTCCGGCCCGCCATAAATGGTCTGAAGCTGCTCTTGCGCGGGCGCTGATAGGCCCAAGATCAGGGCCAGCATCAGGCCAGCCAGCAGCTGCGCGAAAATCCGTGTCATGCTCCCTGCTCCGCCAGCGTGTGCGCGATGTCGGTGCGGTAGGCCTGCCAGGCCGGCCCGGCCGCTGCGGCCAGGCCCAGCCCCACCGTCACGGCAAAGATGATGCCATCGGCGCTGCTCCATGCAAAGCCCGTGATGCCCAGCCCGGCCAAGTCCGGCACCGCCAGCGCCAGGACCGCCACCGCGGCATGCCCGGCGATCAGGCCCAGCACCGCGCCGGCCCCGGCCAGGCCCGCGCCTTCCAGCAGCAATTGTGCGGTCACCGCGGCCCGGCCCGCGCCCATCACCCGCATCATCGCGATATCATAGCGGCGCTGCGCCATGGCCGTGCTCATGGCGACAAACAGGCTGAGGCCGGCCGTCGCCATCAACAGAGCGACAAACGCGGCCAGCGCGTCTGCCCCGGTGCCCAGAAGGGCGGTCAGGCGCGCCACCTCCAGCGCCGGGACGGCGGCCTGAAGGCCGGGCGTGGCGTCGATCAGATCGGGCAGCTGCACCGCGGCCAAAGGCGAGCGATAGCGTATCAACACCGCGGTCACCTCCAGGGCGTCGGCCTCGGCGCCATGGTCATGCCCGGCGTCATCCGCGTGCGACGCGTCATCGGCATGGTCGTGATCGTCGGCCTCGCCTGTGTGCGGCCCCTCATCGGCATGGGCGTGATCGTCGGTCTCGCCTGCGTGCGGCTCATGGTCGTGCAGGCCGTGGGCGGCCCAGATGCTGTGCAGGTCGGTCAGGATCAGGCGGTCAACCGCCCGCCCGGTCGGCGCCAGGATGCCGACGATCTCATAGGGCGCGTCCTCATGACCGCCGGCCTCACCGGCGATGCCATGGGCGCTGATAAAGCGCTGGCCCAAGGTCAGGCCCAGCCGCCGCGCGGCCGCCGCGCCGACCACCGCCTCGCCCTCGCGCGACCACAGGCGGCCCTGCGCCAAGGCCGCTCCGCTCAGCTCCAGAAACGCCGGCTCCGTGCCAACCAGGCGGGCACCGCGAAAGCTGTCGCCCAGGGCCACCGGCACGGCCCGGGCCACTTGCGGGTGCCCGGCCAGGCGCTCGGCCTGATGCAGCGGGATATTGCCGGTCGGCACATCGACATGGAACAGGCTGGACAGGATCAGCTGCAGCGGGCTGCCCTTGGCGCCGGCGACCAGATCCACGCCCGCGGTCTGGCGGGTCAACTGGCCTTCGACTTGCTGGGACAGCAGCATCAAGAGGCTGAGGCTGGCCGTGCCCAGCGCCAAGATCACCAGCGTCAGCAGGCTATTCAGCGGCCGATCGCGCAACGCCGCCCAGCTCAGCGCGGCCCAGCTCATGCCGCCATCGCCTCGCCCGAGGTGAGCGTCAGGGTATCGGCGAAATGGCCGGTGATGCGCTCATCGTGGCTGGCGGCGATCAAGGTGGCGCCGCTTCGCTCGCACAGCCCGGTCAGCAACGCCATGACCTGCTCCGCGCGCACCCGATCCAGCGCCGAGGTCGGCTCATCGGCGATCAGGATCGCCGGTTCCGCAGCAGCTGCTCGGGCGATGGCGGCCCGCTGCGCCTCCCCCAGGCTCAATTGGCGCGGCTTGGCGCCGGCCCGGTACGACAGGCCGACCGCGTCCAGCAGCCCGTCCAGACGGGCCGGGTCCGCAGGCATGCCGGCCAGGCTGCGCGCCAGGCGCAGATTGTCCCGCACCGAGAGGCTGGAAATCAGCCGCAAGCTCTGGAACACGATGCCGAACAGCCGACCGCGCGCCCGGTCGCGCTGACCGGGGCTGAGCGCGAACAAATCCTGCCCCTGCACCCTGATCTGCCCCTCGCTCGGCCGGGTCAGGCCGGTGACGATGTGGATCAGCGTGCTCTTGCCGGCGCCGGACGGACCCAGGATCAGGCAGTGCCGCCCGCGGGTCACCCGCCACGCCGGCAGGGACAAGACCGTGCGTGTGCCGAAGCGATGACGCAGTGCATCGGCCTGGATCAGCGTGGCGGGCTCATGGTCGGGCATGATGCCGACACCTTAGATTAAGCAGATGGGCCAGGGCCAGAGCGCTGGCACCGGTCACGCTGGCGGCGCGTTCGGCGGTCTCGCCCAGCGGCAGGGAGTGCATCAACAGTCCGGCGGCCAGTCCGCACAGGCCGACAAGGCCCAGCAGCGCGGGCCAGCGCCGGCGGTGCAGCCGCCAACCGCGATACAGCGCCAGCACCGCCACCGGCAACGCGATCGCGAACAGCCCGGCATGCACCCAAAGATCCTCCGGCCAGGCCGCAGCGACAAGCGGCAGCATCACCAAGGCCGGGGGCAGCACCAGGCAATGGATTAGGCAGGCCAGGGATAGGCCGATGGCGACCCGGTCGAACGGTGCGGCCGGCGCGGCGGCCGGCGGCGCGGCAGGCGGTTGCGTCATAAGCTCCTCTCGGTCGAACGCGCTCATGGTAAAGCGTTACTTTATAACGTCAAGGCCTCAACGCAAGCGAGCCTTGGCGGCGCGCGTGGGGATGGCCATAGTGCGGGGGTAAGTGCCGATGTTGGAAGGGGATCCCGGTGCCGCCCGTCCTGCGCCTAAACCGTGAGAGCCTGTTCTGGCTGTTCCAGATCCTGATCTGGAGCGCCTATCTGGCCGTGCGTTTGCTGCAGGGCTATACCCAGGCGGGCTTGTTCAGCCCGTTCTTCGATACAGCCCTGGTCGCCGCGGTCACCGGATTCGTGCTGACCTCCACGATGCGCTACATCTATCAGCCTCTGGGTCATCTGCCGCTGCCGATGTTGGCCTTGATCGGACTGGCGGTCTCAGTGCTGTTCGCCTTCGCCTTTTCCGCCATCGAGATTTTCACCATTCGGCTGAACAACCCCGCTCAGGCCGCCGAATATGGCCTGTTTGAGAATTTCATGCTGGAGGGCTTTGTGCTGATCTCCTGGTCGGCCGCCTATCTGGGCACCAAGACCTACCGCGATCTGGTGGCGCAGAAGGAAGCGACCTTGAAGGCCAGTGCCATGGCGCATGAAGCCCAGCTGGCGATGCTGCGCTATCAGCTCAATCCGCATTTTCTGTTCAACACCCTGAACGCGATCTCCACCCTGGTGCTGGACCGGGATGTCGCCTGCGCCAATGATATGCTGTCGAAGCTGTCGGCCTTTTTGCGCTACTCCCTGGTCAATCAGCCCACCGCAAAGGTCACTCTGGACAATGAGCTCTATGCCCTGCGGCTGTATCTGGATATTGAGCGGGTTCGGTTCGGTCCGCGTCTGACCATTGCCTTCGATATCCAGGCCGGCGCGGAAAAGGCGCTGATCCCCAGCCTGTTGTTACAGCCGATGATCGAGAATGCCATCAAATATGCCGTCGCACCGTCCGAGAGCGGCGGCACCGTGACCATCGCCGCGATCATGGCCGAGCCGCATCTGCGCCTGTCGGTGATCGACGACGGCCCGGGCTTGAACGGCGACAAGCCGGCGCTGCCGGCCCACACCTCCTCCGGCGTCGGCATCGCCAATACCCGCGCGCGGTTGAACGAGATCTATGGCGACAGGCACCGCTTTCAGCTGATCAATCTCAAGCCGCGCGGGCTGGAGGTGCGCATTCACATTCCCCTGGAATATGCCCAGCCCGACACCAAAGGACGCAAAGCCGCATGAGCGTGATCCGCACCCTGCTCGTCGATGATGAACCGCTGGCCCTGCGCGGCCTGGCGATTCGGCTGGAGCCCTATCGCGACGTCGAGATCGCCGGCCAGGCCGCCAATGGCCGCGAGGCGATCAAGATGATCCGCGAGCTGAAGCCCGATCTGGTGTTTCTCGACATCCAGATGCCCGGCTTCAACGGTTTTGAGGTGATCAAGGCGCTGGTCGGCCAGTATCTGCCGCTGTTCGTGTTCGTCACCGCCTATGATCAATATGCCTTGGAGGCGTTTCAGGCCCATGCTCTGGATTATCTGCTGAAGCCGGTGGAAGAGCAGCGCCTGGCCGATGCCATGGCACGGGTGCGCGAGGTGCGCGCCCAGCGTGCGGCCGTGGAGCAGCAGGCCCGATTGGTGGAGCTGGTCGAGACCCTGGAGGGGGAACCGAGAACGGCGCTGACCGCGATTCTGCACAATGAGGCGCCGGCTCAGGGCCGTTATGACAGCCAGCTGCACATCAAGGATCGCGGCATCATCACCCGGGTCGATGTCGCCGATATCGACTATATCGACGCGGCACGCGACTATATGTGCATCCATGTCGGCGACATCACGCACATCCTGCGCGAGACCATGAAGCAGATGGAGGCACGCCTTGACCCCGCCGTGTTCCAACGCATTCACCGCTCCACCATCGTCAATCTCGACCGCGTCCGCGAGGTGCACCCGCATGCCAATGGCGAATGCTTCCTGGTGCTGCACAGCGGCCGCGAACTGAAGGTCAGCCGTAGCTACAAAAGCGTGGTGGGGCGATTTTTGTGAGACGCGCCGGGCAACCCGCCAGCAGCCGTCTGCGATGGCCCGCCCGCGGCGGCGTCCTAAGCTGCATGGGGAAGAAGTACGCCCAATGATCCCTACCAACCTTTATTTGCGCAATTGTTGGGCGAATAGGACGTCGATGTTGGACTTGGGGGTTGAACTCGCGTGAGGGCTGAAACAAAAAGCTTCCCAACCCGTAAAAGAAGTGTGATGAAAAATGACTGTAGGTTTTTGCGGCCGACTCATGATCCGCTTGGCGTGGCGGAGGAAGACAGAAGATCCCTAAGTTCCTCAACGGATTGAACTAGCACAATTGAACCGGACTCTTTGGTCCAGCATTTGAAAAAGGCTGCTACCTTTCCGTCCATGGAATCAAAGACATACTGAGGTCTGTTTAGCAAAGTAGCGAGTATATGGCCATGAAGGCGATCGGTTATCACTGTTCTGCCACGCGCCAATCGGCGAAGACCATATTCTAAACGTTCCTGCGCATACGCTCGCCATGTCTGATATACCCACGCTTCAGTAAAACGATAAGTCCAAGGCTGCTGATTCCAAAGTCGCAGACTCCGGTGCAACCGTCGGCGCAATCGTGTACTTTCCGGCTTTACCCAGTCGAAAAAGCTACTCTGCGCTGCGAGGCCCTGGAGCAGGTTCGTCAGTGCTTCATTTTTATCTATCCTCATTTCTTTGTCTGTTCGTAGTAGGCAAGAATAGTCCAAGTCGGGCTCGGCGAATTGCGGCAGCGTTAGAGCGAAGGCCATGTCTGGGCACAGTCTTATCTCGCAATCGAACTTCGATTGCGCAAACTCGAAATTGATTTTGTCTCGTACAAGTAAAGTGAAGTTAGATTGCTGTGCTATTACTCTCCGCGTTTCTTCAAGAACTCTCTCTTCTTGGAAAAAGATACTTTGTGGGAAATGCAGTTTTGGCACCTCCGGTTTCTGGCGCATGACTGCCAGTCGAACGGCATGATGGCGCGGATATAAATCGCCGAAGTTACCGCCTCCTTGAAACAGTACTAAATCGGCCTGGTCGACAGCCCGCAATGCGCCTGCCTTAACATTTGCCTCCGCCAGCACGTTTAGCCGTGCCGTCGGGAAAGCTCGATCGAGATAGGCGAACTGGCCCAGATGAATCGCATGGTCTCCAACATTGCCATAGTCTGCTGGATCAACCAGCAGCAGGCGGCCTGCATGTGGGGCGATGAGGGGCGCCAAAACACGAAGGATTTCATCCCTCAGGCGTTGGCAGAGGTCGGCTGTGCCAAACTCCGCTTTGTCCCCACTCAAATTTTCCATACCCTACTTCCTCGCCACGGCAGTTTGGCACCGCGCCTCGGCCCGCAATGGACGAGAGTCCTCTAGGTCGAAAGGTGAGCCGCGGCAAGGGCAGGGAGGAATGGGCGATGAGGCATATTCGACGGCGCTTGAGGCCGGTTGGGAGCCAGGGCATGAAGCCGGTCATCGAAACCGCCATGTCGCGCCTGCCCACGACGCTGCGCCACAAGATCCACGAACGTCGGCATGGCAAGATCCTGCGCCACTATGCCCGGCTGTGTGTAGCCGATGCCGACGCGTTCTACAGCTTCCGCCCCCTATTGCAGAGCAACAGCCTGTTTTTTCATTTGCCCAAGTGCGCGGGCATATCCCTGGCCAAGGCGGTCTATGGCAATAATGCGGCCGGCCACATCTTTGTGCGGGACGCGCTGATGTTTTTCGGCGCCAACAGATTCGATGCATTCTTCAAGTTCACGGTGGTGCGGGATCCGTGGGATCGGTGCTGTTCCGCCTTTACCTTCCTGAGCACGGGCGGGCTGAACGCGCAGGATCAACAATGGGCTGACGCGCATTTGGCCGACTGCCATGACATCAATGACTTCATTGAGCGCAAACTTCATTTGCCCGCAATCAGACGCTGGTGGCACTTCCGGCCGCAAATGGATTTCCTGAGGGACCCGCGCACGGGCGCACCGGGCGTTGATTTTGTCGGCCGCTTCGAACAATTGGACGAAACCGTCGCTGTTCTGCAAGACCGGCTAGGAAGGGCTGTTCAATTGCCGTGGGAAAACAAGACCGAGACGCGCCAAAGCGCGGAAGGGATGTTGACCGCGGCATCGGCCCAGAAGATTGCCAGGCTTTACAAGTCTGACATCGAAACCTTCGGCTATTCCATGCCGTCGATCGTGTGACGGCTGCCCTCAGCGGCCGGGCGGAGCGCTGATATCGGGGCTTGCCGTTCGGCCAATGGCGGGAGTAGGGGACAGGCCACGGATCGCTGACCCGCCAGAGGCTTGCCCGATGCTCTTATCCGTCGCCATCTGTACCTGGAATCGGGCGGATCTGCTCGCCAAGGCGCTTGACAATCTCGCCAGCATCGACGGCGTGGACGATCTTGATTGGGAATTGCTCCTGGTCAACAACAATTGCAGTGACCACACCGATCAGGTGATCGCGCGCTCGGCTGAGCGGTTGCCGGTGCGCCGGCTGTTTGAACCGGAGCAGGGCCTGTCCAATGCCCGCAATGCGGCGGTCGCGCAGGCGGCCGGGCGCTATATCTTGTGGACCGATGACGATATCATCGTCGGCAAGGACTGGCTGACCGCCTATGTCGCAGCGTTTGAGCGCTGGCCCGAGGCCGCCTTTTTCGGCGGGCCGATCCTCCCGGTGTTCTCCGATGGCGCGCCGGCATGGCTGCAGCGCACATGGACGCTGTACGAGGCCGCCTTCGCATCCCGCGATCTTGGACCTCAGCCACAGGAAATCACGCGGGAGCCGAGCAAATATCCCTTCGGGGCCAATTATTGCATCCGGATGGATCTCCAGCGCCAGCATCTTTACGATCCGGCCGCCGGCCGCAAAGGGCGCAATCTGATCGGCGGGGAAGAAACCGCGGTGCTGGACGCGATTGCCGCGCGCGGATTGACCGGCCGCTGGGTGCCGCAAGCCCGCGTCGATCATCTGATCGAGAAGGACCGACAATCAGCGCGATATCTGCGGTCCTATTTCGAAAGCCACGGCCGTCACATCATGCGCTCCTCGATGACCCAGTCCAAAGCGCAGGATATGGGCCTGCGCTTCTGGCACCTTCGCCGGGCCGTCAGCATGGAGGCGCGCTACTGGGCCAAGCGTGCCTTCGCGCCACCGGAGGTTTGGACCCAGCAATTGGCGGAAACCTCAAAACAATGGGGCCGGCTGAGAGCCTTATGGTCGTCGGCCGCCTAATCCTGCGGCCTGCTGCCGCGATCGGCTGACCGTGAGGCGCGGCATCAGGAATTTGCCGATGGTCCTCACATAGTAGAAGCGGCGCTTGATCGAGATGTCCGACCAGTTTTTCAACAAGGCATAATAGATCTGCTTGGAAATGACACGCCGTTGCGGCCGTGTGCATAAAGCATGAATGGCTTCGGCGAAGCGCTTGCGATAGCCCTTGTTCGACAACAGGGATTCCACCGCCAAGGGCTCAGTCAGCGAGGCGGTCAGCACCGCCGTCAGGGCCGCGTCCGCCCCGGTGCCCTGAGCCTGCTGGACCAGTTGAGCCAGATCGTCCAAGGCCAGGTCCCACAAGCCGTGCAAGGCCATCACCTTGTAGCGGCTGCGCAGGGCGGCCACTTGATCGAAGCGGTCGGGCTGCGGGCTGGGCGGGGTGTGCGGCAGATATTCCCATAGCGCGAAATCGCGCCGGACGTTTCGGAATATCGCCTGGTTGGCGAGATACCATTTTTCGCGGCGTTGGCGCGCGGGGATTCGGCTGCCGGCGGCGCCGCGGTGTCCGCCATGCTGCCGCCAGTAAAGCGCCGGCTCGTCGATATGAATGCCGCTATGGGTGCGCGCCAGCTTCAGCAAGAAGTCATAATCCTCCGAATGCAAGAGCGTGCTGTCATAGCCGCCGACCGACAAGAAGGCCGCGGTGCGCACCAGCATCGCTTGCTGCAACAACCAGCAGCGCTCGAGCAGCCGCGGCAGCAGATCGCAGGGCTGAGTGACGGGGATGCGGCGCACGAATTCAGGCTCTAATGTGCCATCCGGGCGCGACAGCGCACGCGTGACGGGCGCATAGGTAAAAGCAGCCTCGGGCGACTTGGCCAAGGCGGTCAGATGCGTCTCAACAAAGGTGGGAAAAGCCACGTCATCATCGTCGAACACCCAGACATAGTCTTGGCTAATCCGGGGCATCAGCCGGTTCAGCGCACCGGATTTGCCGCTATTGTCTTGATGCATCACCTCTAGCCGGCTGCCATAGCTGTCCAGGATGGCTTTGGTTGCGTCGGTTGAGCCGTCGTTGATCACCAGGATCTGCTTGGGTGGACGGGTTTGGCACAGCAGGCTGTCCACGGCGGCGCGAATATAGGCCTCCCGATTGAAGGTCGACATGATGACGCTGACGGGCGCCTGCTGCCTGGTCATTTGCCAACGCTCGCCCGTGACGGTCCGTGCAGCCGGTCGTGGCGCATCGACCTCATGACAGCGGCTCCTGTGCCGGCGTGGACGCGGCTGCGCCTCCCGGGGCCCGCTGTGCCGCCAAAGCCCGCGCCACGGCCGCATCCAAATCGCGCAACGTCTGTTGCCAGCTATATGTCTGCCGGACATGGGCCAGGCAGGCCTGAGACAATCGGGCGCGCGTATCCGGCTGGCCCATCAGCTGCAAACACTGCTCGACAAAGGCGCGCGCATGGTCCGCGACCAAGAAATGCGTGCCCGGTTGCGCGTCGACGCCGCGTGCGGCCACCGGACTGGCCACCACCGGAACGCCCATGGCCCAGGATTCGAGGATCTTGTTCTGTGTGCCGCGGGCGATTTTCAGCGGCACGACGGTGCAAGCCGCCGCGCGGACATGATCGCGCACATCCGCAACGGTGCCGGTGACCTCAACCCCATCCCGGGCGGCCAGGGCCCGCACCGGCGGTGTCGGAGCGGCCCCGACGATGCGAAAACGTGCGCCGGGCCGCCGCGCCTTGATGTGCGGCCAGACCTCGTCGCAGAAGCGCACAGCGGCCTGTTCGTTGGGAAAATAATCCATGCGTCCCACAAACGCGATCAGGTCGGGGTCATAGGCCATGTCCGACGGCGCAAAGAAATCCAGATCGACACCATTGCGCACCACGGCAGCAGGCACATCATCTCCGGCGATGCGGTGCAACTCTTGCTCTTCAAAGGCGGTAGCAAGCAAGCATAAGTCGAAGCGACGGGCAAGCCGTGCTTCAGCCCGGCGCAAGGTCGCTGCCTCCCGCGCATAGACCAGACTGAGCGGAAACCGCTTCACCGGCGCATAATCACGCCATTTCGCCGAATCCATGTCGACAAAGTCCATGATCTTGGGAACCGATGCGGCTTCCACCGCCGGTCCGACGGAGGAGCTGTGCACGATGATCAGGTCGCACGGCTGGTCGGCCAAATGGCGGGCAATGCGCCGCAGCAGCGGGCCGGAGCGAAAATAGCCCATCGAGGCCGGCCGATAGGTGCCGGCATGAGCCAGGGCCTGCGCCAGGCCAGTAACCCGGCCGATCGGTTCGGCCAGAACGGTAACGCCCGCGGCCTCTGCCAAGCCGCGCGCGGCCTCGGCGGCATCATCCGTGCGCAAGGGGGCCGCGACCGTGACATGGTGGCATGCAGCCAGATGGCGCAGGCAATGGAAGGCGCGCACCTTGGCCCCACCGGCCGGAGGGTAGGGAAAGCGGTGGGTAACGTAGAGGATCGACTTGGCCGCCGCCGTCATGCCGGGGCCTTGGCCGCCGCCGCGGTGGCGCGTTTGGCCATCAGCCGCTCGGCGATTGCGGCAACCCTGCGGGCATTGCCGTCCCAGCTATAGTCCTTGGCAACCACCTCTTCCCGGGCGCGCGCGCCTAAGTGGCGCCGCAATCCGCTGTCGCCTGCCAGCCGGTGCAGCGCCGCCTCGAACGCATCGGGGCGGTCGGCTTGAAACAGGGCTGCTGTCTCACCATCGCGAACCACCTCGCGGATATTGGGGCGATCCGGCGCCAGCACAGCACAGCCTGCCGCCATATATTCGAACAATTTCAAGGGCGAGGCATAGGCGGTGACATCCGGCTGCAGCGCCACGTCAAACAGCGCCAGGTAAGCGGGCACATCATCATGCGGCACCGCCCCGGTGAAGCGGACGCGGCCAGCCAATCCCAGTTCGGCGGCCTGGCGCTTTAAATCCGGGCAGGCCGGCCCGTCTCCGACCACCATCAATTGCGTGGTCTGATCTTGCATCCGCGCCATCGCGCCCAGCACGCGGTCCAGCCCGTGCCAGGGCCGGACATAGCCGACAAAACCGAACACCGTGCCGCCATCTAAGCCCATCTCCGCCCGACGGCGATGGTCTTGCTGCCCGGAAAAGCGCTCCAGGCGCACGCCATTGCGGATGATGTGGATACGCTCTTCGGCGACACCGGCGGCCCGCAGATAATCGGCCAAAGCGTCGCTGACCGGGAGCACGGCATCGGCGCCGCGCCACACCGCCCGCTCCATCGAGCGCGCCAGCCGCTCAAGCGCCAGTCCCCCATGCGCCTTGCGCTCATCGCACAGGGGGGCGTTGATCTCGACCAAGAGGGGCAGGCCGAAACGGCGCTTCACCGACAGCCCGGCGGTGAGAAAGGCGTTGTAACGCTCATAAATTATATCTGGTCTGACCTGGGCAGCGGCTTGCGCCAACTGGCGCGTCGCCTTCAGATCATAGGCGGCTTCCATCCCTTCCGCTGCAAAGCGCGGCAGACGGTGGCGCATCGCGCCGATGCGGCTGAGCACAGACGGCGCTGAGTCTGATCGGCCTTGATCCCCGCCTGTGTCGGGGCCGACCATATGCAGCTCATGGTCCTGCTGCTTCAAGGCGCCAACCAGTTCGTCCACATGCACGCGCATGCCGTCCCGGGCCAGGATTCGGTGGTGATACAGGATGCGCATATTGTGCTCGTTCTACGTTCCGGCTAGTCGACGTGCTAGGGGTTCACTGGCGCAACATCAAGGCCCGCGTCGGGGCGGCCGGGCTGAAGGCGCCGCCAACCGGCAGCGGGACGAACAATGCCGGGGGAGGAGACAGACAATGCCGACACCGGGTTCGTCTCGCCATATAAAGAAGACGCGTGCAGCGTTTATGACGGCCGCCGCGTTTGCAGCTGTTGCCGGCTTTGCGCCGATGGCCGCACAGCAGGCCTATGAGCCAGGCGAAGGGCGGACCCAGGAGACTTTCGTCTATCGCATCGGTCCAGAAGATCGGCTGTTCATCGAGGTGCGCAACGAACCGGAGGTCAGCGGCACTTATACAGTGAGGCCAGACGGCTTTGTGACCTTGCCGCTGACCGGGGATGTGCGAGCTGTCGGGCGCACCACCTCAGCCCTGGAAGCCGCGCTGACCGAGCGCTTGGTGCAGTTCATCAATGACCCCTTCGTGTCGGTCCGGGTTGACCGTGCCCGCGGACACCTGCCCGACCGGATTCGTGTCGTCGGCGAGGCGGTGACGCCGGAAGCGGTGGCCTATCGCGACGGGATCACTCTGGCGGCGGTGATCGAGGCGATCGGCGGGCTACCAGACGATGCCAGCCTGACGCGTGCCTATATTCTGCGCCGAACCGAAGATGGCGGAACCCGGCGCGTGCGGCCCGGGGTCAGCGGGCCCGTGCGCGGCCTCGTCGAGGCTGGCGATTTTCTTATGCTGCCGGGCGATATCCTGGTGCTGCCGGAAGCCTGGCTGGCCGGGGATATCAGCGTCGATCCGACCCTGACCCTGCGCCAGAGCTACAGTGACAATCTGTTTTTGGCGCCTGATGGGTTGGAAGATGATGGCTATATCACCTCGATCATCCCCGGCTTGAATGCCCGGTTCGATACCAACCGGCTGCGCGCGGGCGTCTCTGGCGGGGTGGCCGTCCAGATCATTCGCGGCACTGACAACAACAATGTGCTGCTGGCACCGAGGATGGCAGGGAACGCCCGGGTCGAGGCCGTGAAGAACCGCCTCTTTGTGGATGCTGCGGCTACAGCGCAGCGTGCCCTTTTAAATCCAACGCTTGGGCGCTCGCCCAATCCCGGGAATGTCACCAATCAGCAAGTGGTACAAACCTATTCGGTCTCACCCTCTTTCCGTGGCGCAATCTCAAATTGGGCGAGCTACGAACTGCGCTATAGCTTGGGTGTCGTGCTGATCGAGAATGATAGTTTTCAAGATCCCGATTTCGCCACGCCAAATGCCCCAGGTGGAGACACGGTCAGCAATGAAGGCACGATTACCATCAATAGTGGGCCCCGCTATGGACGATTCAACTGGAACGTCAGAGCCACGTGGTCGGACTTTTCCGTAGACAATGGGTTTGACCGGGTGCGCCGGGAAATCATCTTCCGCGGCGAATATGCCGTCACCCGCAGCTTTTTCCTGATTACCGAGGTCGGTTACCAGAATTTCGACGGTGGCGGATTTGCGGTGGCGGTCGACGGCGCGCAATATCTCGGCGGCTTCCGCTGGTCGCCGGGGGACCGGCTGCGCATCGAAGTGCTCGGCGGCCAGCGCGACGGCGGTGAGACCGTTCAAGCCGAGGCGAGCTATCGCGTCTCTGACGCGATCTCCGTGAGCTTGCTTTACGAAGACCGGGCGCAGATTGACCAGGGCCGGCTTCTGCGCAACTTGCCCCAAACGCCAGACGATCTGGATGAGTTCGACCCCAGCCCACCACCCTTGACGTTCACCAACGATCCAACGCGGCTGGAGCGGTTGACCGGCACGGTCAGTTTCAACTTCGGCCGAGCGGCGGTGTCCGGCTCGGCATCCTATCTGCGCCGGGAATTGGGCGTGGTCAACGGCTTGGGCGATGAAGAAGCGATCCAAGGCAATGCCAGTTTCAGCTATCAATTGCCCTCCGACTTTGCCTTCATTGCCTCTGGCCAGGTGGTCCAGCGAGACTTTCTGGGTCTGGAGGGGATCCGAGAGTTCCGTCGCGACCGCACCATCTTTGTGAACGGCATCCTGCGCTATACCGGGTTTCAGCGCTTCGGCGTCGATCTGGGCTATTCCTTCGCCGACCGAGCCAGCACCGGCTTCGGTGGCTTCGACTTCACCGAAAACACGGTGTTCGTGGCCGTGACGGCGCGCTTCTGAACGGCGCGCTTCTAACCGGCGCGACGTTTCAGATCTGCGGCGACGCGGCCGGCGGTGTGGCCGTCCCACAAGTCCGGTTTGGTGCCGGTGCGCCAGTCTCCGGCCATCGCCGCGCGGCCTTGCGCGGACAGATCGGCGGGGGTGACGAGGCGGTTGGTGCCGTCGCTGATCGTAATCGGCCGTTCGGTATTCGGCCGCACGGTCAGGCAGGGAATGCCCAAATAGGTCGTCTCCTCCTGCAGGCCGCCGGAATCGGTGATCGCCAATTTGGCCGTCACCACCAGGCTCATGAAAGCAATATATCCCTGCGGCTCCAACAGCTGGACGTGCGCGGCCGCTTCAAGCCGGTCAAGCAGGCCAAAGGCGGTCAGGCGCGCGCGAGTGCGCGGATGCACTGGAAACACCAGCGGCAAATCCTCAGCGACGGCGATCAATTGGTCGACCAGCACCTGCAGCGTTTCCACTCGGTCAACATTGGATGGCCGGTGCAGTGTCACCACGCCATAGCCACCCGGCTCAAGGCCCAAGGCCGCAGCGCTGTTCGCCTGCTCAATTGCCGGCCGCATCAATTCGAAACTGTCGATCATGATATTGCCGACCCGGCTGATCCGCTCGGCCGGGACGCCTTCAGCGGTGAGATTGGCATCGCCGTCCGGGGAAGGCGTCCACAACACATCGGCAATGGCATCGGTGGCGACGCGGTTGATTTCCTCGGGCATGGTCCGGTCACCGCTGCGCAAGCCGGCTTCCAGATGCGCCACCGGACGCCCGAGTTTGACGCCGACCAGGGTACAGGCCAGTGTCGGATTAACGTCGCCGACCACGACGATCCAGTCGGGCTGGTGCTCTAGCGCGATCTTCTCATATTCGATCATCACGCGCCCGGTGGTCTCGCCGTGTCCACCCGAGCCCACGCCCAGATGAAAATCCGGCTTGGGCAGACGCAGATCCTGGAAAAAGGCATCCGACATGTTGGCGTCGTAATGTTGGCCGGTGTGCACGATCTTGGGCACGCACCAGTCCTGCCGGGCCAGTTCGTGATACAAGGGCGCGATTTTCATGAAATTGGGCCGCGCAGCGGCAATCAGGTGGATGATCTTCGGCGTCGGCATGGCGGGCGTCCGGGCGGCAGGGCTGAAGGCGGCTTCTGCATATGGGCTGACAGCGGCGATGACAATGGCCGCGATTGCAGCCGTTTCGGGCGGGATCCGATCCATCGCGATCGCGATGGATCAGAGGAAAAGGCCTGCGGTCTATGAGGCGCGCGTGTTGCTCTAAAGGCTGAGCCGCAGCCCCAGCGTGACCCGGTGCCGGCTGAAGCTTTCCGCCGCAAGCGTGGACTCACGCCGGGTGAACAAATAATCGAATACCAGGCCGACATTGCGGTTGAGCCGATAGTCCAGTGTCACGCCCGCCTCGACCAGATCGTCGTCGCGGGCAATGCCTTGAAAGGCTTGACGGGTGTAGCGGGCGCTGGGTGTGATCAGCAGAGTGCGGCGCAACTCGTGGGCGATCAAAAGGCTGACGCTGCTGTCGATGCGCGCGGAGGACGCGGCCTGGGTGGTGGACCGGGTGACCCGCTCGCCGACCAGCGTGACCGCCGTCAGATTGCTTGGCAGCCAATCGACCGTCGCCCGGCTTTCCACCAATGTGAAATCCTCGAATGCAGGATCATCATTGGCGACGTGGCGCGCCCCGACCAGAAGCTCGGCGCGATAAAGCCCGCCGCCATCAAGCCGGGCGATCAGGCTGCCGCCGGTCTCCTCGCGATCGCGATTGAAGCCCAGATCATCGATATCCTGCTCAAACCGGATCTGCTCATAGCTGGGCCCGGCGAAGAGCCGCAGCCCACTGCCCAAGGCCACGCCCAGCCGCGGCGCCACGCGGAAAGCCACCCGGTCGCGGTCCTGGTCGGCTGCGCGCAGAAAGCTCAAACGCCGGACCTCGGTCAGCAGTTCGCCGCGCAAGACACCGCCGCGATAGCGGTACAGCGCCTCGCCGCGCAGGATATCGGCCTGGCTGCGGCTGGCCACTTCGGCCTCTTCCGGGTCGCCGCGATCCTCCGCCCGGCGGTCGAACGCGGCGGTCAGCGCGATTGAATGACGGCGCTCGCTGCGCGACTCGAAGCGCGCCAGGGCCCCGAAATCCTGGACATTCTCGCCGGGATTGTCGGCATAGAATTCCAAATCGCCATAGGCTTCGGCCTCGACCGATCCGGCCTGAAAATCGCCGAGCAGGCTGAGCGATGGGCGAACCAGTGTGATCGCGTCAGCCCGCTCGATCTCCGGATCTGAAAAGATATTGTCGTCATAACGCTCGACGACCTCAAGGTCGGGAAACAGGCGCCAGCCCGCGCCCAAAGGGACACCTTTTGGATCGACTTCCGGGTGTATGCGGTTCAGCACCGCATTGCCCGGAGCCGGCACCGGCGGACCGGCGAGGGTCGGGGCCGATGCCAGCAAGCCCGTCGCCAGCGCCGCTGCGGCGCGGATCAAAATACCCGCTCGCGAATGGTGATCACGTCGCCGGGTTGGATCGGGGTGGTGGGAGCGACGGCCGCCTCCAATATCTCGCCCTCGGCGGTGCGCCGGGCGATGACCACACGATCCTTGCGCGCACGGTAGGTGTAGCCGCCGCCCACGGCAATTGCGCTCAACACGGTCATGCCAGGGGCATAGCTGTACTGCCCTGGCTGCCGCACCTCGCCCAGAATATAAAAGGGACGATATTCGGCCACCTCCACCGACACTTGCGGCTCACGCAGGAAGCCCTGTGCAAACCGCGTGACCAAGGCTTGTTCCAATTGCTGTTCGGTGAGCCCGCGCGCCGACACCGTGCCGATCAGCGGCATGGCGACACTGCCGGCACTATCGATGCGGTACGTGCCGCTGAGATCCGGCTGGCCAAAGACGGTGACGCGCACTCTGTCCTCCGCGTCGAGCCGATAGGCACCGGCCGGCACCGGCGGCAGCGTGCCCCCGCTGGGCCCGGCGCAACCGCTCAACACGAGGCAGAGGAGGACCACCAGGGCCGCCGGTTTGATCGCACAGCGAAGCAGTCTGATCATCTTGATCCCTTGGGCTTGAAGCAGCGCCAGATGCCCGGACGATTATGGCTGAACCACGACACAAACAGGGCAGACCCGCGACATAGCTTAAGATCACTGTAAGACCAGAGTCGCGCCTCAACGGCGGCTCTTCAAGGAAATCAACGGCGTATAATCGGTTTCTGTTTCACGGATGTACATGTCAAAGAATGATCTTGGGTGTCTTCGTTATGTCATTCTTTTGGCGCAACTGTGGCAAATGTCACAAAGCTTGAGAGATTGCATATTTGGCGCCAAGTAAGCCTATTCAGGGGGTTAACTGCGTTCAGTTATGCTGCGCTGCAAAATATACCCGCTCAATTGCATCGATCGTGGCAGCGAATTGCCGCCTTTACGCCCCATTTCGTCACGGAGACGCTGGAATTGGGCATCACGGTGCAGTGCACATAAAGCTGCGCGGCCCCGGTGCAGCTGAGAAGGGGGCAAGACCAACAAGGCGATCAGCAATTTGTATGGTCTTTTATGGGACGGAGCTGATCATGAACGACACAGCGCGCGCAGCCGGCGCCCGGCGCGCGGCGGCGGTTCACGCGGCAGAGCCGCCGGTTTCGCCGGGCTTGGTTCTTGGATTCCTGATCTTGGCCGACCTGGCGGTCACAAGCCTGGTCGGTCTGGGCTGGTGGGCGGCTTATGTCGGCCCCGCCGGTCCGGAGCTGGCCAGCCGCTATGCCGTGGTCATCGCTCTTGGCGTGATGATCTTTGGCCTCAGCCACTATCTCAGCGGCGAATATAGCCTGGCTCGGCTGCGCCGGCTGAACCGGCGCTTCTGGCGCGTCATCAGCCATTGGACCTTGGCCCTGGCGGCGCTGGTGCTGCTGGGCTTCGCGCTAAAGATGTCCAGTCAATTCTCCCGGGTCTTCTTGTTCGGCTGGTGGCTGGGCGGGGCTGTTGGCCTGATCCTCGTGCGGCTATGGTTTGCCCAATCCTTAACCCGGCTGACCCTGGCGGGACAGTTGGGCGAGCGGATCGCCATTGTCGGCGCCGGCGAGCATGGCCGCCTGTTCGCCCGCCATATGGCCGAGCATCGCTGCCCGTTTCAGCGACTGGTGGGGGTTTACGACGATCGCGGTCCTGGCCGCCGGGCCGCCGCCCTGGAAGGCCTGGCGGTGCGCGGCACGGCCGCCCGCCTGATCGCCGATGCCCGGCGCGGACGGGTTGATACCGTCGTCCTGGCGCTGCCCTGGTCAGCGCGCGACCGCTTGCGCAGCCTGATCGCGCAGTTGGAGGAGGTGGCGGTGGATGTGCGCATCGCCCCGGACTTGATCGGCTTTGACCTGCCTGAACGCCGGGTCGCCCTGGTCGGCGCGCTGCCGACCTTGAGTGTTTGGGACCGCCCGATGAAGGACTGGCACGCGCTGGCCAAGGCCCTTGAGGATAAGCTCATCTCCGGTCTTGCGCTGATTGTGCTGGCGCCTGTGTTCGCCATGATTGCCCTGGCCATCAAGCTGGAAAGCCCCGGTCCGGTGCTGTTCCGCCAGCAGCGTTTCGGCTTTAACAATGAGCCGATCGAGGTGTTGAAATTCCGGTCGATGTATGTCGACCGGCAGGATGTCTCCGGTGCCGCCCGAACCGTCAAGGGAGACCCGCGCGTAACCCGGGTGGGCCGCTTGATCCGCCGCACAAGCATTGATGAACTGCCGCAGTTGATTAATGTCTGGCGTGGCGAAATGTCGGTGGTGGGACCGCGTCCGCATGCCGTGTCGATGCGGGTTGGCAAAGATTATTACTTCCATGCCGTGCGTGGCTATGCCGCGCGCCATCGGGTCAAGCCCGGCATCACGGGCTGGGCTCAGGTCAATGACCTGCGCGGTGAAATCGACACGCTGGAGAAGGCGCGCCGGCGCGTCGAATTCGATCTGCATTATGTCAATAATTGGTCCCTTGCCTTCGATCTGCGCATCATCGTGGCGACCCTGGTGTCGCTCTTGACCACGCGGAACGCCTACTGATGGCCGGGTCGGCACGAGGCGGGCGCGCGCTGAGGGCCCTGATCGCCCGGGTCGATAGCTTCGACTCAGCCGAGGCTGCCCTGCGGCATATGGAGCCGCTGGGCCGCACCGGCCCCGCGGTGATCAGCTTTTTCAATCAACACGCGGCCAATTTGGCCGCCGGCCAACCGGTGTTCGCACGCGATCTGGCGGCAGCGGATCTGCTGCTGCGCGACGGCATCGGCGTGAAACTGGCCTGCGCTGTGCTGGGTCGTCGCGCCGGGGCCAATCTCAACGGCACGGATTTCATTCCCCGCCTGCTGGCGGCTCGCCGTGGCTGCCGTATTCTGCTGTGCGGCACGGAGGAGCCGTGGCTCAGCCGGGCCGCCGACCGCCTGGCAAGAGACGGGCATCGGCTTGTCGGCACGCTATCCGGCTTTGAACCGGCTGAGGCCTATTATCCGGCGATCGCTGCGGCCCGTCCTGAGATCGTGGTGCTGGGGATGGGCATGCCCCGGCAGGAACGCGTGGCTGCCTGCCTGCAGACCAGGCTGCCGTTTCCGTGCTTGATCGTGAACGGTGGAGCCATTCTGGACTTTCTGGCCGACCGCCATCCGCGCGCGCCACAGCCGCTGCGGCGCATCGGTCTGGAATGGCTTTATCGCCTGAGCCGGGAACCGCGGCGCCTGGCGCGCCGCTATCTGATCGGTATCCCGGTTTTCTTCGCCCATCTGATGGAGCCGGGTCGGTCGATCCTTGACGAACAGGAGCCCCGGTCATGACGCCGGTGACTGCGATCATCCCGACCCGGGGGCGGCCGGCGCTGTTGCGGCGGGCGATCGACTCGGTGCTGGCCCAAGACGGCGTGGACGTCCGCGTGTTGGTGGTCATCGACGGCCCGGCCGATCCGGAGAGCCGCGCCGTCGTAGACGGTTATAGTGACCAACCGGTGCAGGCGCTCGCCCTGTCGGAAAATCGTGGACCGGCATATTGCCGAAGCCATGGCGCCGAAGCGGCCGAGACGGAATGGGTCGCGTTTCTCGATGATGACGATCTTTGGTATCCGACCAAGCTGGCGCGCCAGATGGCGTTGGCTGACGCGATCGGTGGGAGCGACCTGATCGTGTCGTGTCGCTCCGATGTGGTGACACCGTCGGGGCTTTATGTTTGGCCGCGCCGGCTGCCGCGTCCGGGCGAACGTGTCGGCGACTATCTGTTCTGCCGCCGCTCCCTGTTCAAGGGCGAAAGCTTTGTGCAGGCCTCGTCGATCCTGTGTCCGCGCGCGCTGATGCTGGCGCACCCGCAACGCCCGGTCGCGCATGAGGATTGGGACTGGCTGCTGGACTGCTGCGAGCGTGGCAGTGCTCGCCTGGTGATCGCATCAGAACCGCTGGTGCGCCACTACACCGAGTTCAAACGCGCGTCCTTGAGCAATCAGCACCAGATGCAGGCGTCGATCCGCTGGGCGCTGGCGCAGCGACGCACGCTGTCGCCGCGCGCCTATGCCGGACTGATGCTGCAAGTGGTCAATGGCGCCTTGGTCGAGCGCGGCGATTGGCGCCAGGCGCGTCGGCTGCTCGGCATCGCGTTGAACCATGGCCGGCCGCGGCTGATGGATCTGAGCTTTTTTGCTCTGCAATGGCTGCTGCCGGTGTCTGCGCGGCGGCGCCTGCGCCGGCTCATGACCGGCCAGGGGCCGGACAACCGCCCGCCGGAACAAGAGCAAGCCCAGGAGACACCGGTATGACCGACCTTGCGCGCAGTCCGCTGGACGATCTGGCGGATCTGGCCGCCACCCTGCGCGATCGGTTGCTGACCGTGGTTGCGGTGGCTGGGCTGGGAACCCTGCTTGTCGCGGCTATGGTGATGCGCCTGCCAGATGCCTATGCCGGTGTCGCCTTGCTGTTGGTGGATGCCCGGGAAAGCCGCGTCTCGGCGCTCCAGGGCCCGGTGGAAGTGATTTCTGACGAGGATCGCGCGCTGTTGAGCGAGATGGAGATCATCCGCTCTCGCGAGGTCGCCGAGACGGTGATCCGCGCGCTTGACCTGGTCGCGCATCCCGATTTCAACCCCGCCCTGGCGCCTGAGCGACCGGCGGGCCCGGTTGAGCGTTGGATCGCGCCGCTTCTGACGCCCCTGAAGCACTGGCTGGCGGGCCCTGACCGGGGCCCCGTGCCGATCTTGGTGGATGACCCCGAGGCCATCCCGGCACCGGTCTACCGCGCCTTTGCGCAGGCGTTGAGCACGCGCATTCGTGGCGGCTCGCGGGTGATCGAGATCCGCTTCACCGCGCGGGATCCACAATTGGCGGCCGCCGCCGCCAATGCGGTTTTGGATACCTACACGACCAAGCGCTTCGCTTCGGACTTGGAACTGGCCGACGAAGCGGCGGACTGGCTGACCGGGCGCATCGACACCGTGTTGGACGAGATTTCCGGCATCGAAGCTGCCATCGCTGAGCGCCGCGCGGTGACCGGCCAATTGCGCGGCGACGACAATTCGCTCCTGGTTCAGCAGGTCGAGGCGCTGACCTCGCGACTGACCGAGATGAGTGCCGAGCATGGCGCGTTGCTGGCGTTGAACACGCAGGTCACGGCGGCGCTGAAGGCGGACCGCGAGAAGGACCTGATTTATTTCGTCGACACCGACAAAATGGCCCAGCTGGAGCAGGAACTGAGCCGCGGCCGCGCCGAGCTGAGCCGGATTGAGGCGACATACGGTACCCGCCATCCCACCGCCCAGGCCGCACGCGCCCAGTTGGACGAGGTTGCTGACCAAATCCAGCGGGAAGCCCGCCGCTATGCGGATCGGCTGCAGCAGGACCTGTCCATCGGCGCCCAGCAAGAAGAATCCTTGCGCGAAGAGATTGCTGGCCTGCGCCAGGAGATGCGGGCCGGTGCGCGCGACAGTGCAGCACTGCAGGCGCTGGAGCGAGACGCTGAGACCAAGCGTGCGCTTTTGAATTCGCTTCTGGAGCAACAGGCGGTGCTGGCCAAGGTGGAGGATCGCCGGGCGGTGCCGACATCGCTGAAAATCATCTCCCGCGCGGATGTACCCACGCAGGCCTCCGGCCCGCGCCGCGGTCTGTTGCTGGTGTTGGGGCTGGCCGCCAGCCTGGCCGCCGGGCTGATTGCGGCGCTCTTGCGCGATTGGCTGTCCGGCCGCGTCTCGCGCTTGTCGCAGTTGAAATGGCTGCCCGAGCATGCACCGTTTAGCGGTCATTTGCCGAAGCCGCCGGGCCGCCGGAAATTGCCGACGGAGCGGGCCTTTCACGCGCTGAAGCGGTCCGACGCGTATGGCGAGGCGGTGCGCGTGCTGTTGTCTCAAGTGCGCCGGCCGGTCGCGTTCGGGGGCATGACCGGTCAGGTCGTGGCCGTCGTTTCCGGCCGCGCCGGTGAAGGCAAATCCACCACCGCCGCGGCCTTGGCGATAAAGGCGGCGCAGACCGGCCTGAGCACATTGTTGCTGGATTGCGACGGCGGCCGGCGCGGTCGGGGTGCGCCGCCGTCCACGCTGGTCGACCTGATCCATAACCGTCTCGCCATCGACGAGGCGGTGCACCGGTCCGACACGCTGCCCTTTGCTCAACTGGGCATCGAAACGCTGGACGGCGACACGCGTGATGCCCTGGCGTCTGAGGCGATGGACCAATTGTTGCTGGACCTGCGCAATGCGTTCGATCTGGTCGTGGTGGATTGCCCGCCGGTCACCGCCTTTGCGCACAGCGCGCGGATCGCCGGCAGCAGCGATCTGGCGCTCTTCTTGATGCGGTGGCGCCGGGCTGGGGTCCGCGACGTGCTGGCTGGGGTGCGTTTGTTGCTAGAAGCCGGGGTCAAGGTGCGCACGGTGCTGACCGGCGCCTCGGCGCGCGCGGCCAGGCGCTTTGGCATCGCCGGCGCGGAGCGATACAAACCAGGCTATGATCAGTGGGAACCCTCCAAGGTCGAGCGGTTGCACGGGTGAGTGTCGCCAGCGCCGCCGACGCTGGTCCGGCTCGCCGCCATACGCCCTGGCTGGGACGGGCCGAGGCGCTGATTGCCGGGGTGCTGGTGCTTTTGTTTTGCAGCACGCGGCTGCTAACCGCGCTCTATGGTTTGCCGGAGGCACTGCCTCCGGGCGCGGCCAACCCGTATCGCCGCGTGTTCTTGTTGAGCTATGCCGGGATCCTGGCGCTGGCTGCGGCGAACTGGCGAAGCTTAGGGTCCCTTGCTCGGCAGCTGCCGCTCCTATGGTTGTTTCACGGCCTGACCTTGGCATCGATCCTGTGGTCCGTTCAGCCGGGCGCCACGCTGCGCGGGGCGGTTGCCCTGCTCATGACCAGCCTGTTCGCGCTGGTGCTGCACGGCCGCTTCGGAGCCGTTGGGGCGGCCAGAGTGGTCCTGGCTGTCCTCTTGTTGCTGGTGATCAGCTCGTTTGTGCTGCTGGCCATAGCACCGGGGCAGGCGCTGCATCAGATGGAACATGCCGGCCTGTTGCACGGCGTATTCGGCCATAAGAATGTCGCCGGGAATGTGTTGGCGCTTGCCGTGCCGGCGCTTGTGCTGGTGTGGCAGGGTCAGGCTATCGGTCCCCGCCGTGCGATGCTTTGCACCCTCTTGATCCTCGTCTTTATCGCCCTGACCGGCTCGAAGACCTCGCTGCTGGTGGTTGTGATGGCGTTCGGTGTTGCTTTGGCTGCACCGCTGAGCCGCGGCGATCTGCGGGTTTTCGCGGCGATGGCTTTGGCCGCGGGGGCGCTGGGCGGAATTTTGGTGACCCTGGCGGTGACCGCACCAGAAATGCTGACCCAAGCGGTGGGCAAAGACGCCACCTTCACCGGCCGCACCTTCATTTGGCAGGAATTGGCCGCGCTGGTGGCGGAGCGGCCGATGCTCGGCCATGGCTACAGTGCCCTATGGGACCTGCAATACGGACCGCTATACCGATTTGTCGAGGAATGGGGCATCAATGCCGGCCATAATGCGTTTCTCGACCTGACCGTCGATTTGGGTCTGGCCGGCTTGCTGCTTTTCTTGGCGATGATCGGCGCCGCCGCTTTGCGCAGCGCGCTGGCTTTGCGCTATGGCGATCGCCAGCTGGGCCTTTACGCGCTAACCCTTCTGGGTGTTTTGGGGCTTTTGTCCGTGTCTGAAACGGTGTTGCCGGTGGCGCATCGGCTGCATTGGGTCTGTCTCGTGCTCGCGCTGCTAGCGGCGCGGCAAGCGCCCCTCATATTGACCGACCGCAGCCAGCAGCGACGCGCTCAGGCATTTGCACGAAAAGAGCGACGCCAGCGTTTTGACAAGACTGGAGTACCTAGTCTGCATAGCGACCAACAGAGCAAGCTGCCTTGGCCGTCCCAGTCGGAGCGCCAAGACCGCAAGCCCTGAACTTGGCTGCCTGCTGTTCCCGGGACCGGCAAGGAATGGATCTCCCGACCATGGTTTCTTTAAGCCCCGGCGATGCGGTGAAGGCGCTCGTCCGCCATCTGCGCCGGGACGGTCCGTGGCGCACGACGAAGCTGATCTTGCGCAATCTGGCGGTCAACTTTGCGGACTGGCAGGAGCAGCGCTTCGACCGCCGGCACAATGTCCAGACCGCCCATGACGTGGCGCTGGACGAGTTGGAATTCGAGTCCGAGCACAAGGCCTTTGCCGAGGATTATGTGCCGACACCGATTTCCGCGCTGAAACGGGCGATCGAAAGCATTCCGGACGATTTGAATGACGTCGTGTTCATCGATGTCGGCTCGGGCAAGGGGCGGATGCTGTTCTATGCGTCAAACTACCCGTTCAAGCGCATTGTCGGCATCGAATTCTCCGCCCATCTGCATGCCCTATGCGAAGAAAATCTGTCACGCTTCCGCAATCCTAAGCAGAAATGCAACAATATTGAAAGCGTGTGCGCGGACGTGATCGACTATGATTTTCCTGATGAGAATTTGTTTATCTTCATGTTCAACCCGTTCTCCCAGATGGTCATGGAGCGACTCGTCGCGCGGTTGGAGGCTCATCATCGGGCGTCAGGCAAAAAGATCTACATTGCCTACTACAACCCCAAACATGGCGACCTGTTGCAGAACGCAAATTTTCTGGAAGAGAGGGGCTGCCGGCAGCCAGTGCTGTATCTGTCCGTCTATGCGATTTGGCCCACCGCGATGTTCGTGACCCGGCCGGTGCAGGCGGGCACGCTCGTCCCCGCCAGGCAGGCGGCGGAGGAGCCGGACACGGTGGTCAGGGCTGAACGTGCGACCGAACCGTTGCCGCAATCCCAACCCACAGCCCGCAACAGCGGCGAAGCAGAAGCAGCCGCGCCAGGCTCCACAGACTAGCCACACCAAGCGTCACTGCGGCAGCGGCAACGAACCCGAAGCGCGGCACCAGGATCAACGTCAGCACCAGGTTGATCGCAGCGCCGCAACAGACCAGGGCGGCATTGTGCCGATGGCGACCGGTCAGGTTCAGCATCTGGCCTGCCGGCTCTGACAGGGCCAGCACCAGTTCCGCTGCGCCAAGCAGCATAAGCACCGCAAAGGCTTGACTGTAGAAGGCCCCGAACATGGGCAGGATCGCCGGGCCTAGAACGGCAAATCCCGCCAGGCCCGCAGCCACCGGCAGCGCGTAGGCCAGAGCGCTCTGCCGCGCCAGCTGCTGCAAGGCGTCTGTGTCGCCGGAGTCCACCGCGCGCGCCAGCCGCGGCACATACACCGCCGACACGGAGGTGGCGACCACCGACAACAGCAAGGCCAGGGCCAGCCCCAGGCTGTAGAGTGCGGCTTCCTCAGCTGGCCGGGTCGCGCCGACGACCAGGAGATCGGCCTGCTGGTAGATCACCATGGCCAAAGACGAGACGGTCAGCGGGCCGGCCACGCCGAACCAGGCGCGCGGTTTGAGCTGTGGCCGGTCAACCCCGGCGCGGCGCACCCAGGCCAGTGCCAAGCCGCCGACCTGAACCAGCGCGGCAACGAACAGAGCGGACAGAAACACCGCGATGGCGGCGGAATAGGTCAATGCATCGGCAGCGGCCAGACCAGCCAAGCCGAGCGCCTGCAGCAGCGGCGCCAAGGTCAGCAGCGGCGCGAAGGACAAGCCGGCAAGCCCCAGGGCCTGCATCGGCGGGCGCAGCGTCACCATCAGCGCCACCGGCAGCACGCCCAGCGCCATCGCCCCGGTCACCAAGGCCAGACCGGCCATGGCCGGCAGCGCCATGGCCGCGGCGACGCCAGCGGCCAGCAGCACATAGCCGGTGGCCAAAGCATAATCACCGCGGGCCAGATAGCCCGGCACGAAGCGGTGGGCGGCATAGCCCAGCCCCAGGGTCGCCAGCGGGCCGGCCAGAAACACCCAGGACCGGGCATAGGCGAAGCGGCCATAGTCGGCCGGGTCCAGTGCGCGGGTCAGCATCAGCACCACAAGCATGGCCAACGCCTTGCCGGCGATCTGCAGGGTAAAGCCCAAGGCCGACTGGCGCAGGCTGCCCGAGCGCCAGAGCCTGGCCGAGCGCCGCCGAATCGCCGCGATCATGCCCGCGCCGCCGTGCGGCGGATGGCGCGGGCGATGCGGCCGCGCATGTCCCGCGAGCCGGCGGCCTTGCGGCTGTAATACAGGCCGGCGCGGAAGCTGGCCGCTATCAGATCGCCCAATCCCAGAGGGCCGGCCAGCGGCGCCGGTGCCTGATAGCCCAGCCCGGACCGGTCCGGCGCGGTCAGCCGGCCACACAGCCATTGCTCCACCCGGCTGAGCGCTTGGGCGCGCGCGGCCCTGGAACTGTTGCGGTCGAGGCTTTGCGGAGCCGGCGGGGGCGGAAAGGCGCCGGTCAGCGTGGCCAGCTCCGTCCACACCGCCTGCGGCGCTTCGACCAGATCCTCATACCGCACAAGGCGCACGCGCTCTGGCATCTGGTCGGCCAGCCGACGATGCTCGCGGACCACATTGCGCCAGACCAGCGCCTGCAGAACCGGATGGTAGCGGTTGCGCTCCGCCCCCCAATAGGCCGGCAGGCTCTTGTATGACCGCAGCACTGCGAACGGGTCGCGGATCAGGAACACGAACCGCGCGTGCGGATAAAGCCGCGCGATGCGGTCGATCTGCAGATAGTCTTGCGGGCTGTTCCAGCCCCAGACCCGTGCGCCGGCACGCTGGGCGGTCTCTTGTAGAACGGCCTGCAGGATCCCAGCTGGGGTCCCGGCCGCTTGAACGAGGGCGTCGGCCCGGCTGCGCAGAGCATCGATATCGGCCGCGCTGAGCAGAACCGAGCGGTTGATCGTGCGCACGCCGTCGGCGGTGGAGCGCTCAGCAACCCGATCGATGCAGAGGTGGCAGAAGTCCGAAAGGCGCCTAATCTCCGCCCCATTCTGCCCCATTATGTCGTCCATGGCCTGCAGCAGATACGCGTCGTTGACCAGGCAGAAATGGCCGCTTTCGGCGAGCAGCCGGGTCAGGAGCGTGGAACCGCTGCGCGCCTGGCCGACCAGGACCAGCGGACCGGAAAACGGGGGTACGTCAGACATGATCGAGCGATCCGAGCTGTGGCAACGCCTGGCCGACACCCGGCTGGGCGACATGGATTTCTGGTTGCGCCGGCTGCTGCGCCGATCGAGCACCCGGGTCGGCGACTATCGCGATGGTGGACCGGATGCCGAGCAATGTGCGCGACTGGCCAGGATTGTGCGCGCAATCGCCGGGCGAGATGGCCCGCGTGTGGCGGTGCTGTACGGCGTCATGCCGCGCTCGGGCACGAATTATCTGCAAGCCCTGCTCGGCCTGCATTCCGACCTTGTCGCCGACCCTTTGGGCATCCGGGAATTGCCGCTGCTGGCCGCCGTGCCGCATTGGCGACGGGCCGAGGCGGCGTTTCTTGACCTTTATGCCGGCAATGCGGCGGTCTTGGGTGATCTGGATTTGTTGGCGCATGTCACCGGCGGCTTGATCGCGCGTGCCCGGGCTGCCCACCCTGAGGCGCACACGCTGGTGTTCAAAGTTCCGCATACGCGCTTCTTGGCCTATGCGCCGGCCCTGTTTCCCGATGCGCAAGCCCTGGTGCTGACCCGCTCTGGCCCGCATCTGCTGCAGTCGACCATGAAGACCTGGCCGCCCAAGCGATTCGGCAAGACCTTTGCGGATCTGTGCCTGGAGTGGCGCCACGCCACGGAGACCGCCCTGGCGGTGAGCGCTGCGGCCGACCGCGCGCGTCTGCGGCTGTGGCGCTATGAAGATGTGCTGGCCGATCCGCGCGGGCATTTGTTGGAGGCCTGCGGCTTTCTGGGCTTGGACCCGGTCCGCGCCGATCTGGACGGCATCAACCGGTTGCCCGTGCTTGGCTCGTCCGAACTGTCGCGCCGGGACGGGGCGGTCAGTTGGCAACCGGTGCATCCCCGCGCCGATTTCAACCCCGCCGAGCGGCCGGTGCAGTGGACCGGTCGGCAGCGGCGGCTGTTCCAGCGTCTGGCCGGCGACACCATGGCCCGCGCCGGCTATGCCATGCCCGCACCGGACCATCAGACGCGTACCCGAACCGATCCGGTCAGACCGGCGTAAAGCCCCAGCAGTCGCTCGATATAGCCGGACATGCCAAATGCCTGTTCAAACAGGTGCCGTCCCTGATCGGCCAGGGACTGCCGGGCGGCGGCATCATCCAGCAGGCCGGCAAGCGCCCGGGCCAAGCCCTCCGCATCTCCCGGGGCGACTAGGCGGGCGGTGCGGCCATCTGCCAGCACTTCCGGGATTGATCCCACCGGCGTGGTCACCACCGGCACGCCCGTGCCCAGGGCCTCCAGAATCGCCATGGGCAGGCCTTCGTTGAACGAGGGCAGGATGAACAGATCGGCCTCCTGCAGCGCCTGGCGCACCGTTGCCGGCCCGACCCAGCCATCGAAACGGCAGCGCCCGGCCAGACCGCGCGCCGCGGCCTCTTCGCGGTAGCGCGCCACCTGGCCGCCGCCGAGCAGGCGCAAGTCAATGTCGCGCCCTTCGGCGACCAGGCGCTCGACTGCCTGCAACAGCTCCGACACGCCCTTGCGCGGGCTGAGATTGGCGATCAGCACCAGCCGGGCGGGCCGATGCCGCAGCGGCTCCGGCGTCGGCCGTCGGCCCGGATCGGCGATGGCATTATAGAGCAGGCTGACGTGGTCGGTCGGCACGCCGAGGCGCTCGACCAGAAAGGCCTGCCAGGGCCGGCCCAGAACCAGATTATGGTCGACGCTGTGGACGCACCAGCGCACCAGCCGGCGATAGAGCGGCCCCCGTCGGTCATATTCCTCGATGAACTCCGCGCCATGATGGTGTGCGACCACGGGCAGGCCCAACAGCTGCGCCCAGGCGATGAACAGGCTCTTGCGCGGCACGCTGAGACGCTCGGCCAGATTGACGTGGACCAGATCGGCCCTGCGGCTCAGGGTCAGCCAGACAAAGTGCAACAAGGTGACAACCGTGCGCGGCAGACTGGCCAGCACCGGGCCCTCACCGCGCGGATCCAGAACATGCACCTGAATATGCGGATGCTCCGCGCCCAGAGCCTGCACGATTGACCGGGCAACCGTGCCCATGCCGCCGCCGGCGGTGGTGCCACCGGGCGAAATCAGTATGACGCGCATCACCCCTCCGCCTGTCGCTTGCGTCGCTGCGCTGATCTTCTGCCCGAATGCGGTCGAACTGTGGCGGATCAGGGGCCGGTCTTGGTCAGCGCGGTGACAAGCGCGTCATAAAGCGGCAAGGGCTCAGAGGCGCCGGAAAAGGGGGAAGGCGACAGCTGGGTGCTTTCATATTTGTGCGCCAGATGGTTCAGATCGGAGCGCAAGTGCCAGAAACTCAGTTCGGCAAGCGCGCCGCTGGCTGCGACGGTGCGGACATGCCTGGCCGCCAGATCGGCCACAGCGCGATCCTTCTGCGCCCGGCTCCACCATTTCGGCAGCCGGGTTTCGTCGACATCCAGTTCGGTGATGTGCAGGCGCAGGCCCAAATCGGCGATCTTCCGGCAGAAATCGGCCAGTCCCGTTTCGTCATAGGCGGTGCCGGCGATCAGATGGCTCTGCAAGCCGATGCCGTCGATCGGGCAGCCGCGGGCAACTGCCCCCGTCACCCAGTCCAACAGATAGCCGCGCTTGCGTTGCAGCCAGCCCTCGGCGCCTTCATGGCCCCAATCATTCAAGATCAGGCGGGCGTTGGGAAAGCGCCGGCGGGCTTGCACGAAGACCCGGTCCAACCAGTATGGGCCCTCCGGCCCGCCCAGGGTGGCCCACCACATGCCGCGCCGAAACCCGTGCGCGTCCATCAATTCATTCGGCTGTTCCTGCCACTGGAACATCTCGTTGGCGACATCGATCCGCCAGAACCGGTCACCGACGCGGCCGGCGACCCGGTTGAGATGGCCATGCAAATGCGCCCAGGCATTGGCCGCGCTCAATTGCCCTTGCGGATGGCGATAGCGGTCTGCCACATCGCGGGCGCTGAGCGGCCGGTGCAGAAACTCCGGCATGCCGCCATTCTGCCACAGCAGAGTATGCCAGGCCAGCGCATGCCCGGCCCCGGCGGCGAAGGCCAGAGCGCGATCGAAGCGCTGCCAGTGATAGCTGTTGGGCTGCGGCTCGATCGCTTTCCACTTGCCGCCATTTTCCATCACGACCAGATCGACCTGTTGGCGCATCAGATCCAGCAGCGCGGCATCGCCCCAGTCAGATGCGAAATCCATCGCCGCTCCTAGGCGGATGCCGCGGGCGCGGGCCGCGCTCAACAGCGGCGGGGCGGTCTGCTGCCCCGCGGCCGGCGGCGACAGCACGGCCAAACCGGCCGCCGCGCCCAGCAGGCACAAAGCCTGGCGGCGTACGATCATGGGTGGGATCATGCGATGTCCCGCTCCATCAGGTGGCGGATGTCCGCCGGGGCATCCTCGCGCACCACACGGGCGGGATTGCCGGCCACCACGGCGCGGTCCGGCACCGCCTCGCGCACCAGGCTGAGCGGCGCGACGGTGGCGCCGGCGCCGACCTGCGCGCCGAGGATCTGGGCATACGCGCCGATCAGCGCCCCGTCACCAATGCGCGGGATCAGGCTGGTGCGGCCGTCCGCTGCGATCTTGTCGCGCTGGCCGATGGTGACGCCGTGAAACAGGGTGACATTCTCGCCGATCTCGGCCTTTTCATTCACCACCAGGCCGAACCCGTGAAGGATGCGCAGGCCAGGCCCGATGCGCGTGCTCAGCGGCAGTTCCAGCCCGGCGGCGGAACAGGACCACCGGTGCATCAGCCAGGCCAAGGGCAGGGCCAGCCGCCAAGGGCCACCGGCTGCCTTGAAGGCCTGGTGCACGCGCAACCAGAACAATGGCCGAAAGGTCCGCCGGGCCAGCACCGCACGGATCAGCAACCCTGTTGAGGCGCGCCCGTGCCAACGCCACAGATCCCGGCGCACACATGCCGCCAACGTCCGAAACACCCCCGCTTGCATGGAAGAAGCATGGCATAGGAACGTGGCAGCGCGATGGCGAAAGCCTGAAGCCGGCGTTAACCATGGCGCGCGGGCTTGCCGATGCAGCCGCTGCCGGCTATCGCCAAGGTCATGACCGCTCCCTTATCCGGCATCACCGTTGTCGACCTCAGCCGCGTGCTGGCGGGGCCGTATTGCACCATGGTCCTGGCCGAATTGGGCGCCACCGTGATCAAGGTGGAGCGGCCGGACGGCGGCGACGATGCCCGCGCGATCGGCCCATTCTACGCGGATGGCCGCTCCGCCTATTTCGACAGCTTGAACCGCGCCAAACGCTCCATCGCGCTGAACTTGAAGCAGGCCGACGATCGCGCGCTGTTCGAGAAGCTGGTGGCCAAGGCGGATGTGCTGGTGGAGAATTTCCGCCCCGGCACCATGGAGCGGCTCGGCCTGGGTTATCCGCAGCTACAGCAGCGCCATCCCGATTTGATCTATGCGGCCATCTCCGGCTTCGGCCAAACCGGGCCGTACCGCGACCGGGCGGCCTATGACATGGTCGCCCAGGCGATGGGCGGGATCATGTCGCTGACCGGTTGGCCGGGTAGACCACCGACCCGGGTTGGCGCCTCCATCGGCGATATTGCCGCCGGTCTGTTCGCCGCGACCGGTATTTGTTCGGCCCTGGCCGCCCGCCCGCGCATCGGCCGGCTGATCGACGTGGCGATGTTTGATGGTCAGATCGCGCTGCTGGAGAACGCGATCGCGCGCACGGTGGTGGACGGCACGGCGCCTGGGCCCCTGGGCGCGCGCCACCCTTCGATCACGCCCTTCGCCGCCTTTAGCGCACAAGACGGCTGGCTGGTCATCGCCGCCGGCAATGACCGCCTGTTTCAGCAACTGTGCGACTGTCTGGGTCGGCCCGAGCTTGCCGCGGAACCCCGGTTCGCCACCAATGCCGCGCGCGGCGATCATGTTGAGGCGCTGCACGGCGCCATCGACGAGGCATTGGCCACGGCTCCGGTGGCGGCTTGGCTGGACCGGCTTCAAGCCGCTGGCGTCCCGGCCGGACCGATCAACACGGTCGCCCAGGCGATCGCTGATCCGCAAACCGTCGCGCGCGGCATGATCGTGCAGGCCGGCGCGCTGAAGATGGCCGGCAACCCGATCAAGATGACCGGCCTGGCCGAGCGCCCGGACCGCGCCGTCGCGCCAAACCTGGATGGCGATCGCGCGCAGATCCTGGCCTGGCTGGACACGCCGCAGCGCTAAGGCAGTCTCCGAACCATCGGGATCGCGAGGCATCGGATGAACAGGCCCGCCCTTGATGGGGCGAGTAACTTGGATGTGGCTCTGGCGGGCGTGATATCGCCGCCCGGATGGGCGTCGCGGCGCCGTTGCAAGCGGTCAGGGCCGGCGCGGGGCGACCTGGCGGCCCAGGCGCCGCAGCGCGGCCTGCAAGGACGCATCGCGGACCTTCGCGGTTTGCTCCGCCAGGGCGTTCAAGGCGGCGGGATCGGGCTGGGACGCCGGCGGCGATGCGACCCGCCGCAGCGGCAACGGACCTTGTTCGATCGCTGCCCGTTTGACCGCCCCATACCCAAAATAGCGATTGATTCGCTCTAAGATCAGCGGCAGGCGGTGCTGGATTTCCGGAGCGCTACCGGGGGCCACGCGCAGATGCAGGGTTCCGCCGCCGGCATGATTGCGCGGAAAGCTCAACTTGACGGGATGACAGCGCTCGGCCAGATCCGGGCCCACGATCTGGCGCCACTGGCTGATCACCTCGGTCCGCGCAAAGCCCATGCGCGACAGGCTGCGCCCGGCTGCCGCCGCGGTCAGATCGGCCAGGCGCTGCGGCCGCATTCGGCGCTTAGGAGGGGAATTCGACGTGCCCATATCAGTCGCCAGCTTGCCTCAAGCCGCCGGTGCCGCCAAGGCCCTGCTGCCATGGTATGACGCGCATGCCCGGGTGCTGCCCTGGCGCGCGGCTGCGGGGGTGCGGCCAGATCCCTATCATGTGTGGCTGTCCGAAGTGATGTTGCAGCAGACCACGGTGGCCGCGGTCGACGCGTATTTTCGGAAATTTCTCGCCCGCTGGCCTAGCGTGGCGGCGCTGGCGGCCGCGCCGGTGGACGAGGTGCTGGCTGCCTGGGCGGGGCTCGGCTATTATGCGCGCGCCCGCAACCTGCACAAATGCGCCAAACACGTGGCAGAGCTTGGCGGCTTTCCCACCGAGCAACAGGCATTGAAGGCGCTGCCGGGCATCGGCGACTATACCGCCGCGGCGATCGCCGCCATCGCGTTTGACCGGCCGGCGGTGGTGGTCGACGGCAATATCGAGCGGGTGATCAGCCGCCTGTTCCGCATCACCGAGCCATTGCCGGGGGCGAAGAAGCGGATCAAGGCGCATGCAGCGGCGCTGACGCCGGAGCATCGGCCCGGCGATTATGCCCAGGCGATGATGGATCTGGGCGCGACGATCTGCACGCCGACCCGACCGCGCTGTCTGATCTGCCCCTTGCGCGCGCAGTGTGCCGCTCATGCCGCCGGCGACATGGAGCGCTATCCGATCAAGCCGCCGAAAAAGCCCAAGCCCGTGCGCCGTACTCTGGCTTTCTGGTTGGAGGCGGAGGGGGCGGTGCTGCTGCGTCGCCGGCCGGACAAGGGGCTTTTGGGCGGCATGCTGGAAGTGCCGTCGACGCCATGGACCGAGCAGCCCTTTGATCCGGCCGCGGATCATTCCGCACATGCGCCGGTCGCGGTGGCGTTTCAACCGATCGGCGATCCCGTGCGGCACACCTTTACCCATTTCCACCTGGATCTGTGGGTCGCCACGGCCCGGCTGCGCACCAAACCGCCGGTTGACGGCCGCTGGGTCGCCTTATGCGACCTGCACCACGTCGCCCTGCCAACGGTGATGAAGAAGGTGGCCAAATTGGCGCGCAGCCGCCCCTAAGCGCGGCCCTGTCACAGTCAGACGCGGCCGCGCCTAGGGCATTATCCGACCAGCCCTTCCGATGGTGCCCTAATGCACCACGGCGCCGGCGCGGGCACCGAGCTTGATCGCCAACGCGTCTTGGATGCCCAACCACATTTCAAAGCCCATCTGATTGTTCATCGCGCGCATCTTGGCCAGCGCACGATCGGCCGTGGGCAAGGCCTCGTCGCCGAGATTCTGCAGCAGATTCTCCGCGACATGGGCGAACACGGCCTTCATCGGCACCGCGCCCTCATATTTCGCAAGTGCACTCATACACCTCTCCCGCCAGTGCGTGGGTTGCAACGGCTGCCAAGCAAGGCGTGTGCCAGGCGCGCTGGGCTGGAGAAACGGGCGGTGGCTTCCGGGTCGGTCGGGCTTTACCGAGCCAAATCCAGCAGGGCGGCAAGATCATCCGGGCCGCCGGCCCGGGGCAGATGCACGATCGGCAGGTCGGTATGCATCTTCAAGGATTGCTCAGTTTCCTGCGGTGGCACCGGTTCCACCGGAGATTGGCTCAAGATAAGCGCTGCGATCTTGATGTTGCGCGCCTGCAGCGCTGCGATGGTGGCCAGGGTATGGCTGATCGTGCCCAGATAGGTGCCGCACACCAGAACCGCGGGGCAGCCGAGGCGCTCGATCCAGTCCGCAACCAGGGCTTGACCGTTCAGCGGCACAAAGGCGCCGCCGACCCCTTCGATCAGCAACGGGTCGCCGGATTGCTTGCAGCACCAGTCAACCAAGGCATCCAAATCAATGCGGGTGCCGGCCCGCCGCGCCGCCATATCCGGCGAGATCGGCGGGTCAAAGCGTAAAGGGCTTAAGGTTTCAGCGGTCAGACGCGACCAGGTCAGCCCCAGCGCCTCGGCGATGCGGGCGCTGTCGGTGTCACGGTCCGCCAAGCGAAAGCCGGAGATGATCGGCTTGACGGCGTGGACGGCCCGGCCCGCCGCCCGACCGGCCCGGATCAGCCGGCAGGTCAGTTCAGTCTTGCCGATCTCGGTACCGGTGCCGGTTATGAACAGGCGGGTCATGCCAGATGCTCCTGCAATGCGCGGGCCAGTGCGTCGACCTGGACCGGGCTGTGCGCCGCGGAAAAGGAGACGCGCAGCCGCGCCGTGCCCTCGGGCACCGTCGGCGGCCGGATCGCGACCACCAGATGACCGGCGGCTTCCAGCGCGGCTTGAGCGTCCAGCGCGGCGGTCTCGCGGCCCAAGATCACCGGCACGATCGGGCTGACCGGGTCAGGCAGGCCCAACAGCCGGCAGAACTGCCGCGCAAGGGCCAAAGCTTGGGCCCGCCGCTGCGGCTGTTCCTGTGCCAAGGCCAGCGCCTCAAGCGCCGCGGCCGCCGCCGGCGGCGCCAAGGCGGTGGAATAGACATGACCGCGCGCGCGGTTGCGCAACAGCTCGATCACCGGGCCGTCAGCGGCGACGAAACCGCCCTGCGCGCCCAAGGCCTTTGACAGTGTGCCGGTGACCAGGGCGCAGCGGTGTAGGCCCGGCACATCGACAACGCCGGTGCCGTGGGCATCATCGGCCAGCAGCCAGGCATGGTGGTGTGCGGCCAGATCCGCCAGCGCCGGCAGGGGGGCCAGGTTGCCGTCCATCGAAAACACCGTGTCGGTGAGGATGAGCGTCTGGCGGGCCGCCGAGGCCTGCGCCAAGCCCGCCGCCAGGGCGGCCACATCATTGTGCGCGAACATCTGGACCGCCGCCCCGCTCAGCCGGGCGCCCATATGCAGGCAATTATGCGCCAAGGCATCAATGAAGACCCGGTCGGCCGGACCGGCCAGGGCCGGCACGACGGTAAGCGCAACCTGATAGCCGGCGGGAAACACCAAGGCCGCCGGCCGGCCCTTCGCCGAGGCCAAGGCGGCCTCTAGCTGTGCTTGCAGGGGATGCCGGCCGGTGACCAGGGGCGAGGCGCCGGCGCCTGTGCCGTGGCGGGCCGCCGCAGCCTGCGCCGCGGCGATCAGCCGGGGATGCTGCGCCAGGCCGAGATAATCGTTGGCGGAGAAATTCACCAGCCAACGCCCATCGACCTGCACCATCGCACCGTCCGCGGCGACGGTGCGCGGCCGCCGCCGTCGGGCGGCCGCGTCCAGCGCGGCCAGCTTGGCCTTGGCCCACGCCGTTAGGCTGTTTGGAAGCGGTCCGTCCTTCATGTTGGCGGGCGCGATACGCCGGGGGCAGTGCCGTGGTCAAGCTTGACGCGACAGCGCGCGCTCTGCCAAGCCAAAAGCTGCCATTCTTGAGGACCCTGCCCATGGACGATCAGGCCCTTCTTCCCCGCACCCGCCACGACTGGACCCGGGTCGAAATCCGCGCTCTGTTCGATCTGCCGTTCAACGATCTGGTGTTTCAGGCCGCCGCGCTTCACCGGCGGATGTTCGATCCCAACCGGGTGCAATTGTCGCAGCTCTTGTCGATCAAGACCGGCGGCTGCCCCGAAGATTGCGCCTATTGCCCGCAGGCGGCGAAGTTCGACACCGGCGTCGAGGCCGACAAATTGATGGCGACTGAGGCGGTGCTGGCCGATGCCGAACGCGCCAAGCAGGGCGGGGCCAGCCGCTATTGCATGGGGGCGGCCTGGCGCGCGCCCAAGGACCGCGATCTGGACCGGCTGTGCGAAATCATCGACGGGGTCAAGGCCTTGGGCCTTGAGACCTGTATGACATTGGGCATGTTGGCGCCGCATCAGGCCGAGCGGCTGGCCCAGGCGGGGCTGGACTTCTACAATCACAATCTGGACACCAGCCCGGAATTCTACGGCAAGATCATCACCACGCGCACCTATCAGGACCGGCTGGACACCCTGGCGGCGGTGCGCGCGGCGGGCATCCATGTCTGCTGCGGCGGCATCGTCGGCATGGGCGAAAGCCGCGACGACCGCGCCGGCCTGATCGAGGCGCTGGCAACCCAGGACCCGCATCCGGAATCCGTGCCCATCAATCTGTTGGTGCAGGTGGAGGGCACCGCACTCGCCGGCACCGATGCGCTGGACATTTTCGAGTTCATCCGCACCATCGCGGTCGCCCGGCTGACCATGCCCGGCGCCTATGTGCGGCTGTCCGCCGGCCGGGAGGAGATGAGCGACGAGGCCCAGGCGCTGGCCTTTCTGGCCGGGGCCAATTCCATCTTCTACGGCGAGCAATTGCTGACCACCGCCAATCCCCAGCACGCCAAGGATCGCGCATTGTTCGACCGGCTGGGCCTGACCGCTTCCTGACGCCCCGGCCCGCCATCATCGCCGGCTACGCCCGCCTTATGATCGCGGGCCGCGTCAGCGCTGCGGCGAAGGCGTTGATTATTTGTGCCAAATAGGTTATGTGGGGCGGATTGCAAGCAGGCAGCGCGCGCATGGCACTTTCGCCCTCAGATCGGCCCGACATTGTCACCCTGCGCGGCATGCCTGTCATGTCCGATGCCGATGTCGCGGACGGCTTCGGGATCGCGACCAAACGCGTCAATGAAGCGGTTCAGCGCAACGCCGAGAAGTTCGGGCCGGCGCACAGCTTCGTGCTGAGCGCGGCGGAGGCGGCCCAGCTGAGGTCGCAATGCGCGACCTCAAAATCCGGACGCGGCGGCCGGCGCCATGCCGTCCGGGTCTTCACCTTGAAGGGCGTCGCCCGTTTGGCCACGGTGTTGCGTTCGCCGCAGGCCCTGGCAGCGGCTGACCTGATCATCGATACCTTTCTTGAGGCGGTGCGCCGCCAGGACCCTCCGGCGGTGACCGCGCCGCCGAGCGTGTTGGCCGCAGCGCAGCCGGGACAGGCGCTTCAGGATCTGCAACGGCGCCTGCTGGCGGCGCTGAGCGCGCTGGTCGACACGGTGATTGATGCCAAGTCGGGGCTGACGGTGCGGCACGCCGCTGCTGAGGCCGGGGTCAATGCCATCGCGCATGTCCAGCAACGCTTGAAGACCCGCGGTTTGGAAAATGACAAATTGTCCGCCGACACCCAGTTGGTTCTGGCCACGGCCGAGGCCCGGCTGGCCGATGCGCGCAAGACCGAGGCCGAGGCCGAAGCGATCGAACTGCAGACCAAGATCGACCTGGTCTATCGCTTATACGCATTGAGCCAGAAACTTCAGGCGGCCGACTTTCTGACCCTGGTAGAAGAATTTCCGGCACCGCGCCGCATCCCGCAATTGCCCAGCGAGCAAGCTTAATCCTTGCCATAGACCTCTTCTTTCACCTGGGCATAGGTGATCAGGGCGAACAGGGCGCTGCCGCCGACGATATTGCCGATCAGGGTCGGCAGCATGAAGCGGAACACCAGGTCAATCGCGCCAAACGGACCGGTCACCACGGCAAACAGGGTTTCCACCGAGCCGGCGACGATATGCGCAAAATCCCCCAGGCCGACCAGCCAGGTGAAGAACAGAATGATCCAGAAACGCTCATTGGGCGAGGACGGCAGCGCCCACACCATGGCGGCGACGAGCCAGCCGCCGATGATGGCGCGGCCGAACAGCGTGACGGTCGGCATCTCGATGAAATGCGCCCCCATGTTCTGAAACGTCTCCTGATAGGCCGGGGCGGCCAGATCCATGACCACGATGCCGAGGGTGAAGACCGCAGCGCCGACCATATTGGCGGCGAACACAATGCCCCACAGCCGCAGCATGGCTGGGAAATGCGGGCCGGTCCGCGGGCTCATCACCGGCAACAGCGCAGTGATGGTATTCTCGGTGAACAGCTGCTGGCGGCCCAGGATCACGATCAGAAAGCCCGCGGTGTAGCCCACCGCGATCACCGCCTGAGCCCAGGCGGTATCGGGCAGGCCGGTCTCCAACACGCCGGCGGCGACCATGGAAAAGCCGATCGACAAGCCGGCGGCCAGGCCCGACCACCACAAGGCCGGAAACGAGCGGGCGAGTTCTTCCTCGCCTTCCTCGCTGACGATCTCGTAGATCAGCGCCGGTCGGATGCGCAGCCGGCGCTGGATCTCCTCGCGCTCACGCGCCGCAAAGGCCGGCGCCTGTCTGTCTGCGGCGCGGCCCGGTGCCGGCTCGCCCTGCGCATTGTCCACCCCTTGCGCTCCCCTTTCGCTCGTCCATCAGCAGCAACGAGCGACGGCCGGTCGGGGTTGCTGGCGCTCCAGCCGAACACGAAAACCCCCGCGACAATGGCCGCGGGGGATCAGGTCGCCATTCCGGCGTGGGGAAATTAGGCTTCCACGTCGACCGTGTCGAACGCCGTGGCACCGCTATCGTCATCGTCGCCAAAGGCGGTGGTGGCAAGGCTGGTCGGATCTTCGTCCCCGGCGGCCACTTCCGCCTCGGCATCTTCATCGGCGGCCTCGGTGAGGCCGAAATCGGCCTCTTCGGTCGCGGTCAACACCACGCCGCCGGCGGCGTCTTCTTCAACCGGTGCGGCCTCCGCAGCGTCCGCCTCTTCCGGGGCCGGCGGGATCAGACCGAATTCGCTTTCAGTCTCTTCTGACGCGACCGCAGCGTCCTCATCCGCCGGCGACACCGCAGCGGAGCCGTCCGCCTCGCTGACTGTGGTGGCAGCGGTGGTGGACAGCGACAGCGTGTCTTCGTCGCCGCCGACCGGGGTGGCGCTGCTTTCTTCCACCGAATCGTCGCTCGTGGCGATCGGCGTGGTGGCGGGCAGCACCAGGCTTGCGGCTGTACTGTCGGTAACGATGGCCATGGATCCCTCCAATGAAATCGATTGCGTTGCCAAACTTGCTAGGGAGACTAGCCGGAGCGCTTTAACAGTTCCTTATGCCGTTTGGTTAAAGCCGCCTTGATCCGGCGTATCGCCTTCACCTTCTTGTGTGCCGGATGGCGCCTCGGCGTCTAGCCGAGCCCGGGCCTCCTCGCTCAAGGCCAGGTCGACCGCCGGTTCGTCATCATGGCCGTGACGCTCTTCCCGGCTTTGCTTGCGGTCTCGGCGCTTGTCTTCTGGATCGGGCCGGCGCAGCCGCTCGCTCACCGGTGCCACAGACGGGGTTTCGCCGATTGCCATTGCGTGTCTCCGTTTAGAGCTTGTCTCCGTTCAGACCGAACTCGGTTTGGCACAATTCTGCGGAAGATAGCATATCCGCCGCGTTTTTGGAAATTTTACCCGGTCAGCCGCGGGCCATAGCGTTCCGTCCTGAAGGGTCGTCACGCCGGCCTACCGGTGTTGTGCTTGGCGTGTGAACGCCCGCTTGCCCACCTGAGCTGTGAGCAGACGGCCTTCCCGGACGGCCGATGAGGTCCGGACAAGGGAGACGCATGATGCGCAAACTGGTTTTGACACTTGGCCTGGCCACGGCCGCCTTGGCGGGCCCGATGATTGCCGCGCCGGCGGCACAGGCCCAACCGGCGGCTGTCCAGGTGCCCACGGCGACGCCGGTGGCTTTCAAGCACAAGGGCTTTCGGCATCGCGGCTTCGTCAGTCGTGGCCGATTCGGTCATCGCGGGCTGGTTCACAAACGGGTTGGCCGACGCGGCTTTGTCGGGAAGGGCTTCGGGCATCGCCGCGGCTTCATCCATGGTGGCGTCAGACATGGCCGCTTCGGTCATCGCGGCTTTGTCGGCAAAGGCTTCGGCCATAAGGGCTTCGTTCATGGCGGGTTTCACGGCGGGTTCCACGGCGGCTTTCAGGGCGGCTTTCATGGCGGCGGTCATGGCGGCGGTCATGGCGGCTTTGTCGGGCCCAAGGCAGCCATCGTTGCCCCCGTGCCGACCCGACCTGGCTATGTCGTCAAGCCGACTGGCCCGGTGACCAAGAAGGGCGGCATCGCGGTGGTGCCGAAGACGGGCGCGGTGATTGTCGCCCCTGGTCATGCCGGGTTCAGCAAGCCGGTCATAGTGAAGAAATAACGCGATCACGCGGTTCACGCAGGCCAGCCGCCGATGAGTGGTTGCGTCAGGCTGAGTGAGGCTGGCTTGCGTGTGGGGCCCGGCGGACGATTGGGTGGCGTCCGACCGGGCCCTTTTTTGTGTCGATCCAGGCACCCAGCACTGCAATCCGCCACGGCCAGGCGGCAGCCAATGGCCATCGCACAATAGCTAGCACGCCGGGTCCAACACGGGATCCGGCAAACCACCCAACACTTGCTGTCCGGGACGTGGTCCAGCGCGGCGCTTAAGCGGCCGCGGCCTCATCACGCTTGGCGCTGATTTCTTTCTTCAGCTTCAGGGCCTTGGCGCTCAGCTTGCTGTCATTGGTGGTGAGCAGGAAATTGTCCAGCCCGTCATTATGCTCCACCGTGCGCAGGGCCGCCGGCGTGATGCGCATGCGCACCGCTCGGTTCAGCGTCTGGCTCCACAGCGACACGCGCTGCAGATTAGGCAGGAAGCGCCGCTTGGTGTGACGGTTGGAGTGGCTGACATTATAGCCGGTCACCGGCCGCTTGCCGGTCAGTTCGCAAACCCGGGACATAGGTCTCTTCCGCTCATCAAAATGCCGGCCGCAAACACACTGCCGCCGGCCAAAACTCAGTTCGGTCGTCAGAAGCCGCGCTGGATAAGCCAAAGCGGTCAGCCGGTCAAGCCTGCTGCGCGTACCGATTTCGTGAGTCCCGCCGCCTTGCCGCCGTCATACCCGCGGCCTAGTTTGCAGCGCAGCAATCGCGGTCCTCCAGGCCGCGCCGTCAGCCGAAGAGAGCCTTTATGAACCGCGACGAGATTCTCGCCCTGCCGTCCATGCCGCCGGGCAACCCGTCCTACCCGCGCGGACCCTACCGCTTCGTCAATCGCGAATATTTCATCGTCACCTATGAAAGCGATGCCAAGGCCATCCGCTATTTCGTGCCCGAGCCGTTGGAGCCGGACGGGACCGGCCGGGTGCTGTATGAATGGATCGCCATGCCCGATAGCTCCGGCTTCGGCAGCTATCACGAAAGCGGCGTGGTGATCCCGTGCGTGTTCGACGGCAAGCCGGTGAATTACACCGCGATGATGTTCCTGAACGATGAGCCGCCGATTTCGGCCGGCCGCGAGATCTGGGGCTTTCCCAAGCGCTGGGGCCAGCCGCGGCTCGATGTCCGCATGGACACGCTGACCGGCACGCTGGAATATGCCGGCGAGCGGGTGGCCATGGGCACCATGGCCTATAAGCATGAGAATCTCTGCCGCGATCCGGAGGAATGCTCCGAGCGGCTGAAGAAGACCCAGGTCAATCTGAAGCTGCTGCCCGATGTCGATGGCAGCCCCAAGGTGGCGCAGCTGGTTGCCTTTGAGCTCAGCGAGATTGCGCTGAAGGGCTATTGGGGCGGGCCGGCCCGGCTACATTTGGTGCCGCATGTGAATGCGCCGGTGGCTGATCTGCCCGTGCGCCGGATCATCACCGGCCAGCATTTCATCGCCGACATCACCTTGCCTTATGGCCGGGTGCTACACGACTATCTGGCACATTAGGGAGCAGACATCATGAGTTTGGACGGCAAAAGCGCCATCGTCACCGGATCGACCAGCGGCATCGGCTTGGGCATCGCCAAGGCCTTGGCCCAGGCGGGCGCCGACGTGATGCTGAACGGCTTGGGCGATGCCGACGAGATCGAGCAGACCCGTGCAGAGCTTGCGGCCGAGACCGGTCGCACCATCGTCTATTCCGATGCCAATATGCTCGAGCCTGACGCGATCGCCGGCATGGTCACCGGCGCCAGGGAGCGGTTCGGCCGGCTCGACATTCTGGTGAATAATGCCGGCATCCAGCATGTCTCCCCGGTGGAGGAGTTTCCGATCGACAAATGGAACGCCATCATCGCAATCAATCTGACCGCGGCCTTCCACAGCATTCGGGCGGCCGTGCCGATCATGAAGGCGCAAGGGGCCGGCCGCATCATCAACCTGGCCTCCGCCCACGCGCTGACCGCCTCGCCGTTCAAATCCGCCTATGTCGCCGCCAAGCACGGCATCGCCGGTCTGACCAAGACCGTGGCGCTGGAGGTGGCCGAGCAAAACATCACCGTGAACGCGATCTGCCCGGCCTATGTGCTGACCCCATTGGTGGAAAAGCAGATCCCGGACACCGCCAAGGCCCGTGGCATCACCGAAGAGGAGGTGCGTCGCGACGTGCTGTTGGCCGCGCAGCCCACCAAGCAGTTCGTCAAGACCGAGGAACTGGGCGCTTTCGCCGTGTTCCTGTGCGGCGATCACGCCGCCAGCATCACCGGGGCGATCCTGCCGGTGGATGGCGGGTGGACCGCGCAGTGACCAAAGAGTCCGACGAGCTGACCCACGAACTGCTCGGCTATGACGAGCAGTGCCCCAATCTGGCCAAGCGCAAGGGCTGGGTGCGCAAGAACAGCCTGCCGGTCAATCTGGCGCTGCAAGGCGGCGGCAGCCACGGCGCCTTCACCTGGGGCGTGCTCGACCGCCTGCTTGAGGATGGCCGGATCAGCTTTGAGGCGGTGTCCGGCACCTCGGCCGGAGCGGTCAACGCGGTGATCCTGGCCGACGGCATGGAGCGCGGCGGGCCGGACGGCGCCCGCGAGGCGCTGGCAAATTTCTGGGAAGCGGTGTCCGAACGCGGCCGCTACAGCCCGATCCAGCGCAACCCGTTTGATGTGCTGTTCGGCAATTGGAGCCTGGACAATTCGCCGTCCTACCTGTTCTTCGACATGATGAGCCGGCTGGTCTCGCCCTATGTCGCGAACCCCATGAACCTCAATCCGCTGCGCGATCTGCTGGAAGAGGCGGTGGATTTTGAGCGGCTGCGCTGCTGTTCGCAGACCAAGCTGTTCATCTCCGCCACCAATGTGCATACCGGCAAGGTGCGGGTGTTCGGCACCCCGGAGATGACGCCCGATGTGATCCTGGCCTCGGCCTGCTTGCCGTTCCTGTTCCAGGCTGTCGAGATCGACGATGTGCCCTATTGGGACGGCGGCTTTATGGGCAATCCGGTCATGTTCCCCTTCTTCAATCATTGCTCCACCAATGATGTGCTGCTGATCCAGATCAATCCAATGATCCGGCCGCACACGCCCAAATCCGCGCGCGACATCCTCAACCGGGTCAATGAGATCACCTTCAACGCCAGCCTGTTGAAGGAATTCCGGGCCATCGAATTCGTCTACCGGCTGATCGACAAGGGCCTGCTCGACCCCAAGGACTATCGTCAGGTGCGCCTGCACCGCATCGCCGCGGAAGGCGTCATGGGCGAGATGTCGGCCTCGTCCAAGCTGAACACGGAATGGCGCTTCCTGCAGCATCTGTTCCAGCTGGGCCGCGCCGAAGCCGACGCCTTTCTAACCGGCGACGTTAACAATATCGGCCATCGCCCCAGTGTCGATGTTCGCGCCCTGCTCAATCTGGGCCACAGCGCGGCCGCGGCGCAATAGGCCCTCAGGCGGCGCGCGCCGCGGCCTGTCAGGACGGCGCGGCCAGCGGGTCAATCATCGTGCGCAGCCGGGTCAGGTCCGCCGGGGTCGACAGGCGGTGATCGCCGGCCTTGACCAGGGTCACGGTGACATCTTCGCCGCGGATCGCGCGGGCCAGGTCCAGGCTCATCTGCCAGGGCACATCCTCATCGCGTTGGCCGTGGATCAGGCGCACGGGGAGGTCCAGATCGATCGGATTGCCCAACAGCAGATGCTGGCGGCCGTCCTCGATCAGCGCCTTGGTGATCACCGTCGGCTCGTCGGAATAGACCGAGGGCTCTTCGTGGCGGCCGGTGTCAAGGATCTGCTGCTTCACCGCGTCGGAATAGCGGTGCCACATCAACTTTTCGGTGAAATCCGGCGCTGCGGCGATGCCGACCAGCCCGGCCACCCGCTGCGGCCGCGCCAGCGCGCACAACAGCGCGATCCAGCCGCCCATGGACGAGCCGATCAGGATCAGCGGCCCTTCGGTTACCTGGTCGATGATCGCCAAGACATCGTCCCGCCACTGGCTGATTGTGCCGTCCTCGAACCGTCCATCCGATTGACCATGCCCGGAATAATCAAAGCGGGTGAACGCCCGGCCCGCCGCGCGCGCCCAGCGCTCCAGCGCCAGCGCCTTGGTCCCGGTCATGTCCGACCGAAACCCGCCCAGAAACACCCAGCCCGGGCCTTGGCCGGCGTGATGGACGTAGGCGAGCGAGGGCAAGCCGGAGCGGGTCAGCATCTGCACGGACGGCATCGAAAAAGACCCCTTTGACGGGACAGGACGGGCTCTGTTCGAGAGCAACGTCCGATCGATGGGAATCTGGGGTGCGATGCCAATCGGTCGGCCAAAATTGCTCGCCCCTTAGAAGGTGGGCTATTCTAGAAGCGCCCACGGATACCAATCTGAACCGTCCGGCCAATCGGACCCACCGGCCGGGTAAGGGTTGCCAGGAAGGGCTCGCGGTCGAACATATTGTTCACAGTGACGCTGAATTCCAGATGCTCCGCCAGTTGGTAGGACCCTCGGACGGTGTGTATTGACGCGCTACCGGTGAACAACTGATCCGCAAAGTTTGGATCAGCAGCGATTTCTTCGTTCTCGATCCCGGGAAGGTTCTGGCTGGATTGGAAATTCACCAGGTAGCTGGCACTGAATGGTCCCTTGTTCCAGCGCAACACTAGATTGACTAACCAGCGTGGGAAGGTAAATTCTTCAGCTAACGTGTCAATCGTGTCCGGGAAGTCTTGGAATTCGAAATCGTTGCGCGCAATCAAATATTGTCCACCAACTTCCAACTCGACATTTCCCCAATTTAGGTCAATTAAGTCTTCGAAACTGGATCCATAGCGGACCAAAAAGTCTACGCCCTCGGCCTCCAAGGCTGCTATATTCGTCGTCCCCGATTCGAAAAATATAATGTTGCCGTTCACAGGGTCGCGTGTGACCAAGGGACAGAAATCATTATCCAATGATGGCGCGTCTACACAGTTTTCAATGATCGTTTCCGGATCCGTTGTGGCAATGGCGTCATCAATCTGTATATTCCAGTAGTCTGCCAAGACAGTCAGGCCTGGTAAGAAGGAGGGCGTGTATACAAAGCCAGCTGTGAAGGTGTCCGCAACTTCTTCATTAACGTCGGGATTGCCGCCGGCAGATCCGGTCACAAAAGCCGATGCAAAATCTGTCGAATTGAAGCCGGGGCCGACAAGTTCCAGGCAATTACCCGGACGAAATTCTGACCCATCATCAATCTGATCTGGATTACAGGGGTCGAAATCTGCAGCGATGGTTATCGGTTGTTCCGGCGAAAACAGTTCGAAGACATTGGGTGCCCGAACGGCGCGATTATATGTGCCGCGTATCAGTAGATCCTGGATGGGACGGTAGCTTACACCTGCATTGTACGCGAAGGTCCGTCCGACGGTGCTATAATCGGAAATTCGAAACGCTGATGATATGGTCAAGTCTTCGGCCAGAAAAAGCCCTTCAAGAACAGGGATCTGTACTTCCGCAAAGCCCTCATAAACATCGAAACCGCCCGAGACGGGAGACTCGGCCACCGTCAAGGAATTGAAGGTCAGGCCAAGGATTTCCGGCTCGTTGGGATTGAATTCGCTTTGTTCCTCTCGGTACTCAAAACCCGCAGCGAAGCCAATCGGCCCGGCCGGCAGGCTGAACAGGTCCGCGGTGGTGCCGGTAACCACAAATTGCGCGACCATCTGCTGAAGTTCTGAAGTCTCTTCGACATTCTGAAAGATGAAGTCTGCTGCTTCTTGCGTGATCGCGTCGGGACCGAACAGCGAAGTGGGAACGCATTGGCCGTCACCTGGATCGAAGGTTAAAAACCCTTCTCGCGAACTCGGGAAAGGCGACACCGGCGGCAAGGCATCGGGATCAATGTCCGAGCGGCAGACGATTTCACCCGTTGCCGGGTCAAGCACGGCATCGACCGACGCAAAAAAGCGGTCCTCAAGCCGAACATTGGTGAAAGTTTCGGTGATCTCGGTTCGGCCATAATTGAAGCTCGCCGAGTAAGACAAGTTCTCAGTGATATCGCCTTCGAATCCTCCGACTATCCGGAAAGTGAAGCGATCGGATAAGGTTTCGCTTTGGGCCGCCGCGTCCAAAGTGTCTCTCGACAGAACCAGATTGGGTTCTATGCCCTGGTCTTGCAGTTGTTGAATTTGATCTTGAAGGGCTGGGGGATAAAGGGATTGTCCAGGAGGATCGGGATATCGTCGTTGAACCCGTTGACACCCAAGGCATCTTCGGTGCTGGTAAAGGCGAATTTGGTCTCAAGAAAGCTGGTGATGAAATCAGCGAACCGGAAGCGTGCATTGCCGTTCACGACCACCCGCTGGATGTCCGGGATGATCCGTTCGGCGGGCTCCTCCGTTGCGATGCCGTCACCGCCACTGGCATTGAATCCGTCCGCGAAGATGCCTGGGTCAAAAGGCCGCAGGGTCCCGGTCTCGTCAACCACTTGAACAATTGGCAGGCCACCAAAAGTGATTTCACCATCTAGAAGATCGAGAACGCCGCCAAAAGCGCTGCCCTGGAAATTGATAATACCGAATTGGCTTGAAATCGGCAGCGTTTGGTTGGGGACAAAGGTATTGTCGAAAGCCGGATCAACACCGAAGGTTTCGGGAACCAGCCCAGTGTTGGGAACAATCGAAAAGAGTCCTGACCCTGCGAATGGTCTGTCTGATCCAATGATCGAGTCTTGACGGGTGTATTCCACATTCAAGACGGAATTACCGCGACCGTCAGCGAAATTCGAACCCACCGTGACCGCCGCAAAATAGCCGCACGCTTCACCATTATCATCGAAAGAGAAATTGCCTCTATAGTCAAAGCCCTCAAAGTCGTCCTTCAAGATGAAGTTCACGACGCCCGAGACCGCATCAGCGCCGTAGATTGCGGAGCCGCCGCCGGTAAGAACTTCCGTGCTTTCAATGAGGGCGATTGGGATCGTCTGGATGTCGACGGTTGCTTCGCCATCAACCCCGGAAACGTGCCGTCTGCCGTTGACCAGGACCAAGGTCCGGTTGGCCCCCAAGCCTCGAAGGTCCAGCTCGGCAACCCCATTATCCGCCCCCGTTAGAGCTGACTGCGAGGCTGTCAAGGAACTGTTAAGAGCCGGCACCGTGCGCAGGACCTCCGACAGATCCACAAGTCCCGTCTCGAAAATGGCCTCGGCGGTGAGCACGGTCACGGGCGAGGGCGCGACCACGTCCGAACTCCGGATCCGCGACCCGGTCACCACCATTTCCTCCACTTCAAGGCCAAGTTCGACGTCCTGAGCGGCAAGGGGCACGCAGTGCAGGACGCCTGCGGCGACGCCGCCGAGATAGTGGTAGAATTGCCCAGGCCGCTTCATGCATTCCTCCTTTGATTATTGCGAAATGACGCACTTGTGAGGTAGCATAACCACCGAACGGTGCCGTTAAACGACATTTTCTATCCCGCCATTGATTTGCCTTGGGGGGTGTTGCGGTGCAACAACAGTCCAATCCGGCGGACCGGATCTTGGCCGGCGTGATGGACGTAGGCGAGGGCGCCTTGCGCGCTCTCACAATAGGCAATCTTCGGTGTCTGTCGCTGGTCAGGCATGGCTGGGGTGGTGTGTGGCTTGGTGAAGGCTGTCGGCGTAGGATGACGCCAGCGCGGCGGGCACACGCTGTTGCTCTGTCAGCGGCCGCAGAAAGCGCTGCGCAATCCAGTCAGCCTGCTCTTGATCAAGGCGGAACGCCGCGAAGGCCTCTGCATCGGGCACCTGCAGGTCTTCCACAATAGCGGTGAAGTCGGCATCCTTGATCGTCTCGGCGACAAACCGCTGAAAGTTCTGCTGAGCAAGGCCCAGCTTCAGCGAGGATTGCACAAACGGTGACAAGTCCGGCTGATTGTGCGGCAGGCTTTCAACGGCCTGCTTCATCAGGGCGGTCTGCCGATTGAACGCCGCCAAATATGGTAGCCTTTGCTTGAACGACCGGTTTCGCACCAACGACATCTGCGCCAGGCGCGCGCGCAGCGCGGCCGGCGGCGCTGGGGCTCCACAGAAGGCTTCGACGCTTTTCAAGGTTGCCTCCTCGTCATCCTGAAGGGTCTCCAGCGGAGTTAGCAGAAGATGAGGGATGGCCGAGGTCCAAACCTCAAGATGTCCCTCCAAATCCAGCCCATGCTGAAGTGTCGGCCAATGGCGCGCCAAAAAGGTTTGGGCGTCATCAAACGCGCCCTGCTTGATGCTCTGCGTATGCATCGACCGGATCCAGGCAATCGGGTCGCGGACCATCAGCCAGATATGATCGCTCAGCTCTTGATGCGCCAAGGTGCGCGCGATCAGCGACCGATGGGCGGGCAGAGCCTGTTCGATATCGGCCTGGTGAAGAAACGGAACGCTCAGGCGTTCCGTGGAGGCAAACAGAGTTTTGCCCTGCTGCTGCGCGGCGACAAGTTCGGCGGGCAGAGAAACGCGGGGAAGCGTGGGCGGCTGCCCGCCTTCCGATACAGTCTTCGCCACCCAGTCATTCAAAACATCCAACGCGAAAGTGGCGGTATTCGGCGCATTGGAATAAATGTTTTGAAGAAAGGTGCTACCACATTTCGGAAGTCCGATATGAATGAATGAAAGCGGTTTGCGCACAGAAACTCCTCCAAGTGTTATTGGCGATGCGGCTGTTCCTTGCAGCTGGCGTCTGCCTGGCCTGTGGTGAAGCGACGCACCCGGCCAGGCAGCAGAGCGTCCTCGGCGGTCCGGGCGAAGCGGACGCGCGCCAAGCAAGCCAGACCCAGCTCGGACATGATCAGTGTCCGATGGCGGCGGACAAGGATGAGTCCCGCAGTACACGCCCGCTTACGCTAACAGGTCTTGCCGACGGCTTGAAGGCTGCCGCCGCGTCACCCTGCTGTGAAAGCGTGCTTCCTTGAAATGGGTGCGGCAGCGGACCACCCTTTTGGGTGCGCTGCGGGCAGCTGTTTCCGCAGCGCGCCCTTGACAGCCGCACGGAGACCAATCCCATGGCGAAATTCGACATTCATACCATCGAGACCGCGCCCGCCGGGTCCAAGCCGCTTCTGGAAGCCTCCCAGAAAGCCTATGGCATGGTGCCCAATCTGCACGGCGTGATGGCGGAAAGCTCGCAGCATTTGGAAGCCTATCAGATGCTCGGCAAGCTGATCGGCGACTCCAGCCTGACCACGGACCAAACCCATGTCGTGTGGCTGACCATCAATGTGGTCAATCGCTGCCATTATTGCGTCCCCGCGCACACCATGCTGGCCAAGAATGACAAGGTCGACGATGATGTCATCGAGGCGATCCGCAATGAGCAGCCGATCGCCGACGCCAAGCTGGAGGCGCTGCGCGCCTTTACCATCGCGCTGACGGTCAATCGCGGCTTTGTCGCGGAATCCGAGGTCGATGCGTTCCTGAACGCCGGATACACCAAGGCCAATATCCTGGATATCCTGCTGGTGCTGTCGCACAAGGTGCTGTCCAACTACACCAACCATCTGGCCGACACCCCGGTCGACGCGCCGTTCGCGAAATTCGATTGGACCGCGCCGTCGGTGAAAGCCGCGGAATAGAGCACTATCGGACCGATTGGACTCGCTGTGCGAAACCAATCGGTCAGAGCAAGTTGCGATGGATCGGATGATGCGCCAGCGCGTCGCCCGATCTCATTGGCTCAACGTCGGTGATCACGGAGGCCGGACGCAACACTCTAAACCTATGAATCGGACAGCCGTCGATCACGCGGTGCTGGGCGCCAGCAGCGCGTCCAGCGCCTGATCCAGCCGGGCGGCCAGCCGGTCCGCCGGCTCACCCAGCCGGGCGCGGACGATCCGAAGATTGGCAAAGAAGCGCGCGCGGCCGGTCTCATCGGCCGCCCACCACCACGGCGCATCGGCCGGCACAAGCACCAGACCGGTCAAGCCCAGCGCCCCGGCCAGGGCCGTCGCCGTGGAGGCGGTGCCGGCCACCAGCGACGGGCGTCCCAAGATCTGGGCAAAATGGCGCAATTGCCCGATCTCTTCCGCCTCCGGCGTCGGGGCAAAGCGCATGACCGGCCAGCGCGCGCCGGCGCGCTCGACCGCCTGGGCAAGCAGGCGTAGGCCGGTCAGCCGGCGCTCGTCCGCGGCCGCGTCCACGGCCAGGCAAGGCGGGCCCATTTGCCCCGGCATCCCAGATAAAGCTGGCCCAGATAAAGCGGGCCCAGATAAAGCGGGCCCAGTTAAAGCTGGCCCAGATAAACAGGGCAAGGGCAAGGCCGGCTCGCTCAACCGGTTTTCCTCGGGCCGGAGCAGCGCCGGCGCCAGGTTGGTCAGGTCCAGGCACGGCACTTCGGCCGCAGCGGCGGGCTCGTATCGGATATCCGGCAGGAACTGTGCGATCTCGCGCCCGCCCGGGCCGGTCAGGCACGGCAGCGGATTGATCCGGGTGATCAGGCCGGCCAGCGCCAGGGCCGGTTCCGGGCGTCCGTCGATGCGCAGGCAGACCGGACCGTCAGGAGCAGCGGTGCGGGCGTCGGGCCGTTCGGCCAGCCCCTCGCGCAGGGCGCCGGACTGGATCAGCAGCGCAGCCAGCAGCGGGCGCACCGGTCCTGGGTCCGGCGAGCGCTGGCGCGCTGCCTGCGCCACTGCCAGCGCGCGGTGATCATCGCCGGTCTGATGCAGGGCGAGCGCCAGTTCCGCCAGCGGGGCCGGGTCGTCCGGGGCGGCTTTGCTGGCCTGGCCGAGATAGCGGAGACCCGCGGCGGCATCGCCTGTTGCCAGATGCACACGTCCAGCGGCGGCTTGCACAGCGGCATGGCCGGGCGCCACCGCAGCGGCCCGCTGCGCCAGCTTCAGGGCTTGCTCGCCCCGATCTAGGCGCACCAGGGCCTGCGCGCGCAGACCTTCCAACTCCGGGTCGCGCGGGGCAGACAAAAGCGCCTCGGCCAGAACTGCCTCGGCCTTGTCCGCCCGGTCCTGTTGCAACAGCAATTGGGCCAGGCTGAGCAGACCGGGCCGATGGTCCGGCGCGATCTTCACGCAGCGGCGCAGCGCCGCCTCCGCTTCGGCCAGGCGCTGCTGGGACAGCGCCAGTTGCGCCAGCAGCAGCCAGCCGGCCGGCTTGTCCGGTGCCAGATCCAGCACCCGGTCCAGCCATGTTTCGGCGCCGGCATGATCGCCGTCATCAATGGCCAGAGCCGCCAGCGCCAAAGGCGGGTCCGCCTGCATCGGATCGAGAAGCTGGGCGCGTTCATAGGCAGCCTTGGCCGCTGCAAGGTCGCCGCGGCGCACATAAAGGGTCGCCAAGCTGGTCAGATAGGCCGCGCGGTCGGGGAAGGCGGTGGTCAGGCGCACGAGGATCTCTTCGGCCTGATCGGGGCGGTCCTGTCCCAGCCGCATCGTCGCCAGCATGTGCAGGCCGTCGGGATGGTTCGGTTCGGCCTGCAGAAGATCGCCTAGCAGGCTTTCTGCCGCGTCCGGTCGGCCCGCGTCCAAATGGCTGCGTGCGGCGGCCAGCAGCCGCTCAGCTTGCACGGTCACGGCGCCAGAATGAGCACTTTGGGCTGGGACGGGGACAAGGTGGTGCCCACGGCGTTCGGGGCCATGCCGTTCTGGCCCGTGGTGTCGAGCATCCGTGTCGCCGGCGCCCCGCCGATCATGGTGGTGAAGGAGCCTTTCATGTGCCGGCACGGACCCATCACCAGTTGCGACACCAGGCCCATGGCGACGCCGGCATTGTCGCCATTGCTCATCGGCACCTGGGTCATCATGTTGTGCGCGGGCGTGGCCTGGACAAACACCTTGACCTGGCTTGGGACCGCGGTCGACGCCATCGCGACATTGGGATAGGGGATCGGGATCGGCCCGGCCGGGGTCGGCGTCTTGCACACATCCGGAAACGCCATGCTGGTGGCCGGTGCGGGGCCTTGCGCATTTGCGAACATGTCTGTGTCCTCCCCCCTAACCCAAATTGATGCGTTCGCCGTCCAGGCGCATGTCCTTGCGGGCGCTGTGCACGGCGGTGTGCGCGCGTGCACTGGCCGGACCGTCGACCTGGTCGACGCGGGCGCCGGCGCGGGCATGGTCAATCCCCTCGACCCGGCGGGTCGCGGTCTTGGCGCGGTCGTCCAGCAAGGCGGCATCGCGATGGATGCTGACCGCGCGGGCGTCGATCCGGCCGAACAGCTGTTTCAGACTTTGGCCGATCAGCCGCAGCCGCCCGATCAGGAAAGCGCCGTCGCACGCGCGCACGGTCAGGCGGTCCGCGCTGATCTGCGCCTCCGGCGCCTGCAGCGACAGTTGCGATGCTCCGGGCACATCCAGGATCGCCGGCTGGCCGGACGGCCGGTCGAGCACAGCCAGAATATAGGCCAAGCCGGCCTCATCCCGGGTCAGCAGCACCCGGTCTCCGGGCAGCGGGGCCACCAGGCAGCTGACCGCTTGAACCGCCTCGATCTCGCCTTCGTCCAGGGCAAGGCTGGCAATCCGGCGGCCGCTGCGCTGGGTGACCTGATGAACCGTCGCGGTGATCAATGCCGGGTCGGTGCGCGCCAGAACGGCGGTATCAGCCGGTGCGGGCAGCGGTGAGACTGCGCGGCTTGCGGTCATGGGCTCGCCTCCGAGGGGTCGTAACGCTGCGCCCGCAACAAGCGCTCATCGGTGCTCCGGGCCAGGCTCTTATCCGCATTGTGCCATACCGTGTCCGTGTCCGTCACGCCATGCAGATTGGCCAGCACCAGGCTGGCGCCGGAAAAGTCGGCCTCGGTCAGATCCGACAAGGACAGGTCCGACTCGTTCAGCTGGGCGCCGGTGAAGATCGCGCCATTGGCATCGACTTCCTTCAGCTGCGCCTGGCGCATGCGCGCGCCGTCAAACCGGGCACCCGCCAGATAGGCGCCGGTGAAGTTGGCCATGTCCAGATGAGCGCGGCTGAACACTGCCTGGGTCGCGTCCGCGCCGGTGAATTGGGCTTGGTCGGCTTGGGCCTCTGTGAAGTCCGCCCCGGTCATCCGCGCACCGATCAGCAGGCTGCGCTGTAGCCGGGCCCCGGTCAGGCGCGCGCCGCTCAAGTCGCAGTCCTTCAAGGTGCAGGCGGTGATTTCTTGGCCGCTCAGGTCCCGCCCGCTCAAATCCGCGCCCATCATCAAGCAGCGGATCAGCCGTGTCCCGGTCAGCTGGACCGTGGCCAAGGATCCGCCGGTCACCGTCACCCCTTCCAGCGACGCCTCGCGCAGGTCGACCTCGTTGAACTGGCAGTCGATGAAGGTGAGCGCGGAGAGATTGGCCCCAACGAACATCGCCTCGTTCAAGCAGCAATTCTGAAACACCAAACCGTCCAGTTGCGCGCCGTCAAAGCGCGCGCCGGACAAATCGCATTCAGAGAACAGCGCCTGCTTCAACGGGCTGGTGCGCAGATCTGCCCCGGCCATGGTGCAGTTGCGGAAGGCCGCCTCGTCCGCGGCCAAGCCGCTCAAGCCGGCCCCGGACAGATTGCACTCGGCCAAAACCGCCCCCGACAGCACCGCGCCATCCAAACGCGCCCCGGCCAAATCGCATTCATAGAGCGTGATCTGCCCCAACGGCAGCGCGCGCAAATCCGTCTGGGACAAGCTTTGGCGGAAGACCGCATCACCGTTGGCGGCGGCCTGGCGAAGGGCTTCAGGCGTCATCGGCGGGCTCCTTGTCCTGCCGGGTCAGATGCGTTTCCGCGCCGTCCAAACGGGCATCGCGCCAGCGGGCTTCGCCGGTATTGGCGGCGTACAGCATTGCCTCGGTCAGATCGCTGTTGCGCAGGTCGACCTTGCGCATCAGGGCTTGGAAAAAGTCTGCCCCGCGCGCCTGTGCCCCGGTGCAATCGGCATTGGCCAATATGGCGTTGCGCAGGCAGGCACGCTCCAGCTGCGCCTCGCCAAGCCGGGTCTCGCCCAGATCCGATGCGCTGAGCCGCGCCAGCGCCAGATTGGCGCCGGTGAGATCGCAGCCGCGCCACGCGGAATTCTCCGCGTGCAGCCGATCCAGCCGCGCGCCGCGCAGCGAGGACTGGCCAACCACCTTGATCCCCTCCGCCCGGGCGCCACTGGCGATCAGTCCATCGGCCTGGAGATCGGCGAAAACCGTCCAGGCCAAAGTGGCGCCGGCGGCGCGACAGTTGCCGGCCTGGCATTGCAGCAGATTGGCGCCGCTCAAATCCGCGCCCTCCAGGATCGCGTCGGTCAGGTCGCAGGAAACCAGCGTGGCTCCGGCCCCCGCCGCACCGCTCAGATCTCCGCCGGAGAGGCGGCAGTCATGCAGAAAACTCTCCCTCAGGGTCAGCTTCTCGGCCTGGATCCGGGTCAAGTCGCAGTCGTTCAGCGTGGCCCCGGACAGATCGGCGCGGTTGAGCGCGGCTGACGCGCCATGGCATTGATACAAGGTCGCATTGCGCCAATCGGCCTGGTCGGCGCGGGCCTCGGTCAGCACGGTCTCGATCGCCTGGACGTCCTGCAAAATGGCGCCGGTCAGGATCGCACCGGTGAGGTCGGCCTGATACAATAGGGCGCCGGTCAGATTGGCCCCGGTCAAATCCGCGCCATTCAGCTTGGCATTGGCCAGATTGACGCCGGACAGATCGACACCAGCTAGTGCCGCGCCGCTGAAATTCCCGCCATGCAGATCGCGTCCGGCCAGGGAATGACCGTCGCGGGCGGCCTGGGCGACCAGCTGGCCCAGATACAGCGCCAGGTCCGGGGTCATCGGCCCTGGCGCTACGGCCGCGGCGGCGTCGCCGTCTGGCAGCGTGGCCTGAATATCGGCGATCAGCGCGTCCAGCTCGGTTTGCACCTCGGCCCGGCCGGCTTCGCTGGTCAGTCGATCCTGATCCAGCAGCGCCTCCAGCCGTGCCGTGTCGGCGACCGGACCCAGCGGCGATTGCGCCAGAAATGCGTCATCGCTCATCTGCGCCAATTGCTCCGGATCGGGTGTGGACGCATCGTCCACCGGTCCGAACACGCGGTCGTAGAGGCTCTTGCGGGTGGCCTCGTCCCGGGCCGCGGCATCGGCGGTTATCCCCGGAATGTCCTGGCCATGCTTGGCCGCCTCCTGCTGCAGCCCGGCCAGGGCGTTTTCCACCTGCGCGCGCTGATCCCCCGCTGCGGCGACGGCGTCGTTGATTTGATCCAGGTCCATCGGCGGATCCAGGCTGGGTGCTGGCAGGTCCGCGCCGGGCAGGGCGTCGACCGCAGCGCCCACCGCATCGGCCTGCTTGACCACCGCGGCCAGGTCGACCTGCCCCTTGGCCAGCCGCTCCGGTGTGATCACCGGCATCTGGTCCAACGCCGCCAGCACCGGAGCCATGTCCTTGCGCAACTGGGCCGCCTGATCGGCCATGGCCTGCTGCACCGGGGTGGCGGTCAGGTCGGCGGGAAGCCCATCGGGCAGATCCACCTTGTGTTTGGCCGCGGTCGCCTTCAGGTCCTGGAACGCCTGCGTGACCGGGCCCGGGTCCATGCCGGCCTCCTGCATGGCCGCATTGGCATCGCCTGCCGCGGCGATCTCGCTTAGGATGTCGTCGACGAACGCATGATGCTTCGCGTTGCGCTCCGCCCTCAGCGCCTCTTCTTCCGCCGCCTCTGACGCCAGCTCCTCAGCGCTCAACGGCGGCATCAGCTGGCGGTCATTCAAGGCATGCAGGCCCCGCTCGTCGGGATCGGTTCGGAGCCGATGCACCTCGCGATAATGCTCCAACGGCAGCGGCGGCTCGCCCAAGCGCTCCAGCGCCAGCATGCACTCCGCCACATCCGCTGCGTCACTGTCCGCCACCTCCACGGTGCCGCGCCAGATCAGCAGCGCTTGGCCGGTGCTGCCGAACAGCACAAGGGTTTCCAGGCCCATGGCAATCTCTTGCAGCGTGTCGCTGGCGTGCCGGCGCACAAAGGCGCGGGCGAGCAGGCCGGGCAGCCGGCCGGTGCGCGCCGGATGCGCCGCACTCAGCCCGCGCAGGTCCACCGGCTCATCCCCGCGGAAGCGCCCGTCGACCCACTGATCCTGCGGGGCGGCGTTGAACAGCGACAGATCCGCATCCAGCGGCAGCGCGGGAAAGCGATCCTGCGACCAGGCCTCATCATAGCTGCCGGCCTTGCAGGCTCGATCATGCCAGGTGATGTCCAGCGCCCACAGCCCGGCGGGATAGCGCACATCCTCCGGCGCTGTGATCGGCTGGCGGGGATCCTCCAGATTGGGCAGCGCCACCGCCTGGCCGTCGCGCACCGCCTGTGCCGCCTTATGGCCGCGGCCGATCGGGTTCTGCTTGAAGTCCGGCCCGCCATAGGCCCGGTCCCAGCTGAGCGGCATGCGGGTGAATGGCGTCGGCGCGGTCGGCGTCCAGCGCGCGGCGGCCTTGTCCCACCACCAATAGCGATCGCCGACCACGCGGACCGTCTTGGTCAGGGCGCCGACGCGCACGCCCACGGTCATCTCGCTGACCGGCTCGCCGCCGGGCGCCTGCGCCTCGCCAACCACCAGAACCTCACCATAGGGCTTGGCTTGAGCCGCATCGATCGGCTGCTGATCGGGGCTTTGGCCGAGCAATTGCCCGGCGGCTTGATTGGTCATCAGGGTGGAAGGCTCGCCCAACTCACAGCCCACCGCCGCGCCGATGCACAGCAGATGCGGCGGCCCGGGACGCACCGCGGTCAAGGGCAGGATGGTAGAGGGCAGGATCAGGCGCATGGCGGATCAACCGATCAGGGTCATGTTGGCATTTTGAACCGCCACCTGTAACTGGTCGATACCGAGTTCCGTGGCGTTATAACATGTCATTCGGCGCTCCATGGCGACCGCCCTTTTGTCCAGGCTGAGGGCGGCATTGCTTTTGTCAATCGCTGTGCTGGTGGTGTTGACGGCCGCCTCTGACGTGCTGAGGGCAGCCTTGCTGTGCTCGGCGCCGGTCGCGCGCAAATTCTTGACGACATGTTTCCATTCCGTGACTGCATAACTGATAGAGGTGCCGAGAATCACACTGATAGAGGTGCCGAGAATCAAATCAACATTTGCGCCATAGACACCGGCATGCACGCCGACTGCTTCAAGCGCCATTGCTGTATGTTCTCTGTAATATAACTGAGAGACGCACACTGCGGCGTGATTGACGATCGTTTGCGTGCCATGATTTTCGATCTTCTGGTTTGTCCGGTTGTGCGTCGTGCCGATGCCGTAGATGTTTTCATCGCCGATATTGACGGACGTTCGATCTCCGCTGGTGTACTGAAACCAGCCCTCAGGATTCTTGATGGTGCGGTCCGGACCGCCTGCGTCCTCCGGCAGGGGCAGAAGCTCTTCCTCAACAGCATCGGGCGCCTGGCCCAGCCGCAGATAGTGGCGCGGCGCGTGGCGTTTATCGGCCGTCCGGCTGGTCGGAACGTCCAAGCGCAGCCAGACATCTTGGTCGCCGTCGCGATCCTCTTCCTGAACGGTGCTCAGCCCGTCCAACGGCGCGTGATGGCCCTGATCGGCATAAGCCGCCTGCTTGGGTGCGGCCTGCGGTCCCGCCAGATGCCCCTGGCCGGCGGCCTGCCTTGAGGCTTTGCCATCGGACATTTCCAGCACGATATTGGATCGGGTAACGATGCGGTTCTTGTCGCAGCTGTCGGCATTGGCCGGGCTGCGGGTGATCGGATTGGGCACCGCCCCGGTGATCAGCGGCCGGTTGGGGTCACCGTTATAGCAGGCGATCGCCACCTCCGTGCCCTTCAGCAGCGGGAAATGCATGCCGGAATTTTTCCCCGCATAAGGCTGCGCCTTGCGGATGAAGCGCGACGCCTTGCCATCTTCCGCGCCGGTCATGTCAAAGGGGATGCGCACCTTATAGCGGCCCTGGCCATCCAGTTCCGCCTGCTCGCCCAGCCCTGCGGCATCGATATGCGCGGTCATCAGCCCATGCACGCGCGGCACCGGGGTGCGCCGTTCCGGGCGGAAATCCGCCTTGTCGAGCATGTCAAAGGGCAGGGCGATGATGCGGTTGCGATAGCCGGGGGCCGGCGTGTCACCCGCTCCGCCGTCACCGCGTGGCAGCGCCGCTTCGTGGATTACCTCCGCCACGATATAGACCTGGTTGAAATCCTCCCGCTCATGCCCGCTCAGGCGAAACAGCCGACCGGCGGACAGGCGCGGGCAATTGGTGTGCATCTCAAAGCGCAGGGCCCGGCATTTCAGCTCCTCGGCTCGGACACGCGCCAAAAGCTCGCCTTCTTCCGGGGTCTCGAAATGCTCGCCATAGCTGGCGACCACGCCATGGCCGGCCTCGTCGACCACCGCTTCGGCATGCAGGGCCGGCAATTGCGGCAACTGGTCATTATAGTCGCGCAGGATGATCTTGTGCGGCAGCGGCACCGCCTCGGCGGTCAGCGCGAAGACATGGTCCTGGCCGTCGGCATTCATGCCGTTGCCGGCTTGGAACGGCAGTTCGGGCATGCGGGCCCCGGTGCCGCTCCGGTTTGCGTCCCGGGGTTGGTCCCAAAGCTCGGACCCGGCCGGGTCGATCGGCTGGAAGGCGACATTGCGGTCGCCCAGATGCAGGCGCTCGGTCTCGCCATCATCGCTGAAGAAATAAAAGATGCCCCAATGCTCCATCAGCCGGGAGATGAAGGCCAGGTCGGTTTCCTCATACTGGACGATATAATCCCGCTTGGGATAGTCGCCGGTGAGCGAGTCGGTGCGCAGACAGTCGACATCCAGGCGTGCGGCGGCCTGCACCGCGGGGCCGCGGGCGCCCGTGCCGGTCAGTTCCGCAGTGACCACATCGACCACACTGACCTGCTCATCGGTGCCGTAGATCTGGTTCTGGCGGCTCAGCTCCAGCTTGGCCAACACCGGTTCCAGTGTCGCCACATAATGGCCGCGGCCGGTGGTGGTGCCGCGGCCCTGGGCCAGATGGGTCACCACCGCATGCACGGTGCGCCGGCTCATCGGTCCAGACAGGGTCAGCTCAGCGGCGCGGAACAGCAGCGCGCGCAGGTCCAACCGGTCATCCTCGCAGATCAGGTCAAGCACAAAGCGATAGGGCCGAGAAATCGCCTCTTCGCCCCGGCAGGCGGCAACCTGAAATGGCGCGCCATTGTGCCCGGGAATGTCGATGCTGATGTCCATGCCGTTGATCCGTGCCATGCCGGTCTCCGATCCTTGTTGCGTCGCACCCGAACGGACAGAGGCCCGAACACATCTGCCTGCAGTCTGGCGGCAGAGTGCGCGGCAAACGCTGCCGGAACAATCAGGGAAATCCCCCATTTGGGTGCGGGCCCGCGGCAGCGTGGGCTTAAGGTCGACCGGCCTTCCCGGCAGCGTTATCCAAGCGCTTGACATCGCACAGCGAGTCCGATCGCCTGGAGGTTGCTCTAGACGAACATGGCCAGTTTATTTTGGCTGATGAAGGCGCTGCCGCTGGCGATCTTGGCTTCGGCTTTCTCGATCATGGCAATTTTCTTTTTCAGTGCGACGACTTCGTCTGTTTTGATGATACCGCTGGAGTTCATGACCAGGGCTGCTTTCTTTTTCTTGATGAGATCGTCCTTGATGTCAGCCAAGGTCTTGGAGTCTTTCGCGCCGATCAGTTCATTCTTCGTCCCGGCGATTTCGGTCTTTACGCCGAAGATGCCGGTTGTCCAGGCGGCATGATCCCATTTCTTAAAGGCAACAGAGGTCGTGAACAGGGTCACGGCGACCTTTTTCAGTGCGAACACAAAGCTGAACGATAGATTCAGGGAAATCGACGCGCCAACGACGCCCGCGGTCTTGACGCCCAAAATATAATCGTTCTTGTTGATAATGAAGACATTGGTCACGAAGCCCAGATAAAGCTTGGTCGCGGTTCCGCCGAATTCGGTATATTGGTTCGACCAATAGGCCAGACTGCTGGAACTGCCGACCACCTGCTTCTGCTCACCCGCCACATAATTTGCGCTGTTGCCCAGGGTGACATCATTGCGGTCGCCTTCGGTATAGCTGAACCAGCCATTGCCATTCTGGATCGCCTCGCCTTGCACATCCTGGGCGGTGAACGGGTCTTCCTCGGCATTGCCTTGGGCCGGCGCGTCGCCCAGGCGCAGATAGGACTGGTCCGCCACATTCAGGCGCAGCCAGACATCGCAGGCCGTGGCCGTGCTGCTTTCGCTCACCGTGTCCAGGGGCGCGGCGGCATGACCGGCGTCGCGCGCCGCGGTCTGCCGGACCGGGCCGGCCAGGTGCCCAGCCCCCGGTGGGTCGGCCGGCGGGGTCATCCCGTCGCCCAGTTCGATGAGGATGTTGGATGTGGTCTGGATGCGATTGCGGTCGGCACTGCCGGCCACCGAGACGCTCTGGGTCAAGGGGTTGGGCACCGCGCCGGTGATCAGCGGCCGGTTGGGGTCGCCATTGTAGCAGGCAATGGCGACCTCGGTGCCTTTCAGCAGGGGGAAATGCATGCCGGAATTCTTGCCGGCATAGGGTTGGGCCTTGCGGATATAGCGGGAGGCCTTGCCGTCTTCCGCGCCGGTCATGTCGAAGGGAATGCGCACCTTGTAGCGGCCCTGATCGTCCAATTCCGCCCGGTCGCCCAGGCCAGCGGCATCGACATGCGCGGTCATCAGCCCATGCACCCGCGGTACCGGGGTCAGCCGCTCGGGCCGGAACTGTGCGCCGTCGGCCATGTCGAACGGCACGGCGATGATGGTGTTGCGATAGCCAGGCGCAGGCGCGTCCTCCGGCGCGCCGTCGCTGCGCGGCAGGCCGGCCTCGTGGCGGACCTCCGCCACGATGTAGAGCTGGTTGAACGCATCGCGCCCGTGCCCGGTCAAGCGGAACAGCCGGCCGGCGGACAGGCGCGGGCAGTTGCTGCGCATCTCAAAGCGCAGCGCCCGGCATTTCAGTGCCTCAGCGCGAATCTGCGCCAGCGTCTGGCCTTCCTCCGGGGTCTCGAAATGCTCCCCGTAACTGGCAATGACGCCATGGCCGCGCTCGTCGACCACCGCCTCGGCATGCATCGCCGGCAATTGCGGCAGCTGGTCGTTATAGTCGCGCAGGATGATCTTGTGTGGCAGCGGACGGCTGATTGCCTTCAGCGCGAAAACATGCTCCTCGCCATCGGCTTGCAGGCCGCTTCCCGGCTCAAAGCGCAACTGAGGCGTGTCTTCCAGGCTGTCGGCTGCGGCCTCCTCGCGCTCCGGGTCGATCGGGCGGAAGGCGACATTGCGGTCGCCCAGATGCAGACGCTCCTTCTCGCCATCGTCCGTGAAGAAATAGAAGATGCCCCAATGTTCCATGAGGCGGGAGATGAAGGCGAGGTCGGTCTCTTCATACTGCACCAGATAATCGCGCCGAGGATAGTCTTCGGTCAGCGCCTCGGTGCGCAGGCAATCCACATCCAGATGCGCGGAGGCCTCCACGGCGGGCCCGCGCGCGCCGGTGCCGGTCAATTCCGCGGTGACGACATCGACCACGGAGACATCCTCATCGGTGCCGTAAATCTGGTTCTGCCGGCTCATCGCCAATTTGGCCAGAACCGGCTCCAGGATCGCCTGATATTGCGCCCGCCCGCTGGTCACGTCGCCCAATTGGTCAAAGCCGGTCAGCACCGCATGCACGCGCCGCTCGGTGAACCGGCCGGTCAAGGTCAGGACGGCCTCGCGGTATAGCAGTTCGCGCAGATCCCAACGGGGATCTTCGCAGATCAGGTCCAACACGAATCGATAGGGGCGGGAGATGGCTTCTTCGCCTCGGCAGGCCGCGACGATCAGATCAGCGCCTGTATAGCCGGAAAGGGTTAAAGTGATTTCGATGCCGTCTTGTGTCGCCATTGTCGTCTCCCGCCCGACGAATCATGAACGCGTGACAAAAAGAGCCAAGCAGCGTTCGCCAACCCCCAGAATTCGTGTCATCTTGTCTAGCTAACAGGAAAGATACAAGCGCCGGTTAAGCGGATAACGACACAACCGAATGAACCCGTAAGCCCGCCGTGCCCCGATGCGCAATCCGGCACGGCAGCAGGTCCGCCTGATCGCGGCCCCAGTTCAGCGGCACATGGTCCGCGCCAGGGGCGCAATCCAATGTCGGGTCCCATCCGATCCAGCCGGTTTCGCTGCGCAACAGCAACCAACAATGCGGCTCCGCCCGCCCATCGCGAAGCAGATATCCACCGACATAGAGCGCGGCGCAGCCGCTGCGGCGCAGGCAGGCCAGGGCGACATGGGTGAAATCGCGGCACACGCCAGTGCCGCGGGCCAAGGCGTGCTCGGCGCTTGTGTCGGTGCCCGGTTCGCTGGCTGCGTAGGACAGGCGGGCGTGCAGCAAGTCCGCCAATCTGGCCCGGTCGCGGTGTGGCCGCGGTCCGGCTCGGTCGGCCAGGTCGATCAGCTGCGGCCCGGCTTGGGTCAAAGGCGTGGCGGCAAGCATCCAGGAGGCCTGCGTGGTCGGCACGGCGTGCACCACGGGCTTCTCGACGCGATGCTGCACCCACAAGGCGAGACGGCGACCGGGGCTTGCCGGGCGGCCGTGCCAGAACCCGTTCCCATAGCGATCAAGGCCTGGTCGCAGCGTCCCGCACCAGGGATCGGCCGTCAGGTGCTGGGCGGTGATCGCGGCCGGCCAGTCGCTGCGCACGCGCAGTTTCAGGCGAAAGGCCGGAACTGGCCGCTCGGCATGGACCAGGAGATGGTGGATCAGACGCATGCCGGCCAGCATGGCGGTCTTGCGCGGCTTTGTCAGGCCGCCTTGGCCTGATAGGGTGCGGCCCATGCGTGAACGGCCAATCACTGCCTGCGGCGGCAGTCCGAAGCTGGGCGGCGCGGCGCTGACAGACCGGCTCTCGACCAGTGCGGTGGCAGAGCTGTGGCGCGGCCGTTCGCCTCAGGGCAAGGCCTTGGCGGTGAAGATTGCCCGCCCAGGCCAGGTGTGGCCGATACGGCGAGAGGCAGCGTGCCTGGCCCGGATCCGCCATCCCGCGGTGGTGCCCTTGCACAGCTGCGCAACAACGCACTGCGGCCGCGCGGCTTTGGTGATGCCGCTATTGCCCGGTCCTAGTCTGGCGGTGCGCTTGCAAGCCGGGGCCCTGAGCGAGGCTGAGGCGGTGGGGTTGGCGCGCCGGCTGCTGGCCGCCCTTGCCGCGATCGAGGCAGGCGGCCTGGTGCACCGCGACGTCGCCCCGAACAATATCGTGCTTGTGGACGGCCGGGCGGATCGCGCCGTCTTGGTGGATTTCGGCCTGGCCTGCCGGGCGCCGACGCGCGCGGGCCGGCGGTTTTGCGGCCGGCTTGCCTTTGCCGCGCCGGAGCAATTGGGGCTGTTCGGCGGCCGCATCGACGGGCGCGCGGACCGCTATGCCCTGGGCTTGGTGCTGGCCCGCGCGTCCGGGCTCAGCGTGCCGATGGGGGATACACCTGATTGCGCCCGGCAGCATCGTCAGGCTATGCCCTGCTTGCGCGGGGCGCCTGCGACCTTGCGACCGCTTTTGGCCGCGGTGTTGGCGCCCGACCCGGATCAGCGGCCGGCGCGCGCGTCCGACGCCTTGGCGTTACTGCCGACGCAGGAACGTTAACGAACTCGCCATTGACGCTCTGGTATCGACTTTTGCATGGTCTTTGCTGCCTTTGAGGGACGACTTGCCGGCCGCGAAAGATAAGGGAATTTGGTCGTGCCGTTGACCTTGACCATCATTAGTCATCAGCGCTTGTCCAGCGATCAGCCGGCACACATGCAAGTCGAGCGGGCGCCGCTGCTGATCGGTCGATCGCTGGAGAATGGCTGGGTGCTGAGCGACCCCGACCGCATCCTGTCCAAGGTGCATTGCCGAATCGATCCCGATGGGGACGGGTTTCTGCTCACCGACAGCTCGACCAACGGCGTGTTCGTGAATGGGGGGGGCAAGCCGCTTGGCCGCGGCAACAGCACGCGCTTGTCGGATGGCGATGTCATCAAGCTTGGCGATTATGAGATCCGCGTGTCGACCGCGGCGCAGGATGGGGCGGCGGCAGCCGCGATGCCGACCGCGCCGGCTGCCGCCGCCGGCATCGGTTCGGATTTTGCCGCACCGCCCGGTCCGCGACGCTTGCCCGAGGCCGAAGAAGGGGATGATGACTGGCGGGCGCTGATCGACCCGTCAGCGCGCCAGAAACCGGCCTCTCCGCCGCCTCCGCCACCGCCGGACCAGGCCTTGATGGATTTACCGTTCGCGCAAAAGCCGGCCGCGCCGCCGCCGGGTGGCGCGCTTTTGCCGGATGACTGGCTGGAGGAGGAAGATGCCGCCGCGCCACCGGCGCCGGACCGTTCGCGTTTGCCCGACGCGGCGGGCTTGCCCGAGGAGGCGGCTTTGCCGGATCCCCCGTCGCCGCCCGCCGCCGCCCCAATGCCGCCGCCGACCCTGCATCCCGCACCGCCGGTGGCGCCC
>JBHJGS010000020.1:0-90040 GCA_050331575.1 Rhodothalassiaceae bacterium | reverse complement strand
TGGCGGTCTACAAAGTCAGGAATTGAGGGAGTCCCCATTCAGCGGGGCACGCAGTGGTTAGAGGATCAATGGGCCGTGCGGCGGACCACCATCCGGGACAGGCGGAAGATGGTATAAAGGCCGATCAGCAGTGCCAGAACGAGCCCGGCTAGATGCGGCCAGTACTTGCTTACCGTTCTCTCTAGCAGGTTGGACATGAGCTGTGCCTCGGCGTAGTCTTCGCGCCCTAGGTCGAAGACACCGTTATCCGAAGCATACGCCTCGTATTCGGCGCGCAGTTCCGCGAAGAGTTCCGGATTTTCGGCCGCAAGATCCGTTGTTTCACCGGGATCAACCGACAGATCGTAAAGCCGCCAAGTGAAATCGCCGCGGGGCAGAGCGGTGCGCACGAGTTTCCAGTTGCCGCGATAGAGAGACGCGTTGCCGCTTACCTCACCGCCAAAACTTTCGTCCGGGCCGCGGGTCTGGGTCGTCTGACCTGCCAGCAGGGGCAGGATGCTCTTGCCGTATAGCGCATCCGCGTCATAGGCGACACCCGCCGCGTCGAGCAGGGTCGGCATAAGGTCGGAGACGTGCACGGGGGCGTGCTGGATCCCGCGCGCCTCGACGCTTGGGCCGGAGATGACCAGCGGTACCCGCAGGCCGCCTTCGCTGGAATAGAACTTGTAGAGGTTGAACGGTGACGCCTCGACCGAGGCCCATTCCGGGCCGATGGCGGTCAGGCTGCCGGGAAGGCCCATGTTTTCCGCCGACAGGTCGTACCCCTCGAGGCGGTGTATGCCTCCGAGCAACGCGTTGAAAACCGGGTTGTCGAGCGAGGTGACACCCGACTCGGCCCCATTGTCGGACGTGACGACGACGATGGTGTTTTCAAGCCGCCCTGTCGCGTCGAGATGATCCAGAAGGCGTCCGATATGGAAATCAGCCGCTTCCTTCATGCCCGCAGTCACCTGCATGGCGCGTGCGGCTTCTGACTTTTCCCGCTCCGAAAGGTCATCCCAGGCGCGGTGGTCTTCGTGCACCGGTGCGAGTGTCGTGGTCTCGGGCACGAGTGCAAGCTCCATCGCGCGTTGCCAGCGCTGTTCGCGCAGCACGTCCCAGCCTGTGTCAAACACACCATCGTATTTGTCGATGAACTCGGCCGGTGCCTGAACCGGGATGTGTACGGCCTGCAGCGACAGGAAGCCAAAGAAAGGCTGATCGGCATCGCCTTCATCGATGTAGCTGATCATCTTGTCGACGAGATTGCGGGAAGAATAGAAATCCTCCGGCAGGCGGACGGGCTCGCCGTCTTCATACCACGGAACGTCCGGGTAACCCGGCAGGTAGTGGCGGTGGTCGTAGTTGCTGCCACCGGTGGAGTCCATCACGTAAGAGCGGTCGAAGCCGAAACGGTCGGGCAGGTTCTTGCCCTTCGCGCCAATGCCCCATTTGCCGGAGACATACGTCCGGTATCCGGCCTGTGACAGCAGCGACGCGATGGTCTGCTGGTCGTCGTCGAAAACCATGGAATAGCCGGGACGCGCGCGCTGTTCGGGCGTCACCGTTTCCACGAGGGTGCCCATGCCCACCTGGTGATTGTCCATGCCCGTCATCAGCATCGCGCGGCTCGGCCCGCAGAAGGGCGAAGAGTAGTAGCGCGAAAACAGCGTGCCCGACTGCGCCAGCGCGTCGATGTTCGGCGTGCTCGCGTCGGCACCGTAAGCCCCGAAGCCAGTGAAGCCGACATCGTCGAACAGCACCAGGAGGATGTTCGGACGTGTGTCCTGCGCTACTCCGGGCAAAGCCGTCATTGCGGTGAGTGTCAGCGCACCCAACACGGTGCGGATGAATCCAATCATGGTACGGGCCTTCACTTGTTACGAGGATATGAGCGCAAGGCAGCGCGTTAGGGCTGCGCCCGACGGACAGCGACCGAGGTCGCGGGGTTCAGGTCGTCACTCGGGTCGGTCAGGACGCCCCCGGGAAACGAGACCGAGACGGGCGTGTCCGCCGTATCGAGGCACAGAAGATGATTGTTGTCGCCATCGCCGAGGTCGGCCAATGCGACGGGAGTGATAACTCGCTCGGTTCCATCCGCTGCGCGCACCATTACCCGGTAGAGATCGCGCTCCGCATCGCCCAGCTCATCGCCGTTTTCCAGGGTGACGCCTCCGGCCCAGACCACTCGCACCGCTTGCTTGATGCCCTCGGACGGACAGTCGTCGCCGTCGGTGCGGCGCTGGCCCAGACCGAGATCCGGCGCGGTCGGGTCCAAAATTTCGGCCATCACAAGGCTCGGCCCGCGCGCAAGGGGCACGACCTCGGCCTCAGCGCCGTGGAAATCCAACGCGCCATCCAGGGAGTGCAGGTGCCCGACAATATTGACCCGGACCGGCGGATCGGCCGCGGCATCGCCGAATTCCCCCACCAGCAGCACCGTGCGCAACTCGCCCGCATCGGTCGCGGGAAGCAGCGTGGCGCAGTGCACCCGCCCCGTGGCCCCGGACGCTGTGGTGACCTGAAAATCGCCCGCCTGCATCGTCCTGTGATCGATTTCCGTGGAGAAGATGACCGGCATTCCGTCCTTGCCGGGCGCACGCCGGCAAATCAGCCACGACCGGCGCGGCAAGGCATTGTCGAGCCCGAAGAAGGCGGACAATAGCTCGGCGGACTGGCCACCGCTCTTGCGCGGCAGGGCTGCGTCCGCCGTTCTGTCGGTCTGATCAACGCTGGTGACGTCTGCCAGGCTCGGCCAGACCCCCGTCATCAGGCAGAACAGCACGGCAAACAGCCGCCGACGGACGGACCGGCCCGCGCGGCTTTCTGTCGGGTTAGCGATTTCGGATCTGCTTGGCATGGGCCCCTCCTCTTGGCCTGCAGCCTATAGCGGGAGAGAGAGCAGCCTTCGAACGCGGGTCAGGATCCCCTACGGCCAGAGGATATTCATTTTCGGCCAGCGTCGTCCGGAGCCAGCGCTTGGTCGCGGAAGGCTTTGGGCGTGAGGCCCGTCCAGCGCTTGAAGCTGCGGGCGAAATTCGAGGAGGACTCGAAACCGAGCGCGCCCGCGATGGCCTTGATCGGCTGCGTGCTGCCGGACAGGAGGGTCCGCGCACGCTGTTCGCGGACCTGGTCCACCAATTTGCGGTACGAGGTTCCGGACCGATCCAGCTGCCGCCGCAAGCCACGCTCGGAATATCCCAACTGTGCGGCAACATCGCAGAACGACACCGTCAGGCACGGCGCGGCTTCAAGGATCGCCATGACCTGAGTGACCGGGGTCGTCTCGAACGCCATCTCCTGGGCGAACTGTTCGCAAAGGCCCAGAAGCCGGGCATGATTGATCGGATCGGCGCCGGGCAGGGGTCGGTCCAACAGGGTCATGGGAAAGATGATCTGGTTTTCAGAGGCCTCGAAACGGACGGGAAAACCGATCATGGCTTCAATGGCGGGCCAGCTCTGTGGTCGGCGGATTGTCATCTCGGCCCGGGTCGCGGCCTGGTCGGCCCGCAGCATCGCCTTCAGCAATCCATTGATGGCGATGATGGCGCTGCTGAAGCCGAAATATTCGATGTCCTCGAACGGAAATTTGGATCGCAGGCGAATGGCCGCTTCGCCCGCTTGCAGACCAGATGGTTCCCCCACCAGGCGTAAGTCGAACGCGGGGAAGTTCAGGAAGAAGAACCGCATCAGAACGTCGAGCCCGTCCTCGAAACGGGCGGCATTCATGGCCGTGTAGGCGGGAAGCCCGATATAGGTGGGTTGGAACTTCAAAGCCAGCTTGGCTCCAAGATCCGGGTCGCCGGTTTGCTCGATGGCATTCAGAAAAAGTCGACGAAGCGGCTGAAACCCGCATCGGAAGTGCGGATCGCTCAAATGGCTTTCCTCAAGCCCCGTTTGTGCAAGCAAGACGCCTGCTGAATAGCCCTGTTCGCGGAGCACGCGGAAGACGAAGCCTGGATAGTTCATCGGCAAGGCCGGATCTTCCGGTGTAAACACCTTGCGTGGCATGCAGGCTTGCTCCGCTGTCGTCAAATCAGTGATGGCTGACTTCCAGGTTGCAGGCAACGGCCGACCGAAGGCAGCATATTGGCCTTTTTGAGTCTTCGATACAGGGGCTTCTTTAGACGCCGCTGAACACGCCGGCACGATCAGCCTTCGACATAGGTTTTCAGATTGACGGTTTGGATGTCCCAGCCCGCGGCATTGTCGCGCAGCATTGATGCGTGTCGATCTTCGGGCAGTGCAGCGAAGCCGGTTTCCGTCACCGTGACCAAGGTGCCGCCATCGCGCGGCCGAAGCGAAAACTCAACGGCCAACCAAACCGTTTCCGAGCCGACATCCTCGCCAGGCGCCAAATCCGGCCAGCGCAAGACAAGACGCGCAGGCGGCTCCATCACCTCAGTCACGGATGTCCAGCGAAGGCCTTCACAACCGGGATAGGTCATCGTGCCGGTGGTTGTCTGTCCGACAATAAAAGGCCCATCCAATGTCACGCAGAACCATTGGCCGAACGACGCCGGGTCCGACAGCGCCTCCCAGACGCGGTGCGGATCAGCGTCGATCTGGATTTGACGGCTGATGCGGTCTTTCTTCATATCGCCTCCTGATCTGCCATAAAGACCTGGCATGTCAGCCCGACAAAGCGCGATCAATCCCACCCTATCCCTGCCGATCTGAAGATCATAGCGCGGACGTCTGAGTGTCTGGACCGCCTTGACGCGGCGAGCCGGACGGATCAGTCCCCCAGGCGCGCCGATGCGCTGGTCGATGCCGCCCGGAAGAGCGAGCACTTTAAGCTTATTTTTTGAAATCGTTTAAGGGGTGTTTGCCGCGCCTGCTTATGTTAAGAATCAAAGTCATTAGGAACCGCATCCTTGCTCGAGGGTAGAGGAGGTGGGGCCAGAACCGTTTCGGTGTGCTGGTCGGCGCGCCCGTCTCAGCCGGCTTGGCCAAGCCGGCGCCCGGCACAGGCCATTTGCTAAGTCAAAGACGCGCAGTCGCGTGATAGTTTGGAGATCCGCATGGTATCCCATCGCAAGATTTTGCGCCGACTTCTCAACCAGGATCTTAACAGAAAGGATCCAGAGCCGCCGCCGTTGCCGGAATTGTCCACGGCTCCTGACATCCAATCCGGGCGCCTATGCTTTGTCACCGGCCTACATCGATCCGGCACGTCAATCGTCCACCGCAGATTGCGCGCGCACCCGGATGTGTCTGGCTTTGCCGACACCGGCGTGCCGGAGGATGAAGGGCAATTCCTGCAATCGATCTTTAAGCCGGCCTGGCACCATGGCGGGCCGGGCAAATTCGCCTTCGATCCGGCCGCCAACTTGACCGAGCAAGACGCGGCAGCCCTGAGCGAAGATCAGAGGGATCGGTTACTCCGACAATGGGGCTATCATTGGGACCTGTCTCGGTCGATCCTGGTTGAGAAATCGCCGCCCTCACTGGTTCGCGCGCGGTTCTTGCAGCATCTGTTTCCCGATTGCCGCTTCATCTTTCTGGTCCGTCATCCCGTGGCGGTTTCCTTGGCGACGGAGAAATGGTCGAAGTCCACGCTCTGCGAACTGCTGGTGCATTGGGCGGCCGCACACGCGCGGTTCCTGGCAGACGTCAACAAGATCAGAAATTATCTGATTATCCGTTATGAGGATCTCTGCCGGGCTCCAGAGCAGGTTCAGTCCGCCATCTGTCGCTTGCTCGGCTTAGAGACCGTCGCCGCGGAAGAGCCGCTCGCAGACCATAATCAAAAATATTTCGGCGGCTGGGAAGGGCATGATGCGCGCCCGTGGATCCTCGAAAATGTTGCGATCACCGGGGCGTTGAGCCATGTTGCGCACTGTTTTGGCTATGATTTGACGGCGCCTTATGTTCGGCCGCCGAAAGATGATCGGGTTTTCCACCCGCATGCACAGACGCAGCAGCCACCGCTTGATCCCATGGCCGAAGACCATGGTGATGCCGCGGGCGCGGCGTGATCCGACGGTGAGGGCTGACCGGCGCAGGCATGGTCATCGCGCGAAGACCGGCCGCGTCGGGGAAGGATCCTAATGGCCACGGATTTCTCCGCGCTAGACGCGCTTTATCCCCTGCCGCCGTCTGACCTGTCGCGGCAGTGGCTGATCTGTGAAACGCCGGCGGTGGCGCCTGCGGATTGGCCCAAACGCCGGATCGGTGACTGGACGCTGGCAGCCCACCCGGACACCCGCCTGGCGGTGCTGACCAATTCCCATGGCGAGCCGATCGGTTGGGTGATTGATGCGCTGGCCGCGTTCGGACCACAATCGGGTGAGGCCGAAGCTGCAAGCCTGACCATCCAAGGCGCCACCGAGCCAGATATTGAGTCGGCGCTTTATGGCCGCGATGGCGGCGGCCGAAGCGATGGAACCGGCTTGATCGGCGGCAATTGGACCGCGATTTTGGCTGACCCGCGCGCCCGTTCCGACACCCAGGCCGTGGGTCCGCGCGTCTATCTGGGCGCCGGTCATTCGTTGATCTACAGCCCTGCCCACCGGATTATCGCCACCAGCCACAATCTGATCCCGGATGTGCGGCGCGACGAGGCGCTCAGCCGCGCTGTCGATCCGCTGACCACCGGGCGATTCTACTGTTTCGGCCAGACGCCGTTTCTCGGGCTGAAGCGTCTCTTGCCGAACCATTTTCTCGACCTGACGCGGTTTCAATCGCAACGGCACTGGCCCAAAGCCGCCCTAGCGCCGCGGCTGGACGGCCCGCTGGCGGCAGCGCGGCTGGTCGACCACGCCCATCAGATCTTGGACAGGCTATCGCGCGACTATCCGGGCTTTCAATTGCCGCTGTCTGCGGGCCGGGATTCGCGCGCGGTCCTGGCGTGCCTGCGCCCGATTGTAAGCCGGCACCCCGAGCGCATTGAGGCCTTCACGTCGCGCATGGGCGACCGGGTCAGCCGAATTGATGCGCAGATCGCCTGCCGCCTGGCACGCCTTGCCGGGCTGCAGCATAAGGTTCAACAAACGGCCCCGGCCAAAGCCGATCCCGCGGCGGTGGCCCGCGCCTTTGTGCGCATCGGCGAGGCAAAAGCCGGGAAGATTCTGGCCGCGGCGGGAAAGGCGAAAGCGGCGCCCGGGCCTGCACGCGTGGCGCTTCCCGGCATGGCCGGCGAAGTGGCGCGGGCATTTTATTGGCACAAGGTCTCACCGGGACCGGAGCATATCCAGGCACCCGCGATGGCGCGGCGGCTGCAATTGCCGGATCTGCCGAGCGTGCTCGATGCCGCCCAGGCTTGGCTGGACGGTCTGCCGCAGGCGGTCCGTGACCGTCCGGCCGATGTGCTTGACCTGGCGTATGTGGAAATGCGCCTGGGCTGCTGGGATGCCACATCGCGCTATCTGTTTCCCGGCGCCCAGAAAGCGCATCTCAGCGTCATGGCCACGACCCTTGCGATCGATACGATGATGCATCTGCCCCAGGCGTACCGCCAGGCCGGCCGCTTCCAGGAAGACATGATCGCTTATGGCTGGCCGGCCCTCGGCGCCCTGCCGTATAATCAACCGATCGGCGCGTTGAGGACCCGGTTGGCGGCAGAGGATCTGGCCCACCGAGCCCGCCGCAAGCTGCGGGGCGTGATCAACTCGGTGCGGCCGGATCGGCCGCTGGCCGGCCGCGGCACTGCCTAGAGCAACGGTGCTCGCCGCACAGAAGGCGGGGGTTATCCGTTCACGCGCGATCGTCTTATGCGCTCAGCGCAACGCGTCGTCGCTCTGTTCGGATCGCAAACGGGTCCGATTTGGCATGATGACACGCCGCTCGTAGAAGCCGGCAGGTGCCAATCGTCCGCCGCATCGGCGTGTTTGGCGGGCGCATGCAAGCGCCGGCCGGCAGAACTTGCCGACCGACGCGGTCATTTTCCTCCGACCAGTCGCGATCGCAACGGATCGGATCGGGGCCTAGAAGGGGAAGATGATGTCGTAGAGCTGCTGGCCGTAGCGTGGCTGCTGCACATCCATCAGCTGGCCCCGGCCGCCATAGACGATACGCGCTTCGGCCACCTGGGTGTGCAGGATGGTGTTGGTGCTGGAAATGTCCTGCGGGCGCACGATGCCGGCGATCATGATCTCGCGGATATCATAGTTGACCCGCACTTCCTGGCGGCCCTCGATGACCAGATTGCCGTTGGGCAGCACATCCACCACCATCGCCGCCAGCACCGTGGTGATCTCCTCCTCGCGCTCGATCTCGCCGGTGCCGATATGGCTGGAGTCGCTGGTCAGCCCCACCGCCGGGTCGGTCTCGATGCCCAGATTCATCAGATCCGCCGGGGTGCCGAGAAAGGCGCTGAGCGAGGCATCCTCACCGGCTGACCGGCTGCGCGTGGTCGTGTTTTCCAGTTCCGCCTCATCGTCGATGGCGATGATCACGGTGAGAATGTCGCCGACCCGGCTGGCCCGTTGGTCCTTGAAAAAGGCGCGCGCCCCGACCCGCCAAAGGCTGGCCGGGGTATTGTCCTGAAACTCATCATCCGGGATCGGCACGCTTAAGGAGCGCGGCCGCGCCGGCGCGGCGATCTCGCCGAACGGCTTTAAGTCCGGCTGCTTGCCGATATTGGCGACGCGTTCAGCCGCGCCGCAGCCGGCCAGCAGCATGGCCGCTGCCAAGGCCAAACCGCTCTTCATCCAAGTGCGCATGGTCATCGCCCGATCCTTTCTAGTTTTGGGCCAGCCGCCCGGCCGCGAAGGCGGCTACGGCGACTTCATTGGGGCCGATCACGCGGCCTTCCACCACCCGGTGGCTGGAAACATTTTGGATGCGGATCCAATCACCCTCACCGCCGCTTTCAAGGGCCCGGCCCGTGGCGGTCAGCGTCATCGGTCCGCTCCGCACGACCATGGCAACCAGCTGGCCGCGCTCGATCATGCGTGGCTGTTCGATGTCCATGGCACGCAGAACTTGCCCGGTGGCGACCCGGCGCTTCAGGCTCATGCCGACCAGATCCTCCGCATGGGTGATCGCGCCGCGATTGACCCGCCGCACCGGCATGCGGATCCAATCCAGATCGGCATCGGAAATCACCTCGCCTGGCGCCAGCCGGGCGGCCAGAACGGGCAGTTCGGTCATCTGTTCGGCCATGCCGGAGACAGAGGTGCGGGCTTCCCGGCCGCCGCCAGCCGGTGTGACCAGCGTGGCGGTGAAGCGGCCGCTGCGGTCGTTGAAGTTCAAATGCTCGATGCGAAGCGCCGATAGGGGGGCCTGCGGCGGCACGAACAGCGCCAGTTGCCGATGGCCTAAGCGGACATCATAGTCGCCACGCATGCCTTGGTGCACCAGCGCCTGGCGGATCTTGTCCGCCACCAAGCCGGGATCAACCGGCTTGCCGGCACGCTGTACCTGGATGCGCATCATCGCCTCGGTGCCTTGCACATCCAGACCATGCGTCGCGGCGATGCGCTGGACCACGGTGGTCGCGATGGCGATCTGTCCGCCCGGTTCCGGTGCGGCGCGCACCACGACGTCGGCGGCCTGTCCGGCGCCGATCAACAGATCGCCCAGAGTAATGGTGGGGCTGTCGACCTCCGCGAAGGCGCGCAGTTGCGCCGCTTCCGCTGGCACGGCCAGAAAGGCGGCGATCGCGATCAGAATAAGGCGCATGACCATAATTCCCTTAGCCGATGGAATTGACAGCATTGAGCATTTCATCGGCGGTCTGGATCACCCGGCTGTTCAGCTCATAAGCCCGCTGGGCGGTGATCAGATTGGTGATCTCGGTCACCGCGTTGACGTTGGAGCGTTCAACGAAGCCCTGTTCCAGGGTGCCAAAGCCGTTGGTGCCCGGCGGTGCGATGTTCGGCGGGCCAGAGGCCTGGGTCTCCAAGAACAGATTGTTGCCGACCGCTTCCAAGCCGGCATCGTTGAAGAAGATGGCCAGATCGAGCTGTCCGACCACCTGCGGCTGGACCTGTCCGTCCAGAACCACCTGCACCTCGCCTTCCTGGTTGATGGTGATGTCGGTGGCTTCTTGCGGGATGGTCACGTTGGGCTGCACCAGAAAGCCGTCAGGGGTGACCAAATTGCCCTGCTGGTCCAGCTGGAAGGTCCCCGCCCGGGTATAGGCTTCCTGGCCGTTGGGCAGGTTCAGGCGGAAAAAGCCGCGGCCGTTGATCGCCACGTCGAGCAGATTTTCGGTCCGCTCCAGGCTGCCTTGCTGGGTGATGCGAACCGTCGCCGCAGAGCGCACCCCAACGCCGACCTGGATGCCCGATGGCGCCACCGTGCCCTGAGCAGAGGTGTTCGCCCCGACCCGCTCGATATTCTGATAGAGCAGGTCCTGAAACTCGTTTCGCTGGCGCTTAAAGGCGGTGGTGTTGAGATTGGCGATATTGTTGGAGATGACTTCCACGTTCAGCTGCTGGGCCAGCATTCCGGTGGCGGCGGTGCTCAATGCGCGCATAGTTTTCTCTCCTTATCCTTTAGCGGACGGTCGCGAGCCGTTCGATGGCCCGTTCGCGCAAATCATCAATGCGGTCGGCAGCCCGTTGGGCGGATTGATACGCCCGCATGACCCCGATCATTTCGGTCACTTCCTTGATCGGATTGACATTCGATCCTTCGACGGCGCCTTGGACCAGTTGCAGATCCTCCACCGGCACCGGCGCCTCATCCGCGGCGTCGAACAGCGCATTGCCGCGCCGTTCCAGCGCCCGCTCGTCTTCAAACCGGACTAAGTTCATCACCGCGATCTGGCCCTGATCCCCGCTGATCGTGCCGTCCTCGGCAATCGTTACGCTGCCGTCTTGCTGCGGATCAATGGTGATATCGTTGCCGTTAACATCCTGGACGCGTTCGCCGCTGCCTTGCAGCACGAGGAAGTTCTCATTGTTGAGCATCAAGTGGCCGCGGCGCGTGTACAGCGTCTCGCCGGCGTCGGTTTCCACTGTCAAAAAGCCGTCGCCTTGCAGCGCGACATCCAGCGGGTTCTGGGTGACTTGAACCGGCCCGTCTTCCAGGCTGCGGATCGTGCCGAAATCCAGCAGATAATTGACCTCATTGAGATCGCGGTCTTCCTCGCTGCGGAATTGGTCGACGAAATTCTCGAACAGAACCTGCTCGCCCTTATAAGCAGTGGTCGACATATTCGCCATATTGTTGGCGATCACGTCCATCTTGCGTTGCAAGGCGGTTTGCTGGCTCAGATTGATATGCAGCAGCGTGTCCATTCTGGGCTCCGGTTCAAGGGGCGCTACAAGCTCGCCGACGATAAAGCACAAGCCGTGCCAAGAACCGGATCGTTGGATTTCCGCCATCTGTCAGGCCGCCGCGGCGCCGGCTCGGCAAATGCGCCGGGTCAGGGGCCGCCTCCGGGCGGCAGTGCCTGCCGGGTGGCTCTTTGCAAGCAAATCCCAGACGTTTTGAGCCGGTTGATTAACCTTTTTACGCATCCTTAACCGGGCTGGCCTACCGCTTGAAGACGGCGGTGCTGGATCCTCCCGCGCCGGTCCGGCACTTGGGGATGACGGGGATGGTTGACACCAACGAGGATCCCGACGCGGACTTCGAAGCGCTGGAACGCAAGCGCTTGAGCGGCCGCCGCATGGTCCTGTTCGGCGTTCCGGCCGTGGTCGTGCTGGTGCTGGGCATTATCGGTGTGATTGCCTTGTTCGGCGGCGACAGTGCGGATGCCAAGCAAGGCGATGCAGACAAGATTGCCTCGGTCGGTGCGGCCGCGCCTGCGGACAAGAAGGCCCCGGTGTCTGCCGCTCCGGTGTTCTGCGAGGCGATCGATTATCTGGTCAATCTGAACACCGGGGGGCCGCGCGCCACTTATCTGAAGCTGCAGGTGCAGTTTGAGGTGGATGGGCCGGCGACCTGCGATGAACTAGAAGCGGTGCTGCCGCGGATCAACGGCGATTTCCAAAGCTTCCTGCGCGAGTTGCGGCCGGAGGAGCTGTCCGGCTCGGCCAGCAATCATCGCCTGAAGGAAGAGCTGCTCGTCCGGGTCAACCGCTCCAGCGCGGAGACCGGCGTGCTTGACGTCCATATTACCGAATTCTTGGTGCAGTAAGCGTTATGGCCGACGACGATCTCGACGACGAACAGATGGCCGCGGAATGGGCGGCCATGGCGGAACAAGAAGCCGGCGTCGACGATGATGCCGTCGCCGCGGAATGGGCCGCCATGGCCGATTCCGATGAATTCGACAACAGCCATGACGTGCCTGGCCGGGTGCTCGACCAGGACGAGATCGACAGCCTGCTGGGCTTCGAGGGCGATGACGATGCCGATGATGTTCACGGCATCCAGGCGCTGATCAACTCAGCCCTTGTCTCCTATGAACGCCTGCCGATGCTGGACATCATCTTCGACCGTATGGTCCGGATGATGTCCACCTCGCTGAGGAACTTCACCTCCGACAATATCGAGGTGAGCCTGGACAATATTACATCGGTCCGCTTTGGCGATTATTTGAATTCGATTCCGCTGCCCGCCATGCTTGCCGTGTTCCGCGCCGAGGAGTGGGACAATTACGGCATGATGACCATCGACAGCTCATTGATCTACTCAATCGTCGATGTGCTGTTGGGCGGCCGCCGCGGCACTGCGGCCATGCGCATCGAAGGCCGGCCCTATACCACCATCGAACAGTCGCTGGTGGAACGCATGCTGGCGGTGGTGCTGAAGGATTTGTGCGGCGCCTTCGAGCCTTTGTCGCCGGTGAATTTCACCTTTGACCGGCTGGAGACCAATCCGCGCTTCGCCACCATCGCCCGGCCGCCGAACGCCGCTGTGCTGATCAAGCTGCGGGTGGATATGGCCGATCGCGGCGGGCGGCTGGAGATCTTGTTCCCCTATGCCACGCTGGAGCCGGTGCGCGAGCTTTTGCTGCAGCGCTTCATGGGTGAGAAGTTCGGCCGGGACAGTATTTGGGAAACCCACCTGGCCACCGAATTGTGGTCCACCGAAGTGGTGCTGGAGGCGGTGCTGGATGAGCAGGACATGTCCTTGCGCGAGATCATGAACCTGCATGTCGGCCAGACGCTTCCATTGAATGTCAAGCCCAGTGACATGGTGCAGATGCGTTGCGGCGACATTCCGCTCCTGTCGGGCCGGATCGGTCGGTCGGGCAAATATGTCGCCGTGAAGGTCGACCGGTCGGCGGCTGCGATGGCTCGAGGGCTGACGCAATTAACCTGAGTAGTTTGGAAGACGGGCGCGCGGGGGGCTCATGTCCATTATCGAAATCGTCATAGATGGCGTGCTATTATTGCTTTTGTTTGCCGCCCTTTGGGTTGGCACGCGGGTCCATCAGCGCCTCATTGAGGTGCGCGAGGCCCAAACCGAGTTGGGCGACCTGGTGGGTCAGCTGGACCGGGCCACGGAAAAGGCGCAGACCGCGGTTGGCGAGCTGCGTCAGGCCGGAGCTGAGGCGCGCGAAATTCTCTCCGGCGAAATGGGTCGGGCGCGGGCGCTGGCCGATGAGTTGAGCCTGATCGCGGAAGCCGGCGACAGCCTGGCGAGCAGGTTGGAAGTTCAGTTGACCACAGCGGGTGGAGAAATACGCGCTCGCAAGGATGAACAGGCCCGCTCAAACGGCCATGGTCGGTCCGAGGATGACCACCGCACCATCCTTGAGGCGCTGAAAGACGCGCGTTGAATCGTTAGGAAATGACCAAGACATCGGACGAATAGCTTCGGACAAAGCCCCGCAGACAAAAGGGCAAGGAAAATCAGGGCGAACAGACATGCAAACCAAGCTGCTGCCGCTATTCTTATGTGCAACCGCCGGGATCATGCTGGTCAAGGCGGGGATGGTGTTTTCCACTGTGACCGGGTTGCAGCCCGCCGCCGCCATTGCGCAGGAAGCCCAACCGGTTGAGACCGCGGTGGCCGCCCCTGCGCAAGACCCGCCGCGTCTACCGCGCGACCTGGACGCGCTGAACCGCACCGAGTTTCAATTGCTCCAAGATCTCAGGGCTCGGCGTGAATCCTTGGACGAGCGGGAGCGGCAGATCGATTTGCAGCAGACCATTCTGGCCGCCAAGGAACAGCAGATCGACAAAAAAATCGGCCGCTTGGAGACCCTGGAATCGTCCATCCAAAATTTGGTGCGAGCCTATAACGAACAGGAAGATGAGCGGCTGGCCGATCTCGTCCAAATCTATGAAACAATGAAGCCCAAGGATGCCGCGCGCATTTTCGACCAGTTGGAACTGGCAACGCAATTAGACCTCGCCACCCGCATCAGCCCGCGCAAAATGTCCGCGATTCTGGCGGAAATGTCGTCCGACCAGGCCAAGGTCCTGACCACGGAACTGGCGCGTCATCAAAGCCTTGAGGAGGCGCTGGCCGACGAGGCGGCCTGAGCGGTTCTGCGCAAAGCCTTAACCACGTTTTAAGTCCGCGCCGGCACAGTTTGTCGGACCTGGGCTTGTGCGCCCTGTCGACCCCTGAGCCGGAAAGTCCCGCTATGGCCCACGCGCTTCTGGAAGACCATCTCGCCGCTGTGCGCCTATCGCGCGGCGATCAGGTGCCGTTGGATGATCTGGCCGACGTGCTGGGCGCGTTGATCGCCGGCGCCGAAGGCAAAGTCAGCCTGGACATTTCCAGGGTCGCCAAAGAGTTGCGTGCGCTGGTCGAGGAGATCGGCCGCGCGCGGGACGAGATTGCGGAGATCCGCCCCAAAACGGTGTCGGTCCGGGATTTGCCCGGCGCTCAGGATGAGTTGGATTCGATCGTTCGGTCGACCGAGGCGGCCGCGGAAACGATCATGGACGCCGCTGACCAGCTGGGCGAATTGTCCGGTCAGCTGGAGGGCGAAGCGGCGGATAAGGTTATGGATCTGAGCACCCAGATTTTCGAGGCGTCGGGTTTTCAGGATCTGACCGGCCAGCGGGTGACCAAGGTGGTCGCCACCCTAAAGATGCTGGAGGAGCGGCTCGCCGCGCTGGCCGATGCGGTTGGCGACGAGCATGTCGAGGATGCCGACGATTGCGTCTTTGATGAGGCGGGCAATGTGGTCAATATGGACAATCTGACCCACGGGCCGCAGCTTGAGGGCGAAGCGGCCAGCCAGGACGAAATCGACGCCTTGTTCGACAGCCTTTGATTGGGGCGCCGGCAACTCGAGCTGCGCGCGCGGGCGCGGCGGACTGGTAGACCGAAATGCAGTCGCACGACCTGCAACATCGTATGGAAAAGGGCCGGGCGGCCTGGGTCGTCTCTCCGGTCACCGCCGTCTTCGTCTCGCTGTATCTGATCCTGATCGCCTTTTTCGTGGTGTTGAATTCCATCTCCCGCTTTGAGGAGACGCGCAAGAACGCCGCCTTGTCCAGCGTCGACGCGACGTTCGCGCGGCCGCTGCCGGGCCCGCTGACCGATCGACCGGCCCGCCCCGAAACGGTGGATCCGGACTTTTTCCGCATCCTGGCGGGGCTCTTGTCGGAGGTGTTGGAACCCGGGGCGCGTGTCCGCGGGCCGATCGATGATCGCCTGAGCGTGGTCGCGCCGGCCGGCATCTTGTTTCAGACCGGGCGGGTGACGGTACGGGCCGACCGCATCGGCTTTGTGCGGGCCTTGGGGGCAGCCGGGGCCGGGGCGGCCCCCGGCACCCGTCGCCTAACCAGCGTGCGCGTGGGCCCTGAAGAGAGCGGGCCGGACGCAATCCAGACCGCACGGCGTCGCGCCGGCGCGCTGGGCCGGGCCCTCAGCCAGGCCGGCTATCCCGCCGGCAGTTTCAGCGTCGGCCTGGCACCAGAGCAGCCGGGTCGGGTCGTCATGGTGTTCAGTGCGCGGAGGCGGCCATGACGCCGCGCCGGGTTCGCGCCGATACCAGTTGGATGGTCAGCTTCGCCGATCTCCTGGCGTTGATGCTGACGTTTTTTGCGCTGCTCTTCTCCATGCGCACGGTGCCGTTCCCGGAATGGCGGGCATTGATCGAAGCGGTGCGCGCGGATCTGAATATGCCGGAATTGGCGATGGATCCGCCGGTCTTTGATCCTGGCGCGCGGGCGGCGCCGACGCTGGCGGAAGCTTTGCGCGCGCTGAGCCTGGATTATCTGAAGGCGCTGATCCGGCAAGCCGATCTGGAGGATGATCCGGCTGCTGGTGGGCTCATGCTGTGGCGCGAGGATGATCGCCTGGTATTGTCGATCCCCCAATCGGTGATGTTCGAGCCCGCCAGTGCCGTGCTGCGTGCGCCGGCCAAGGATCTGGTCATGCGGTTGGCCAGCCGCCTGGAACTGTTGCCCAACAGCTTGCAGGTGCGTGCGGTGGGCCAAAGCCATATGATGAGCGGGCCTTATCCCAGCCCGTGGGAATTGGCTGTGGACCAGGCGCGCGGTGTCGCTCAGACACTGGTGCAAGGGGGATATTCCGGTCCGGTGCCGCCGCTGGCCGTGCTCGATTGGCCGGAAAAATCGGTCTTGCCGCAACTGCCCGATTCTTTACAAAAAGAGCAGCAGCGGCGCATAGACTTGATTATCATGAATTATCGGCGCGGATCGGATGATGTTTCGGAAAACTAAAGCTCTATATCTCGGGTTGTTGATCGCGCTGATCTTGGCGCAGACGGCACAAGCGCAAGTGACTGTTCGGGGCGGGCGGCATGAAGGCTTCAATCGGCTGGTGTTCGACTATCCCGGACCGGTGGATTACCAGGCCGAACTGACGGACGGCGAACTGGTGATCAAGTTCGCCGATGAGGCCGAGCTCGACTTTTCCGGAGTGCCGGTGCGCCGGCTGCCGATCTTGGGTCCCCCGGTCGCCGATGCAGACGGCGAGGCCACCATGGTGGTGGTGCCGATCAAGGGCGGCACGGCGTTGGATAATTTTGTGCTGGATACGCGCATCGTCTTCGACATTTACGAGCGCCCGGAGGATGCGCGTCGCGCCGCGCGCGCCCGCGGCGAGCAGGCAGTGCTGGAAGCTGGGTCGAAAATCGTGGTCCAGGCGCAGTCCCAGGGGCGGTCCCAAGAGCAGTCCCAGGCGCGGTCCCAGGAGCAGTCCCAGGCGTCCTCTCAGACGGAGGGGGCGGCGACGCCTGAGGCCGCTGATCGGCCCGTTGACGATGCCCCGGCCAGCAGCCGCGGAGTGCCCGATGGCCGAGCCGGTGTCGCCGGCGCGGTCCCCGGTGAGGCTGGACAGGCGGTGCAAGGGGGCAGCGCGCCGGTCGACGGCGTGGTGGCGGTGATGGCGCAGGGTCTGGACAATGGCGTCAGCCTGCAATTGACCTTCCCAGATGAGGCGCCGCCCGCGGCCTTTTTTGAACGCGCCGGCCGGGTGTGGATGGTGTTCGCCGGCCGATACGGCTTCGACACCGAACCCTTGACCTTCGACCGGCCGCCGCTGGACGGGCGGTTGACCGGGGTCGCGCCAATCCAGCACGAGCAGGCATCCGGCTTGCGCTTTTCCTTGGCAGTCGGCCAATCGATCGTCGCCCGCAAGCAGGACACGGGTTGGCGTGTGGAACTGAAAGACAGCTTGGCCACGCCGGTGCGGCCATTGCGGGTCATCCGTCAGCCCAGTGATACCGGCACGCAGATTTTCTTGCCGGTGGAAAAGAGTTGGCGGGTGCTGCGGATCCGCGATGAAACCGTCGGCGATACGCTAGCGGTCGTGCCGGTTGCCGATGTGGGCGTGGGTCTGCCCGAGGGCCGCCGCTTTGCCCAGTTCGTGCTGTTGGAAACCGCGCAAGGCATCGCCGTGCAGCCGCTGTCCGATGACATTCTTGTGCAACGGTTCAACAACGGCGTGGCGGTGGTCGGCGAATCCGGTCTGGTGCTCACCGATCCATCGGTCGACCCGCGATTGCAGGGCACCGAGGCCTCGGCCGGGCCGCGCCGCCTGATCAATTTGGACGCCTGGCGCCTGGGCAGTGCCGCACAATTCGTCCAGAACCGGACCGAAATCATCAATGCCATCTCGGCCCTGCCGGACAATCGCCGCAATACCGGGCGGTGGGACTTGGCGCGCTTTTATGTCGCCCATGGCGAGGCGGCCGAGGCGCTGGGCGTGCTGGAACTGATGCTGGAAGAAGATGAAAGCCTTATCGATTCCCCGGAGTTCCTCGCCGTGCGCGGTTTGGCCAATCTCATGCAGCAGCGCACCAGCGACGCCTTGGCAGACCTGCGCCATCCCGATTTGTTGGTCGATCCTGATGCCAGCTTGTGGCGGGTGCTGGCCGCCGAGGCGGAGGGCGCGACCGACCAGGCGCTGGAATCCTACAAGCTGGGCAAGGATATTCTGGGCTTCTATACGCCGCAGCAGCAGGCGGATTTCCGCCTGGCGGCGATTCGCGCGGCACTGGCGGAACGGGCGTTCCAAACCGCTGAGGAGGAATTGACTGAGCTGGAACAGCAGACCCTGACCCAGGCGCAGCGAGGCCGGACGCTGCTGCTGCGTGCGCGTCTGGCTGCCGCTCAAGGCGATATTGTTGCAGCCCTGGATCTGTTCGAGCGTGCGGCGCAAACACCTGATCCCGGGGCGTCCGCCCTGGCGCGGCTGGAGCGCATCCGCTTCGCTCTGCAGCATGAAGGCCTGGATCCTGCCGATGCGGTCGAGCAATTGGAGCAATTGCGCTATGCGTGGCGGGGCCGCGATTTCGAGATCGACCTCTTGTCGACCTTGGGCGAACTGTATGTCTCCATCGGCCGCTATCGCCAGGGGCTGGAAACGCTGCGGCAGGCGGTGGACTATTACCCCGATGATCCGCGCGCCAATCGCCTGGTGCGCCAGATGCAGCGCTATTTCGAGATCTTGTTCCTGGAAAGTGGCGAGGAACTGACCCCGTTCGATGCGGTGGCGCTGTTCGAGGATTTCCGGGAATTGACCCCGCAGGGGTCGACCGGCGACCGCATCATCCGCCGTTTGGTTGACCGCCTGGTCGCCGTCGACCTGCTCGACCGGGCCGCCTCACTTCTGGAATATCAGGTGCAATACCGCCTGGAGGGCGCGGCCCAGGCGCAAATCGCCGCGCGCCTTGCCAAGGTCTATCTGCTTGATCGCAAGCCGGAGCAGGCGCAACAGATTTTGCGCGCCACTCGGCAGGAGCGTATCCCGGAGGATATCCGCCGCGAACGGCGCCATGTCGAGGCCCGTGCCCTGGCGGAACTGGGCCGCTTTGAGGAGGCCGAACTTGTCTTGGAGGATGATGCGAGCCAAGCAGCAGACTTACTGCGCAACGATATATTCTGGCAGGCGGAGAATTGGCCGGCGGTGGCGCAGAGCGCGCAAGACCTGCTTGGGTCCGCGCAGACCGAACGCGGCTTGAGCGTGGAGGAGCGCCAACTGGTGGTGCGCTGGGCCATCGCCCTGGCCTTTGAGGAGCAGGACGAGGCGCTGGACCGGTTGCGGGCCAATTGGGGCCCCTTGATGCGCGATGGCGAATTTGAGACGGTGTTTGATCTGTTTACCCAGCAAGAACGCATCGCCTCGCAATCCCCGGCCGAACGGGCCCGGTCGATCGCCAATGTCAACGCTTTCCGGTCGTTTTTGGCCAATTATCGCGCCGACTTCACAGAAGACGAGGATGTTGCCGCGCCGCGACAGCCCACCGCAGCGGTCGGCCCGGGCCAATGACGCAGGTGCCGCCGCGCCGCGTGCCCTTGCCTGACCACGCGGCGATCCTGGACCGGGTCGGGGGCTATCGCGACACATCCCGGCGTGGCCGCCCTGCCCAGATCGAGCAACCGCAAGCCGGGCAGCGCTCGGTCTGGGACTTTCCGCGCCCGCCCGCCGTGGAACAGGTGCCGCAACGGGTCCGTGTCGTGTTTGCCGGCGAAACCATCGCCGATAGCCGGGGGGCCTTGCGCATCATCGAAACCGCGGGGGCGCCGGTCTATTATTTGCCACCCGCCGATGTGCGGCTGGACTGCCTGGATCCCACCGACACCACCAGCCTATGCGAATGGAAGGGCGTGGCGGTCTATTTCGATGTGAGGGCAGGCGGCCGCCGTGCGCCCGATGCCGCGTTCAGCTATCCCGATCCGCTTCAGGATCTGGGCCAAGGCTATGAGCGCGTCGCTGACTATGTCGGATTTTACGCCCAGAAGATGGATGCTTGCTATGTGGGCGACGAGCAGGTGGTGCCGCAGCCGGGCGGATTTTATGCCGGATGGGTCAGCTCAGACCTGACCGGCCCGATCAAGGGCGAGCCCGGCAGCGAGGGATGGTAACCCCCTGCCGCGCTGCAACGCTGGTAAGATCGGCTTGATGTGCTAGGGCAGTCTTCGAGCAATCGCGATTGGTCGGATGAGAATGCCCGCCTTCTACTGGACAAGCACCGTGATCCGACCGACCGGTATCGCACGGCGATTCCAATCGGTCAGATGTTGCTCTAAGACGCGATCGGCTCAAGACGCGTAGGAGATCGCATGCAGCCGGCAAGCAAGAAGACCCAAATCGTCGTCGTCGGCGGCGGTGCCGGTGGCCTGGAATTGGTGCGCAAGCTCGGCGCCCGCTATGGCCGGGAGCGCCACGACATCATTTTGGTCGAGCGTAACCGCACCCATATCTGGAAACCGCTGCTGCACGAAGTTGCCGCCGGCTCGCTCGACGCCAATATGGATGAGGTCGGTTATGGCGGGCATGGCGCCCGCTGGGGGTACCGCTTCTTTCACGGCAGCCTTCAGGATATCGACCGGGAGAGCGGCCATATCATCACCGCCCCCCTCCTTGACCCGGAAGGACGGGAGGTCATTGGCCAGCACCGCATCCGCTATGATTATTTGATCCTGGCCGTCGGCGGCGTTTCCAATGATTTTAATACGCCTGGCGTGCGTGAGCATGGCATGTTTCTGGAAAATCGAGAGCAGGCCGACGCGTTCCGCGAGCGCCTGCTTTATGCCTGCCTGCGCGCCTCCCACCTGGCCGAGGTCGACGGTGCCGATGCCAAGGTGGAAGTGTGCATCGTCGGCGGTGGCGCGACCGGCGTGGAACTCGCGGCCGAACTCTATAACGCCGCCGCTGCCTTGAAGAATTATGGTCTTGAGGTGTTCGACGAATCGCGCCTGAAAGTGACCTTGTTGGAAGCCGGCCCGCGGATCTTGCCGGCCTTGCCGGAAACGCTCGCCGACGCGGCGCGCCAAGAGTTGGAGGCGTTGGGCGTGGCCGTGAAGACCGACACGATGGTCACCCGCATGGACCAGAGCCATGTCCACACCAAAGACGGCCAAGCCATCCCGGCGCAGTTGAAGGTGTGGGCCGCCGGGGTGAAGGCGCCGGAGTTTTTGAATGGGCTCGGCGGGCTTGAAACCAACCGCAACAATCAGGTTCTGGTGCGCCCGACCTTACAAAGCACGGTGGATGATCGCATCTTCGCAATTGGCGACTGTGCGTCTTGCACCTTGCCCGGCATGGAGCGGCCGGTGCCGCCACGCGCCCAATCGGCCCACCAAATGGCCGCGGCCACGTTCGATAATCTCCACCGCATCCAGTCCGGCCAGCCGTTAAAGCCGTTCGTCTACCGCGACCGCGGCTCGCTGGTTTCGTTAAGCCGCTTTTCCACCGTCGGCAGCTTGATGGGCAATCTGGTCGGCGGGCGCATGGCGGTGGAAGGCCGCCTGGCCCGCATCGCCTATGTCTCGCTTTACCGGCTGCATCTCTTGGCGATCCACGGAACGGTGCGCGGCACGGCCATGGTTTTGGTCGGCCATGTCAACAATATCATCCGCCCGAAGCTGAAACTGCATTGATATCGGCGGCTGGCTCGCCGGCGTCGCCGAGGGCGCAATCTGCCGCCCAGGCAGCAAGGCCCGGCTTGATCGCAGCCGGCCCTTTGCAGTCTAATAGGCCCGCACGCATCCGATAAAGAGGGGAAGGGTTATGCGGTCGATAATGATCGTCTGTGGACTTGTCAGTGCAGGTCTGCCGGGACTCTCGGCACAGGAACAGGACACCCGCTTCAGTGCGGACCATGTGTTCGATCTGGAATATGCCAACAATCCACAAATCTCACCGGACGGCGCGACCATCGTTTATGAGCGCCGCTCGATGGACCGGACCAAGGACGTCAACCGCAGCGATCTGTGGGTGGTTGAGGTGGCCACGGGGGCGCAGCGGCCGGTCGTCACCGGTGGCGCCTCTGCGGGTACGGCGCGGTTTTCGCCCGATGGCCGGAGGCTGCTGTATCTGACCTCCGAAGACGGCAAGCCGGTGATGCGCATTCGGTATATGGACACCGGGGAGAACTTCTCGGTTGCGCAATTGCAAGAGGCACCGCGCCAGCCGGTCTGGTCGCCAGACGGCAGCCAGATCGCATTCACCATGTTTGTGCCGGGTGAGGCACCGGCATTTGCCAGCCCACCCAAACAACCCAAGGGCGCAGACTGGGCGCCACCGGTCAAAGCCTTCGACGATATGGTCATCCGCTTTGATGGCGCGGGCTATCTGCGCGAGGGCGCCAGCCATATTTTTGTCGTCTCCGCGCAAGGCGGCAGCCCGCGCCAGGTCACCGCTGGCGAGGCGGACTTCTCCGCCCCCGCCTGGTTGGACGAGGACACGCTGCTTGTTGTCGGCAATGGGGCCGAAGACCGCGATCTCGATCCCATCGAAAACGAAATCTACGCCGTGGAGCTGGCGGATTTGAGCAGGACCGCTCTGACCAGCCGCGACGGCCCGGACGAGCGGCCTGAGGCCTCGCCGGACGGCACGCTGATCGCCTATACAGGTTATGATGACGAGCGCCGTGCCTATCAGCAGACCGAGCTTTATGTGATGGGCGCAGATGGCGCCGATCCGCGCCGACTAACCGGCGATTTCGACCGCTCCATCGGCGGTTTCGTTTGGCATCCCAACGGCCAATCGCTGATCGCCCAGGTCGGTAACAGAGGCGATATCGAACTGGTCAGCGTCAGCCTGGACGGGGAGGTGGAGACACTCTTGACCGGTCTGGGAGGGACCTCGATCGGCCGGCCCTATGCTGGCGCGGCCTTCTCTGTCTCTGATCAGGACCGGCCGGTGATCGCTTACACGCACAATGCCGGCGATCGGCCTGCTGAGCTGGCCGTACGCCGGCCCAATGGCGAGACGCAGGTGCTCACTGATCTGAACGGGGATCTGCTCGACTATCTTGCCATGGCGCGGGTGGAGGAAATCACGGTGCCGTCCTCGCATGACGGCCGCGAGATCCAAGCTTGGGTCGCCTTGCCACCGGATTTTGAGCCCAATGGCAGCTTTCCGATGATCCTTGAGATCCACGGTGGCCCATTTGCCATGTATGGCCCGCACTTTTCCGCCGAGGTTCAACGCTATGCCGCGGAGGGCTATGTCACCGTCTTCGCCAACCCGCGCGGGTCGACCGGCTATGGCGAGGACTTCGCCCAACTGATCGACCAGAATTACCCCGGCGAGGACTATGACGATCTGATGAGCGTGGTCGACGCGCTGATCGAACGCCAGTGGGTTGACCCCGACCGCCTGTTCGTCACCGGCGGCTCCGGCGGCGGCGTCTTGACTGCCTGGATCGTCGGCAAGACCGACCGGTTCGCGGCAGCGGCGACGATCAAGCCGGTGATCAATTGGCTTTCTATGGCCTTGACCGCGGATATTGGCATGTATGTGAAGCGCCATTGGATCCGCGCGGAGCCGTGGGAGAATCCGGAGGCGTTTTGGGAGCATTCCCCGCTTCGGCTGGTCGGCGAGGTCTCCACGCCCACACTGGTCATGGTGGGCGAAGAGGATTGGCGCACGCCCAGCTGGGAGGCTGAGCAATTCTATTTCGCCTTGAAGCAACGACAGGTGCCGACCGCCTTGATCCGCGTGCCCGAGGCATCCCACTCGATTGCGCGGCGGCCCAGCGCGCTGATCGGCAAGGTCGACAATATTATGGGCTGGTTTGAGCGTCATGACCCCGCTGAGACGGATAAAAACGCTCAAACCGTCGCGCCGGCGCCTTAATAGCGGCGGCGGCGACGCATGAATCGACGAAGCAGTTGGCTGATGATGCGGCGCATGACACTCTCCAGTGCTGAGGGGGCTGCCGGCCTTATGTCGGAGCCGGCATAAACCGAACCAACGCGAAGGCCAGCAGCGTTGTTCCGCGCTGCTGGCTTGAATGCCCGCGACCAGCGCGGCACTCTTTCTGATCACCAGTGCCGGGAGACCGACCCTATGCGGCATTTCCTTCTGTTCGTCGTGTTGATCCTGCGGGCCCCGGCGCTGGCTCAGCCGCAGGTCGATCACATTATCCTCGCCGTGCCGGATTTGGAGCGGGCAGCAGCCGAGATCGCGGCCTTGACCGGGGTCACACCCGTTTTCGGCGGGGCCCATACCGGCCGTGGCACCGGGAATTATCTGTTGGCTCTGGGCCCGCGGACCTACCTTGAGATCCTGGGACCGTATGGCGAGGCGGGCTCGGATGGCTTTGCCGCGCACTTGACGCGGCTTCCCGGACCGACCCTGATGGGATTTGCGGTCAGCGGTGCGCCGCTTGAAAAGGTCAAGCAAGCGCTTGCCGATGCGCAGATCAACACCAGCGAGATCACGCCGGGCAGCCGGGAAAAACCGGACGGCACGGTGCTGCGCTGGCGCGCCATGGGTGCGGATGCGCCGCAATTGGGCGTCCAGATGCCCTTTTTCATCGATTGGGGCGACAGTGCCCACCCGGCCACAACCTCGCCCTCCGGGGCGCGGCTGACCCGGCTGACAGTGGGCCACCCAGCTCATGAGCCGTTGCAAGCCGCGATCACCGCGTCCGGCGAACCCGCGACGGTGGTCAAGAGCCTGACCCCGATTCTGGTTGCGGAATTGGAGACGCCGAACGGCCCGGTGATGCTGACCGGAACCACAGGCGTGCCGGTGTTTTCCGACGACTGAGGCGGGCAGATGCGCAGGTGGCGCGCGCGTGTGTCTTTGTTGGCCTTCGCCGCCCTGCTCGGCGCGGGGGCGTTCGTCCTGGAATGGATGGAGTATCAGTATCTGGCAAGGCGATACTCGCTGCCATTGGTCACCCTGCTATCGGCCGCGGGCTGTCTCGGCCTCGGCGTGTGGCTGGGCCGGCAGTTGACACCGCGGACACCAGAACCTGCGCGCAATGATGCTGCGCTGCGCGAATTGGGCATAAGCCCGCGGGAATATGCGGTGTTGGAGCGACTCTGCGCAGGCGAATCCACCAAGGAGATCGCCCGCCGCCTAGGCGTTTCGCCCAACACGGTGAAATCGCATCTGCAGCGATTGTTCAACAAGCTGGAGGTACAAAGCCGCACCCAGGCGATCGCCCGTGCCAGGGCCTTACGGCTCATTGCCTGAGGCGGCATGACATGACCGAACGGCCCGCGCCGATCGCGCGGCTGCCAGATACTCGCTGGCGCAGGGCTGGCCGTTGCCGGCCGGGGCGGCTGGCGCGACCCGCGCGGCTCTGACACCGCTTGAACCAACACCTTCAGCCAAGATCTTGAGCCTGAGTGGATGCCGCGCCGGTGGCCACCGCCCCGGTGCAGGCCGTCGCGGCCGATGGTCAGGCGCGGCGCGGCGGGCTGGCCCTGGTTTACGCCGCCACGCCCTTGTTATGCATCAGCTCGCCCAATTCGCCGGAGCTGTACATTTCCCGCACGATGTCGCAGCCGCCGACAAATTCGCCCTTCACATATAGCTGCGGAATTGTCGGCCAGTCGGAAAAGTCCTTGACGCCCTGGCGCACCGCCGGGTCCTGCAGCACGTCCACGCTTTTGTACGGCACGCCGACCCGGTCGAGCACCTCGACCACGGCAGCGGAGAAGCCGCACTGCGGGAAGGTGGGGGTGCCTTTCATGAACAGCACCACATCTTCGGCCTTCACCAGGTCTTCGATCTGGCTGTGTACGGTTTGTTCGGTCATTGCATTGTCCCTTTCTCAGTCGGGGGCAGAGGTCTGCAACGCCAGCGCATGCAGCTCATCGCCCATGCGGCCTTTCAGCGCCTTGTAGACCATTTGGTGTTGCTGGACGCGGCTTTTGCCCTTGAAGCCGTCATAGACGACATGCGCGGCATAATGGTCGCCATCGCCGCGCAGATCCTGGATGGTCACCGCAGCGCCGGGCAGCGCCTCCTTGATCATCGCTTCGATATCCGCCTGGCTCATCGGCATGGGTCACCGCCTTTCTGATTATTCAAGACCGAATTACTCCGAAATCGTCGCCCACGTCCAGGGGGTGCGTGCAGATCAGGCCATCAAGGCGGGCATAAAGCGCTCATGGGCGTCGATTAGCTCGGCCAACGCCACGTCCAGAACATCCGCCACGGCAAAGCGGTCGCCGCCGCTGCGCCCGAGCATCAGCACCGAGACATTGGCATGGTCGACTGCGCGGGTCACCGGGCCGGGATCGGGCGTGGCGATCAGATAGCGGCCCTGATCCTCACCGAACAGGGCAGCATGAGGGGCCACGCCATCGGGCAGGCTGATATCGACGCCGCGGCCGCCGAGGATCGCCATCTCCGCCAGTGCGGCGGCCAGCCCGCCATCGGCCAGGTCGTGAACGGTGTCGACCAGCCCCTCGGCAATCAGCTTGCGCACGCAATCGCCGGCGCGCTTCTCGGCATCCAGATCCACCGGCGGCGGCGCGCCCTCGTCGCGACCGAACAGCTCCCACAGATACAGCGAACAGCCCAGATGCCCCTCGGTATCGCCGACCAGGATCAGCATGTCGCCGTCGCGCTTCAGCGCGGCACACGCACGGCGGGTCAAGTCCGGCAGCAGGCCGACGCCGCCGATCGCAGGGGTCGGCAGGATCGCCTGGCCCTCGGTCTCATTATAGAGCGAGACATTGCCGGAAACGACGGGAAAGGCCAGCGCGTCACACGCATCGGCCATGCCTTCGATGCAGCCGACCAACTGGCCCATGATCCGGGGCCGTTCCGGATTGCCGAAATTCAGACAGTTGGTGATGGCCAGCGGCTCCGCGCCGACGCACGTCAAGTTGCGCCAGGCCGCGGCCACCGCCTGCCGGCCGCCGGTTACCGGATCGGCGTGGCAATAGCGCGGTGTCACGTCGGTGCACAGGGCCAGCGCGCGGCCGGTGCCGTGCACGCGGATCACCGCGGCATCGCTGCCGGGCCCGGCCAGCGTATCGCCCATGACCATGTGGTCATATTGCTCCCAAATCCACCGGCGGGAGGACAAGTTCGGTCCGCCCATCAAGGTGAGCAGGGCCCGCCCATAATCCTCCGGCGCCGGCACATCGGCGGCGTCCAGCATCGCTCGCGGCGGCGTCGGGTCATGCGGGCGATCATATTGCGGGGCGGCCTCGGTCAGCGCGTCCAGCGGAATGTCCGCCACCGTGTCGCCCTGGAAGCGCAAGGTCAGCCGGCCGGTATCGGTCAAGCGGCCGATCACGGCGAAATCCAGCTCCCATTTGTCGAAGATGGCGCGCGCCTGATCCTCCGATCCCGGCTTCAGGATCATCAGCATGCGCTCCTGGCTTTCCGACAGCATCATCTCATAGGGCGTCATGCCGGCTTCGCGTTGGGGCACCTGGTCCAGGATCAGCTCGACGCCGACGCCGCCCTTGCCGGCCATCTCCACGGAGGAGGAGGTCAGGCCCGCCGCGCCCATATCCTGGATCGCCACGATGGCATCGGTGGCCATCAGCTCCAGGCACGCCTCGATGAGCAGCTTTTCGGTGAACGGGTCGCCGACCTGCACGGTCGGCCGCTTCTCCTCGGCATCTTCGGAGAATTCCGCCGAGGCCATGGTGGCGCCGTGGATGCCGTCGCGGCCCGTCTTGGCGCCGACATAGACCACCGGATTGCCGACCCCCGCCGCGGCCGAATAGAAGATCTTGTCCTTGGCAGCGATGCCCACGGTCATGGCATTGACCAGGATATTGCCGTTATAGGCGGGGTGAAAGTCGGTCTGCCCGCCGACAGTGGGCACGCCGACGCAATTGCCGTAGCCGCCGATGCCCGCCACCACGCCGGACACCAGATGCCGCGTCCTGGGATGGTCGGGCTGGCCGAATCTGAGCGCGTTCAGATTGGCGACGGGCCGGGCGCCCATGGTGAACACGTCGCGCAAGATGCCGCCAACCCCGGTGGCCGCGCCCTGATAGGGCTCGATGAAGCTGGGATGATTGTGGCTTTCCATCTTGAAGATCGCCGCCATTTTTTGACCATCGGGGCCGTCCCCGATATCCACCACGCCGGCATTCTCCCCCGGCCCGCAGATTACCTGTGCCCCGTCGGTCGGCAGCGTCTTCAGGTGCCGGCGGGAGGATTTGTAGGAGCAGTGCTCCGACCACATCACCGAAAAGATGCCCAGCTCGACCAAATTGGGCGTGCGCCCGAGCGCCTCGCACATCCGCCCATATTCCGCCGCGGACAGCCCATGTTCGGCGGCAAGCTCGGGACTGATCTCAGTCATTGGTGTCGGATCTCAGCGCGAATGAGGGGAGGGCGGCAGGCATCGGTCGGAGGCGGGGTCGCGGCGTTGATTGCCGGGGCAGGGGCGGCCGATGCCGGCACCGGGATCGGCGACCTGGCAGCCGGCACTGCCCTCGCACGCCCCGCGCGCAAGCTCGCTCAGAATCGGGTCGGGTTGGTAACCGCCATCGGGGTCCTTGGTGCAGCCGGCCAGCAGCGCCAGGGCAGAGAACAGGAGGACATATCGCGTCATGACACGGTCTTTCACGCAGGGGCAAGATGGCTGAGCAGGCTTTCAAACACGCCACGGCCGTCGGTTCGGCCGGCGTCTGGATCAACGGCGCGTTCGGGATGGGGCATCAGACCGCAGACCCGGCCCGCCGCATCGACGATCCCGGCGATATTGTTCACCGAGCCGTTGGGATTGGCGGCATCGCTGACCGCCCCGTCGGCGTCGACATAGCGGAACAGCACCTGGCCCTTGTCTTCCAAGGCGGCCAGCGTGTCCGCATCGGCGAAGAAATTGCCGTCATGATGGGCGATCGGGATACGGATCCGTTGGCCGGCCTGATAGGCGTTGGTGAAGGCGGTATCGGCGCGCTCGACCTTCAGAAATACCTCTTTGGACAGGAAGCTGAGCCCTCGATTGCGCATCAATGCCCCGGGCAGCAGGCCGATTTCGGTGAGGAGCTGAAAACCGTTGCAGATCCCCAAGACGGGCGTACCGGCCTTGGCGCGGGCGACCACCGCCTCGATGATCGGAGAGCGTGCGGCCATGGCGCCGCAGCGCAGATAGTCGCCATAAGAAAAGCCGCCGGGCAGCACAATCAGGTCGACGTCCGGCACGTCCGTTTCCTTGTGCCAGACCATCACCGGCGCCCGGCCGCTGGTCTGTTCCAGCGCCACCGCCACATCGCGGTCGCAATTGGAGCCGGGAAACACGATCACGGCGGCTTTCATCGGCACGGTCCCTCCTACCGCCCGGTCCCTAGCAGAGCGGCGGGCGGAAGGGAAAGCGCCAAACGTGGCGTCAGGCGTTGATCATGCGGTAGCGCGCCTGGATGAAGCTGTAGATGGCATATCCGACCAGTCCCAGAGCCACGCCCAGCAACAGCCACGTGCCGTAAGCCTGCTGCCGCAGCCAGGTGAGCGCCTGGGCCAGGCCACCGCTTTCATGCGGGTTTGCGGTGATGCCGGCATAGGCGACAAAGCCGCCGATGATCAGAAACACCACGCCGCGGGCAATGATGCCGGCTGAGCAGACTGGATAGAGTTTGCGCACATGCGGCTCGGGCATCAGCTCGGATTTATAGCTGCCGCGCCACCCCTCCATAATTTTGGAGATGCCGGCGATGAAGATCGCGGCCCCGACCAGGGTGACCAGGAGCGTGCCGAAATCCTGGCTCATGAGCCATGCGGTCAGCCCCTCGCTGCTGGTCTGGCCGCCCTGTCCGCCGGGGCCGCCCTGACCGCCGCCGGCCGGGACGATGATCGCCAGATAGGCGGCATAGGCGGCCAGTGTCCAATGCACCAGGCCGGAAACCGCCTGGCCGAGGCGCTTGCCCAGGCCCTTGGCGTCCTCGCCTTCATGATCCTTGTCCAGCCCCGCCTGGATCAGCCGCCACAGGCCGTAGCCGAACAAGCCAAGGGCGGTCAGACCCAACAGGATTCGGGCGAAGGGTTCCTGGGCCATCTCTTGCAGCGCGCCGCGCGCGCCGACGGTCTTTCCACCATAAAGGGCGGCCTCCACCGCCAAGACGCCAATAATGGCGTAGACGACGCCCTTGGCGGTATAGCCCGCCCGGGCCAGGGTTTCGATTCGGCTCACAAGATTTGCTCCCACCGGGTGATTTGGTGTGCAAGCAACGCGCGCAAGTGCGGCGCTGTTCCGTCCGCTCCGGCATCGCCGGTGCACGGCGGACCCACGATCGGGCCCTAGCCGTGGCGTGCCCGCTTAACGGGCCGTCACGGCAGTCCAGAATTGCGCGCTGGGGATGGCCAGGCCGACCGGTTCATTCTGGCCCGGCCGCTGACGGATGGCGATGTTCAGCGCGATCAGCGCATAGCCCGCCTCGTCCTGTTCCAGCAGCGGGCTGCCGCTGTCGCCGCCGGCGATCCAGCAATCGTGCAAGGCCAGGCGCGCCTGTGTGCCCAAACCGGCGCAGCCATGGGTGACGCTCAACACATGCGGACGATTGGTGTGATAACCAGCCTGAACCAGGGCCGCGGGCAGATCGCCCGCATCGCGCCGTCTCACCGGCAGCGGCCGGCCGGCGGGCTCTGTCAGATCTATCAGCGCCCAATCATGGGGCGTCGGCCGGCCAATGGCGGGATCGAAGCCGTCGGCCACATGATAGTCCGACGCGCGCACATGTTTGAGAAAATCGCCGCGCTGATAGCCGGCAAGAAAGTGCAGATCCTCCGCCTCGACAAAGCGGCCGGTGCGCCGGTCGAACAGGCAATGCGCCGCAGTCAACAGCCGGGTTTCGGCGACCAGCACGGCGGTGCAATGGCCGCGCCTTGCGATGTTCAGCCGACCGATGGCAGACCAGGGATAGTCGGTTGCCTCAGCGATCCGACGGTTCTCGTCAAACGGCAGCAGGCCATCACCCGGCCGCACCGTCTCCTGCGCGGACGCGGGCAGGGCGGTCAGCGCGACCAGAAGCGCCATCGCCCTCATCGCGCGCGCTTTTTCAGCTTGCGCTTGGGCCGGCCGGCGGCCTTGGCGCTGCGATCCTGGATCAGCTCCAGGCGCAGGCCACCGCTGACCGGGACCGCCTCGATTAGGCGGATCTGAACCGTGTCGCCCAGCCGGAATAGCTCCCCGGTGCGGCGGCCGACCAGGGCATGTTGCGCCTCGTCATGCACAAAGAAATCCTCGCCCAGGGTGCCGATGGGGATCAGCCCGTCCCCGCCCATCGGTTCCAGGGTGACGAACAGGCCGAAGCGGGTCACGCCGCTGATCCGGCCGGTGAAGATCTGTCCCACCTTGTCGGCCAGATAGCTGGCCAGATAGCGGTCGGTGCTGTCCCGCTCTGCCGCCATGGCGCGCCGTTCGGTCTTGGAGATATGCTCGCCGATGGCGGCGAATTGTTCCTCGTCCTCACCGGTCAGCCCGTCCGTGCCCAGCTTCATCGCGCGGATCAGGCCACGATGCACCATCAGGTCGGAATAGCGCCGGATCGGTGAGGTGAAATGGGCATAGCGCGGCAGCGCCAGGCCGAAATGGCCGCGATTGTCTGGGCTGTAATAGGCTTGGGTTTGGCTGCGCAGGATCACTTCATTGACCAGCCGTTCATGCGGGCTGCCCTCTGCGCGCTGGAGCACCCGGTTGAACACGGCCGGGCGCATCACCTGGCCCTTGGCAAGCGTCATGTTCAAGCTGTCGAGAAAGTCCTGCAGCCCCTCCATCTTGCTCATCGGCGGTTCTTCGTGAACCCGATACATGCACGGCGTGGACCGCCGCTCCAGGGTTTCCGCGGCGCAGACATTGGCCAGGATCATGAAATCCTCAACCAAGCGGTGCGCGCGCAGTCGCTGGCGCGTGGCGATGTCGACCACGCGGCCGGCGTCGTTCAGCACGATGCGCCGTTCCGGCAGGTGCAGTTCCAGCGGCTGGCGGCGCGCGCGGGCCAGCTCCAGCAGATCGTGTGCGGCATAAAGCGGCTTCAAGACCGGCTCCACCAGGTCGGCGATGGCGCCGTCCGGTGTGCCGTCGATGGCGGCCTGAGCGCGCTCATAGGTCATATTGGCGGCCGAGCGCATCAGGCCGCGGCCGAATTTGTGCCGCTTCTTGGTGCCCTTGGCGTCCAGCACGATTTCCACAAACAGGCACGGCCGGTCGACCCCGGGCTTCAGCGAGCACAGATCGGCCGACAGCGCTTCCGGCAGCATCGGCACCACCCGGTCCGGGAAATAGCAGCTGTTGCCGCGTTCCTTGGCGCAGCGGTCGAGCGCGCTGTCGGGGCGGACATAATGCGCCACATCCGCGATCGCCACGGTCAGCCGATAGCCGCCGGGATTCTTCGGATCGTCATCGGCTTCGGCGTGGATGGCATCATCATGGTCGCGCGCGTCCGGCGGATCGATGGTGACCAGGGGGCGGGCGCGCAGATCGATGCGCTTGCCCAGCGCAACCGGCTCTGCCGCCTCGGCTTCCTGCACCGCCTCGCGGGGAAACTCCACCGGAATGCCGTGGGCGTGGATGGCGATCAGCGAAATCGATTTGGGCGCGGAGAGATCGCCCAGAATTTCGGTCACGCGGGCCGGGCGCATGCCGCGAAAGCGCTGATTGCCACCGGGTAGGCCAAGCACCAGATCGCCGTCGGTCGCCCCATTCACATCATTGGCGGCGACATAATAGTCGTCCTTGGCGCGCTTATCCACCGGGGTCAGCCGGCCGCCATTGGCGCTGCCTTTGAACACGCCCAGGATAGACCGGGGGGCGGCCGCCAGGACCTTGATGATGCGCGCCTCATAGCTGCCGTCGGCTTGCGCGCTCAATTTGGCCAGGGCGCGCTCGCCCCGGCCCAGGGCACGCGGGCCGCCGCGGCCGCGCTGGGGTGCGATGAAGATCTTCGGCGGCGGCTCCTCGCCATCCCATTTCAGCGGGCGGGCCAGAGTGTCGCCGTCGATATCCGTGCCGGCCACCTCGATCACGGTGACGGATGGCAGCGTGCCGGCGGGTTTCAGACTGCGAGCATGATCCTTCTCCAGCACGCCCTCATCCATCAAGTCGCGCAGCAGTTTTTTCAGCGCGATCTTGTCCTGGCCCTTGATATGAAAGGCCCGTGCGATGTCGCGCTTTGTGACCTTGCCGTCGGCTTGTTCGATATAGCGCAGCACCGCCGCGCGGTCTGGGAAGGCCGCCTTTTTGGCCGGCTCGCTCACGCCTTGACCTTGGCGGCGGATTTGGCGTCACCCTTGGCCTTGGCGGCGGTCTTCTTCGCCGGCGTTTTGGTCTTGCGCGCCTTGGCCGCCGGCTTGGTCTTCGTAGCCCCGGTCTTCGCGGCCCCGGTCTTCGCCTTTGGCTTGGCGGCCTTGGCCTTGGCGGGCGCCTTCGCCGCCTTTTCAGCCAGCAAGGGCAGCGCCTGCTCCAGCGTCACCGCCTCAGGAGCCTGATCCTTCGGCAAGGTCGCATTGATCTTGCCGTGTTTCACATAAGGCCCGTAGCGGCCGCTGTAGACCGCGACGGGTTCGCCGTCATCGGGATGGGCGCCCAACTCCTTCAGCGGCTTCTGCGCAGAGCCGCGCCCGCTGCGGGTCTTGGCTTGCGCCAGTAGGTCCACCGCGCGGTTCAGGCCGACCTCGAACACCTCTTCGGTCGAGCTCAAGCGGCCATATTGCTTCTGATGCTGCACATACGGGCCATAGCGGCCGATATTGGCCAGGATCGGTTCGCCCGTTTCCGGGTGCGCGCCGACGGTGCGCGGCAGCGACAATAGCTTCAGCGCGGCCTGCAGCGTCAAATCCGCCGGGCTCCAATCCTTCGGCACGGAGGCGCGATCAGGCTTGCCATCATCGGTGGCCGGCCGCTCCACATAGGGCCCGAAGCGGCCGGATTTCAGTTTGACCTCAAGGCCGCTATCGGGGTCGCTGCCCAACACCTTGTCGCCCTCGACCGCATCGTCGGTCTTCTTGGCTTCCTGACCCAGGGGCTTGGTATATTTACAGTCCGGATAGTTGGAGCAGCCGATGAAGGCGCCGTAGCGGCCGGGCTTGATCGCCAGCCGGCCGTCCGCACATTGCGGACAGGCGCGCGGATCCGGCCGCTCCTTGGTCGGCTTGAAGATCAGCGGGCCCAAATGTTCGTTAATGGCGTCGATGACGGTTGCGTTGCGGATGTTCAGCACCTCGTCGGTGCGGCGCTTGAACTCCGCCCAGAAAGCCTCCAGCACCTGCTTATAATCGGCCTTGCCGGCAGAGATATCGTCCAGCTGCTCTTCCAGCTTGGCGGTGAAATCATATTCCACATAGCGCTGGAAGAAGCTTTCCAGAAAGGCGGTGACCAGGCGGCCCTTGTCCTCCGGATGAAAGCGCTTCTGCTCCAGCCGGACATAGCTGCGTTCCTGCAGCACCGACAGGATCGAGGCATAGGTGGACGGCCGACCGATGCCAAGTTCCTCCAGCTTTTTCACCAAGCTGGCCTCGGTGTAGCGCGGCGGCGGGGTGGTGAAATGCTGTTCCGGCGTCAGCTTGGTCAAGTCGACGCCATCGCCTTCGGCCAGGCGCGGCAGCAGTGCCTTGTCTTCCTCGTCGGCGCTATCATCGCGGCCTTCCTGATACAGTTTCAAAAAGCCGTCGAACAGGATCACCTGGCCGGTGGCGCGCAGCGTGGCGGCGCCATCGTCGGTGACGATGTCAATGCTGGTGCGTTCCAGCTGCGCGCTTTCCATCTGGCTGGCGATGGTGCGCTTCCAGATCAGATCGTAGAGCTTGAATTCGTCGGCCGATAGCGCCTGGCGCAGCTTTGCCGGTGCCAGTGTCGGGTCGGTCGGGCGGATCGCCTCATGCGCTTCCTGCGCATTTTTGGCCTTGGACTTATACAGCCGCGGCTGTGTCGGCAGATAATCGGTGCCGAACTGGCCGGCGATCGTGCCTCGCACCGCCTCCACCGCTTCCGCGGCGATCGACACGCCATCGGTGCGCATATAGGTGATCAGACCCAGCGTCTCCCCACCGACATCCTTCCCCTCATACAGGTTCTGGGCGATGCGCATGGTCTGCGATGCGCCGAAGCCCAGCTTGCGGCTGGCCTCCTGCTGTAGGGTGGAGGTGGTGAAGGGGGCGGCCGGGTGACGCTTGACCGGCTTCTTCTCAACGCTTTTCACACGCAGCGCGCGGCCGTTGATCTTCCCCAGCGCGGCCTTGGCGTCCGCCTCGCTCTTCAGATCGAATTTCTGCAGCTTTCGCTCGTCAAGCGCGGATAGGCCCGCTTGAAACGCTGTGCCGTCCGCGGCGGCGAGGTCGGCCAGCACGGTCCAATATTCCTGCGGCACGAACTGTTCGATCTCCAACTCGCGCTCGCACACCAGCCGCAGCGCCACGGACTGTACGCGCCCGGCGGATTTGGCGCCGGGCAGCTTGCGCCACAGCACCGGCGACAGGGTGAATCCGACCAGATAGTCCAGCGCGCGGCGGGCCAAATACGCCTCGATCAGCTCCTGATCCAGGTCGCGCGGGGCCGCCAGCCCCTTCAGGATGGCCGACTTGGTGATCTCGTTGAACACCACCCGACGCACTTCCTTGCCGGCCAGCGCCTTCTTCTTCTTGTCGCGCAGCCATTCCAGCACATGCCAGGAAATCGCCTCGCCCTCGCGGTCGGGGTCGGTGGCGAGATAGAGCTTGTCGGCCTCGGCCAAAGCCTCGGCGATCGCGCGCAGGCGCTTGGCGCCGTCGCGATCGACCTCCCAATCCATGGCGAATTCATGGTCCGGGTCGACCGAGCCATCCTTCGACGGCAGGTCGCGGACATGGCCATAACTGGCCAGAACCGTGAAGTCCTTGCCGAGATATTTATTGATCGTCTTCGCCTTGGCGGGCGATTCGACAATAAGCAAATTCATCGCGGGGTCCGGCTTGCGGCGATCAGACACCTGACCTGTGACAGAGAGTGAAGCTGCCGCCCTAGCCGGTCCGTGTTTCAGCTAAGCGACACTTTTCCACCGGGCAGACGCAGCGCACTGCCTGCCAGCTCCAATTCCAGAAGGATGGTCAAAACCACCGGAGCGGTCAAGCCGGACTCCTGGATCAGCGCATCGATGGTCACCGGCACCGGCGACAGCAGCTCCTGCACGCAGCGCCGTTCGGCATCGCTGGGTTCGGCGGGCGGCAGGGGCATGCGGCTATAATCCCGGTCCGTCTCAGCCAGCGGCGCTATGTCGCCGGCCAGGGCATCGAGGATGTCCGCGGCGGTTTCGGTCAGCACCGCGCCTTCGCGCAACAGCTTGTTGCCGCCCTTGGCGCGCGGGTCCAGCGGGCTGCCCGGCACGGCGAACACCTCCCGGCCATACTCGCCGGCCAGCCGAGCTGTGATCAGCGACCCGGAGCGTTCCGCCGCTTCCACGACCAAGACGCCCAGGGACAGCCCGGCGATGATGCGGTTGCGGCGGGGGAAGTGCCGCGCCATCGGTTCGGTGCCAGGGGCCGCTTCGGTCACCAACAGGCCTTGCGCTGCCACCTGGTCCTGCAGCTCCGCATGGTCGCGCGGGTAGACGATGTCGATGCCGCCGGCGAGGACTGCCACGGTGCCGGTGGCAAGCGAGCCTTCATGCGCTGCGGCATCGATGCCGCGCGCCAGGCCAGACACGATGGTGATGTCGGCAGCACCCAGAGCCGCGGCGATGTCCCGCGCAAGCCGGCGGCCTGGGGCGGAGGCGTTGCGGGCACCGACCACGCCGATGCAGCGCCGCTCGGTCAAGGCCGGATGCCCGCGGATGATCAGCACCGGCGGCGCGTCGTCGATGGCGGACAGCAGCGGCGGATAGCCGGCATCATCCAGAAACACATGCGCCGCGCCCAAGCGCTGAAGCGTCTTGATCTCGGCTTCGACCTGCGCTTTGGAGGCCAGCCTCATCGGTTTGGTGCGGCCGCCGCGCCGGGCCAGCAGTGGCACGGCCTCTGCCGCGGCGACGCCGGTGCCGAAGCGCGCGATCAGGGCGCGAAAGGTGATCGGCCCGATCCCGTCAGTGCGGGCAAGACGCAGCCGGGCAAGCCGCTCTGCTAAGGGGAAGTGTGAGGCAGGCATGGGCACGATCTTAGAACGACCATGCCCATGGTCAACGCTTTGGTGTGGCCTTCTTCGGGCTGTGCACGCAGCCCGTTAATCCATCGTCAGATCCACGCCGCGCTGTTCCAGCAGATCCACCACGCTGTCCTCGCCGACCAGATGCCCGGCGCCGACGACGACGAAATGCGTGCCGGGCACCTCAAGCAGGGCGGTGATCGGGTCGACCCAGGTTTGATTGCGGTTGGTGAAAATGGCCTCGAACAGCTCCGGGGTCTCGTCGCGCGCCGGCTGCAGCAGAACCGCGTCCAAGCCCTGGGTGTCTTCTTCCAGCCAATCCGTGCTCATTTCGTCGAACAGGGCATTGACGTCGTCATATTGCTCCAGCGAAAGCTCCAGGGCTTCGGCTTGTTCGGTATCGCCGATGCTGGCCAGCAGGTTCAACTGGTAGTCCAAGGATTCCAGCGCGCGGATGGACATGTCTTGGGCCACCGCCTTTTCCAGCAGCACTGCGTCGATGCCGAGATCCGGCCTGAAACCCGCGCGTGCGGCGAGCACATTGACCAGCTGGATGGAGGCAAACCACGGCCGGAACTGTTCGATTTGCGCGCGCGTGCCGCCAAACGCCTCGACCAGCTTGGCCATGGTCTCTTCAGAGACATAGTTCGAAAGCTTGTCGTCCCCCTGAAACAGCCCCAATTCGATGGTCTTCTGCTGCAGGACCTGAGGGTCGGCCTCCAGAACATTGGCTTCGACCACCAGCGTTTCGCTGGCCTCGAAGGCCTCCTTCACCTCATCGACATACCAGTCGACTCCGGGCTTCATCAAATGGATGGAGCCGAACAGGTGAACGGTGGTGTCGTCGTCGGAAAACGTCCACAAGGCGGGGCCTTCGGCGCGGGCGGTCAGCCCCAGGCACAGACAGGCCAAGCCGGTAAGAAACAGACGGTGCATAAGAATAGCTCCTGGATCAAGCGGTCGGGGCGTCAGGCGTGCCACGGCCGCCCCGGTGCTGACAAGCGCGTGACACAGGCGGTGCTAGGGATTGCCAGACGGCGACCATGGTTCTATACAGCCGCGCTTCAATCGCAGATGAACGGGCTTTCCGGCGCATGTCAGGGCATGCCGTGTCAGCCCCGAACCATTCCTGAAGGAGTGTAAAATGCCCAAGATGAAAACCAAGTCCGGGGCCAAGAAGCGTTTCCGCTTCACCGCCTCCGGCAAGGTCAAGGCGGCCCAGGCGGGCAAGCGCCACGGCATGATCAAACGGTCCAACCGGCAAATCCGCCAACTGCGCGGCACCGATACCTTGGCCGACCCCGATGCCAAGATCGTCAAGAAATTCATGCCGTACCGCTAAGGAGACCCGATCATGGCACGAGTGAAACGTGGTGTGACCGCCCATGCGCGGCACAAAAAGGTCGTCGACCAGGCCGAAGGCTTTCGCGGCCGGCGCAAAAATACCATCCGCGTGGCCAAGCAGGCAGTGGAAAAGAGCCTGCAATACGCCTATCGCGACCGCCGGGTGCGCAAGCGCAATTTCCGCTCCTTGTGGATCCAGCGCATCAATGCCGGCGCGCGCCAGCACGGCCTGACCTACGGCCGGTTCATGCATGGTCTGAAGCTGGCCGGCATCGATCTGGACCGCAAGGTGCTCGCTGATCTGGCGGTGCATGAGGCCGAGGCGTTCAAGGCGCTGGTGGAACAGGCCGATCAGGCGCTGAACAAGGCCTGAGCCCGGCGGGGCGGGCGGACACAGCAGCATCGCTGCACCGCCGCCCCTCACCTGAACAGCATCGGCGGTGATGGCCGAGCGCAGCGGCCCGGCTGTCGTCATCGCAAGGCGCACCCGCCACACATCCGTCACGACGACGCGCAACGCCCGGCAACAATCCGCTCCGGCAAGGTCGAGGGGGCTGTGTCGGTGGCTCTGGTCGAGCCTCTAAGGGGCTTTTCTCGAACGGCAAAATCTTTAGAACGGGCCGCGCTGGATATGGGCGCGGCCCTTTTTGGTCGTCCAGCGATGGAAGGAGAACAAGATGCGCGCAGAGGAAATCGACGCGCTGGCAGCGGAATTGACGACCGCCATCGAGGCCGCGGACACTCTGGACGCGCTGGATGAGGCGCGGGTCAAGGCGCTGGGCAAGAAGGGCCGGGTGACCGAGCTGATGAAGGGACTGGGCCGGATGGACCCGGACACCCGCAAGCGAATGGGGCCACTGTTCAACCAGCTGAAAAATCAGGTCGCCGAGCGCATCGAGACCCGCCGCGCACATCTGGAGGCTGAGGCCCTGGCGGCGCGTCTGGCCAGTGAGCAGATCGACATGACCTTGCCGGTCACGCTGCCGCCGCGCGGCCATATCCATCCGATCTCCCAGGTCATGGACGAATTGGCGGAAATCTTCGCCGATCTGGGCTTCACGGTGGGCGAGGGGCCGGATGTGGAGGATGATTTCCACAATTTCACCGCGCTGAACATCCCCGAGCATCATCCCGCCCGGGCCATGCACGATACCTTCTATCTGCCGCCGAGCCCGGACGGCACCGTGCGGCTGCTGCGCACGCACACCTCCAATGTCCAGATCCGAACGATGACCACGCAGCAACCGCCCATCCGCATGATCGCGCCGGGCCGCTGCTATCGGTCGGACTGGGACGCGACGCACACGCCGATGTTCCACCAGTTCGAAGGCCTGGTGATCGACCGGGACATTCATATGGGCCATCTGAAGGGCACCTTGGAGGCGTTCGTGAAGGCGTTCTTCGAGGTCGACCATGTCGAGACCCGGTTTCGCGCCTCCTTCTTTCCGTTCACCGAACCCTCCGCTGAGCTGGATGTGCGCTGCTCGTTCAAGGACGGGGTGTTGAAATTGGGCGAGGGCGAGGACTGGCTGGAAATCCTGGGCTGCGGCATGGTGCATCCGCGCGTGCTGCAAGCCTGCCATCTGGACCCGGAAGAATGGCAAGGCTTTGCCTGGGGCTGCGGCATCGACCGCTTGGCCATGTTGAAATACGGGATCCCCGACCTCAGACCCTTCTTTGAAAGCGACAAGCGCTGGCTCAGCCATTATGGCTTCGATCCGGCCGATCAGCCCAGCCTGGCCGGAGGGCTGAGCCGATGAAATTTACCTTGTCCTGGCTGACTCAGCATCTGCGAACCGATGCGGGGCTTGAGGCCATCACCGAGGCGCTGAACGCGATCGGCCTGGAGGTTGAGGCGGTGCATAATCCGGCTGACCAGTTGCGCCCGTTCGTGGTCGCCGAAGTGCTGCAGGCCGGCCCGCATCCCAATGCTGACAAGCTGAAGCTGTGCCGGGTTGATGCCGGGACCGGCGAGCCGTGGCAGGTGGTGTGCGGCGCGCCCAATGCCCGCACCGGCATGAAGGGCGTGTTCGCGCCTCCGGGCAGCTATATTCCAGGCACGGACCTCAATCTGAAGCCGGCCAAGATCCGCGGCGTGGAGAGCTTCGGCATGCTCTGTTCGGAGCGCGAGCTGATGCTCTCGGATGAGCATACCGGCATCATTGATCTGCCCGCCGACGCCCCGGTTGGCATGGCCTATGTTGATTATCGCGGCCTGGACGACCCGATGATCGAGATCGCGATCACGCCGGACCGCCAGGATTGCCTGGGCGTGGCCGGGATTGCGCGCGATCTGGCCGCGCGGGGCCTGGGGGAGCTGATCACGCCGGCGGTGGCGCCGGTGTCAGGCGGCGCGCCATGTCCGATTTCGGTGACGCTGGCCTTCGACGGACCGCCCGCCTGCCCGCATTTCGCCGGCCGCCTGATCACCGGGCTGAGCAACGGCCCCAGCCCCGACTGGCTGCAGAAGCGGCTAACCAGCATCGGCCTCAGGCCGATTTCCGCGCTGGTCGATATCACCAATTATCTAAGCTATGACCGCGCCCGACCGCTGCATGTGTTTGATGCCGACAAGCTGACGGGCGGGCTGGTGGTGCGCCCGGCCAGCTCCGGCGAGACCTTGGCCGCGCTGGACGACAAGACCTACACCCTGAAAGGGGGCGAATGCGTCATCGCTGACGATCGCGGCGTCATCAGCCTGGGCGGCGTCATGGGCGGGGCGGACACCGGCGTCGACCAGGCCACCAAGTCGGTGTTCATCGAGGCGGCCTGGTTCGACCCGGTGGTCACGGCGCTCACCGGGCGCGCCCACATGATCCTGTCCGATGCGCGCTATCGCTTCGAACGCGGCGTTGATCCGGCTTCCACCGAACCGGGGCTGGATCTGGCCACGCGCTTGGTGCTGGAGCTGTGCGGCGGAGAGGCGAGCCAGGCCGTGGTCGCCGGTGCCGCGCCGATCCCGGACAAGACCGTCGCCCTGCGACCGGACCGTGTGGCGCATCTGGGCGGGGTCGAGGTGCCGGCCAAGCGCGCCCAAGACATTTTGACGGCCCTGGGATTCACCGTCGCACACGAGAATGGCCTGTTGCAGGCCAAGGTGCCGAGCTGGCGACCGGATATCGACGGTGAGGCCGATCTGGTGGAAGAGGTGCTGCGCATCGAGGGCCTGGACAAGGTGCCATCCACGCCGCTGCCGCGGCCGAACGGGGTTGCCAAGCCGACCCTGACGCCGTTGCAGCGGCGCTTGCGCGCGGTGCGCCGCCGGCTCGCCGATGCCGGGCTGGACGAGGCGGTGACCTGGTCGTTTATGGATCGGGCGGGGGCGCAAAGATTCGGCGGGGGCGAAGAGGCATTGCGCCTGGCCAACCCCATCAGTTCGGAGCTGGATCAGATGCGGCCGTCGGTCCTGGGCAATCTGATGGCGGCGGCGCAGCGCAATCTGGACCGCGGCCAGGACTGCGTCGCCTTGTTCGAGATCGGGCCGATTTACGGCAGCCAGCATCAGCAGTGGGTGGCCGCCGGCGTGCGCGCCGGGCGCACCGGTCCGAAGGACTGGCGTGAGCGCGACCGCACCGTCGATGCCTTCGACGCCAAGGCCGATGCCTTGGCCGCCCTGGCAGCGGCCGGGGCTCCGGTCGATAATCTGGTGACATTCCGGCAAGGGCCGGATCACTACCATCCCGGACGCTCCGGCACCGTGCGGCGGGGGCCGAAGAATGTGCTGGCCAGCTTCGGCGAACTGCACCCGAATTTGATCAAGGCCTATGACCTGAAGGCGGCGTGCGTCGGCTTTGAAGTGTTTCTGGAGGCCGTGCCGTTTCCCAAACGCAGCGGGCCTGCCCGGCCGCAATACGCGCCAAGCAATCTGCCCGCGGTGGAGCGTGATTTCGCCTTCGTCATGCCGCATGACATCGAGGCCCACACCCTGCTGCGCGCCGTGCGGGGGGCTGAGAAGCAGCTGATCGAAGAGATTCGCTTGTTCGACGTCTATCAGGGCAGGGGCTTGGAGCCGGGGACCAAATCCCTGGCGGTCAAGGTGGTGCTTCGTCCGGTCGAGCGCACGCTGACCGACGCTGAGATCGATAAGGTCGCCCAGCGCATCGTCGCAGCGGTTGAGAAGAGCACCGGGGGCAAGTTGCGCGCCTGAAGGTAACGCTTTTTTTGCGTTGACGACTTAAGCAAGGACACCAAAGGCGTCGCGGTCGCACATCGTCGGCGCTGAAAGGGGTCTTTTCAGGGGCGCAGCGATGGTCCGATTGCCTGTCCTGGGCAAGAAATCCTCAGGCGAGGACGATCCCGGTGGCGAGGACAAGCAAGCTCATCCCGCCCGGGTGCGTCTGCGCGCCTGGTGGGAAGGGTATGATGTCGACGAGTATGCCGCCATGCTGGCACGCCGCCGCGCCGGGGAAGACGAGCCAGACGCTGACGGATCCGGCAATGGTTCCGACCCGGCGGGGGTCCCGGTGGCGGAGATGGACGAAAATCCCCCGCCGATTGAGTCGGAGGATCGCGAGCTTCCCTACAAGCCGTGGGAGCGCAGCCGGGCGGCCGTCTCGCGCTATGTCTGGGGGCCGGAATTGTGCGGCCCCGGCGGCGCGGAGAATATCGTCAATATGTGTAAGTTGCTGGCGCTGAAGCCGGAAATGAACCTGCTGGAGATCGGGTCCGGCCTGGGCGGGCATGCCCGCGCGCTGGCGGAAGAATTCGGCTGTTGGGTTACCGGCTATGATCGCTCCGAAAAGATCGTCGCGGCCGCCAATGAATTGTCCAATGCCGCCGGCATGGCCCGCAAGGCCATGATCGAGCCGCTGGACCCGGCCTTGAAGGATGGCTTCGCGCGCAATTACGACCGCGCCTTCTCCAAGGAGGCCTTTTACCTGTTCGAAGACAAGCGGCGCCTGGTCGGGCTGATCCATGATCATCTCAAGCCGATGGGCCTGCTGCTGGTGACGGACTATGTGCTGCGCGATGAATCGGTTCGGGAGGACCCGGACTATGAGGCCTGGGCAGCAGCCGAAGGCAAGCCGATCTACCCGCTGATCGCCGAGGAATTCGGCAAAATGTTCAAGGACTTCGACTTCGTTGTGCGGGTCGATGAGGATGTCACCAAGAAGGTTGTGCCCTTGGTGGACCAGACCTGGAAAGGAGCGGATCAACTCGTGCCGCAGTTGACCGCACGGCCCGACGGCAGCGATCTGATCAAGATCATGATGCGCGAGGGCGACTTGTGGCAGCGGCGGCTGAAACTGATGCGCGACGGGCGGATGATGGTCTGGCGCATTGTCGCCTCGAAAGTCGGCGGCCGGCCCGACGGGCTGAGCAATTGGTAGCGGCCGGACGCGATTGCATCTTCGGCGCTCACGCCCGCCGCATGATCCATTCAACATGACCGACGATGGCGGCGTCCGCGATCGGCGGGGCAGCCTCGGCCAGCCACGCTGGCGTGCCGCCTGGCAGATGGCCGTACCGGCGGAAGAAGGGCGCATTCGTCTGACCCAAGGCGAATAGCGCGTCGACCCGGGGACGCCGGTCCTCCAATGCCACCCAGGCAATATCCCCCGGGCGCATCAGCGGCGCCATGGCATCGCCCTCGACCGTGAATGGGGTAAGCCCGGCGACGGGGCTGGCGTTGGAGGGGGCGGCCGGGCTCAGCGCTTCGTAGGAAATCGGCAGCAGGTCACTGAGCCGCCGGCGGTCCGCGGGCGCAAGAAATCGAGGCGTTCCGCGGCGGAGATACTGCTGCAGATAAGCGTGGTTCCGGCCCAGCAGCCGTGACAGTGCCGCACAACTATGCCCCGAGTCGTCGATTGCCCGCGCAAGAGCTGCGCGCGCATCGGCGGCGCGGACGGGGACGGGCTGGGGCGCGGCTACGGGCGTGCGCGGGCGAGGCGTGGTCATGGCCGAAAGCCTAGGAAGCGTTCAGCGGGCAAGCAAGCCTGTCCGCTCATCTTCCTATTTTCTTCCTATTGCAGTTTCGGGCCCGATACGGTTTAATGGAACTCTACAGGGGCTAACGCCCGGATAGGTGGTATCCCACTGGCTTCCGTTTGCACGTATTGACACAAGAACTTGCGTATTGTACCAAATAGGTTATCAACAGGGTCAAACCAGGCTTGGGCTGAGAAGTCAGACGCGCCTGGGAAACGGGTCGGGAAATAGGATGATGGGGACAGATGCGCTCACGCCGCTTCTGCGCGGCATTCGTCAGACGCTCCGGGACAATCCGGCACTGCGCAGGCAGATCGCCGACGCCGGCGCGATTATGCAGTCCTTGTGCACGCCCGGACCGCTGGCACGGCCGGGCATCCGCGTGGCGCGGGCGCAAAGCCGTGCCTGGCACAGCGCCACCTTCGACGGGCAGGAGCATGAACTGGTGCTGGAGGTGGCCGACCGCGATGCCAGACACAGCCTGTGCGCGCCGATCATCGCCGCCTTGAACGACGCCGACATTGCCATTCCCGGCCACGCTCTGATCGATCTTCTATGGCAGCGCACCGAGGCGGATCACGCCGACCCCGCGCCCGTGTGCCGGCTCTGGTTCAAGGCCCGCACCGTCAGCGACTGACGCGGTGATGAAAGACCGGTAGGCGCCCGGTCCGGCTGCGAAACCGCAAGCCCCTCTCCCGGTGGTGGGAGAGGGGCAGGCGTGAAAGGGCAGGCGTGGGCAGCTGGGTACAGGCGTATTGGCCTGCCGTTACGAGCACCCGCTGGTGGCGCCGCAGGTGTCGCATTTCAGGCAGGTGCCGTTGCGCACCAAGGTGAAATTGCCACATTCGCCACAGGCATCGCCTTCATAGCCCTGCATGCGCGCAGCGGCGCGGCGGCGCCCGCCCGTGTCCAAAGCAGCGGTGGTGCCGGCGCCGACCTCCAGCGCGGCTCCGGCCGCCGCGGTTTCAGCGATTTGTGCCTCTTGCACGAAGGCTTCGGCGATTTCCTGCACGTCCGCCCGCGCCCGAGGCTTCAGCTGCAGCACGTTGGAGCGGATATAGCCGTTCGACGCCATTTCCATCACCAGCTGCAACTGCTGGCCCTTGGCCGCGCCGCTCTCTTCTTCGCGGCCTTCGTCGACCCCGTCGCCGACGGTATCGGGCCGCAGATCGTCCGGGTCGACATGCGCTAGGTCCGAGCGGCCGAGATAGCTCACGGCCAGTTCCCGGAAGATATAGTCCAGGATCGAGGTGGACATCTTGATGGCGTCATTGCCCTGGACCTGGCCGAACGGCTCGAACCGGGTGAAGGTGAAGGCGTCGACGAATTCCTCCAGCGGCACGCCATATTGTAGGCCGATCGAGATCGCGATGGCGAAATTGTTCATCAGCGAGCGGAAGGCAGCGCCCTCCTTGTGCATGTCCACGAAAATCTCGCCCAAGGACCCGTCATCATATTCCCCGGTGCGCAGATAGACCTTGTGGCCGCCGACGATGGCCTTCTGGGTATAGCCCTTGCGCCGGTCCGGCAGCTTGCGGCGCGAGACCGGGCGCTCCACCTCGATGATCCGCTCGATCACCCGTTCCGCGATGATCTGCGCCCGCTCGGTCGGCGCGGCCGCCTCGATCGCTTCGACATCCTCATCCTCCAGCAGGGCCGCGGACAAGGGCTGGGACAGTTTGGAGCCGTCGCGGTACAGCGCATTGGCCTTGACCCCTAAGGACCAGCTCAGCTCATAGGCGGCCTTGCAGTCCTCAACTGTGGCGGCATTGGGCATGTTGATGGTCTTGGAGATGGCGCCGGAGATGAACGGCTGGGCCGCCGCCATCATGCGAATATGGCTTTGCCAGCTCAACGAGCGCTTGCCGATCTTGCCGCAGGGATTGGCGCAATCGAACACCGCCAGATGCTCGTCCTTCAGATGCGGCGCGCCCTCCAGGGTCATGGCGCCGCAAACATAGAGGTTCGCCGCCTCGATCTGCTGCTTGGAAAAGCCGATCGCGGCCAGCAAGTCGAGATTGAAATCGTCCAGCTGCGCATCGCTCAGCTTCAGGACGCCGCGGCAGAAATCGTCGCCCAGGGTCCAGCGATTAAACACGAACTTGATGTCGAACGCATTGGCCAGGGCGGCCTCAATCGCCTCGATCTGGTCCGGCCCAAAGCCCTTGGCGCGAAGCGCGTCATGATCGATGCCCGGTGCCTTCTCCAGCGTGCCGCGGCCGACGGCATAGTCGATCATGTCCTCGATTTGCGGCTGGGTATAGCCCAACTGGCGCAGCGCCTGCGGCACGATGCGGTTGATGATCTTGAAATAGCCGCCCCCGGCCAGTTTCTTGAACTTCACCAGGGCGAAATCCGGTTCGATGCCGGTGGTGTCGCAGTCCATGACCAGGCCGATGGTGCCGGTCGGCGCGATCACACTGGCCTGCGCGTTGCGATAGCCATGCGCCTCACCCAGCGCCAGGGCAGCATCCCAGGCGCGCGTGGCCGCCGCCACCACCCGCTGATCGGGGCAATTGGCGTGGTCCAGCGGCACCGGCAGGGTGTGCAGATCCTCATAGCCGTCCGATTGGCCATAGGCGGCGCGGCGGTGATTGCGCATCACCCGAAGCATCGCCTGGGCATTGGCGTCATAGCCGGGAAAGGCGCCCAGTTCCGCGGCCATCTCCGCTGATGTGGCATAGGAGGTGCCGGTCATCAGCGCGGTGATCGCGCCGCACAGCGCGCGGCCGGCCTCGCTGTCATAGCTCAGACCCAGCGACATGATCAGCCCGCCGATATTGGCATAGCCCAGCCCAAGGGTGCGGTAACGGTAGGACAGCTCGGCAATGCGCGCGCTGGGGAATTGCGCCATCAGCACCGAGATTTCCAGCAGCACGGTCCATAGCCGGGTGGCATGCTCGAAATTCTCCACGTCAAAGCCGCCATCGGCCAGGCGGAACTGCATCAGGTTCAGGCTGGCCAGATTGCACGCCGTGTCGTCCAGGAACATATATTCCGAACAGGGGTTGGAGGCCCGGATCGGCCCGGAATTGGGGCAGGTGTGCCAGTCATTAATGGTGGTGTGGAACTGGATGCCGGGGTCGGCACAGGCCCAGGCCGCCTCGCCGACCTTGTCCCACATGTCCTGCGCATCGACCGTGGCGGCAACCGTACCGTCGGTGCGCCGGATCAGCTCCCAATCACCACCGGTTCGCGCCCGGGCCATGAAATCATCGGTCACCCGGATAGAATTGTTGGAATTCTGGCCGGAGACGGTGACATAGGCCTCGCTGTCCCAATCGGTGTTGTAGGTGGGAAAGTCGATGCCGTCATGGCCCTGCTGGGCGAATTGGATCACGCGCTTGACGTAATTCTCCGGGATCATCGCCGCGCGGGCAGCCTTGATCTCTGCCTTCAACGCGGCATTCTCCTTCGGATCGAACGCCTTGTCGCCCAGCGTGTCCTTGTGTGTGTGGCAGGCGGTCATGATCGCATTGAGATGCTTGTTGGCCAGCTTGGAGCCGGCGACCAGCGCGGCGACCTTCTGCTCCTCATAAACCTTCCAGTTGATGAACGCCTCGATATCGGGATGGTCGGCATCGACCACCACCATCTTGGCCGCCCGGCGCGTGGTCCCGCCGGACTTGATCGCACCGGCCGCCCGGTCACCGATTTTCAGGAAGCTCATCAGGCCGGAGGATTTGCCGCCGCCGGACAGTGGCTCATTCTCTCCGCGCAGGCTGGAGAAGTTCGTGCCGGTGCCGGACCCGTATTTGAACAGGCGGGCCTCGCGCGTCCACAGATCCATAATGCCGCCGTCATTGACCAGATCGTCGCCGACGGACTGGATGAAGCAGGCATGCGGCTGCGGTCGTTCATAGGCGCTGGCGGAGCGCTGCAGCCGGCCGGTCTCCGGGTCGACATAGAAGTGCCCCTGGGCCGGGCCATCGATGCCATAGGCCCAGTGCAGGCCGGTATTGAACCATTGCGGGCTGTTCGGCGCGGCCATCTGGGCGGCTAGCATGAAGCGCAGCTCGTCGAAAAAGGCGCGCGCGTCGGTTTCCTGATGGAAATAGCCGCCGGTCCAGCCCCAATAGGTCCAGGCCCCGGCCAGCCGGTCAAACACCTGTTTGGCGGAGGTTTCCGAGCCATAGCGCTGATCTTCCGGAAGCTGCTCCAGCGCTTGTGTGTCCGCGGTGCGGCGCCACAGCCAAGCCGGTACGCCGTCTTCCTTCACCGGCTTCAGCCGCGCCGGCACGCCGGCCTTACGGAAATATTTCTGCGCCAAAATGTCCGTGGCGACCTGACTGAACGTCGTCGGCACCTCGACCCGCGGCATCTGAAACACCAGCGACCCGTCCGGATTGCGGATTTCGCTGACCGCTTCGCGAAAGCTCAAGCCGGCATAGGCCTCTTCCCCCGCCTTGGTAAACCGCCGTTCTATTCTCATGTCCGCCCCTTTCCCAGATATCGTGCCTGACCCGTTGCAGACCACAAATCCTAGCTGAGCGCGGACGCAGTTCAAGCAGATTTTGTGGTTGACAGACCAGCGCCCCCACAATGTGCGACGCGTCCCTGGCTGCGACTCATGCCAACGCCCGGGTTCTTGCTCAGAAAGACGCCTCGCCCCGGCATGCGGCTGCGAAAACGTGATGATGCCTGCACGGCCCGGCTTGACCCTTCAGCTGCTGCGACTCAGAGCAGCCGAACCCATCGGCGGTGCTGGACGGCGCCGCGCCCAGCACCTATAGCAAAGGCCGGTTAGCGAGGCCGGGTAACACGGGTCCGGGCGGACGCATGGACAGAAGGGGTCTGCATATGGTGGCATGGCTGCAATGGTGGCGCGGCGGCACGATCGGCACGACGCTGTTGACCCGTCGCAAGGGCCACAAGGTGGGCGAGGACGCCCAGGGCAACCGCTATTATCAGACCAAGGACGGCAAGCGCCGCTGGGTGATCTATAAGGGCGAGAATGAGGCCACGCGTGTGCCGCCGGACTGGCACCGCTGGCTGCACCATACTGCCGCTGAACCGCCCAGCCAGGCGCCCTTGCCGCACAAGCCGTGGGAAAAGGAGCATATCCCCAATCTAACTGGCACGGCGCAGGCCTATTACCCCGCCGGCAGCCTGCATGCCCGCGGCCAGCACGCCCCGGCCACCGGCGACTATGAGGCGTGGCAGCCGGAGGAGTGATAGCGGGCTTATCGCTGAGCGTGACCGGGTCCGCCAACACACAGGCACACAGGCAGCGGTCGTGAGTTTCATGCAAGCCGGACGGCGCTGGAGGGACATGACATGAAGGGAAATATCGTCGAAGCCTTGATTGGCGCTGTGGTTCTGTTGGTCGCCGGCCTGTTCGTCTGGCTGGTGACCATCACCACCGATGTCGCCGGGGTCGACGGCTACCGGCTGACCGCACGGTTCGACAAGGTCGGCGCCCTGGCTCTGGGCTCGGATGTGCGGCTGTCCGGCATCAAGGTCGGCTCGGTCGTGGGGCAGGACCTGGATCCGCGCAGTTTCCAGGCAGTGGTGACCTTCACCGTCGATCAGCGCCTGGAACTGCCGGAGGACACCTATGCCAAGATCGCCTCGGAGGGGCTGCTGGGCGGCACTTATATCGCCCTGGAACCCGGTGGGTCGCCGGAGAATATTCCACCTGGCGGACAGGTCGAGTTCACCGAAGGTTATGTTGATCTGTTCAGCCTGGTCAGCCGCTTCGCTTTCTCCGGCGATGGCGGTGATGGCAATGGGGCGGGCGATGAGTCGGAGGAGTAACGCGCTTGCCTGGCTGTGTGTGGCCGCAGCGCTGGCCTGTCCCGCTGAGGTGCTGGCCGAAACCGTGACGGTTGCCCGCGCCTTGGACAAGGTGACCGCTCGGGTCACAGAGCTTGCCTTGCCGCAGGATCAGCCGGTGCGGTTTGGAACGTTGCAGATCGTCGCCCGCCATTGCGAAAAGACGCCGCCGACCGAACCGCCGGAAACCTTCGCTTTCGTGCAAATCGATGACATGCGCGCCGAAGGCGACGATCAGCGCGTCTTTTCCGGCTGGATGTTCGCGTCGAGCCCGTCGCTCAGCGCCTTGGAACACCCGGTCTATGATGTTTGGGTGATCGATTGCAGGGTCAGCGAGCCGGGGCAGGGCGAGGGCAGCGAGTAATAGTCGCCCTTGACGCTCAGCGCTTGTTTCAGTTGCCGGCGATAGCTGGCCTTGGAGATTTCGATGGCGCCCAGGCTGGCCAGATGCCCGGTGATGAACTGGCAGTCCAATAGGCAATAACCGCCGGCGCTAAGCCGCGCGACCAGATGCGCCAGCGCCACTTTCGACGCATCGGTGGTGCGGTGGAACATGCTTTCACCGAAAAAGGCCCCGGCCAGATCAACGCCATAAAGCCCGCCCACCAGCCGGCCATTCTGCCAGCATTCCACGGAATGGGCCGCACCCAGGCGGTTCAACTCGGTATAAAGCCGGATGATCTCGTCATTGATCCAGGTGCTTTCCCGGCCTGGGCGCGCCTCAGCACAGGCGAGGATTACTTGGTCGAATGCTTCATCGGCGGTGACCACGAAGCGGTCCTGCCGGATCGCCTTCTTCAGGCTGCGCGCCAAATGAAACTGGTCCAGCGGCAGCACGCCGCGGCGTTCGGGGTCGACCCAAAACATCTCTTCGGCGTGCCGATCGTCGGCCATCGGGAAGAGGCCGCAGGCATAAGCGCGCAGGACCAGTTCAGGGGTGATCTCGGTCATCGGCCGTCACCGGCACTTTCCATCCATCCATCATGCTCTACCGGAACGCTGCTATGCGGGGCAAGGCGCTGCGGCGTTGGTGCGCGGCATTGAACCGGATCGGGCCGCGGCCTAGGACTAGACGGACCGCCTCGCCTTAGCCCCGGAGCTTGATCATGCCTCATGCCGATTTTGTTCATCTCCGGGTTCACAGCGCTTACTCTTTGTCCGAGGGCGCGCTGCGCGTGTCTGACCTGGCGCGCCGGGTGCTGGCTGACCGGCAGCCGGCCGTGGCCGTCACCGATACAGATAATCTCTTCGGCGCTCTGGAGGTCTCGGAAAGTCTGGCAGCGCAGGGCATCCAGCCGATCCTTGGCGTCAATCTTGGCGTTCTGCCGCCCCAGCCAACAGGGGAGCGGACAACCCGGCCGGCCGAGCCGGCGCGGCTGATCCTGCTGGCGCAGAATGCCACCGGCTATCGCCACCTGATGAAGCTGGTGTCGCGCGCGCACTTGGCCAGCCGGTCGGAGCGGCAGCCGGCGCTTGCGCTGGCGGATTTTGACGGCTTGACCGAGGGCCTGATCGCGCTCACCGGCGGTCCGCAGGGGCTGTTGGCTGCCCCGGTGGCCGGTGGCCATATGGCCCGGGCGCGCGATCTGCTGGATCAGTTGAAGACGCTGTTTCCCGACCGGCTCTATATGGAACTGATGCGCCACGGCCTGGCGGAGGAGGAGGGGCTGGAGCCCGGCTTTCTGGACCTCGCCTATGACGCTGATGTGCCGCTGGTGGCGACCAACGATGTCTATTTCGGCGATGCCGCTATGTATGAGGCGCATGACGCGCTCTTGTGCATCGCCTCCGGCGCTTATGTGGTGGAACAGGAGAGGCGGCGGCTGACCCCCGATCACGCTCTGAAATCCGCCGAGGCGATGCGCGCTCTGTTCTCCGACCTGCCCGAAGCGGTGGACAATACGCTGGTCATCGCCCAGCGCTGCGCCTTCAAGGCCGAACCGATCGATCCGATCCTGCCGCGCTTTGCCCCGGACCGGGACGAGGCGGATCTGCTGCGCGAACAGGCCGAAGCAGGGCTGGAGGAGCGGTTGGCCGTGCATGTGTTTAGTGCGGAGGACGATGCGGCGGCCCAGGCGGCCAAGGCCCGCCCCTATCGCGACCGGCTGGCCCATGAACTGTCGATCATCAACCGCATGGGCTTTCCCGGCTATTTCCTGATCGTGTCGGACTTCATTCGCTGGGCCAAGGGGCAGGGCATTCCGGTCGGGCCGGGCCGCGGCTCGGGGGCCGGCTCGGCGGTGGCCTGGGCGCTGAAGATCACCGATTTGGACCCCTTGCGCTTCTCCCTGCTGTTCGAGCGCTTTCTGAACCCCGAGCGCGTGTCGATGCCGGATTTCGACGTGGATTTCTGCCAGGATCGGCGTGAGGAGGTGATCCGCTATGTCCAGCAGCGCTATGGCACCGACCGGGTCGCCCAGATCATCACCTTCGGAAAATTCCAGGCGCGCATGATCCTGCGCGATGTCGGCCGGGTCATGCATCAGCCGTATCCGGTGACCGACCGCTTGTGCAAAATGGTGCCGAACATTCCGGCCAATCCGGTTACCCTGCAGGAAGCGATCGACGATGAGCCGCGCCTGCAAGAGGCGATGCGGGGGGACGAGACGACCGCGGCGGTGGTCGACCGGGCGTTGAAGCTGGAGGGCTTGTACCGCCACGCCTCCACCCACGCCGCCGGGGTGGTGATCGGCGACCGGCCGCTGGATGAGCTGGTGCCGCTTTACCGCGACCCGCGCTCGGACATGCCGGTGACCCAGTTCAACATGAAATGGGTGGAACAGGCAGGCCTGGTGAAGTTCGACTTTCTGGGCCTGAAGACGCTGACCGTGCTGGACCGCGCGGTGGGCCATATCGCCAAGCGCGGGATCAAGGTGGACCTGGCGGCGCTGCCCCTGGACGACCCGGCCACCTTTGAGATGTTGTCACGCGGTGACAGCGCCGGCGTGTTCCAGTTGGAAAGCCAGGGCATGCGGCAGGTGCTGAAGGGCCTGAAGCCGGATAAGTTCGAGGACATCATCGCGATTGTGGCGCTGTACCGGCCCGGGCCGATGGACAATATCCCGACTTTCGTGAACCGCAAGCATGGGCGCGAGAAAGTCGCCTACCCGCACCCCCAGATCGCGCACATCCTTGAAGAGACCTACGGCATCGCGGTCTATCAGGAGCAGGTGATGCAGATCGCCCAAGTTTTGGCCGGCTACAGCCTGGGGGAAGCGGACTTGTTGCGCCGGGCCATGGGCAAAAAAAAGGTAGAGGAAATGGCGCGCCAACGGGTGCGCTTTGTCGAGGGGGCAAAAGAAAAAGGGGTTGACGAAACAAAGGCCAATGAGATTTACGACTTGTTAGCAAAATTTGCAGGTTATGGTTTCAATAAGTCCCACGCTGCAGCCTATGCGCTGATTGCTTATCAAACCGCCTATTTGAAAGCGAATTATCCGGTGGAATTCATGGCGGCGATTATGTCCCTTGATATGGGCAATACCGATAAGCTGGCCCAATTCAAAAAGGAATTGCGCCGCTCCGGGATCGATCTGCTTTTGCCGGATGTGAACCGATCCGGAGCGGACTTTGTCGTTGAGCGGGTCAGCGAGGCTGAGCCCGGCGATGCGCGTGCCGGTCTGGCCATCCGATATGCCTTAGGGGCGATTAAAGGCGTCGGTGCCAAGGCGATCGAGCAGATTGTTGCCGAACGGCAAGCCAATGGTCGGTTCGCGGATGTGTTCGATTTTGCCGAGCGCGTCGATCCGAAGCTTCTGAACAAGCGACAATTGGAGCAGCTTGCCGCCGCCGGCGCGTTCGACGCACTGCATGCGGATCGCGGCCGGGTTTATCGGAGCGGGGAAGTTCTGTTGCGCCACGCGCAACAGGCGCAGCAGGATCGGCAATCCCAGCAGGCGACCTTGTTCGGCGATGCAGAGCATGCATCGCGGCCAGCACTTGCCGACGGGCCGGCTTGGCTGGACTCGGAGAAATTGGCCCAGGAACTGGCCGCGATCGGCTTTTACCTGTCCGCTCATCCGCTGGATGCCTATCAGGCGGTGCTGAAGCGCCAGCATGTGCTGGCCAGTGCCGAGGTCTTGTCCGGCCGGCATGACGGGCCGGTGCGGATGGCCGGGGCGATCGACAGCTTCTCCGAGCGCAAGACCCGCACCGGCAAGCGCATGGGTATTTTGACGCTGTCTGACACCAGCGGCGGCTATGAGGTGACCGTCTTTCCGCCGCGCACGTCTGCGGAGCCGGATCTGCTGGAAACCGCTCGGGCGTTGGTGGAGCGGGCTGTGCCGCTGCTGGTGACCGTGGATATTCGCCGGCGCGAGGAAGAGGATGGCGTTCGGCTGACCGCGCGCGACTTAAGGCCGTTGGATGATGCGGCTGCGCAAGTGCAAGCCGCGTTGGAGATTTTCGTCCGCGACGCCACTCCTTTGGAGCCTTTGGCCGCTCTGCTTTCCCGGCATGCGGGCGGACGCGGCATGGTGAGCATCGTCGTGCCGCTGGAAGACAGTCGAGAAGCGGTGATTGCCTTGCCGGAAAGGTACCGTGTCACCCCACAGATCCGATCAGCCCTGGCATCCTTGCCCGGCGTTCAAGATGTTCAGGAGGTATGATGAAAAGCTTTGAATATCCTGCCCCGGCGCTGCCGTCCGCGTCGGTCATCGCGATGCGCAGCGGAACAGACGGGCTGGAGGTTTTGCTGGTTCGACGCGCCGCCGGCCTTTCATTTGCCGCCGGCATGTGGGTGTTTCCCGGCGGTCGGATCGATCCGGGCGATGGCGTGGGGGAGCGCGCCGCGCGCATGGCCGCCTTGCGCGAACTGTTCGAAGAAACCGGCCTGCTGGTGGCCTGGCGCGGCGGGCGCGATCCCGTCAACCAAACGCTGCGCACCGGTATCGACAGGCGCTACCGTGATCGGTTGATCGGCGGCCGCATCAGCTTTGCCTCGATCCTGCGGCGTGAAGGCCTGCTGGCGCGCCCGCGTGACCTGGCGCCGTTCGCGCACTGGATCACCCCGGAACCGGTTCCGAAACGGTTCGACACGCTATTCTATCTGGTTCGGGCCCCCCAGGGCCAGCGCGTTCTGACCGACGGCATCGAGGCGGTTGAGGCTCGCTGGGCAAGTCCGGCGCAGATGCTGGCGGACGCGGACGCCAACAAGGCCCCGGTGATGTTTCCGACCCGCATGATCTTGCACAAATTGGCTCGGGCCGGCGGCGTTGCCGGTGCTTTCGCACTGGCGCGCAGCACGGCACTGGTGCCAGTGATGCCGCGGCTGACCGTGAAAGAAGGGCGGCGCCACGCCTCAATTCCGGCAGCGGCCGGCTATGGCATCACCGAGGCCAGCGAGGTGGATGCTGATATGCGCGAGGGCTTTGCATAAGCGGCCAGCACATACCTGGAATATGTGTAATCCAGCCTCAGGAAATGATATTTTCTCTTGCTTTTTGTGAAATCGTGCGCTCTCCTAAGCAGGATCCGCACCCAAAAAGGTGTGGTATCATTTACCAGCCCGGAACGTGTCCCCCATCGCGTTCCGGGCTTCTTTGTAGGGAGCGCACGCGGCCTTCTATGCGGCGAGCAACGGTATCCCACGGGGCCTAGGGTGGGGACTGGCTGTCCTCGACATCATCGGAGTCATCGAGCACCCGCAACATCGCGCCGTCTAGATCGTCGAACTGGCGAGTTTTCAGCGCCCAGTGAAAGGCGGCCAGTCCGCCCAGGCCTAAGAGCAGGGCCACCGGGATCAGAATCAGCAGGCCGCTCATGCCGCCTGACGCTTCAAGCGAAGGGCATTCAGCGTCACCAGGATCGATGAGCTGGACATGGCCAAGGCGGCGATCAGCGGCGTGACAAAGCCGGCGATGGCGATCGGCACGGCGAGCAGATTATACCCCAGCGCCAGGGCGAAATTCTGCTGCACCAGGCCGCGCGCCCGTCGCGCGATGCGCACCGTTTGCGGCACCGCCGCCAAGCTCGGCCGCAAAAACACCAGATCGGCTGCGGTGGTTCCGATGTCTGAGGCGGTCGATGGCGCCATGGAGGCATGCCCGGCAGCGAGCGAGGGCGCGTCATTGATGCCATCTCCGACCATCAGCACCTTGGCGCCGGCGCGGCTCAGCGCCTCGATGCGCGCCAGCTTGTCTTGGGGCAATAGCCCGCCTTCGGCGGCTTCGACGCCAAGCGCCTGCGCCACGTGCGCGACTGCTTCTGGTCGATCGCCGGACAGGATCGAAACGCTGAGCCCCAACCGCGTCAGCGCTGCCACGGCCGCGGCCGCGTCCGGGCGCAGCCGGTCTGTGACCCGCAGCGGCTGCGGCGGTGCCTGGTCCAGGCGCAGCCACACAGACACGCCGGCTTGCGGCACAGCGCCGACCCACTCCGCCTTGCCCAGGCGCACACGGCGGCCATCGACCAGGCCGGCGAGCCCCTGGCCCGGCCGCTCTTCCACATCCTGCGCTGGCTTCAGGGGCAGACCGTCGGCTGCGGTTTGCACCGCGCGGGCCAGCGGATGCCGGCTCATCTGCGCCAGGCTGGCGGCCAGGATCAGATCGTCCGGCGGCAACGCCTCGGCCAGAACCGGCTCGCCCAGGGTCAGCGTACCGGTCTTGTCGAACACCACATGGTCGATCTCGGCCAGCCGCTCCAGAGCGGCACCATCCTTCACAAGGACACCGGCGCTGAACAGTCGGCCGGCGGCGACCACCTGCACCGCCGGAACCGCCAGGCCCAGCGCGCAGGGGCAGGTAATGATCAGCACGGTGATCGCCACCACCAGTGCCAAATGCAACCCGGCACCGGCCAACATCCAGCCAATGAAGCTTGCCAGCGCCAGAAGATGCACCGCCGGCGCATACAGCCGGGCGGCCCGGTCGGCGACGCGGACATAGCGGCTGCGGCCCTGATCGGCTGTCTCCATCAAGGCGATGATTTCGGCCAGAAAGCCATCGTTGGCCCGCGCCAGCGCCCGCACGGTGACCGGTGCGGCCAGATTGAGCGTGCCGGCGGGCAGGCGGGTGCCGGGGCCGGCCGGCTCGGGCAGGCTTTCGCCGGTCACCAGCGAGCGGTCAACCTCGGTGGCCCCGGTGAGGATCTCGCCGTCCACCGCCAGCCGGTCTCCCGCGGCGACCAGCAGACGCATGCCCGGCTCCACCGCTGTGGCAGCCAGGCTGCGGGTCTGGCCGGCGCGGTCCAGAACCGTTGCCACCGGTGTTTGCAACGCCACCAGGCCGGTGACGGTATCCCGCGCGCGGGCCCGCATCAGATGGTCCAGATAGCGGCCGATCAAGAGGAAGAACAACAGCATCACGGCGGCATCAAAATAGGCATGCCGGGCGCTGGTCAGCGTCTCGTAGAGGCTCAAGCCCGCGGCCAGCACCACGCCCAGGCTGATCGGCACGTCCATATTGACCCGGCCCGCCGCCAGCGCCTTGGCCGCGGAGCGGAAAAAGGGCCGACCGCTGAACGCGATCGCCGGCAACGCAATCAGCGCGGAGATCCAGTGCAGCAGATCGCGGGTCACGCCATCGGCCCCGGACCAGACCGACACGGACAACAGCATGATATTGGCGGTGGCAAAGCCGGCCACGGCCAGGCAGGCCAGCAGCAGTCGGCCGCTGCGGTCCTCCACCGGCAGCAAGCCTTCGGTCAGCTGTTTGGCAGAGAAGCCGAGCGCGGTCAGCCGCGCGAGCACCTCTTCCGGCGCCGCCGACCCGGTGACGCTGACGCGCTTGGTGGAGAAATTCACCCGCGCCCGCGCGATCGCCGGCATGGCGCCCAGCTCCTGCTCGATCTTGCGGATACAGCCGGCGCAGTGCATGTCCGGCACCGCGAAATGCTGGACCGGCGCGTCAGTCATCGCGGATCCACAGACGCTGGCCATGGCGCAGCCGGTCCTGCCCGCGCAGCGCCAGCACCTCGGCCTGCCAGACGCCGCCCCGCACGGCGACCGGCGCGATGTAGAGCCCCGGTTCGGTCTCTACCAGTTCAAGCTGGCGGTCATGGCCTTCCACCACCGGGCGCTTCAGGCGCAGCTTTACGGTGAAGCCGGTCAGGTCGGCGCCGCCGCGGTCGGACAGCCGCACGACCATGGCGCCGGCGCGGTGCGCCACATCCGCCTGCCAGCCGCGCGCGGCCTGTTCAGCCGCCTCGGCCAAATAGTCATCGAATTTCTGGCTTTCGACATAGCTGTTGCGCACGATCAGCCCGGTCCAACTGCGCGAGGCCTGCACCGCCAGCAAGATGTTCACGGCAATGACGGTGCCGAAGAACAGCGCCAGGACCAGCAGCATATGTTTGCCGGTGAATTCTTTCATCACGGCCGCACCGGGGCTTCGAAGCGGGCGGTATATTCCGCCTGGGCCTGATCGGTTTCGTCGGTGACCAGGAAGCGGAACTGTGTGCGCCGTTCGCTCAGGCCTGTGGGGTCTGCGCGGACGAACAGCTTGATCTCGCGCACCTGATCGGGCGCGACCTGGAATTGCAGAGTCTGCACCGGCTCCTGGCTGGCCGGCGTGGTCAGCGCCGCACCCGGCAGCCCGTCCAGCGTCACGGTGAACAGGCGCGGTTCCAGGACCTTGTTGATCAGCTTCAGGCGATAGCCGTTGCGCACCGCGCCGTCGGACAGCTGGACATAGACCGGGTTGCGATCCTGCAGCACATTCACCCCGATATGCTCCCGCGTTGCCAGGCCATACAGCATCGCCACCCCGATACTGCCCCACAGCAGGAAATAGACGACGGTGCGCGGGCGCACCAGCGAGCGCCAGGTGGTCTTGCGTGCTTCGCCGCGGCGATTGGCCTCCAGATCGTTCAGCGTGGCGTAGGAGATCAGACCGCGCGGTTTGCCGACCTTGTCCATCACCCCGTTGCACGCATCGATGCACAGCGAACAGGTGATGCACTCCAGCTGCACGCCATCGCGGATGTCGATGCCCATCGGGCAAACCGCGACACAGGCGTTGCAATCGATGCAGTCGCCCAGCGTGTCGGCGTCCTCGCGCTTGGTGTGCCGCCCGCGCGGCTCGCCGCGCCAGTCCTGATAGGTCACGGTCAGCGTATTCTCGTCGACCATGGCGGACTGGATGCGCGGCCACGGGCACATATAGGTGCACACCTGCTCGCGCATATGCCCGCCGAACACATAGGTGGTGAAGGTCAGGATGGCGATGGTGCTATAGGCCACCACCGGCGCGTCGAATGTGATCAGCTGCTGGGCCAGGGTTGGGGCATCGGCGAAATAGAACACCCAGGCGCCGCCGGTGGCCACCGCGATCACCAGCCACAGGCTGTGCTTGGCCAGGCGCTTTCGGGCTTTGTCCCAGCTTAGCGGCGCTGTGTCGAGCTTCATGCGGGCATTGCGGTCGCCCTCGATCCAGCGCTCCACCTTCAAAAACAGGTCGACCCAAACGGTCTGCGGGCAGGTATAGCCGCACCAGGCCCGGCCGATCACCGAGGTGATCAGAAACAGGCCCAAGCCCGCCATGATCAGAAGGCCCGCGACATAGAAGAACTCATGCGGCCAGATCTCGATGAAGAAGAAATAGAAGCGGCGATTGGCCAGATCCACCAGCACCGCCTGGTCCGGCGCGAAGGGTCCGCGGTCCCACCGGATCCACGGCGTGATATAATAAATGCCCAGGGTGATGATCATCACCCACCATTTCAGCGTGCGAAACTCTCCCTTCACCCGTTTGGGGAAGATCTTCTTGCGCGCGGCATAAAGCTGGCGGTTGCGCTTGGCATTGACCGCTTCGACGTCGAAGACCGGGCTGGTGTCGGGAATGCCGGTGGCGCTCATGGCCGTCTACTCCGTTCCCTGCAACTGGGCCTGCTGGGTTTCGGGCCGCTCGCCGCCGCCCAGGCTATGCACATACAGCGTCAACTGCTTCAGCGTCGCCGCGTCCAGCCGGTTGGCCCAGCCGGGCATGACGCCGTAGCGGGCGTTGGCGACCGTCTCATACAGCGTCTCATCATCGCCTCCATAAAGCCAGATGGCGTCATTCAGGGTCGGCGCGCCGAGATCGCGATTGCCCTCGCCGCTATCGCCATGGCACACGGCACACTGCTCCGCATAGATTTGCGTGCCGCGCTTAGCCGCCTCGGTCATCTCCCCCCGGCCGGACAGCGCCTGCACATAGGCGACCACATCCTTGATCTGGTCGCGTTGCAGGAGATTGTCGCGGCCGAAGGCGGGCATTTCCGAATAGCGGGTTTCGACATATTCATCATGGCGGATGCCGTATTGCAGGGTGGTGTGGATCGCCTCCGGCGTGCCGCCCCATAGCCAGGCATCGTCGTTTAGATTGGGATAGCCCGGCCCGCCGGCCGCCCCGGCGCCGTGGCATTGCACGCAATTGACCTTATAAGCGGATTCACCGCCCTTCAGCGCCACCTGCATCAGCACCGGGTCGCGGCGGATCTCGGCGAAGGGCAGGTCGCGGATCTTCGCGATGGTCTCCGCGCGGCCGGCCTCGACCGCGGCGACGGCCTGCTCCAGCTGCTCCCGGCTGGAATAGTTCAACACGCCCGCCTTTTCCCCCTGGGCGGTCGGCCAGGCCGGATACAAAATGCAGTAGATCACCGAGAAGAGGATCGTGGCGTAGAAGGTCCAAAGCCACCAGCGCGGCAGCGGCCGGTTCAACTCTTCGATGCCGTCCCATTCATGGCCGGTGGTCTCGATGTCGGTGACCTCATCGACGCGGCTGTCCTCGCTCATTTCTCGTCTTCCTCATCCTTGTCCAAGGGCAGGCGCGCCATGCGGTCGTAGCGCTTCTTCGTGCCGGGGCGGAACACCCAGATCCACACGCCGACAATCAAGACGAACAGCACCAGAAGCATCCAACTGTCGGCGAATTCCCGCAGGAAATGATAATCCATGGATCCTGCGCTCCTTCAGCGGAAATCTTCACTGGGATTATAGTCAGTGAAGTCGACCAGCGTGCCCAGCATCTGCAGATAGGCGATGATCGCATCCATCTCGGTCAGCTGGCCGGGGTCGCCGTCAAAGTCGCGCGCCTGCACCTTGTCGCCATAGCGCGCGCGCAGGCCGTCATGATCGGCGTCGGGATCGCCCTGGGCATAAAGATCCTGGTTGGCTGCCGCGATCATGTCCTCGCTGTAAGGCACGCCGAGCGCGGCATTGGCCTTCAAATGCTTGGCGATGACATTGCCGTTCAGCGGCTTGTTGGCCAGATAGGCATAAGGCGGCATGATCGATTCCGGCACCACCGCGCGCGGATTGAGCATGTGCTGGACATGCCATTCGTCGGAATAGCGCCCGCCCACGCGCGCAAGATCCGGCCCGGTGCGCTTGGAGCCCCATTGATTGGGATGGTCGTACATGCTTTCCGCGGCCAGGCTATAATGGCCGTAGCGCTCCACCTCATCGCGGAACGGCCGGATCATCTGGCTGTGGCAGGTGTAGCAGCCCTCGCGCACATAGATGTCGCGGCCGACCAGTTCCAGGGGCGTGTAGGGCCGCACGCCCGGCACCTTCTCAATCACGCTTTCCAGATAGAACAGCGGCACGATCTCCACGATGCCGCCGATCGCCACCACAATCAGCGAGGCGATGAACATCAAGGTGGCGCTCTTCTCCAGCTTTTCATGCTTATAGGCCATGGCCGCTTACTCCGCTGGAAGGGTGGTCGGGGCGGCCTTGGCACCGCCGCGCTCGGCCGCCGGCACATCGCCGCGGATCGTCTTGTAGATGTTCCAGGCCATGATGATCGCGCCGGCCAGATACAGCACGCCACCGAACGCGCGCATGAGATAATAGGGATGCAGCGCGCTGACCGTCTCCACGAAGGAGTTCACCAGAAAGCCCTGATCATCATATTCGCGCCACATCAGGCCCTGGGTGATGCCGGCCACCCACATGGAGGCGGCGTAGATGACGATGCCGATGGTCGCCAGCCAGAAGTGCCAGTTCACCGCCTTCAGGCTGTACAGGCCGGACCGGCCCCACAATTTGGGCACCATGAAATAGATCGCCGCGAAGGTGATCATGCCGTTCCAGCCCAGCGCGCCGGAATGCACGTGCCCGATAGTCCAGTCGGTATAGTGGCTTAAGCCGTTGACCGACTTGATCGACAGCACCGGCCCTTCGAAGGTGGACATGCCGTAAAAGGCCGTGGCGATCGCCATCATGCGGATCAAGGGGTCGGTGCGCAGCTTGTCCCACGCGCCCTGCAGGGTCATCAGGCCGTTGATCATGCCGCCCCAGCTGGGCATCCACAACATCACCGAGAACACCATGCCCAGCGTCTGCGCCCAATCGGGCAGGGCAGTATAGTGCAGATGGTGCGGGCCGGCCCAAATATACAGAAAGATTAAGGACCAGAAGTGGATGATCGACAGCCGATAGGAATAGATCGGCCGGTCGGCCTGCTTAGGCATATAATAATACATCATACCCAGAAAGCCGGCGGTCAGGAAGAAGCCGACCGCATTGTGGCCGTACCACCATTGGATCAGCGCATCTTGAACCCCGGCATAGGCGGTGTAGCTCTTGGCGCTGAGGAAGGACACCGGGATCGCGACATTATTGACCAGATGCAGCATCGCCGTGGTGATGATGAAGGCCAGGAAAAACCAGTTGGCCACGAAGATGTGCGGCTCGCGGCGCTTGAACAGCGTCGCCATGAACACCGCCAGATAGGCCACCCACACCACGGTCAGCCACAGATCGACATACCATTCCGGCTCGGCATATTCCTTGGACTGGGTGATGCCCAGCAGATAGCCGGTCGCGGCCATCACGATGAACAGCTGATAGCCCCAGAACACGAACCAGGCGGTGTCGCCCAGCGCCAGCCGGGTCTTGCAGGTGCGCTGCAGCACATAGAAGCTGCTGCAGATCAGGGCATTGCCGCCGAAGGCGAAGATCACCGCGGAGGTGTGCAGCGGGCGCAGCCGGCCGAAATTGGTATAGCTGAATTCGAAATTCAGTTCCGGAAAGGCCAGCTGAAACGCGATCACGACGCCGACCAGAAAGCCCGCCAGCCCCCAGAACACGGTGGCGATCGCGCCATAACGGATCACCCCATCCATATAGGGCTCCGCCCCGGCAACCGGCCGCTTCACCGAGCCCGCCGGTATGGGATTGTAGCGCAGCAATAAGATCAGCGCGCCGATGGCGACGCAGGCGGTGGCGATGAACATGTGCGTGGAAAAGGCTGGGTCGGGCGACACCGCCGCGATCACAAGCAAGAGAAATGCCGCCCCTGCGACATACGGCACATACCGCGTTTCCGCCATCGACTGCTCCCGGTTTGAACCGTTGAATATATGCCGATGGGTTAAACGACAAAGCGCCGCTTGCCACATTGATAAATGTCAAGGCGGCCTGGCACGCATGCTGCGACAGTTCGCCCAAATCCCTGCCTGCTGTCAGGATCGCAATGGCCGCCTTCGACCCGCATCTGGCCCTGGAACACCGCCGGTTGGACACCTTGTGCCAGCAGTTGGAAGCCATCGCCGATGCCCTGCCCGATGCGGTGCCGCCGCGCCTGTGTTCCGACGTCACCGCCGCGATGCACAGCCTGCTGTGCGCGCCAGGCCGGCGGACCGCCGCCCTGCTCGGCGCGAAGGCCTATACCCTATCCGGGCTGAAGCCGTTTCATCTGGAGGAAGAGGCGCTGGCGCAGGATCTGGCCGAGCCGGTCGCGCAGATGGCGAGCGGATCCGTGCCGGCCAATCCGGAAATGACCGGCTATATGCTGCGCTGCCTGTTCTCCAGTCTGCGCCGGACGGTGTGGATTGAAACCTTGTTGCAGCCGCAGATCCGGCCGCTCATGCGGCCTCGGCCCGGTCTGACAGTCGTGCCGGATCGCGGATAAGCACGCAGCGCGGCCCGGCGGTCTCGATAATGCCATCGCTGCGCAGCCGGGTCATCTGCCGGCTCACCGTCTCGACCGTCAGCCCCAGCACATCGGCCATCTCCGCCCGGGTCATCGGCAGCTCCAGGCGCAGCGCTGTGGGGTCATCGGCCGGCTCGCCCAGCCGGTCGGCCAACATGATCAGGAAGCTGGCGACCTTTTCCCCGGCCTTTTTGTGGCCAAGCAAGGTCATCCAGCGGCGCAGCGCGTCGATCTCATCCAACGAGCGGTCCAGCAGGGCGCGCTGGAGCTCCGAACACCGCTCCAACAGCGCCTCAAAGCGCGCCTTGGGATAGGAGCATAAGGTCACCGGCGTCAGGGCCTGGAAGACATGCTCCGACGCACCGGCGAATGGGCGGCCGAGAAAGTCACCGGGATAGAGCAGGCCGAGGATCTGTTCCTTGCCGGCGGCGGAGGGGTGCACGATCTTCACCACGCCGGCGAGGATGTTGGCAAAGCGCGCCCAGGCCTGCCCGTCCAGATGCACGGCCTGGCCCGGCTGAAACTCCACACGGCGGGCGGTGGCGGCCAGATCGCTCAGCACCTCCGGCCCGACATCCCGGCAGATGCTGGTCTTGCGGATCGCACAGGCATCGCATTGGGCGGGCATCAGGCAGGCAACTCCAGCCGAGGGACGCGAACCTCGCCAGTTTAGCCGGCCTGGTATTGCCTTGCAAAGCCGCAGCAGGGCCGATCTATTCTGCGGCGTGAGCGCGCACCCCGGGAACCGGGGCGTGCAGATCCGCATCCAGCGGCAGCGGCACATAGCTGATGCCGTTGCCATGCGCCGGGGGCATGCGACCGCCGCGCAGATTGACCATCAGCGCGGCTAGCATCCGGTCAGGCAAGGGCAGGGTCTGATCGCGCTGCGTGCGCATCTGCACGAACCCATCCTCGGTCTGGCCTAGCCCCAGATGCGTGTTGCGGAGCTTTTGCTCGCCCACCGTGCTCTCCCATGCCGCCTCGCGTCCGCCGGGCCGATAGTCGTGGCCGGTGAAGGTGCGGGTCTCGTCTGGCAGCGCCAGGATCGTTTGGATGGACTGCCACAGTTGGCGGGCATCACCGCCGGGAAAGTCCGCCCGCGCGGTGCCCTGATCCGGCTGGAACAGGGTGTCGTGGACGAAGGCGGCATCGCCGGCCAGATACGTGATCGAGGCCAGGGTGTGGCCGGGGCAGAGCATCACCTGCACCGGAATCTTTCCAACCTCGAAGCGATCGCCATCCTTGAACACCCGGTCCCAGACGCGGTCGGGATCGGGCAGAATGTCTGACCCGACATCATAATTTTGCCGCCACAGCTCCGTGACCAGCGCTGTGCGTGCGCCAATCGCGGTGGGCGCGCCCAGACGATCCTGCAGATATCCCGCGGCCATGAAATGATCGGCGTGCGGGTGTGTATCAAGTATCCAGCGAACCGTTAGCCCCTCGCGATCGACGAAGCGCAGGATTTCGTCGGCGCTGTGCGTGTGGGTGTGGCCTGAGCGCGGATCGAAGTTCCACACCGCATCAATGATTGCCGCGTCCCGCGTCTCCGGGCAGACCAGGACATATTGTACAGACCCGGTATCGGGCTCGTAAAAGCCATAGACGTTTGGATGCGCTATCATCATCGGACTCCCCGTGGCGCCGGCAATGGGTTAACGGCGGTCAGAACGGTGAGCACCACAGGCACGTTCCCTCAATGCGAGACCAGCGCTCAAGAAGGGGCAGGAATGCATCGCCCTGCCAAAAACCTCTCGGTGCGCGACACCCGCGCCGCCCGCCGGGTGAAGCGCCTGTTCGACATGGTCGCAGCGGCGGGGATCCTGGTGCTTCTCAGCCCGGTGCTGCTGATCCTGGCAGTGGCTGTGAAGATGTCCTCGCCCGGGCCGATCATGACTCGGCAGGAACGCCTGGGCCAGGGCGGGTGTGCGTTCCTGCTGCACAAGTTCCGCACGCTTCACCGCGGCGGCGAGCAGGGCAGCGCGGTGGCTGTGCGGGGTGATGCCCGGGTGACGCCGCTGGGCCGCTGGCTGCGCCGCACCCGCCTGGACGAACTGCCGCAATTGATCGATGTGCTGCGCGGCAAGATGAGCCTTGTCGGACCCCGGCCGGAGGTGCCGCATCTCCTGGCGGATGTGCCTCGGGACGTTCGAGACACGGTCTTGTCCGTGCGCCCCGGCGTCACCGGACCGGCCGCGATCGACTTTCTGTGCGCGGACGAGGTGTTGGACGGCATGGCCGAGCCGGAGATGCTCTATATCCGCCATATTGCGCCGCTGAAGCATCAAATGGAGGCGGAGTAGGTGCGCACCTGGCGATTGCGGCGGGATGCGGCAATCTTGGCAGCGACGGTATCGGCGCTTGTCACCAGCGGGCGGCGGCAAGCCTGTCGTGAGCGTTTGGCCCGGTATCTCGCCGGCCAGGCCGGCCAGTCCCCTGGCCGCTCAAACCCGCCTGCCTGACCTGACCGGCGGCGAAGCGATCGGCCGCCGGGTCCACGCAGGCCGGGCCGCTCTATTGCGTGGGCGCCGGGGCGGGCGTGCGGCTGGCCGGATCCAGGCCGGGCATCGGCTCGGTGGTCAACAGCGCCTCGATCTCTGGGGTCAGGCCGACCATCTGCCAGTGCAGCATCGACACCGGGATGACGCCCAGCGCGTCCAGCTGCTTGAAGAAGGCCTTGGTGGAAAAGGCCTCGCCCTGCTGTTCAGCATAATCCGCCATCAGCTTTTCGATCAGATATTTGCCGGTGACATAGCTGGTGCCGTAGCCGGGCTGGCGCAGATACAGCTGCTGTTCAAACGCCAGCAGCGGCAGATCCGGGCTCATCCACTGGTCCGGCGTGCGCGCGACATGGAAGTCCGCGGCCTCGGCCATGGTCATCTCATTGGCATGGGCGTAAAGCGAGCCCAAGCCCCGCGCCGCCCGCTGCGCCAGCATGATCCAGACCACCTCGCGCACGCGCGGTCGGTCATCATAGCCGCCGGCGTGCAGGTAGATCTCCTCCATCGCGGTGGCCATGCCTTCGGCCCGGCTGTCGAAGATATTGTAGAGCAGGGGGCCGCGCCGGATCGGGCTGTCGTGCGGCTGGGCCTGCATCAGCGCCAGATCCCACCAGTGATAGAAGTGGGTGAGCAATGTGGTCAGGTCATAATGCATGGCCCGGCTGAAGAAGTTGCGCCGATCCTGGGGCACATAGGCACCGGTATGCGCCAACAGCGCCGGCTTCATATAGGGCTGCACCTCCAGCACGCCGGCCTCGTCCAGGAAGGCCAGATAGGCGTCGATCGCAGCGCTGGCGCGGCGGTCATACTCTTCCGGACTGTCAGCGGCCTGAAGCGGCGGCCGGTCTTTGTTGCGCTGCTGTTCCAGGCGCAAGCTGGCATGCGCACGGGAAAGTTCGCGCTTCAATAGGATCACTTCATCGGCCCAGTCCATCGGCACCAGATGCACATTGCGCAGGTGCCAGGTGTACAGATCCTTGCCCAGGCCAGACGGTCCGGTCTTCCTGGGCGCCTGCTCCTCCAGCCAGCCGACGAAGGCGCGCGTGGCACGGTGTGCCTGGGCGACCGCGCGCGTCAGCTCCGCAGGCCCGTCGGCGACGCGCTCTGCCAGCTCTGCCAGCGTGTCGGCTTGCTCGCGCAGGGTCTGGGTGCCGGCGCGCCACAGATCAGCGGCATTGCCGGTCAGATTGTCACGGGCCTGGTCCAGCAGCGGCGGGATCGTCGCCAGTTCCTCGGTCAGCCGCCGCGCCTCCGCGGCAGTCAAGGGAAAGTCATAGGTCCACAGCTCGACCAGGGCATGGTGCGTCGGGCCTTCATGCGCCGGGGTATCGCTCTGATAGGTCCAGATCGATTGATAGAAGGCCGGATCGCGGGCCCAGGGCTGCAGGACGCGGATGTTGAAGTCCATGCCGTTCATTTCCGCGCGCACCAGATGATAGTCGATCTTTTGGGCCACCGGCCAATCGGCAATGTCCATGTCTGCCAGGCGCGCCTGCAAAGCCTTCAGCTCGTCGTGGCGCTGGGCGGTGGTGTCGGCGGTATAATCCGGCACGCCCTGGGCCATCGGCGGCGTCTCGAAGGCGCGCCAGTCTTCAAACAGCGTCACCAGCTCCTGATAGCCGGCCGGCTGTGCATGGACCGCCGTGCTCGTAACCAATGATGCCAACGCGATCGCGATCGTCCCGCGCATGGTTCAGCCTCCCTTTTCGGTGTGGTCGACACTGTGCCGATGATCGCCGCCGGGGTAAAAGAAAAACGGAGCGCCCTCCCTTGGAAGGCGCTCCGGATAGATGATGACCGCTTGGTCAATCAAAAGCGGAATTCCGCGCGCAGGAATAGGCCATGCGCGGTATAATTGTCCGCCAGTTCGCCATCATATTCCAGGTTCAGGCTGAAGCCGCTCTGATGGGCCAGTCGCAGACCGGCGCCGAATTCCGCGCGCGCCTCGGCCGGTTCGGTGCTGGTCAGCCGGAACGGCGCGGCCCCGGACAGGCCAATGTCGAAGGCGCGTTCATCGGCAATGGCGTCATAGACGAAAGCAGCCCGGAGCAGCGGCTGCACCGACCAGGTCTCGCCCTGGCGGTTCAGCGCGGCTTCAAAGCCCGCGCGCAAGTCCAGGAAGCTGACATCCTCACCGTCGATCTCCAGGCCCAGGCCGCCGGTTTCGGTATAGCTGTCCGACGACAGATTGGCATAGTGCAGACCGATCAGCGGCGTGAACCGTGCCTCACCCGGGATCAGGTCATATCCGATCGTGGTCTGGGCATTGATGCCGTCAACATCGAAGCTGCCGGTCACGCCGCCCAGGGCAGTGGTCCGGTCGGTATCGACATTGTTGAAGGAATAGCCGACCAGCCCGGTGGCAAAGAAGGCGCCGGCATTGAAGTCCGCATAGCCGGAAATCTGATAGGAGTCGATCTCGGCATTCTCAGGTTGGGCGCCGTCCTCATCGATGTCGATATCGGCATAGCTGAACGCAAGACCGGCGGTGAACGCCTCGCTGAATGCCCGGTCCGCACCGATGGTGAAACCGAAGGCATCGGCATCATAGCCGGTGACGCTGAGGCTCTCGGCGTCCCGGTTGGCGGTCCGATACAGCGCCTGGCCCCACACTCCGGTGCCCTCACCTTGCACGCGCCGATCAACGAAGGCGTTGCTCAGGCTTTGGGTCTCGAAGATCTCTCGGGTGACGCCCTCATTGATCGCCGGCAACAGCTCCAAGGACACGCTCTCAAACTCTGCCGCGCCGGACACGCCGTTCAACAATGCCACGGCCTCGGCGCCCAGCGCTCCGGCGGAAAAGGCTTCGGTCACCGCGCCGCCGAAGGCGGAGAGATTGGCATCGGCTGAGACCCCGGTGAGATCGGCCGCCACCGGCGTCACCGCCAGCGCGCTCGGGCTTAGCTGGAAATCCACCAGAAAGGCCGTGTCGGTCACCGTGACGACGGCGCCATTGTCGGTGAAGCTGCCGGTCTGGCTCAGCACGGTGATGCTCTCGCCCAAGGCAAGGCCGGTGATATCGTCGGGGCTTGCCACCGTCACGCTGCTATCCGCACCCAAGGTGACGTCGCCGTCCACTGCCAGGCTGTCGCTGCCCAGGGTGAATGTCAGCCCGCCATTGGTGGTGAAGCTGCCGTCGATGGTTTGCGCGCCCTCCACATCCAACGTGGCATCTTGCAGCACCAGCACGTCAACGCCGCCGAGCACGCTCGCCGCGAGGGTCGATTGGCCCGTGCCGAAGGTCAGGCTGTCCTGGAAGTCAGAGCCGATGAAGGCACCGTCCAGGCGGCCGGTCTGGATGAAGCTCAGCCCGCCCGTGGCCGCGGAGGCGTCAACCGCCGCGGTTGCTCCGGTCAGCGTGCCGCTATTGGTGATCGTGCCGGCGAAATTGACGTCTTCGATCAGGATCGCGGCTGAGGTTTCCGATGCGATGGTGCCGGAATTGACGATATCCCCCGTCACCGTGACGCCGGCGGCGCCGTTGAACAGGCGCAGGCCCGCCGCCGCACCACTGGCCAGGGCCTCGCCGCGGCCATCGATGCTGCCGGAATTCTCCAGGCTGAAGCTGACGCTGGCGCCGTCGACGGCGCCCAGCTGCAGCGAGACGCCGGAGCCTTGATTGCCCGCGCCCGCATCAATCGTGCCGCTGTTGGTAATGGCGAAGGCATCGGCGGTGGCATCGGCATAGACGGTGCCGTTGCGCTGATTGCCGGTGCCCAGGATGGTGCCGGTGTTGACCAGGGCCAGGCCGGTGCCGTCGATATTGAAAGCCCGGCTGTCGGAGGAGATGGTGCCGGCATTGGTGACGGTGCCGCCGGTGTGGTCGCCGGTGCCGAAATAGACGCCGTTATTGACGCCGGCGATGGTGCCGCCCGCCTCATTGGTCAGGCTGCCCTGGAACGACACGCCATTGACGGCGCGGACGCCCGCGGTGGTGCCGGCGGTTGCCTCGGAGCTGATCGTGCCGGCATTGCTGATCGCGCCGGTGAACAGCCCGGTGGTGGAGCCGTCGAGCATGCCGCCCACGCGGGTGCGCTCCAGCCGGATGCCGTCGCCGGCGGTGGCCAGCCCGGCGGCCGCCTGGCCCCGGCCCAGGATCGAGCCGGCATTGGTGATGGTGAAGGCATTGCCGGTGTCGGCCAGCTCCAAGGAGAAGCCAGCCCCCTCCAGCCCCGCACCCGCATCAATCGTGCCACTATTGTCGATGACGAAGTCTTGGGCGGTGCTGTCGGCATAGACCGTGCCGTTGCGCTGATTGCCGGTGCCCAGGATGGTGCCGGCATTGGTCACCACGGTGCCGATGCCGCGCAGGTCGATGACGCGGGATTGGCCGAGCAAGAGGCCGGTGGCGGTATTGTCCACGATGCCGCCGCTTGTGCCCTCATTGATCTGAACGGTCTGGGTGGTGCCGACGGTGCTCAGGGTGCCGGCATTTGTCAGGGTCACATTATCCGTGGCGAAGATCACCACGGGCGCATCGGCGACTTCGCTCATCACGCTGGGGGCGGCCGAAATGGTTTCGCCATCGACTTGGCTGACCACGGTGGCGGTGTTGCCATCCTCGATGATGGTCTGTGCCATGGCTGACATGGAGGCCAGGTGAAGCAGGGCACCGGCAGAGGCGGAGGCCAACAAATGCTTCTGACGTTGCCGGGAAACGGACCGCAACGGACACGGAGCATGCCTTTTCATCGCTCATCTCACTAAAGTCGGAACCACCCCAGACCGACCCCCGGGAGTTCCTTGAAACCGTGGATGAGGCCGGCGGCGTGTAAACAGCGTCAGGATCGGCTCACGAACCATCAAATTTTTTGCATTTCACACCAACAGATTTCTTTGCAGGAAATTCAATGGGTTAGCGGCGGTTGCCCAGTGTTTGGTCGGGCCCATTCAGAAAAAACTGTGTTTTTTTCACGAATTATCACGATGAGCGCGGGGGAGGATGTCAGAGGCCGTGTTTTGCGGCATATTAGCGCAGTAGGTCGGATTAAGAGACAAAAGAGGCGCTCATGGCGGCTGTCACGTCCATCGTCCGAGGCAATCCGGTCACGCACCCGGAGAACTGGGACGATTATCGCTTTTTCCTGTCTGTGGTTGAGCACGGCAACTATTCTGCCGCGGCGCGGGCGTTGCGAGTGTCTCAGCCGACGGTCAGTCGCCGTATCGCACATTTGGAAGAGCGGCTAGGCTTGCGGCTGTTCGAGCAGCGGCCCGAAGGCCCGGTGCTGACCGGGGAGGGGCAGGCCCTGCTCTCGGTGGCCAATGGGTTGCGCCAATATGCCATCCAACTGCGCCGCGTGGCCTCCGGTCTGCAGGATACCTTGACCGGCACGATTGTCCTCACCACCACGCAAGGCCTGGCTGAGCATTGGCTGCCGCCGCGCCTGCAGGTTTTCCAGGAGCAGTATCCGGAGATCGAGATCGCCATATTGGCGGGCCATAAGCGGGTGGACCTTGTGCGCCACCAGGCGGATATCGCGATCCGCTTCGGCGACCCGATTTCCGCAGATCTGGTAGGCCGACGAATGGGCTATGCGCGGTGTTCGATCTATGGCGCAGAAACCTATTTTGAGCAGCACGGCCGGCCGGAAAGCTTGGAGACCTTGAAGGATCACCGATTGATCGGGGCCTTGGAGGATATGGCGACCCTGCCGCAGAATGCCGAATTGGCGGCCATTGCCGGGCCGGTGCATGGGCGTTTGTCCACTAACAATATCAATGTTCAGCTGTCATTGGCGCAAAACGGGATGGGCTTGGTCTGCGCGCCCGGCTTTATGGCGTATAATTATCCCGCGCTTCAGGCGGTGCTCACCGACAGCTTCGAACATCGGATCGATCTGTGGTTGCTGACCCATCGTGATTTACAAGCAGCCCCACGCATCCGAGTCCTCCTCGACTTCCTCTATGAAGAATTTCAACGCGATCTGGCGCTGTTCCAAGAGTTTTAGGGCACTATCCGATCACCCGCGGTCGCGCGTGATCGGATGGATGTCGCTCTAATGGATGTCGCTCTAAGAGCCGTTGGCGCTCGCCTTCACACAGGAATGACCGGGCGCGAGCGGCTTGTTGCTTTCCGCTTGGCCGCCCAGCACGTACATAAGACGCCATGACCCGACTCGCCTTCCTGCTTCTGGCCTTGCTGGCCGGATCGGCTGCCGCGGCTGACACGCCCGCGGCGGTTCTCACTGCGGATCATTCCACCGCTGAGATTTATCTTGGTCAGCAGAGCGACGGTGGCCGCTGGCTGGCACTGCGCATCGTGCCGGAAGAGGGCTGGCACACCTATTGGCGCAATCCCGGCGACAGCGGCGCAGCGCCGATCGTCGATTGGGGGCAGGACGGCATTGACGGACCCTTCTATCCGACACCGGAGCGGCTGCCTGTCGCGGGTCTGATGACCTATGGGTATGAGGGACCGGTCACCTTGCTGTTCCGCAGCGAGTCGGCTTTGCCGGAGCGGCTGGACGTCTTCGCTGAATGGCTGGTCTGCAAGGATATCTGCATTCCGCAAATGGCGCAGGTCAGCGTTGCCACGGACCAGGAGGTGGCGCCGGGCCTGATTGCGCGGGCGCGCACGGCATTGCCGCAGCCAAGCCTGTGGCCCGCGGAATTCACCCGAACCGACGGCAGAGTGCACCTGACCTTGTTCGCCGAGCCCGAGGACATCGCGGACATACGCGAAGCCTATTTCTTCCCGGCAGACGGCATGACGATCGATTATGCCGCGATGCAGACGGCCGGGGTCTCCGCCGACGGCTTCACCCTGAGCATGCCGATCGCCGCGGGTGCGCAGATTGCTGAGTCCTTGACCGGCGTGGTGAAGATCGAACGGCTCGACGGATCGGTGCAAGGCTGGCAAGTGCAAGCGCCGGTTGTCACCGGATCGGCGCCGGTGGGTGTCACGCAAGAGACCCCATCGACCGCGGCGCCGCTCGGGCTGCTCGCCTTTTTGGGCATTCTCGCCTCGGCCTTGGCCGGCGGCGTGATCCTCAATCTGATGCCGTGCGTGTTTCCGGTCTTGTCGTTGAAGGCGCTTGCGCTTGTGCACAGCCGCGGCATGACCGAACGTGCCGCACGCGTTGAGGGCTTGGCTTATGGCGCCGGTGTGATTTCTTCTTTCTTGCTGGTGGCCGGGCTGCTGCTGGTGCTGAAAGGGGCGGGCCAGGCGGTGGGCTGGGGCTTTCACCTGCAAGATCCGCTGGTTGTCACCGCCCTGGCGGTGGTGCTTTTCCTTGTGGGACTGAATCTGACGGGTTGGTTTGAGGTCTCCGGCCGTCTGGCCGGCGTTGGTCAAGGGCTGACGGCGCAGTCCGGACCGCGTGGTGCGTTCTTCACCGGCGTGCTGGCCACGGTAGTGGCGACGCCGTGCACGGCGCCGTTCATGGCGACTGCGCTGGGCTTCGCGCTCACCCAGCCGGCGGCAATTTCGCTCTTGGTCTTCGCCTTCTTGGGGCTGGGCTTGGCGCTGCCGGTGCTGCTGATCAGCTTCATTCCCGCGCTCCGGCGGCTGATGCCGAAGCCGGGGGCGTGGATGGACACGTTCAAACAGGCGCTGGCCTTCCCGATGTTTCTAGCCGCCATCTGGATGGTTTGGGTGTTGGGCCAATTGGCCGGACCGGACGCGGTGGTGGCGGCCCTCATCGGCATGCTGATCGTGGCCTTTGCCATTTGGCTGTCCAAGCTGGGGTTGAAACGGCGCGGATCGCAACTGGCCGCGGTATCGCTGGTGGCCGCAGCGATCGTCTCCTGGCTGGTGGTCGCCGCCGATCTGGCGCCCGAAGCGCCGGCAGCGGCGAAGGCGCGCGCCGGCGCGTTGGTCTATGACACCGCAGACCTGGCTCAACTGCGCCAGCAGGGGCGACCGGTCTTCGTCTATTTCACCGCAGCCTGGTGCATTACCTGCAAGGTGAATGAGCGCGTCGCGCTGAACACGCCGGCTGTTCAGGATTTTCTGGCGCAACAAGAGATCAGCGTGATGGTCGGCGACTGGACCGCACGGGATCCAGAGATTGCCGAGACGCTGGAAGCGTATGGGCGGTCTGGCGTGCCACTTTACCTGTTCTTCCCTGCTGGCGGGGATGCCGTTATTCTCCCTCAGGTGCTTACCGCGGATTTGGTGGTGACCACGCTGTCGGCGGCGCGGACCGCCGGCTGAGCCTGACATTTCGGTTCGAGGGGAAGCCATGAGAATGATTCTGCAACGCGTCGCAGGCCTTGCCGCCGCGGCCTTGATCAGTGCTGCGGCCGTGGCGGGGCCGGAGCCCAACCAGCCAGCCCCGGTCTTTCAGGGCCAAACGGTTGATGGACAGACCGTCTCATTGGATGATTTCAAAGGGTCGCCGGTCATTCTGGAATGGACCAATCATGATTGTCCCTATGTCCAGAAGCATTATGAGACCACCAATATGCAGTCGCTGCAGAAGCGGCTGACCGACCAGGGCGCGGTTTGGCTGACCGTGATTTCTTCTGCCCCTGGCAAGCAAGGTCATGTCGCCGCCGCCGAAGCCAAACAGCTGACGCAATCGCGGCAGGCCGCGCCCAGCCACGTCATCCTGGATCCCGACGGACAAATCGGCCGGCTGTATGAGGCCCGCACCACACCACACATGTTTGTGATCGATCGGGCGGGCGTGTTGCGGTACATGGGCGCCATCGATGACAAGCCGTCCACGCGGCCCGCCACGGTGAACGGCGCCCGAAACTATGTCCTGGCGGCGTTCGAGGCGGTTCAGGCAGGGCGCGCGCCGGACGCCCAGGCCACGCAGCCCTACGGCTGTTCCGTCAAATATTAGAACGGAGGCTGCTCGGCCTGTGAACGGTCCGCTGGCGTTGGCGCGGGCCGTTTCTTATATCGGGCTTTATGGATTGCTGGTACATCATCGACGCTTATGACCGACTCAGACAAGCACATCGTTGAGACCCTGTTTGAAGAGCGCGCCGAGCATCTGATGCGCAACCCGTTGCTGTGGCCGCTGGTGCGCCGCTTTTTCTATCCCGTGATCCGCTTCAATACCGCGGTGCACCTGGTGGATCAGGCGCGCGCGTTAAGTGGCGCCGGAGCGTTTGAGTTCATGCTAAAGCGGTTGCAGTTGGATGTGCACAGCCGCGGGCTTGAGCGCGTGCCCCGCGAAGGCCCGGTGATCATCATCCCCAATCATCCCACCGGCATCACAGACGGCCTGGCGGTGTGGCAGGCACTGCGGGGCGTGCGCGATGATTTGGCCTATTTCGCCAATCGCGATGCCATTCGTGCGGTGCCGTCGCTGTCGGAAGTGATCATTCCGGTGGAATGGGTCGAGGCCAAGCGCACAAAGGCACGCAGCCGCGAAACTTTGCATGAAGCGGTGCGGATGTTTCAGACCGGCCGTGCCGTGGTCCTGTTCCCGTCCGGGCGGCTGGCCGGTTGGCAGGGCGGCAAGCTGGTGGAACGCCCGTGGATGAACACGCCCCTGACCTTCGCGCGAAAATTCAATGCGCCGCTCTTGCCGGTGCATATCTCAGCGCGGAATTCGCGGTTTTATTACTGGCTTGGGCGGTTGAATGAAGAGCTCAAGAATATGACCCTTTTCAGCGAAATGCTGAACAAGGAGGGTGCGCGCTACGACATCACCTTCGGCGACCCGATCGATGCCGCCAGCCTGCCGGCGGATCCCAGCGAGGCGACGGCGCTTTTGAAGGAGCATGTCGAACATGGCCTGCCGTCTGGCCGGCAATTGCCGCAGGGCGGTCGTGGCGGTCGGCGGCCCGCGCGCCCCCAGACCGTGTTGCCTTAAACATTTTTTAGCCAAAGCCGGGCAAGACGGAACGAGGTGCAAGGCCGCGGATTGTTCGCGCGCCGTAACATCACAGCCTCAAGGCGGATCGCCCGACCATGTTTATCCTGATCGGACTTGTCGTCGTCTTCATTATGGTGTTTGGCGGCTTTATGTTGGCCGGCGGCAAATTCGGTATCATCATCGAAGCTTTGCCGGCGGAGTTGATGATCATTTTCGGCGGCTCGCTTGGCGCCTTTGTCATGGCCAATTCCACCGGCGTGTTGTCCAAGGCCGGCAAGGGCATCATGAAGGCGGCGTCGGGCTCGAAATGGAAGGCCCAGGATTATCGCGACGCCCTGTGCCTGATGTACATCCTGACCAAAACCATGCGGCAGAAGGGCGTGATCGCTGTCGAACAGCATATCGACCAGCCCGAAGAGTCCAAAATCTTCCAGCATTTCCCCCGAATCGCGGCGGACCATCACCTAGTCGAATTCATCTGTGACTATATCCGCATGATGACGATGAATTTCGAGGATCCGACCCAGATGGAAGAAGCCATGGATCGGGACATCGAAAAGCACACCATGGAAGAGCATGAGCCGCAGCATTCGCTGCAGACCATGGCCGACGGCTTGCCCGCCATCGGCATCGTCGCCGCCGTGCTCGGCATCATCAAGACCATGGGCTCGATCAACGAGCCGGTGGAAGTGCTCGGCCGCCTGGTTGCCGGCGCTCTGGTGGGCACCTTCTTGGGGATTTTTCTGAGCTATCTGATGGTCGCGCCGATTGCCGGACGCTTCAATCAGGTGCTCAGCGAAGAGCATAAGATGTTCGCCATCATCAAGGCGATGATGATCTCCCACCTGCACGGCAATGCCCCGCAGATCACGGTGGAGATCGGCCGGCGCAATGTGCCCACCCACCTGATGCCGTCCTTCACCGAGATGGAAGAGGCGATCGCCGACCTGCCGCCGGACCTGGCCTGACCGCTCAGTCCCCGCGCAGCCTTGCCCGCGGCGGGCAGCGGCGCTAGATCGACGCCCTTGTGCGATGAGAAGGGGCGGGCGATGCCGCAGACCAAGACCTTGCGCGCCGGAGTGCTGGGCGCCTCCGGCTATACCGGTGCGGACCTCCTGCGCCTGCTGCACGGCCATCCGGCTGTGGATATCGCGCTGGTCAGCGGCGGACGCCGGGCCGGCGAGGAATTGGGCCGCGTCTTGCCGTCCTTCGCTCCATGGCAGGGCGCGACCTTGACCGCGATGGAGGCGATCGACTGGCCCACAGCCGAGATCGACCTGGTCTTCTGCGCGCTGCCCCACGGCGCCACACAGGCGGAGGTGACGCGCATCCGCCAGGCCCGGCCGGAGCTGCCGATCATCGATCTGTCCGCGGATTTCCGGCTGCGCGATGCGGCGGTGTATCAGCAATGGTACGGCCTCACCCATTGTGCGCCCGCGCTATTGGCCTCCGCGGTCTATGGCTTAAGCGAGTGGGCGCGTGACGCGCTGCGAACGGCGGATCTGATCGCCTGCCCCGGCTGTTATCCCACCGCCGCCCTGTTGGCGTTGTTGCCCATTCTCGACCTAGTCGACTGCGACGAGATCGCGATTGATGCCAAGTCCGGCGTCTCCGGCGCCGGACGTGGCCTGAAGGATGCCAATTTGTTTTGCGAGGTGGCCGAGGCCATCCATCCCTACGGATTGGGCGGACACCGCCATATGCCGGAGATCGAGCAAGAACTGGCGCTGCGCCTTGGCCGCGACCTGCGTATCGGCTTCACGCCGCATCTGGTGCCGATCAATCGCGGCGAATTGGAGACGATTTATCTTCGGCTTCAGCCCGGTGTCGATGCGGCGGATGTGTACCAGGCGCTGGCGGATCGGTATGCCGCTGAGCCCTTTGTACATGTTTTGGAAGAAGCGGTGGTGCCGGCCACGCGCATGGTGCGCGGATCGAACCACTGTGTCTTGAACGTGTTCCAGGACCGCCGGCCCGGCCGCGCAATCCTTGTCGCGGCGATCGACAATCTGGTCAAAGGCTCGTCCGGCCAGGCGGTGCAGAATATGAATATCCGGTTCGATTGGCCCGAGGGGACGGGGCTTCAGGGCGTGGCTTTGTTTCCGTGACCGCCACGACCATGAGGGCCGCCACACCGGTTCGCTATTGTCTGGACCATGTGCGTCAGGGCGATCCAGACCGCTATTGGACATTGCTGCTGACCCGGCCGGTGCATCGTCCCGCGCTGACCGCGCTATATGCCTTCAACCTGGAACTGGCGCGAATTCCGGACCAGATCTCTGAGCCGGCGATGGGCGCGATCCGCCTGCAATGGTGGCGGGAAACAGTCGATAGCTTGGCCACGCCGACGGTCCGCAGCCATCCTGTCGCCCAGGCCTTGGCTGAGACGGCGGCGGCTGACCAGGGCTGGCTTCGGCCGATGCTGCACGACCTTATCGACGCGCGCGCTGCCGATATCGCCTCTGACGGGCCGGCGGACTTTGCTGACGTCCTAGCCTATGCCGACGGCACCGCCGGGGGCTTGAGCGAAGCAGCAGCGCGGCTGTGCGGGGCAGAGCAGCCCGCCGCAAGGCACGCGGCCCGGCAGGTCGGCCGAGCCTGGGCGCTGGTCGGGCTGATCCGAGCCTTTGGCTTTCATGCCGATGTGCAACGCGCGCACATTCCGCGCGAGGCGTTGGCGCAAGCCGGGGTCAATCCTGTCACCGTGTATCGCGGCACATTCGACCCGGCCCTGGCACCCATCTTCACCGCGATGACCACCGCGGCCCGTGACGCGCTCGATGCGGCACGGGCGCAACGCGCGGCGGTGCCGCGGCCGGCGCGAGCCCCCCTCAGTTTGAGCGTGCTGGTCGATCATTATCTGGCGCGACTGACGGCAGCCGGCGGCGATCCACTTCAAGCCAAATTCAATAATGGTCGCCTCCAAAGTCTGCTCAGGCTTTATTGGGCCGGGGTGAATGACCGCTTTTAGGAAGACAGGTCTGCGCAAAATTTTACAATTGGATTCGATAAATTCTGTTCGTGTTCGGTTCTCAAAATTCCGCGCCGCCACGATCGCATAAATCTATAAATGTCAAAATATTATATAATCCTGCGGAACAAGCCGGAACAGACGCGCAAGCTTCAGCCAAAGAGCGCCGTGAGGCGCGCATCCCTCTTGCTGGGCGGTCAGAATGTTGCTATTTTGTTCCAATTGGTTCAGCAGGAGAGCGATCATGGCCCCTACCTCCACCCCCACCACCACTGGCGTGTCGGCCAAGCCGGATGCGGCCCTGTGGCTGACCAGCTATATCGTTGTGGCCGACATGGCGCGGACGATCCGGTTTCTGACCGAGGGTCTCGGCTTCACCCTCGGCGACACGATGGCGGGGCCGGACGGCCCAATTCATGCGGAATTCCACTATAAGGACGTCATCGTGCTGATGGCCGCCCCGGAAGGCACAGACGGCAATCCGCTGAAGGCGCCAAAGACCATGGGTGTGCCGATGCCATTCAATTTCTACCTGTATTGCGATGATGTCGATGCAGCCTATGACCGGGCCCTGGCAGCCGGCGCGCTGAGCGAGGAAGCGCCGACAGACCAGTTCTGGGGCGATCGCACGGCCCGAGTCACCGATCCAGACGGCTATAGCTGGATGCTCGCCACCAAAGTGGGAGACTTCGATCCCGCCAAGGCCCCGCCGGCGGCCTGATCCGTCCGATCCATCGCGATCGCGATGGATCGCATCAGGCCCTAGGCGGCGTTCAGCGCCTGGACCAGATCGTCGATGATGTCCTGGGCGGCCTCGATACCGATGGACAGGCGCAACAAAGTGTCGGGGGTTGGGCTGTCCAGCCCCTCCACCGTCGCGCGATGCTCGATCAGGCTTTCCACGCCGCCGATCGAGGTGGCGCGCAGCATCAGCTGGGTGGCGCAGGCGACGCGGCGGGCGGTCTGCGCATCGCCGTCGACCAGGATCGACAGGAGCGTGCCATGCCCGCGGGCGCTGTCGGTTTGCGCCACATGCGTGGCATGGTGTGGATGATCGGGCAGGCCGGGATAGAGTATCTGGGCGACCCGGGGATGCGCGCGCAGCGCCTCAGCCACGGCCAGGGCATTGGCCGCGGCACGCTCTACCCGCAAGGGCAAGGTGCGCAGCCCGCGGGCCAGCAGCCAGGCCTCGAAGGCACCGGCCACCGCGCCGCCGGCCGCGCGGAACGCCTTGATATCGGCCCACGCCTCCAGCCCCTCCCGCGCCACCAACACGCCGGCCAGCACGTCGGAATGGCCGTTCAACGCCTTGGTCGCGGAATGCATCACCAAATCCGCGCCCAGGCTCAGCGGCCGCTGCAGCAGCGGCGTCATCGCGGTATTGTCGACCGCCAGCAGCGCGCCGGCGGCCTGCGCCCGCCGCGCCGCCGCGGCGATATCGACCACTCGCCACAGCGGGTTGGACGGGGTTTCCAGCCAGACCAGCCGGGTGTGGCCGGGTTGGATGGCCGCTGCCAGACTGTCCGCATCGCCGGGCTCATAGCGGTCCACGCCGATGCCCATCTGCGCGCAGTGGGCTGCCATGCGCCGCAGCAGCGCGTGATACCCGGTCGTCGGCAAAGCCAGCCGCTCGCCGGGCTTCAGGATTGACAAAACGGCATTGCCGGCTGCCTGGCCGCTGGCGAACAAGGCCGCATCGGCGCCACCTTCCAAGGTCGCAATGACGTGCTCGGCGATCCGATATGTCGGGTTCTGGTCGCGGCTATAGTCCGGCCCGAGCAGCTCATAGCCCGCGTCGCGGGCATAGGTGGTCGACATGCGCAAAGGCGGGACGAGATCGCCGCGCTGGCCATCAAAGAAGTGGTCCAGCTGAGCGCACAGGGTTTCAACGGATGGCGGCACGGTTCCTCCGAATGACAAGAGCGGCACAGACCCAGCTTAGCGGCGCGCCGGCCGCCGCGCCAAGCCAACGTCGATCAATGCCAGGACCGGGCCGCGCGCTCCATCGCCACCAGGGCCTGGTCGAGCTCCTGCCCGCGCGCGGTCAGCCCGTAGCGGACCTGGGGCGACGCTGTGTCTGCCGCATCGCGCCAAATCACGCCTTCGCGTTCCAACAGCCGCAGCCGATCGGTCAGCACCTTGGCGGAAATGCCTGCGACCTGACGCCGCAATTGGCCAAAGCGGGTGGGGCCGAAGCGGCCCAGCACCCACAGAATATGCAGCGTCCATTCGCCGGACAGCAGGCGGAAAACCCGGTCCAGCGCGCAGCCGGCGGGCACGAGGTGGTCGCTGTCGCGGTCATCGTCCATGGCCATGCTGCCCCGCGGTTACCAGATGGTCCCTACTTGCGCCTGCAGCACGTTCGATCGCACGATGCTGCGATCGCCGGATCATTGCAACGCTATGGGAGGGAGCCACGCCATGACCGCCAAACTGAACCTGCTGACCCCGGACAATTGCCAGCTCATCTTCATCGATCATCAGCCGCAGATGGCGTTTGGCGTGCAGTCGATCGATCGGCAGACCCTGAAGAACAATGTCGTGGCTTTGGCCAAGGCCGCCAAGCTGTTCAATCTGCCCACCATCCTCACCACCGTGGAGACCGAAAGCTTTTCCGGGCACACCTATCCTGAACTGTTGGGCGTGTTCCCCGATCAGCCGATCCTGGAGCGCACCTCGATGAACTCCTGGGATGATCAGAAGGTCCGCGACGCCCTGGCGGCCAATGGCCGCAAAAAGGTCATCGTCTCCGGCCTGTGGACGGAAGTGTGCAACAATATGTTCGCCTTCTCGGCCATGGCCGAGGGTGGTTATGAGATCTATATGGTCGCCGATGCCTCCGGCGGGACCACCAAGGAGGCGCACGACTATGCCATGGACCGCATGGTGCAGGCTGGCGTCATCCCGATGACCTGGCAGCAGGTGCTGCTGGAACTGCAGCGCGACTGGGCGCGCAAAGACACCTACGATCAGTGCATCGCCATCGTGCAGGAGCATTCCGGCGCTTATGGCATGGGCGTGGATTATGCCTATACCTTGGTGCACAAGCAGCCAGAGCGCGTCGCCCACGGCCCGCGCTTGGATCCGGCGCCGGCCGATCACAGCGCGGCGGCCTGAGGCGCTGGCGGAATGCCCTGGCACAGCCCGTCCCGGCGCCAAACCCTGAAGGGGGCCGCAGCACTCGGCCTGGCCGGGTTGATGCGCCCGGCCCACGGCCAGCCGCGGTCGGCCGAGACCATTCTGTTCAACGGCCGCGTCACCAGTCTGGACCCGGGCTTTGCTGACGCCACCGCGCTCGCCGTGACCGATGGGCGGGTGCTGGCGCTGGGCAGCGACCGGGAGATCATGACGTATGCCGGGCCGGACAGCCGACGCATCGATTTGGGCGGTCGGCGGGTGATCCCGGGGTTGAATGACAGCCACACCCATCTGATCCGCGGCGGCTTGAATTACAATATGGAGCTGCGCTGGGAAGGCGTGCCGTCGGTGAGCGAGGCCTTGGCGATGCTGAAGCGCCAGGCGGAGCGCACGCCGCCGCCGCAATGGGTGCGGGTGGTCGGCGGCTGGTCGGAATTCCAGTTCGCCGAGCAGCGCATGCCCACCCTGGACGAGATCAACGCCGCCGCACCGGACACCCCGGTGTTCGTCCTGCATCTTTATAGCCGCGCACTGCTGAACCGGGCCGCACTGGCCGTGCTGGGCATCACCAAGGAGACGCCCGATCCGCCGGGCGGGCAGATCGCGCGCGATGGCAATGGCCACCCTACCGGGTTGCTGATCGCCAAACCGTCCGCGCTCATCCTTTATTCCACGCTGTCGCAAGGACCCAAGCTGCCGGTGGAGGACCAGATCAATTCCACCCGGCATTATATGCGCGAGATGAACCGGCTGGGGATCACCTCGGTGATCGATGCCGGCGGCGGCGGGCAGAATTATCCGGAGGATTATGAGGTGATCCGCCGGCTGCACGCACAAGATCAGTTAACGGTTCGCATCGCCTATAATCTGTTTGCCCAGACCGCCGGCGAGGAACTGTCCGACTATGAGCGATGGGTGGCGATCACCGAGCCCGGGGCAGGCGATGCGTTCTTGCGTATGAACGGCGCCGGCGAGAATCTGACCTGGTCAGCCGCCGATTTTGAGAATTTCCTGGAACCGCGACCAGAGCTTGGGCCGGTCATGGAAGCGTCCCTGGAACCCATCGTGCAACTGCTGGCCGAGCGCGCCTGGCCCTTTCGCATCCACGCCACATATGACGAAAGCATCGACCGCTTCTTGAGTGTGTTCGAGCGGGTCAATGGCCGCCAGCCGTTTCAGACGCGCTTCATCATCGACCATGCCGAGACGGTCAGCCCGCGCAATATCGAGCGGATCAAGGCGCTGGGCGGCGGCATCGCGATCCAACACCGCATGGCGTTTCAGGGCGAATATTTCGTCGACCGCTACGGCGCCGATGCCGCGGCCACGACGCCGCCGATTGCACGCATGCTGGCAGAGGGGGTGCCCGTGGGCGCGGGCACCGATGCCACCCGCGTTGCCTCCTACGATCCGTGGGTGTGCCTGCATTGGCTGGTCACCGGGCAGACGCTGGGCGGCCTGGCGCTATATGGCGAGGAGGCGGTGTTGGATCGGGAGACGGCCTTGCGCCTGTGGACCGACGGGTCGGCGTGGTTTTCCGGGGAACAGGCCGTCAAGGGCACCTTATCGCCCGGCAAATTTGCCGATCTGGCGGTGCTGTCGGCGGACTATATGCGCGTCCCGGCAGCGGAGATTCGCGGCCTGTCTTCGGTCTTGACCATGGTCGGCGGGCGCATCGTGCATGGCGCGCAGGACTTCGCCGATCTGGCTCCGCCGCTGCCACCGGCCTCACCGGCGTGGAGCCCGGTGCGCGCCGAGCCCAGCCCGGCTGAGCGTCATGCGCGCGCCTGCCACCTCGGCTGCACATCCGGTTGTACCCTGCATGGCCACGATCACCAGATCGCCTGGACCCGGCCGGTGCCCACAAACGACAAGCGCGCCTTTTGGGGCGCGCTTGGCTGTTCTTGCTTTGCGGTTTAGGACAGGATCCGATCAATCGCGCTCTGGCGCACGGGTTCAGCGCCGGCGCCGCAGGCTGACACCGGCCATGACACCGGCCAGGGCGGGCAGCAGGACCAGCGCCGTGGCCGGAACCGGCACCTGCGCCGGGGCCAGCGAGAATTGCGCGATAATCGGCGGGTTGCCGCCCGTTCCGGCCAGGGCCAGCGCGCCGTCGGCGTCCAGGGCGTTCTCCGCAGTGAAGGTGCCCGGGTCAAAGCTCAATGTGGCCAGTCCCAAGCTCGGGAAGCCGGCGAAGTCGTCGAAGGTGATCTCGTAGAGCAGCTCGATCAGGTCGTTTTCGATCTGGAAGTCCAACAGGTCGGCGTCCAGGAACTCGAACGCTTCAGTGACGATGGACAGCGACGGCGCCGTCGAAAAACCGCCGCCACTCAGGAAATTCTCGCTCAGGATAAGCCCGTCCAAGCTGAAAAAGTTCAACGCGTCGTCCGTCGGGAGGTAGAAGACGCTGACCTCCGCCGTGATCGGCGCCGGGCTCTCCAGGGTTTGAATTCGGTCCAAGCTGAGCGGCTCTGCGATCGCCGCATTCATACTCACAAACATCAGCCCGGCCAGAAGCCACGCGAATTTCTTAGCCATGTGCTTTGTCTCCTTGAGTGTGGACATGAAAAAGACGGGCACCCCGAGGCGTCGGGATGCCCGCGTTTTGCGCGGAACGTCAGACCATCGACGCGCCGAACAAATCCTCCACTGCGGTGGTGCCCGGCACCCCCAGCAGATAGACCGAATCCCCGTCACCGCCGTCCAGCGTCAGCAGCAGGCCGCCGATCAAGGTGCGTGCCATCAGCACCTCTGCTCCATCCAGATCCAGCAGATCCTCGCCGACGGTGAAGTCGGTGACCACGTCGCGATCACGCAGACCATTGCTGGATTCGGAGAAGCGGAAGATGTCCCCGCCGGCACCGCCGGTCAGACGGTCATAGGCGCCGCCCAGGCCGACAATCAGATCAGCGGCAGCCGTCCCGATCAGACGATCATTGCCGGCCGTGCCTTCCACCAGATTGAAGTCCGGCTCGCTGGACAGGTTCAGACCGATAATGATCGGGTCATGGTCGGAATTCTTCTCCGGGCTGTCGGGATCGAACAGGCCCTGATCCTGTGGCCGAAGGATGCTGGGGAAGAAGGTACTGTTGATATTATAGTCATAGACGAACAGCTCATCGGAATTGATCTGCCAGGCGGTGGCCCCGGTGACCTGATCAAGCAACGGCTGATTGGCCAGGGCATAATCGAGCGTGCCGATCTGGCCGGAGAAGCGGAAGCTGGCCGCCTCCAGGCCGTTGAACGCGGCCTCCAGATTGGTAAAGCCCTCGTCCAGCAAAACCTGAACCGGGTCTTCCAGGGCATAGGCATTCAGATCGCCCAAGATCAGAAAATCCGGATCATCGGAGCCGGTGGGATCGGTCTCAAGCCAGTCCGCCAGCGCCTCGGAGGCCAGCTTACGGGTGGCATTGTTGCGGCCCTGACCATCACCCTGGTCCTCGTCCTCGAGCGCGCCGGTCAGCGACCCCTTGGACTTGAAGTGATTGACCACCGCGGTGAAGCGCTCACCCGTGGCGATCTCCTCAAAGGTTTGCGCGATCGCCGGGCGGTTCTGCTGGTCACCCGGGGTCAGCGGCGCGACAAAGTCCTGGCTGTTAAGGATCGCCGCATCGCCGACCAGGCTGACCGTGGTCTGATCATAGATGAAGGCGGTGGTGATGGCATCGGTGCCAACCGTGCCGGTCTGCACCGCGGCATAGCGCTCCTCGCCCAGGGCGGCATTGATCTGGGCGACCAGATCGGCCAAGGCCGCGCCATCATTATTCTCGATCTCGACCAGGCCCAGGATGTCGGCATCCATCGCCTCAATGGCCTCGATCAGCTTGGCGCGCTGCCGCTCCAGCTCCGCATCGTCGGGGAAGCCGGGGATGGTCTCAGCGCCGCGCTCGTCCAGCGTGGTGAAATAGTTCAGCACATTGTAGCTGACCACCTTCAGCCGGCCGCCGACCTCTTCGGGCGCCTCGGGGCGCGGATTGCTGTCCAGCTCCGGTTCAAAGCTGGCGAAATCGGGCAGGCGCAGGCGGAAGGCGCCGAAATCGAAATCGAAGATGCCGGTCAGATCATTGATCGTTTGGCCCATGCGGATGCCGCTGTCGCTGGACAATTCGCGGCCGTCGGGCAGCAGGATCGGGTCGCCGTCATCGCGCCGGCCATTGGTGCCGTCGTCGATCAGGATGGTGCGGTTGGCGACCTCGGCCTGATAGGCCGTATTGCCGGGGACGCTCGGTGCATTCAGCTGGGTGAACTGGAAGATCTCCCCGCCGGTCGACAGCGTCGCCTCACCGAACTGTTCATAATCGAAGCTCTCGGCGAAGTTCAGCGGCTCGTCGATGGTTACCAGCATGCTTTCAAACGCTTCGCGCGCGGCCACGGCGGGCAGGGCGATGCGCACCGCCTGGCTGGCCAGATCCGGGAAGCCGCCGGCGGTGACGATCTGCACCTCGGTCGCGGCAATTTGGGTCTTGCCGAAGCGCTCCTCAACTTGGCCGAGCACGCGGACGACATCGCCTTCATTGACATCCGGCGCGCCGGCCACATCGCCGTCGAACACGAAAATGCCTTCCGAGCTGTTCGGGTCGGCGTCGAAATCGACCTGCTCTTCCTGCAGGTAGAAGCCGCCCAGATTGCGGAAAGTGTCGGCATCGCCGTTCTGGAAATCGCCGGTGACGATGGCTTCGACCACCACCGTTTGGTCGACGATCGGGCTGGTGTCGCCGATGCCCTGAATAGCGCTGATCAGCGTCGGGTCATCGGTGATGTCGCCGTCGCCGCCATTGCCGGGATCGTCGAAGCTGCCGGGAGTAGGGGTATTCTCATCGCCCAGAGAAAAGTCGGCCAGCACCCAGTCCGAAGCGCTGTCGGTGTCCAGCCCGTCCTCGATGCGGCGGCCGCCGGCGGGCAGGAAGGTACCGTCGGGGCCGACCACCGGCTCGCCGACCTGATTGACATAGTCCCCGTCCGAATTGATGAAGCCGACCGCATCGACCACCGTCGGCGTACCCGTGCCGACACTCGCCGTCTCGATCAGGGCGAAGACCTGGCTGTCATTCTCGAACTGATTGGTGCTCAGCGCGATGTCGGGTTCGACCGCATAATTCGCGGCCAGGCCGGCGGGATTGCCGAGCAACAAAAAGCCATTCTCGCCCAAGACATCGTCCGGCCCGAAATCGATGCGCAGATTTTGCTGGCCGGATTCGGCGGAATTGGCGTTCAGCGAGATCAGCGACAATCCGTCCAAAGAGGCGCCCGGCGTGCCGAACAGTTCGACGAACTCGGTATCGTCCGTCCCGGTATGGCTGAACACGACCTCGTTGATCACCACGACGGGCTGACCGAAGGGCGTGCCGTCCACCTGCGTGCCCGGCGAGAACAGCGCGCCGTCGTCCGCAGCGGTGCTATGCTGTTCGAAGGCGCCGGTCAGGCCGGGGTTCCGGGTCAGCGACTGGTTATTGCTGCCCTCGCCTCCATAGGCAAAGCTGGCGAGAAGATCGCCGCCGGCGTCGCGCAACTCCACCGCATCGCCGGAATTGGACAGCCCCGTGCCGATCGAGCCGTCATCGGTGAACACCAACGCCCCGCCGAAGTCCCCGGTGGGCGTGCCGCCGCCGAACAGCACCAGCGCCTGGCCCGCGGCCAGAACCGTGCCGGCGGCAAAGGCGAAATCATCGCCGTCGTCGTCGCTCAGGGTAAAGCCGCTCAGGTCGACGGCCTCGTCCCCGGTATTGACGATCTCGATGAATTCGTCCTCGGCGGCGTCGCGCACGCCGTCGCCATTGGCATCGCCGTCCAGCCCCGACGCAGGGTCGGCCAGAACCTCGTTGATGACCAGGGAGACCGGGGGCGGCGGCGGCAACGCGGCCCCGGCGGTTGGCGTGTAGGCGCTGGAGTCAGAAAAGGCGTGCAGTTGAAAGGCGCCGGTGCCTTCCGGGTCGCGGAAGCCACCGGGGGCCAGGAAGTTGCCGTCCGGCCCGATCACATTGCTGGAATAGATCAGCGGATTATCATCGTCGATCGGTGCCACACTGTCGGCGATGGCGCTCCAGGGTGCGGAATCGATCGTGCCGTCATTGTCCGTGTCGATATCATCGCCGCTGGCGCCGCTGAAGCCTTCCACCAGCAGATAGGTGCGCGAGTTGTTGGTGAAGGTGTTGTCGGCGATCTGCAGATTGCCGGTGACGCCCAGATCCGCTTCCGCTTCCGGGCTGGCCAGCATGAAATAGCCATTCTCGCTCAGGCTGTTACCGCTCAGGTCGATCACCGTGTCGATGGTGCCGCCGGGTTCAACCTCCAGCAGGGCGAACCCGTCCAGCGACGTGCCCGGCACGCCGAACAGCTCCAGAAATTCCTGGTCGGTCGACGCCGTGCTGACGATGATCTCGTTGATCACCACATTGCCGAAATTCTGCCCCAGATCGTCGAACACATCCTCGCCGAAGGCGCGGAATTCCGCGCTGGGGTCGAACGGGTCGTTGGGATTGGTGTCGCCCTGGGTGACGTCGGACGTGCGGCGCAGCGTCTCATTCTGGGTGCTGACGCCATTGTTCGAATAGGCGCTGCCGGGATCGGTCCCCAATTGGCCGATGGCGTCGACCACCTCGCCATTGCGGCGCAGCACGATCGTGTCATCGCCATTGAAGAAATTGGCGCTGGAGGCCAAATCGGCGACCGCCAGGATCGCCGAATCCGCGTCTTCATCGGCGACCACGAACACGCCGTTGGACACCAGCGTGCCGCTGAGCGGAATCGTGGTGCCGGCGGAGGTGCTGCCGTTGAAGAAGATTTCGATCTGGAACTCGGACAAGTCAACCGGCGCATTAGTTGGATTGAAGATTTCCAGCGCCTTGTTATTGCCGGTGCCTTCAACATACTCAGAAAAGAAAAGCGAGCTCATCGCTGTCCCCCTTGTCGAACGTCAAGCGCGGCCGGCGCCTGCTTCAGCGGCAGCCTTGACCACGGACCATGTGTGAAAAAAATCCAGCGCTTCGGGGCGCACTGGCCCCAACGCCGCAGAAGGCTATCGCCCAGCCGCCATATCCCCTTGCATCCCCAAACCCGGCTGCGCGTCCGCCGCCAGAACCCTTGTTCTGGTGGAGCAACCTACTGACATCCCGCCGGCGTGCGGAAGAAATTTTCATGAATCTTCGGTTAATGCCGAAAAGGCTGAGAAAATAAGATCGAGGGGCGCGGGCGGGCGCAGACCATGTTTCAGACGTCAAGTCCGATCCTTGTCTCGGGACCGGCAAGAAAGCCGCCGATGCCTTGACCCCGCCCTCGCCGTCTGCGTGATCCCGGTCACACGGCCGGGGCGGGCGGCCACGGCATGGCGGGAGACGGGCAGGGCGGCGCGAGGAGACGGCGGTGGCGGCAGACAAGACCGGGGGGGGCGGCGGCGCGGAGGAGCCGCGCCGCCCGGCGATCGACAGTGAAGAGGCGCTTGAGGCGTGGCTGCGGGACAAGCCCACAGACTGGAGTGTCGCCATCGCCGCGCGCGCCGCCCTGCGGGTGCTGCCGCTGACCGCGGCCCCCCGCAATCTTGATTTGACACGGGCGGCGCTGCGCGCGCTTGTCTTCGCGGCGGGCTACCCTGGGCAATCGTCCGCCGCGAAGACAAAGATTGCCGGCGCCGTCTACGCCGCCGCTAACGCCGCCGTCGCCGCCGACGCCGCCCGCGCCGGCGCCTACGGTGACGCCGCCGTCTACGCCGCCGCCCGCGCCGCCGCCGCCGC
>JBHJGS010000019.1:0-34935 GCA_050331575.1 Rhodothalassiaceae bacterium | reverse complement strand
CCCCACAATTTCCCCCCGTCCACCTCCACCTCCCCCCCCAGAACACAGCCCACAATCACCGCCGCGAAAACCGCCAGCCCGCGGGGAAACTGGACCACCACCCCCCCCCCACGAGGACCAGCCTTTCCAGCGCCCCTTTCCAGATCTCGATATCCGCCAGCTCGCGGCCGGGCCCGCTGTCAAACCGACGCCGCAGCAGGCGGTAGACCGGCAGGCTGAGCAGCTCACCGGCACAGAAGACCCCAAGCACGATCCCACCCTGCCAATCGATCATGAAGCCGCCCTATCGGTCTGGGCAAACGCTTGCAGCACCTGCCGTTTTGCGGCACGATTGGCCGTCTCAACCAGGTCTGCCAGGCGTGCCTGCACGGTGCGGGCGTCCGCCTTCATGCTGGCGGACCCATCGCCCATAAGAATGGCCTGGCGGGACGGGTCGGAGCGCATGGTTCAAGAAAGTTGAAGCAAGAGACATTGCTTCCTTTTCTTTGAAGCAATGCCGAACCCGGGTCAGGGTCAGGGTCAGGCCGTAACCAGGCGGGCGCCCAAGCCGGCCATCAGCTCGACAAAGCCGGGAAAGCTCGTGGCAATCGGGCTGGCATCATCCAAGGCCACCGGGGCCTCGGCGGCCAGGCCCAGCACGGTGAAGCTCATGGCAATGCGATGATCCAGATGCGTGGTGATGGTGGCGCCCCCGGCCACCGGCCCGCCGTCAATCTCCAGCCCGTCGGGCAGTTCGCGCACGCTCACGCCGCAGGCGGCCAGCCCGCTGGCCATGGCGGTGATCCGGTCGCTTTCCTTCACGCGCAATTCCTCCAGCCCGGTGAACCGGCTGCGGCCCGTGGCGAAGGCAGCGGCGACGAACAGGATCGGGCATTCGTCAATCAGCCGCGGCGCCAGGACCGGGTCCAGATCGATTGCCCGCAGCCGGCTGGGCCGGGCGATCAGATCGGCCACCGGCTCGCCGCCCATCTCGCGGTGATCGGCCAGCGTGACATCGGCGCCCATTGCCTCCAAGGCCTCCAGAATGCCGGTGCGCAGAGGATTGGTGCCGACGCTTTCGATGCGGACCTCGCCGTCTTGCGCCAGCAGCCCGGCGACCAACGGGAAGGCGGCGGACGAAATATCGCCGGGCACCTGCCAGTCGATCGGGCGCAATTCGGCTTCCCCGGTCACGCTGATCCGTCGGCCGGCGCGATCCTCCTCAATCTGAAGATCCGCGCCCATGGCCTTAAGCATGCGCTCGGTATGATCCCGGCTGGCAACCGGCTCGATCACCATGGTGCGGCCCGGCGCATTCAGCCCGGCCAGAAGGATCGCCGATTTCACCTGGGCGGACGCCACTTGCAGCGTGTAATCGATCGGCAGCGGATCCGTCGCGCCGGTCACCGTCAGCGGCAGAAAGCGCCCGGCGCGGGCCTCAAACTGCGCGCCGCAGGCGGCCAGGGGCGCGGTCACCCGGTCCATCGGCCGTCGCCGCAACGAGGCATCGCCGGTCATCACTGCGCGGATCGGGTGGCTTGCCAGAAGCCCCAGGAGCAAACGCGCCGAGGTGCCGCTATTGCCCATATCCAGCACATCGTCCGGCTCAGCCAAGCCGCCGACACCCACGCCATCCACGCGCCAGCGATGGTCGTCCAGCCGCTCAATGCCGACGCCCAGGGCCCGCAGGGCGGATGCCGTGGCCAACACATCCTCGCCTTCCAGCAGCCCGGAGACATGGCTACGCCCGATCGCCAGCGCTGACACGATCAGGCTGCGATGGGAAATCGACTTGTCGCCGGGCACGCGGACGGTGCCGCTGAGACGGGGGCTGGGGGCAGCGGTCAGACCGGCCATGCACAAGCTCTCCGAAATGCGAGCGGATTTTGGCATCGGATGCTTTGACAGGGCGGGCCGGCCGTGGCAAGGAGGCGCCTCTTTTTTCGGCGGCGCCCAGGACCCGGTGCCCGCCCTGATCTGCTATTGTTTTGGAGAGCTTGGCGTATGGCGAAGCCTGAATGGGGTCACAAGCGGACCTGCCCGAAATGCAGCACCCGCTTTTACGATCTGCAAAATGACGATCCGGTGGTGTGCATCGCCTGTGGCCATGAATGGGTGCCCGAGCCGATCTTGAAGAGCAAACAGCCGATCATTGCTGAGGAGCGCGAGGATCGCCCCCAGGAATCGCAGTCTGAGGTCGAGACCGAAGAGGAGGATCTGACCTTGGAAGAGGATGACAGCGACGAGACCGTGCTGGACGATGTCACCCTTGAGGATGATGACGATAATGATGTCAGCGGCGTCATCGATGCTCCGGTCAGCGATGATGATGATAAGTGACGCTTGCGTGCGGCGATAAAAACAGGCTTGGCAAAACCGGAGGAACGGGCTTAGAAAGCAGCCCTTCCGGCGGCGGCCCGTCCCAAGGGGCCGCCCAACGCGTCGACGGGGCCGTAGCTCAGTTGGGAGAGCGCTACAATGGCATTGTAGAGGTCAGGGGTTCGACTCCCCTCGGCTCCACCATTTCTTGAAATTCCTGGTCGCGTCGGTGCGATAGGGCGTCTTGCGGTTCTTTCCCGCTCCGGCAAGGTCAAACCATTCCGAAAGCTTGCTGCAGGATTGCAGATGTGAGCGCTGCGTCGGGTCTGAATCGTCTGCCGGGCTTCGTCGATTTGGCGGGTTCTGAAACCGCGCTGCGGGCAGAACCAGTGTTCGGTCGATTTCCATTGCAAAACCGGGACTTGGCTGAGCCGCCGCGCTTGACGCCGGGGCGAGGGCTTGGCAGGGTTACACCGACTTAGCACCTTTGCCGCCGGGACGCCGCGCGATGATCAAGAGCCAGCTGATCGACAAATTGGCGCGGGATAATCCGCATCTGTTGCACCGCGATGTTGAGCTGATCGTCGGCACGATTTTCGATGAGATCACCGAAACGCTGGCGCGCGGGGACCGGGTGGAACTGCGCGGCTTCGGCGCCTTCTCGGTGCGCCACCGGCCCGCACGCACCGGGCGCAATCCGCGCACTGGCGATGCTGTGGCTGTGTCGGAGAAGTTTGTGCCCTATTTCAAAACCGGCAAGGAATTGCGCGAGCGGTTGAACAACGCCAAGACCGCTGAGGAGGAGACACGCTGATGGGCCGCTTGATCCGCCTCCTGGCTGCCCTGACTTTGGCTGTCCTGCTGATGGTGTTCACCGCCTCCAACACCGGTTGGGTGGTGATCGGCCTGTGGCCGTTTGAACAGGGTTTGTCCGTTCAAATCTATTGGATCTTGTTTGCCGGCATGTTTGTAGGCGTTCTGCTATCCGTGTTTGTTACGGGGGCGGACCGGCTGAAGCGCAGCCTGGCACTGCGGCGCGCACGCAAGCGCGTCGCACAGCTGGAGGCGCGCGTGGCGGAACTGGAAGAGCAGTCCACGCCGCCGGCGGAAGAACGGCTGCTGGCAATCGAGCGCGCCCAGCGGGCATAGGCCATGGCAGGTCCCTTGATCTTCTGCGCGCTGGATGTTCCGGCGCGGGCGTCGGCCGTGTCCCAGGCCCGCGCATTGATCGGCGCGGTGGATGGTCTGAAACTGGGCCTGGAATATTTCTGTGCCGAGGGGCCGGCGGGCGTGGCCGCGGTTGCGGGCTTGGGTTTGCCGCTGTTTCTGGACCTGAAGCTGCATGACATTCCCAACACGGTGGCAGGGGCGTTGCGCGCGGTGCGGCCGCTGCAGCCGGCCTTCGTGACGGTGCATTGTGCCGGCGGTCCGGCCATGGTGCAGGCCGCCGTGGACGCGGTCGCGGGCACCCAGATCAAGCTTCTGGGCGTCACCGTCTTGACCAGCCTGGATGACGCGGACTTGGCAGACATCGGCGTGACGGCGACACCGGCAGACCAGGTCCGGCGGCTGGCCGAGCTGGGCGTCGCGCACGGGCTGCACGGCCTGGTTTGCTCGCCGGCGGAGGTGGCCCTGCTGCGCCGGACAGTGGGGCCCGCCTCGGTTCTGGCCGTGCCCGGCATCCGCCCGTCGGGCACGCCGGCCGGGGATCAAAAGCGGGTCATGACCCCGGGCCAGGCCGCCGCGGCCGGCGCCGACCTGCTGGTGATCGGCCGCCCGATTACCCAGGCCGGCGATCCCGCCGCCGCGGCCCAGGCGATCCGGGCGGAGCTGGTCTGATGGTGGCGGTGAAGATTTGCGGGCTGAGCACGCCGCAGACGGTGGCGCATGCGGTGGCCCACGGCGCGCGCTGGGTCGGCTTTGTCACCTATCCGCCGTCGCCGCGCACGGTTTCGCCGCACCATCTGGCGGGTTTGGCGCGTCAGGCACCGGAGGGCAGTCGGGTCGCCGTTCTGGTCGATGCCGATGACGCGCTGATCGATGCGGTGGCACCTCATGTGGATTGTCTGCAACTGCACGGCAAGGAAAGCCCGTCCCGGGCCGCAGAGCTGCGCGCTCGCACCGGTCGGGCCGTGTGGAAAGCGCTGCCGGTCGCCGAAGCGGTGGACGTGGAGCGGGCAAGCCTCTATGTCCCTCATGTCGACGCGCTTCTGTTCGACGCTCGGCCGCGCCCGGATGCGCGCCTGCCCGGCGGCAACGGCGCGGCGTTCGACTGGGCGCTGATGCGCGGCCGCTCAATCGCGCGGCCGTGGCTGCTCTCCGGCGGCCTGACAGGCGCGAGCCTGGCTGCGGCGCTGGCACAGTCCGGCGCGTGTTCGGTCGATGTCTCGTCCGGCGTGGAGACGCAGCCTGGCGTGAAATCGGCCGCCAAGGTCGCGGCCTTCTTGAGGGAAGCCCGCCGCTTGTCACAAAAGGATGCCCCCGGTGCCCGATAGCCCAGCGCTTGCCAATAGTTTCACCCAAGGCCCGGATGAGGCCGGACATTTCGGCGCCTTCGGCGGCCGCTATGTCGCCGAGACACTGATGCCGCTGATCCTTCAGGTCGAGCAGGCCTGGGCTGACGCGCGACAGGACCCGGCCTTCCAGGCCGAACTGGATGATTTGCTGACCCATTATGTCGGCCGGCCCAGCCCGCTTTATTTTGCCCCGCGGCTGACCGAGCATCTGGGAGGTGCGAAGATCTACCTGAAGCGCGATGAGCTGAACCATACCGGCGCGCACAAGATCAACCACGCCGTGGGGCAGGTGCTGCTGGCCCGGCGCATGGGCAAGACACGCATCATTGCGGAAACCGGCGCCGGCCAGCACGGCGTGGCGACCGCCACCGTGGCCGCTCGCTTCGGCCTGCCCTGCACCGTGTTCATGGGTGCCAAGGATATGGAGCGGCAGAAGCCCAACGTGTTCCGCATGAAGCTTCTCGGCGCAGAGGTGGTGCCGGTGCGCTCCGGGGCCGGCACCTTGAAGGACGCCATGAATGAGGCCCTGCGTGACTGGGTCGCCCGGGTGGAGGACACCTTCTACGTCATCGGAACCGTCGCTGGTCCGCACCCCTATCCGGCCATGGTGCGAGAGTTTCAGGCCGTGATCGGGCGGGAGGCGCGGGCGCAGATCGAGCAGCGCGAGGGCCGCCTGCCGGACAGTCTGGTTGCCTGCATCGGCGGGGGGTCCAATGCGCTCGGCCTGTTCCACGCCTTTTTGGACGAGCCCGCAGTGGCGTGCCGCGCGGTGGAAGCCGCCGGCCTGGGCCTTGACACCGACCAACACGCCGCCAGCCTGGCCGGGGGCACACCCGGTGTCCTGCACGGAAACAAGACCTATCTGCTGCAGACCGAGGATGGCCAGATCTGCGAGGCGCATTCGATTTCCGCGGGCCTGGATTATCCCGGCATCGGCCCGGAGCATGCCTGGCTGCGCGATCAGGGGCGCGTCACCTATGTCTCGGCGACCGATCAAGAGGCGCTGGAGGCGTTCAAGCTGCTGGCCCGGCTGGAGGGCATCCTGCCGGCGCTGGAGCCTGCCCACGCGCTCGCCCATGTCATGGCCTTCGCGCCGGAGCAGCCGAAGGATCATCTGATGATCGTCAATCTGTGCGGCCGGGGAGACAAGGACATCTTCACCGTCGCTGAGGCCTTGGGAGTGGCGTTATGAGCCGCATCGCCGACCGGTTTGCGCAGCTCAAGGCAGAGGGCCGCGCCGGCCTGGTCAGCTTTATCACCGCGGGCGATCCGGACCGGGCGCGGTCGCAGGCGATCTTGAACGGTCTGCCCGCGGCAGGTGCGGACATCATCGAATTGGGCATGCCGTTTACCGACCCCATGGCCGACGGCCCGGCGATCCAGGAAGCCGGTCTGCGGGCGCTGAAGGCCGGCGCCTCGATGGCTCAGACGCTGGACATGGTGCGGACGTTCCGCAGCAGCGATCAGGCCACGCCGATCATCCTGATGGGCTATGTCAATCCGGTGTTGGCCTATGGCGTGCAGCGCTTTTGCAGCGATTCGGCCGGTGCCGGGGTGGACGGTCTGATCATCGTCGATCTGCCGCCGGAGGAGGATGCACCCTTGCGCGCGGCAGCAGAGCCACATGGCCTGGCGATCATCCGCCTGGCCACGCCGACGACGGACGCCAAGCGGTTGCCCAGGGTGCTGCAGGGTGCCTCGGGCTTTCTTTATTATGTTGCGGTCACCGGGGTGACCGGCGGCAAGCAGGCCGATGTCGGCGATGTCGCCGGGGCCTTGGCGGCCATCCGCGCCCACACCGATCTGCCCCTGGCGGTCGGCTTCGGAGTGAAGACACCGCAGCAGGCAGCAGCCCTGGGCGCCCATGCCGATGCGGTGGTCGTCGGATCGGCCATAGTGTCGGTGATCAAGCAGGCGCTGAATGATGCGGATTTGGTGGACAAGAGCCTGGCATTTGTAGGATCACTGGCAGGCGGTCTGTCGCGCGCCAGACCGCAGAAGGAGCGGGTGGGATGAACTGGCTGACTGACTATGTGAAGCCCAAGCTCAGGGCGCTCACGGCCAAGGACACGCCGGACAATCTTTGGCACAAATGCGACAGCTGCGGCCAGCTGATCTTCATGAAGGATTATGACGCCGCCTTGAAGGTGTGCGGCAATTGCGGCCACCATGGCCGGCTGGCCCCAAAGGAACGCTTCGACGCTCTGTTCGACAATGGCGCCTACAGCCTGCTGGACCTGCCCAAGGTGCCGGAAGATCCCCTGAAGTTTCGCGATACCAAGCGCTATGGCGAGCGGTTGAAGGATGCCCGGCAAAAGTGCGGCGATGCCGATGCGATGCAGGCGGCCACCGGCCAGTTGGGCGGTGTTGCGGTGGTCATGCTGGTGCAGAATTTCTTCTTCATGGGCGGGTCGATGGGCCTGGCGGTGGGCGAGGCGTTCATCACCGCCGCGCAGACCGCCCTTGAACGCCAGGCGCCGCTGATCGTGTTCGCCGCGGCCGGCGGCGCGCGCATGCAGGAGGGCATTTTGTCCTTGATGCAGATGCCGCGCACCACGGTGATGGTGGAACGTCTGCGCGATGCTGGTTTGCCTTACCTGGTGGTGCTGACCGATCCGACCACCGGCGGTGTCACCGCTTCTTACGCCATGCTCGGCGACGTCAATATCGCCGAGCCGGGCGCCTTGATCGGCTTTGCGGGCCCGCGCGTGATCGAGCAGACGATCCGAGAGAAGCTGCCGCAAGGCTTTCAGCGCGCGGAGTATCTGTTGGAGCATGGCATGCTCGACAAGGTGGTGGCCCGGCGCGATCTGCGCGCCACGTTGGTCCGTCTGGTGGCACTGCTGACCCGCAACGGCCGGGCACAGCGTCAGCAAGAGACGAAGGCGGCTGCGGAATAGGCGCTATGGACTCGCCCGGCGGCCTTGCAGTGACCGATGCCCTGGCGCGCCTGCGGGCGCTGCACCCCAAGCGCATCGATCTGTCGCTCGGCCGGATTGAGCGTCTGCTGGCGCGCATGGACCATCCGGAACGCAAACTGCCGCCGGTCCTGCATGTCGCAGGCACCAATGGCAAGGGGTCGACGATCGCCTTCACCCGGGCGATCGCGGAGGCTGCGGGGCTGCGGGTGCATGCCTATACCTCGCCGCATCTGGTGCGCTTCAATGAGCGCATCCGGCTAGCCGGAAGCCTGATTGACGATCAAACCCTGTCGGATCTGATCCTGGAGGTTGAGGACATCAATGCCGGCGAGCCGATCACCTTTTTCGAGGTGACAACGGCCATGGCGATGCTGATCTTCTCCCGCGTCCCGGCCGATCTGACGCTTTTGGAAGTGGGGTTGGGCGGGCGCTTTGACGCCACCAATGTGCTGGAACGCCCGGAGGCCTGCGCGATCACGCCCGTATCGCTCGATCACGCCGATTTCTTGGGCGATAATGTTGCCGGCATTGCCGCGGAAAAGGCCGGTATTTTGAAGCAGGGCGCCGCGGGAGTGATCGGTCCGCAATTGCCTGCCGCCGAGGCAATGATCCGTCGCATCGCTCGGGAGAAACGCGCACCGATTTCCGTGTTCGGCCAGGACTGGACGGCAGGCCAACGCGGCCGCGGCGCTGAGGCCCGGCTGATCTACCGCGACAGCTGCGAACAGCTGGAATTGCCAATGCCCAGCTTGGCCGGGGCGCATCAGATCATCAATGCCGGCATCGCGGTTGCCCTGATGCGCCGGCAGGAAGCGGTGACCATCCCATTGTCGGCGATCAAGGCGGGCCTGGGCTGGGGCCGGTGGCCGGCCCGGCTGCATGCGATTGATCGCGGCCCGCTGACCCAGCGCCTGAACGGCCGCGGCGCGCTCTGGCTGGACGGCGGCCATAATCCCGGCGCAGCGCAGGTGCTTAAGGCGCATTTTCGCAGCCTGGATCCGGGCCGCCAACGGCTGTTTCTGATCATCGCGATGCAGAACAACAAAGATGCGGTGGGCTTCTTGCGACCGTTCGTGGGCCTGGCGGAGCGTTGCTATACCGTGCCGGTGCCGGACACCGAGGCCGGTCATAGTCCCGGCGAGCTGGCGCTGATCGCCTCCTCCGTGGGTCTGACCGCCCAGCCGATGGGCTCGCCCGGCTCAGCGCTGGACCGGATCATGCAAGATTGCCCAAGCGATGTGGAGCCGGTGGTTCTGATTGCCGGATCGCTTTACCTCGCCGGAGACGTGTTGCGCCAATCCGGGCTGGAGCCGGATTGATCGGTCAAGACGGCCGGCGGTCCTTCAAGGCCGCGGCAAGCGTGCCATCGTCGAGATAGTCCAGTTCGCCGCCGACCGGCAGGCCATGCGCCAAGGCGGTGACCGTGACTCCAAGCGGTGCCAGCCGATCGGTGACATAATGTGCCGTGGTCTGGCCGTCGACCGTGGCATCCAAGGCCAGGATGACCTCTTCCACGGCGCTGCCGCGGACCCGGGCCACCAGCGCATCGATGCTCAGATCCTCCGGCCCGATGCCGTCCAGCGCATTCAAGGTTCCGCCCAGAATATGATAGCGGCCGGCGAAAATGTCGGATCGGTCCAGGGCCCACACATCGGCGATATCAGCCACGACACACAGCTGAGCGTCGTTGCGCCGTGGATCGGTGCAGATGCGGCAGGGGTCCTGGGTATCGGCATTGCCGCAGATCGAACAGCGGGTGATCGTGTCGCGCACCTGGGCCAGCGCCTCGGCCAGCGGGATCATCACCTGGTCGCGATTCTTGATCAGGTGCAGGACCGCGCGCCGGGCCGAGCGCGGGCCCAGGCCCGGCAGGCGCGCCAGCTGCTGGATCAGCCGCTCGATTTGCGGCGAATGGGACTGGGCCATGAAAGCGGCCCTTACTCCTTGTAGATGCCGATCACCGCGTCCTCGCCGGCGCGCACATAGCCGCGATACATGCCCTCGGTGTTGAAGGGCAGCGCCACATTTCCGGCCGCGTCCACGGCGATGACGCCACCATCGCCGCCCATCTTGACCAGCTTGTCCAGGACGATGCGCTGCGCGGCCGCCGTCAGGTCAAGCCCGCCATACTCCATCAGCGCGCAGATATCCCGCGCAACCGTGGCACGGATGAAATATTCGCCATGGCCAGTGGCCGAGACCGCGCAAGACGCATTGTCCGCATAGGTTCCCGCCCCGATGATCGGAGAATCGCCGATGCGGCCGTACCGTTTGTTGGTGGTGCCGCCGGTGGAGGTGCCGGCGGCGAGATTGCCGGCGCGATCCAGCGCCACGGCGCCGACCGTGCCGAATTTGTGGTCGGCATCATGGTCCAACAGCACCGCGCCCTTCTTCTCGCGATGCAGCGACAGGATCTGGTCGAACCGGCGGTGGGTATGGAAATACAGCGGCGAGACCAGATCCATGCCTTGTTCCACGGCGAATTGTTCCGCCCCGGCCCCGGCCATCATGACATGCGGTGAGGCGGTCATCACGGCCCGCGCCAGCGTAATCGGATTGCGGATGCGGGTGACCCCGGCGACCGCGCCGGCAGCAAGGGTGCGCCCGTCCATGATCGAGGCGTCCAGCTCGTTCCGGCCCTCGGCGGTGTAGACCGCGCCCTTGCCGGCATTGAACAAGGGATTGTCCTCCATCAGCACGATCGCCGCGCTGATCGCGTCCAAGGCACTGCCGCCGTCGGCCAGCACCTGCTCGCCCGCCGACAAGGCCGCGCGCAAGGCGCCACGATAGGCGGCCTCGGCCTCATCGCTCAAATTGGCGCGGGTGATCGTGCCCGCTCCGCCGTGGATGACAAGCGCATAATCCGGGCGCGACTGGCCCCAGGCGGGTAAGGAAAGGGCAAGAGCAAGGGTCATCAGCAAACAGCGCATGAAGCGGCTCCAAATTGGCGGGATCTGGCCACACTGTGCGCCGGAACCGCCGATCGGGGCAAGCCGCAGGGCCACGCCAACCGGACTGCCAGAAAATGTGATTTCCCGTGTGGCATCCATGTCTTGAAACCGAGCGCGGTTTCAGACACATGCGGGGTTCGCGTCGCACTGCGCCCGAAGGGCGACGGGCGCGTCTTCAATTGTTGATTGGACCGGCACATCACGAGCAACAGACGGGCCGGCGTCTGATTGATGATGGGAGAGGCCCCCATGGCTTCGGTGACACTGAGAGAAGTGCGCAGCGTCGGCGGTTGGTCCAACCGATTCTTAATGACCTTGGGCCGGGACCGTGATTTCTGGCGGTGGCGGACGTCCATTCTGCATATGGAAAGTCTGACCACCGGCTGCTGATGCCTGCAGCCGGTGGCTGGCCGTCCGCGTGGGATTGAAGCGCGCCGGCACGTTTCCTGAACAAAATCCGACATGTTTTCGTGGCGTTCGGCGCCCGCACAAGGCGGGACGGCGAGGCCCTGTCTGCCCAAGGTCTGTTTGCTATGGCTGCCTCTTTTGCGTCTGTGGCGGTGCTGCGTGCGCCCGAACCGCCGGACATCCGCGCCTTTTCCTCCGTGGAAGCGGCATGTGCCTGTCTCGATCGCGACCGGCCGATCCCGGTCTTCTACCCCCATGCACTCGACACGGCCGTGGCGACATTCGCGCACGCCGTGCCTGGCGAGATGATGTATGCGGTCAAGTGCAACCCGCATCGGAGTGTGTTGCGCGCGTTGCATGAGGCGGGCTGCCGGCGATTCGATGTTGCCTCGATCGCTGAAATCGACGCGGTCCAGTCGGTGGTGCCCGGCGCGCCGATGGCGTTCATGCATCCGGTGAAGAGCCGATCGGCGATCCGTCACGCGCTGGCCGTTGGCATCGATACCTTCGCCTTGGACAGTGGCGATGAGCTCGTCAAGATCAACCAGGAGGTGGGCAGCGTGTCCGGGCTGACCCTGATGATCCGCTTGACCGTGGCGGGTCAGGACGCCGCCTTCGCCCTGACCGACAAGTTCGGGGCGACGCCGGAGGAGGCCGCAGGCCTGATGCGCCGGGCAGCGGATCTGGGCGCGCGCGTGGGGCTGACCTTTCATGTTGGCAGCCAATGCCTGCGCCCGGACGCCTATAAGGAGGCGATCGCCCTGGCCGCCCGGGTGACGGCGGCCGCCGGTGTGGGTCTCGATGTGCTCGATGTCGGCGGCGGCTTTCCCGTGTCCTATCCTGGCATGACGCCACCGCCCATGGCCGAGTATGGCGCAGCGATTGCCGACGCGGTTGCGGCTCATGGCTTGACCGGGGTGGCGCTGTTCAGCGAACCGGGACGCGCCCTGGTTGCCGAGTCTGGGTCGATGCTGGTGAAAGTGGAACTGCGCAAGGGCGACCGGCTGTATCTGAATGACGGCACCTACGGCGCCTTGTTCGATGCCGGCCGGCTGGTGCGCTGGCCCTTTCCGGTGCGCCGGGTCGGCTATGGCGGTAGCCAGACCCTGCAGCCGTTCAGCTTCTACGGTCCCACCTGTGACAGCTTGGACAGCATGGACGGCCCGTTCCATCTGCCGCAGGACATGGCCGAGGGCGACTGGATCGAGATCGGCCATCTGGGCGCCTATGGCTTGGCCATGCGCACCCAGTTCAACGGCTTCGGGGCAGAGGAGTTGGTTGCCATTGACCCGGCGGCGGCGCGCCCCAGCTTGTCCATCGCCGCGGAATGAAAGGATTTTCGATGACCAGCAACCGCAAAGCGGAGCTTTTGTCCACCCCGGTGGAGCATATTGACATCACGCAGTTCGACGCCCGGCCACTGGTCGAGGCGATGGGCAAGATGAGCTTCACCAGCCGCGATCTGGCGCGCGCCACCGACATCTATAACAAGATGCTGGCGGAACCGGAGTGTGCCGTGTTCCTGACGCTGGCCGGCTCGACCTCGGCGGGCGGGTGCATGCATGTCTATCGCGATCTGGTCGCCAACGGCATGGTCGACGCCATCGTCGCCACCGGCGCCTCCATCGTCGACATGGACTTCTTCGAAGCGCTTGGTTTCAAGCATTATCAGGGCAACCCCCATGTCGATGATAAGGAGATGCGCGATCTCTATATTGACCGCATCTACGACACCTATATCGATGAGGAAGAGCTGCAGGCCTGCGACCATATCATCAAGGAGATCGCGGACAGCCTGACCCCCGGCGCCTATTCTTCGCGCGCCTTCATCCGAGAGATGGGCCGCTGGCTGAAGACCAACGCCAAGAAGAAGAACAGCCTGATTGAGGTCGCTTATGACCAGGATGTGCCGATCTTCTGCCCGGCCTTCACAGACAGCTCCGCAGGCTTCGGCCTGGTCAAGCACCAGGTGGAGCGGATGAAGGCGGGCACGCCCGGGATCACCATCGACAGCATCGCCGATTTCCGCGAACTGACGGAGATCAAGATCAAGGCCGGCGCCTCCGGCCTGCTGATGGTCGGCGGCGGCGTGCCGAAGAATTTCGTGCAGGACACCGTGGTGTGCGCGGAAATCCTGGGCGAAGAGGTGGAAATGCACAAATATGCCGTGCAAATCACCGTGGCCGATGTGCGCGATGGCGCCTGTTCCTCCTCGACCCTGAAAGAGGCCTGCAGCTGGGGCAAGGTCGATACGGTCTTTGAGCAGATGGTGTTTGCCGAAGCCGGCTCGGTGGTGCCGCTCTTGGCATCTGACGCCTATCATCGCGGCCACTGGAAGACCCGCGAGCGTCGACGCTTCGCCACGCTGTTCGCGGCACACTGACCCCGGGCACGGGGTGGCAAAGACAGGCCCGCTCAGGCGGCAATCAGCAAGGGCAATGCCGGTCGCAATGGCAACACGCCTCGGCCTCGTTTACGGCGGGGGCACGCAGGGCTCCGAATCGCGACCGGTGCAAGCGGGCGATCGGAGGAGATTGGCCCCGTCGCCCTAAGCGGCTTGCCAAACCTCCGATCCTTTGCGAGTATAAGCGAGAAGTTCGCACACCGAAAGCGGGGGCTCGGCGGGTGGGGCGTCTTGTGCTCGCATTGTTATTCCTGTCCTTGTCTGGTTGCACGGCAACCGACAGTTTACGGTCGATCGGGAGCTTGCGCCCGGTGGCCGGGCAGCCCGTGCGCATCGCCATCATGCCGCCGGGCGTGCAGTTGGGCCTGCTGACCGCCAGCGGCCTGGTTGAGCCGCGTGTGGGGTGGACCCAACAGGCGACCGCAGCGATCACCCAGGCGCTGACCGCACGCCTGGCCGGGGAGCAGTGGTCGCTGTTCGACCTGGAGGCCCTGGCCCCGGACAAGCGACGGGCCTTGACCGAGCTGTTGACCCTGAACCGTGCCGTCAGCCGCTCGATCCTTGAGCACAAGCTGATCGGCCCGGATCTGCCAAGCAAACGCGGCCAATTACGCTGGACCCTCGGCCCGCCTGCTCGGCTCATCGGCGCGGCCGCCGGGGCTGATTACGCCTTTTTCCTGGTCCTACGCGACACCTATGCGAGCAGTGCCCATATCGCCTTGCAAGTCGCTGCCAATCTGGTGATCGGCTATCCGCTGCTGGGCGGGTCGACCTATGCCCATGCCTCGCTGATCGATACGCGCACCGGCGATATTGTCTGGGGCGCGCTCTTGCTGTCCTACACGCTGGATCTCCGCCGACCCGAAAACGCAGGAAAATTGGTCCAGGCCTTATTGAAGGATCTGCCCGCCGCTGCGGTGAGTGATGCGGCGCTTTAGGGCAATGGCTGCGGCGCTGGCCTGGCTGGCGCTTGGGGCGGCGGGCCCGGCGCTCGATGCGGACCTGCCGGTGCGCGTGCCGCCGGGGTATGAGCCCCAGGGCGAGGCCGAACGCGGGCTATGGATGATCATGGACCGGCTGGAGCAGCAGGTGGCGCAGTCGCATTTCGTGCTACACGATCCCGCTTTGCAGGCTTATCTGAAGGATATTCTTTGCCGCCTGGCGCCGGACTATTGCGCCGAAATTCGCATCTATGTCTTGCGGGCGCCCTTCTTTAACGCGGCCATGGGCGCCAATGGGCAGATGCACATTTATACCGGCCTGCTCTTGCGGGTCCGCGACGAGGCGCAGTTGGCGGCGGTCATGGGTCATGAACTCGGCCACTATACGCGCGCCCACAGCCTGCATCAGCGGCGAATGCACAAGATCACCCTTGGCGCTGCGAACTTCTTGGCCGTGGGCGGACTGGGCGATGTCGCCCGCTTTCTGGCCGAGATGAATTATCCCTATAGCCGCCATCACGAGCGCGAATCGGATGAAATCGGCACCCGCCTGATGGCCGCGGCCGGCTATGATCCTGTCGCGGCCTCTGAGGTGTGGGCGCAAATTGCCGCCGAAGGCGGGCGAAAGCTGGCCAGAAGCGAACGCCGCAACGCCTTTTATCGAACCCACCCGACCACGCGAGAGCGCCGGCGGACGCTGGCGCGGCGGGCGCTTGACCTGCGCGTCGAGGGCGGAAAGCGCGCTGTTGCCCGCTTCGACGCAGCGCTGGACCCCTGGCGGGTCGCGTTTCTGGAGGACCAACTGACGCTCAACAATTTCGATGCAACGCACTGGCTGATCGAAGACCTGCGCGGCCAGATCTCCTGGCCTGCCGACCTCACCTATCTGGAGGCTGAGATGTATCGGCGGCGAGGCTGGCAGAAGGACCGCGCGCGTGCGCTTAAGCTGTTTCGGCAGGCCCGCGCCTTGGGCGCACAGGCACCGGAGATTGATCGTGGCATCGGCCTGGTTCTGCTGAAGCAGGGCAGGATCGCGGCTGCGCGCGCCTATTTGGCACGCTATCTGACGGCCAGGCCTGAGGCATCGGATGCGGCCATGCTGCGGCACTATCTTAAGGCCGAGCCATGACCCGCCCGCTGCTCTGCGTGCTTGCCGTGATGCTACTGGCCGGGTGTGTAGAACGCCATCGGGCCGTAGGAGCAGGCGTCCACCCGGTCGCCGCCGACAAAACCATCCGATTGCAGCCCGCCAGCGGCTGGAACCGACTGGCGCAAGCCGGCGCGCACCGTAGCCGCGGCGAGGTGTGGACGCGCGAAGGCCGGTATCTGGACTGGTTGGGCATCTGGGGCGGTCTGAAGCCGGGCCAAACCTTGTTTGCCAATCCCGCCAGCGACCGCGGCTATTATCCGCGGATTCGATATCCGATGCTGCCGCACGAGGTGGCCGACATGATCGAATCGTCTTTGCGGCTGCGCCAGGGCGCGCATATTTTTCACCTCACCGCGTTGGGTCCGCGGCCCTTTCTGGGTCTTGATGGCTTTCAGATCGATTTTCGCTTCATCGGTAGTGACGAAGTGGCGCGCCAGGGGCGCGCGGTCGGCGCCTTTGCCGGTGGGCGTCTGTTCATGATGCTGTTCCACGCGCCATCACTGTATTATTTCGACGCCCAGATCGGCCGGGTTGACGGGCTGATCACCGGTGCCCGCGCCAATGGCCCTGCCTTTGACCGCGCGGTGCATGCCGGGCAGCAGGCGTTGCGCCGCCGCGCACAACGCAGCCGGCGCTGAAGCACCCCCCGACCGGTTGGACTTTTTGTACGATACCAGGCGGTCGGATACGGCCCTAAAAGCTGAACTGAACCCCGGCGGTGACGTGAAAGTGGCTGAAATCCGCGTCAAACGCGACGGGGGCGCCGCCTGGTTGCTCCAGATCGAAATCCGGTTCGTTGGTTTCGATGAAGCGGCCCTCCACCAGCACATCGAAGCGATCAGTCACCCGGTATTTGACCCCGCCGAGGATCTGATAGCTGAATTCCGCATCGACCGACCCGCCATAAGACTGGCGGATTTCCTCCCCGTCCGCGTTGCTGGCCACCAGCACCAGGTCCGACTCCACACCGGCAATGCCCGCACCGACGCCAAAATAGGGGACGAAGCGGTCCAGCCCATGAAATTCAATCAGGCCGGTGGCGTGGAATGCGTTGGAGGATTGATCGCCTTCCACCATCACCTGCGGGAACACCACCTGACTTTGTCCGTCGGCCAGCAGTGTGGCCAATGCCGGCTCAGCGCTGGCTGCATCATTCTCCCGGTATAGATGGTCCAATGCGACGCGGATTTGGATCGGCCCGGCCGGAGAGTCGAACGGTTCGAAGGCATAGCCGGCGCGCACGCCCAGTGCCAATCCTGTCTCGAAGTCCAGGCTGATCGAGGCGCTATCCGCTGTCGCCGTGAGGGCGCCAATGCTGAGCGGGCTGGTCACGGTGAGCAAGCTGCCGTCTTGATCGCGCTGCAGGCTGATACCAGCATTTCCGGCAATGAACCAGCGATTGCCGTCAGGCAGGTCAAGACCCCAGACCGCCGGTGTCGCCAACAGCCCGGCCAAGGCAATGATCCCCCGCATCCTTCACTCCCCAGCTCAGACCAATGACGCGAAACAACACCATGGCCGGGGGCCAATTGCAAGTGACGCGCCGGGACTTGCACGCATGGATCAGTCGCGGCATGGTCTGGCGCAAACAAGGGAACCGTATCGATGCGCATTGCCGTTCTGAAGGAGCAGGCCGACGGGGAACGCCGTGTGGCCGCCACGCCGGAAACCGTGAAGAAGCTGACCGCAGCAGGCCACCAACTGGTGGTGCAAGAAGGTGCGGGCACCCCTGCGGCCTATCCCGATGCCGCCTATCAGGAGGCCGGGGCGGAGCTTGCCAAATCGGTGGCGTTAAGCGAGTGCGATGCCATTTTGGCGGTGCAGGCGCCCGACCCGGCGCAATTGGAAGGCGCCAAGCAAGGCTCGTTGCTGATCGCCATGTTGAACCCGTTCAACAATGGCGAAAAGCTGGCTGGCTATGCCCAGCACGGGCTGATCGCCTTTGCCATGGAATTCATGCCCCGCATCACCCGGGCGCAGGCGATGGATGTGCTGTCCTCGCAATCCAATCTGGCCGGGTACAAGGCCGTCTTGGACGCCACCGAGCAATTTGCCCGCGCCATGCCGATGATGATGACCGCCGCGGGCACCGTGGCACCGGCGCGCGTGTTCGTCATGGGGGCTGGCGTGGCGGGGCTACAGGCCATCGCCACGGCGCGGCGATTGGGCGCGGTGGTCTCGGCCACCGATGTGCGTCTGGCGGCCAAGGAACAGGTGGAAAGCCTCGGCGCCAAATTCGTCATGGTCGAGGATGAGGAGGCCAAGCAGGCCGAGACCGAAGGCGGCTATGCCAAGGAAATGTCCAACGAGTACAAGAACAAGCAGGCCGAGCTGGTCGCCGGCCACATCGCCAAGCAGGATATCGTCATCACCACCGCGCTGATCCCCGGCCGTCCGGCGCCCAAGCTGATCGACAAGGCGATGGTGGAAAGCATGAAGCCCGGCTCGGTGATCGTCGATCTGGCGGTGGAGCAGGGCGGCAATTGCGCGTTGTCCAAACCCGGCAAGGTGGTCGATCATAAGGGCGTCAAGATTGTCGGCCACCGCAATATGCCGTCGCGCCTGGCCACCGACGCGTCCGCGCTCTATGCCAAGAATCTGCTGAATTTCCTCGGCCTGATCGCCGACAAGGACACCGGAGCGGTCAAGATCGACTGGGACGACGAGATCATCAAGGGCGTTCTGGTGGTGAAGGACGGCGCCGTTGTTCATGAGAAGCTGAAGCAGGCGGCGTAACAGCCGCCGATTTTCCCGCCGGTGCGGGGGCGATCCCGCCGCGCCACCGACATGCCCATTGCGACCACGATGAGGACCCGCCTGTCATGACCCTTCTGTTCGCGGCGGCCGAAGGTGCCGCCAGCCCGCTGATCCAGCAGCTGAGCATTTTCGTGCTGGCGATTTTCGTCGGCTATTATGTCGTCTGGTCGGTGACGCCGGCGCTGCACACGCCCTTGATGAGCGTGACCAACGCGGTGTCTTCGGTGATCATCGTCGGCGCGCTGCTGGCCGCCGGTGGCGCCGGTTCTGGGGCTGCCAAGATCCTTGGCCTGATCGCTGTGGCGCTGGCGGCGGTGAATATTGTCGGCGGCTTCGCGGTCACCGAACGCATGCTGGGCATGTACAAGAAAAAGCAGAAATAGGGGGGCGGCATGACGGAAAAAGATATCACAGCCCTGGCTTATCTGGCCGCGGGCGTCCTGTTCATTCTGACCCTGCGCGGCCTGTCCAGCCCAGAGACCAGTCGCCAGGGCAATCAGTTCGGCATGATCGGCATGGCTGTGGCGATCATCATCACCCTGCTGCTGACCGGCGGCGCCTCCTTGGTGGAGATCGTGATCGCGCTGGGGATCGGCGGCGGGATCGGCTGGGTGATCGCGCAACGCGTTCCGATGACCGCGATGCCGGAGCTGGTCGCGGCGTTTCACTCCCTGGTCGGTCTGGCCGCGGTTCTGGTGGCGGCCGCGGCGTTCCTGAACCCCGGGGCCTTCGCCATCGCCGATCCCGAAGGCGGCATTCAACTGGCCAGCAAGATCGAAATGTCCCTGGGCGCGGCAATCGGGGCGATCACCTTCTCCGGCTCGGTCATCGCCTTTGCCAAGCTGTCCGGGCGCATGTCTGGGGCGCCGATCCTGTTGTCCAACCGGCACACCATCAATCTGGCGGTGGGCGGCGCGATCCTGTTCTTGATCGCCTTGTTCGCCGGGGGGGAGGGCACGGAATTGCTGGGCTTTTCCGTGTTCTGGTGGTTGGTGGCGCTCAGCTTCGCGATCGGCGTGCTGCTGATCATCCCGATCGGCGGGGCGGACATGCCGGTGGTGGTCTCCATGCTCAACAGCTATTCCGGCTGGGCCGCCGCGGGCATCGGCTTTACCTTGCAGAACACCGCGCTGATCGTGACCGGCGCGCTGGTCGGCTCGTCCGGCGCGATCCTGTCCTACATCATGTGTAAGGGCATGAATCGCTCCTTCATCTCCGTCATCGCCGGCGGCTTCGGCGGCGATGAGGCAGGCGCTGCCACGGCCCAGCGCTCCGACCGCCCGGTCAAGCAGGGCTCTGCCGATGATGCCGCCTTCATCCTGAAGAATGCCGGCAAGGTCATCATCGTGCCCGGCTATGGCATGGCCGTGGCGCAGGCGCAGCATTCGGTGCGGGAGATGGCCGATGCGTTGAAGCAGGAGGGCGTCACCGTGAAATACGCCATCCACCCGGTCGCCGGCCGCATGCCCGGGCATATGAATGTGCTGCTGGCCGAGGCCAATGTGCCCTATGATGAGGTGTTCGAGCTGGAAGACATCAATTCAGAGTTCCAGACCGCCGACGTGGCCTTCGTGATCGGCGCCAATGACGTGACCAACCCGGTGGCCAAGACCGACCCGCAAAGCCCGATCTATGGCATGCCGGTGCTGGACGTGGAAAAGGCCAAGACCGTGCTGTTCGTGAAACGCTCCCTGTCGCCCGGCTATGCCGGTGTCGACAACGAACTCTTCTACCGCGAAAACACCATGATGCTGTTCGCCGACGGCAAGAAGATGGTCGAGGAAATCGTCAAGGGGCTGGATTGATCGCGGAGGCAACGTCACGGAACACAAATGTCCGCTACCTTCATTCACCGCGTTCGGATCCGTAACTACAAGAGCATCGCGTCTGCCGATGTCCAACTGAATGAACTTGTCTTTTTGCTTGGAAGAAATGGTGCGGGGAAATCCAATTTTCTGGATGCCCTGCGCTTTATTTCCGATGCGCTAAAAACCTATCTCGACCATGCCCTGCGGGAGCGCGGTACCATCCGCGAGGTCAGGCGGCGATCCGGAGGGCATCCCAATCATTTCTCGATCCGAGTCGATTTTCATCTGCCTGGTGGTGATACCGGGCATTACTCGTTTCGCATCGGTGCCAAGCCAGCCGGCGGATTCATTGTCCAGGACGAAGAATGCGTTGTTGACCGGCATAGTGTAGAGAAGGATCATCATTTTTTCCGAGTAAAGGAGGGGGAACTTCTGGAAGCCTCCTTTGCGCCGGCTCCAACCGTCGTATCGGATCGTCTGTACCTCGTGATGGCGTCCGGCGTGCCGCCTTTTGGCCAAGTCTTTGAGGCCCTTTCTCGGATTGAAGTTTATAATCTCAATCCGAAGGAAATTGCCTCGATGCAACAACCTGATCCCGGCGAAATTCTTCGAAGGGACGGCAGCAATGCGGCCAGCGTTCTGCAGCGTCTGGACGATCCGTCGCGCGATCTCGTCAACAGTCATCTCAAGGAAATTGTCTCTGGTATCATGGGGGCCGAGACGAAAACGCTGGGGGGGCAGGAAACGATCGAATTTCGTCAGAAAGTCCGCGGCCAGGCTAACCCGTGGCGGTTCCTGGCCGGGGCCATGTCTGACGGAACGCTGCGCGCGTTGGCGATCCTGATTGCAATCTTTCAAGCCGGTTCAAAACATCAAGGGGCCCATCCGCCGCTCCTGATCGGAATTGAGGAACCGGAGATCGCCTTGCATCCGGCGGCGGCAAAAGTCCTTCTAGGCGCACTGCGAGAGGGGGCGCGCTTCTGCCAGATACTGGTCACAAGCCATAGTCCGGACCTTCTTGACTTCGAAGATATCGAACCGGAATCGCTCCTATCTGTGGATAATGTTGATAGTTTGACGCGGATCGGCCCGATAGACTCGACGGGCAAGGATATGCTTCGGCAGAAACTCTTCACTGCTGGCGAGCTATTGCGACAAGACCAAATCCAAGCAGATGAAACCGCTGCATTTGATGCCCGCGAACGGCAACTGAGGCTTTTTGAAAAAGATGGCGGCCAATGAAATTCTGTGCTCCGATCGTTGAAGGGCAAGGCGAAATCGGCGCGGTTCAGGCTCTGATCTATCGTGTCGCGCAGGCGAAAGGAATTTACGACGTCGTCATTAACAATCCGCAGCGGGTAAGAGCCGATCGATTCTTGAAATGGGGTGAGGAGTTCCACAAGCATTTGGCCCTGGCCGCGCACCGAGCCCGCAAACACAACGGCTTCGTGCTTATCTTGTTGGACTGTGATGACGGTTGTCCAGCCGAACTTGGGCCGGAAATCCTTCAGCGTGCCGAAGAACTCATACAAGACGTCCCGATCCTGGTCTCCCTGGCCAAGCGCGAATTCGAATGCTGGTTCATCGCGTCTATTGAGTCCTTGCACGGGGAAGTTGGCATTAGGATGGACGTTACGGCGCCAGCGACGCCCGAGGCGATCAGAAATGCCAAGGGCTCGATCAGCCAGGTGATGGATCGGGCCTATGATCCGATCCTGCATCAGAGCGTCCTCGCGAAACGGTTCGATCTGGACTTAGCGGCGAGGCGCAGCCCTTCTTTCAGCAGATTCCGTCAACGCCTCTTGGAGCATTTGGCGTGAACAGCTATCGCACGCCGAACACCCAGGCTTCGACCTCCGCCACCTTGCGGGTCAATCCTGACGGGGACCAATAGGCCGGGGTTTGGGTGGCGTTGCGGAGGAAGGCGGCGGAGATCAGGGCGTCGGCGGCGTGGTCGGTGAGCGGGCCGGTCGGCGCCATCGGGCCGCAGTTCAGGGCGGCCAGAGCGGCGTTCAGGCAGTCCCAATCCGTGACCTTCTTCGCCCCGACGCCGGCATTGACCAGGCAGATGCGGGTGAACAGTTCCACGATGGTCAGCGCCTTCGGCCGGCTGTCCAGCGGCCAGACGGCGACATCGGGTCGGCCCGTCAGGGCGTGCAGAAACCGCATGCCACATAAGGAGCCCTTGCCCACCTGGGTGGCGCCGATCAGGTGGAAGAAGCTCTCCGCGCGCGGCACGCCGGGGCGGTTCCAGGCCAGCTCGGTCTTTCGGAAGCGCCGATAATCCGGCAATTTCGGGCCGCCCACCTGGCGGAACTGGCCGGAAAAGGCAGGGTCTGCGAACAGGTTGGTGCATTGCAGATGCGGATCGGCCGCCGCGCGCGCCGCCACCTCCGCCCACAGGCTGCGCATGGTCCGCGCCTGCCAGTCGGTTCCAGGGAAATAGGCGCCGCGGTCAAAAAAGGGCGCGGCAAAGGAAAAGTCGAAGGCGATCACCGCACCGGCGCCCGCACCGCCCCGGTGCAACCAGTCCAGCAGCTGCACCCGGCCCCAGGCGCGGCCATCCGGGCAGTCGATCAGCACCGGGGCAGCACCGTCATGGTCCAACGCGGCGACCTGGATCGCCCGGTGCCGGGGGCCCGCCGCCCCGGTCCAGTCCACCGCCAGATAGCGGTTGAACGGCCCCATCAGGCCGTCGGTCGCACCTGGAAGCCGTGCGGTGCCGTCTCCTCAGAGGGTGTCGCGGCGACATCGTCGACCCGGGCCAGTGGCGGGCCGGTGCGGCAGGCGGCCAGCAGCTGGTCGACCGCATTCTCCGGGCCGCAGAACAGGGCCTCCACAGCACCGTCGGAGCGATTGCGCACCCAGCCGGAGACGCCCAGCTCGCCCGCCCGGGCCTCGGTCCAGGCGCGGAAGCTGACCCCCTGGACGCGGCCGGTGATGCGGACCGACACGGTTTTGGCCATCGCCTTGCCTCAGTCCTGCGCTTCGAATTCCATGATCACTTCATCGACGGCCAGGCTGTCGCCGGGTTTCGCCTTCACCGACTTAACCACGCCGGCGCGCTCGGCCCGCAGGATATTTTCCATCTTCATGGCTTCGACCACGCACAGCGGCTGACCGGCCTCCACCGCATCGCCCTCCTTCACCGCAACGGAGATCATCAGGCCCGGCATCGGGCAATTCAGAAACCGGGCACTGTCTTCCGCCCCGCGATCGGGCATATGCGCCATGAACGGCGCGATGTGTTGGGGAAGAACGCGGATCTCGCTGGCCGCACCACGCCCGCTCAAGCGGATCATCGTGCCGCTGCGGTCGGCTTCCAGGGTGACCGGTTCGCCTTCAATCTCGCCGGTGAAGACCCGGTGGCCCGGCAGCCAGGGGCTGGTCACATCAAAGCGCTGCGCGCCGATCTTGATGCGGGCGCCGGCGTCGGTGGGAAACAGTTGGGCGTCGAGTTGATAGGCCTCGCCGTCATGCTCGCCCATCAAGGTTAAAACAAGCTGGTGGATCGGTCGGCCGGACTGCACCCGGCCCTCGATCTGGTTTAGCCGGTTGTCGCAGATGGCGGCGATAAACACGGCTGCGGCCAGCCGGCGCATCATCTGATCCTGATCCAAGGCCACACCGTTGAAGCCGTCGGGATACTCCTCGGCGATGAAACCGGTGGTCAGCCGTCCTTCGACGAAGCGCGGATGATCCATCACCGCGGCCAGGAACGGGATATTGTGCTGGATGCCGCGGATATAATATTGCCCCAGCGCGCGGCGCATCTGCTCAATCGCCTCGTCGCGATCCTCGCCATACGTGACCAGCTTGGCGATCATCGGATCGTAGAACAGGGTGATTTCAGAGCCCTCATCGACGCCGGTGTCGATGCGCACATGCTCATCTTCCTTCGGTGCGCGATAGCGGGTCAGCCGCCCGATCGAGGGCAGAAAGCCGCGGAACGGATCTTCCGCATAAACCCGCGCTTCGATCGCCCAGCCGTTCAGGAACACCTCGTCCTGGTCCAAGGGCAGAGGCTCGCCCGCGGCGATGCGGATCATCTGCTCGACCAGATCCAATCCGGTGACTTTTTCGGTTACCGGATGTTCCACCTGCAGGCGCGTGTTCATCTCCAGGAAGTAGAAATTGCGGTCCTTGTCGACGATGAACTCCACGGTGCCGGCGGAGACATAGCCGACCGCCTTGGACAGCGCGACCGCCTGCGCGCCCATCGCCGTGCGTGTCTGCTCATCCAGAAACGGCGAGGGCGCCTCCTCGATGATCTTCTGATGGCGGCGCTGGATGGAGCATTCGCGCTCGCCCAGATGGATGACATTGCCCTGCGTGTCGCCCAGCACCTGAATTTCGATATGGCGCGGCTGTTCGACGAATTTCTCGATGAACACCCGGTCGTCGCCGAAGCTGGAGCGCGCCTCATTGCGCGCGGAGGTGAAGCCGTCGGAAACCTCAGCGTCGGAATAGGCGATGCGCATGCCCTTGCCGCCGCCGCCGGCAGAGGCCTTGATCATCACCGGATAGCCGATCTCCGCGGCAATCTTCTGCGCCTCAGCGGCATCGGCGATTTCGCCGATATGGCCAGGCACGGTGCTGACGCCGGCCTGCTTGGCCAGCTTCTTGGATTCGATCTTGTCGCCCATGGCGGCGATGGCATCAGCCGGCGGGCCGATGAACACCAATCCCGCCTCGTCCACCGCGCGCACAAAGTCCGCCTTCTCGGACAAGAAGCCAAAGCCCGGGTGGATCGCCTCCGCTCCGGTGTCCTTGGCCGCCTGGATGATCTTGTCCGCCAGCAGATAGGATTGCGCCGCCGGCGGCGGGCCCAGATGCACCGCTTCATCGGCCATGTCGACATGCAGCGCATCGGCATCGGCGTCGGAATAGACCGCAACGGTTTTGATCTTCAGGCGTCTGCAGGTCTTGATGATGCGGCAGGCGATTTCGCCGCGATTGGCGATCAGGATCTTGGAGAACATAATCGGCGGGCGCTCTCTGATATCGTCGGTCTTCTGGCCTGGCCGGCTGAACCCGGCCTTGCTTCACGACCTGCCCGTTTTGCCGGTTCGGTGCAACGCCTAAACGTGCCGGACGCTCAACTGCCGACCATGAGGCGCACCGCGGACGAGGCGGCGAGAATGTCGCCGGGCAGAATTTCCGGGGGCTGGTCCGGCGCCGGAACGGCTGGATAGGCGCGGCCCAAAAGCGCCAGCGCCCGTTCAATCGCCTGCGCCAGCCGCACATCCTGCTCAAACACCAAGCTCAGGTCGCGCTGGGCGCGGGTGCGCGCGGCTTGATAGTAGCCGTAGCCGTCCAGATACGCCTCGCCGGGCGCGCCATTGGCCACGACCGTGTATTGCAGTGCGGCGCGCTCGATCAGATCGGCCAGCACGGCGGCACGCTGGCGATAGTCCAAGGACCCGGCCTGCGGGGCCATCTGGGCAGCGGCATCCACGGCTGCCAGAACCTCATCCACCTTGGCATTGACCATCGGCACGGTGCTGCCCTGGGCCACGGCGTCGGCGGCGGACAGCATCAAGGGCCCGAATTCGCTGACGCCCCGGTCGGCAAACACAGGCTTCAGATCGATATAGATTTCGCCATAGGGGTGGACGAACAATTCGGTGGCCGCCTCCATGTCGCCGGCGTCGAAGGCGGCGCGGCCGGCCAGATAATGGGCGCGGATGACCTCAAGCGCGGTCAAGAACGCGACCGGGTCCTCAGCGGCGCGGGCAGGATCAATGCCGAACTCACCGGTACCATGGCCGGCTTCGCCCTCGCCCTCGCCTTCGCCTTCGCCCTCGCCTTCGCCCTCGCCCTCGCCTTCACCTTCACCTACTTTCAGGGCCAAATCCGCCGGCGGTGCCGACTGTTCGTCCGTAACCGTGCTTGCGGCCCCCGCGGCAGGGCCATAGACCTGCATCAAGGCGACGGTGCTGAGGCTGGTCCAGAGTTTGGCGCGGCGGTGCGGCATGGCGGGTCCTGTCGTTAAGAATGCAACGCATTGGCTTGCCAACGCTGTTAGCACGGCCACCGCGCGCAGCGCAACGAAGGGAAAGCATGCCGATATGCATCTGGTGTTGAGCGATGTTGTGGCGCCGGCTCTGGCTGCGGCGCTTAGCGAGGCTCTGGACGATCCGACGCTTTATGCCGACGGTCGCGCCAGTGCGGGTCGGGCGGCGCGGACCGTGAAACACAATCAGCAAGCGCGGGCGCATGGACGCGTCGCCCAGGCTCTCGATCACGTCGCAAAAGCGCTGGCAGCGCACGAGGTTTATCAGGCCGCAGCCCGGCCGAAGGCGGTGGTGAAGATGCTGGTCAGCCGTTACGAACCCGGCATGGCCTATGGCTGGCACGTCGATGAACCGATCATGGCCGGTCAACGCACCGACATGTCCTTCACCGTGTTTCTGTCTGATCCCGCCACCTATGCCGGTGGCGACCTGGTGTTGGACATGGCCGGGGAAGACGTCGCGTACCGGCTGCCGGCAGGCTCCGCGCTCTTGTATCCGACCGGCGCGCTGCACCAGGTGATGCCTGTGACGCGCGGCGTGCGCATCGCGGTGGTGGGCTGGGTACGCAGCTTGATCCGGCGTGCGGATCAGCGCGAAATGCTGTTCGACCTGGCCGTGGCGGCGCGCTCGGTCTACGCGCGCGAAGGCAAGAGCGCGACCTACGACCGCTTGGCGAAGACCAAGGCCAATCTAATCCGCCTGTGGGCCGAGGATTGACGGCAGCGGGTGGGCGCCCCAGTTTCAAGATCGACCAGGCTTGGATCGCGGTCTGCCAGGACCGCTGCGACACCTTGCCCCCGCCACCGTCCGTGCGCCGCAACCCAGGCGGTCTCGCCAAAGCGTTCATGGTATGTGAGCGGGCGACCGGGTAACAGGCGCGACCGGTCTTGCTACGGTGTGCCGCAGCGTGGCGCAGCGCCGGGATCGGTACACTCTGTGCATGGGTTATGGTTTGGCATTGACGCGGTGCGACGAGGCGATGGGCGGGCACGCCCTATACCGCCGGGTTTTGGGAGACGGCCTTGACCGGATTCCCGAGCCGGTGCGCCGCTTTCATAACTCTGCGGCCGACCGGGTGTTTCGCGGCCGGGTTCGGGTGCATCGGGGGATGAATCCCTTGGCGCGCTGGCTGGCCCACGCCTTCGGTTTTCCTCAGGCCGGGCCCGACCAGCCCATGGAATTGCGCATTCGCTGCGTCGATGGGCAAGAAATCTGGCAGCGCCGGATCGGCGACCGGCGTTTCGCGACCCAGCAAAGGGCAGGGCAGGACGGCATGCTGATCGAGAGCTTCGGCCCGCTGACAGTCTATATGCGCTTGCCGCTGGAGGGCAGTGGACTGAAATTCCAGGTCGACCGTCTGACCATGTTCGGCTTGACCCTGCCGGCGGTTTTGACGCCGCGGGTCCAATCGCGCGAGAGCGTCGGTCAGGGCCGGCTGGTTATCGATGTCGACATTGTTGCCCCGTATCTCGGGCGGATCATCCATTATCGCGGCTGGCTGGAACCCGCAGACGCCGGTCACACCGGTCACACCGTTGCCGGCCGCCGGAAATAAGGTCGCACACCGCCGATCCAGAAGGGCACCATGGCGAGGCCGAGCGCCAGCAGGGCCAAGGGCAGAAAGGCACTGTCGTCCGGAAGCGGCAGGAACAGCTTGGTCAGCCCCACCAAACAGCAGAACATGGACACTGCCGCCAAGATGGTGTTGCGAATGCCCAAGCCCAGCCGCCGCAGCGGCTGATCCGCGGGATCGCCGGCGGCCTGGGCGGTTCGGCCCCAAAAGCCCATCGGCCGCACGCGCCGGTAAAACGCCATCAGCCGGTCCGGCTGGGTAGGCGGTGTGAAGAAGGTGACGCCGACCGCCGCGGCGGTCGAGATCAGGGCCATCAACCCCAGCCGCAGCCATTCCTGCTCACCATCGGGAAAGGCCTGTAACAGCCAGATGCCGGTGACCAGCGACACGCCGATGGCGGCCAGTTCCGACCAGACGGTGATGCGGTCCCACACCCAGCGCAGGACCAGCACAGCCCCCATGCCGGCGCCGAACAGCAGCGATATCTTCCAGCCCTCCTGGATTGAGCCCAACTGCGCCATGATCGCCAGAGCGATGGCCAGGATCAGGACGTTGGACAGGCGCGCCACCAGCACAAGCTCGCGATTGCTCGGCTGCCGCTTGGTCACCGCCTCGCAGATCAGGCGCTTATAGATGTCGTTGGCCCAATAGCTGGCGCCCCAGTTCAAATGCGTGTCGATCGTCGAGGCGAGGGCGGCCAGCAGTGCGGTCAGCATCAGACCGCGCAATCCGATCGGGAGATAATCCTCAATGCCGCTGACGAAGACCAGTTCGCGGGCGGCCTTGAAGCCCTCTTGCCCCACCTCGGCGGCTTCGAACGGGTAGAGGATCAACAAGCCCACCCCGATGATCACCCAAAGCAGGCTGCGCACCACGATCTGGGCGAAGGTGAACACCACCACGGCCATCCGGGCGTCTTCGTCTGTGCGGCAGGACATGGCCCGCTGCGCCAGATAGCCGGTGCCGTCAGCCTCCTTGTTGAAGAACCATTGCAGCGACAGCAATATCAGGAACGGCGCGAAAAGATCGGTGCCACTGGGGGCGAAGGAGAGGAATTGCCGCGCGCGGACCGCGCCATACAGCGCTTCAAGCCGGTCTCCGATGGCGTCCAGCCCGCCAACCTGGTCGACCACGATGATGGCGTAGACCAGCGTGCCAGCCATCGCGAGGGCGAATTGCAGCACATCGGTGGCGATGACGCTGCGCAACCCGCCGGTCACCGAATAAAGCATGGTGAAGAGGAGCAAGACCAGGATGGTGATCAGATTGTTCGCCGTCGCGATTACCGGATCTAGCTGGGTGCCGCCCCCGGCCAAATCCAGCCCCGTGGCCGTGATCAGGGCCATCACCGGCTGATGCAGCAGGTCCGGAAGCCATAGATGCCACGGCATGAACACCTCCGCGATGCGGACCGCGGCGACCAGAACAAAGGCCATGACCACACAATTGATAACGGTACCGAAATAAACTGCCTTGAGCACGCGCAGCGGCAAGACCGCCGGTCCGGAATAGCGGATTTCGGTCAGTTCCGCATCGGTCAACACCCCCGCGCGACGCCACAACGCCGCGATGAGGAACCCCATCATCAAAAAGGTGATGCCATAGACCCATAACTGCCACAGCAGGAAGACCCCGCCGCTGGCGATCAAGCCCATGACGAGAAGCGGCGTGTCGGCGGCGAACTGGGTGGCGGCCATGGAAAACCCCGCACGCCAGCCAGAGATCGTGTTCCCGGCGAGGAAATATTCCCGCAGATTCTGCGAGGCCTCCTTGCGGCTGGCAAAGCCCGCGCGCACCGCATAGGCAACGAACGCGAGCACAATGAGCAGATCGATCATGGCAATTTCCGCTAGCAGGCAGTGGCGGCACACCGACAGGGTGCAGACCCGGGTGCCATCAAAGCGGTTTACTGCTCTCGTTGCAATGGTGGCAGTTTTTGCAGTGCGGCATGGGTTGGTCCCCCAGGTCGGCGGCGCTGCGAAAATCGAGCCATTTCATGGCCTTGGTCCGATCAGCCGGCTCTGCCGTGAGTCTCGCCGGTGGGCGTCGCAAAAATTTATCAAATCGCCTCAAACGTTTTGAAGATTTCAGGATAGCTTGGCAAGCAGAGCTGGCGACCCCGATCATCGCCGGCAAAAAGCCCTGCCAACGTGCGGCATTGGAGCAACAGTTGCCGGAAAGACGGCGATGATCCGTCCGTGATGATATTGAAAGGGTCATCGGAACTCTATACTCTGCAACCAACAATCATCATCTGGTGTGCGCTTTATCAAATAGGGCGTCGCCGCAATTTGTTTTGCGGCACCGCACAACAATGCTTTGCCGCTTGAGGCGGGCCACCAAGCGCACGATGGGGAGAAACAAGATGATCAGGCACAATTACGGCTTTTTGTTGATCAGCGCTGCGGGCATGGCGCTGTTGACCGGGTCTGCACTGGCTCAGGATGCAGCCGATACCCCACGGGTGGCGCAGGCGGATAATCTTGAGCTGGAAGAGCTTGTCGTGACCGGCCGTGCCGGCGCCGGCCAGGTCAGCAAGTTCGAATCCACCGTGTCGATATCCACCTTCGGGCAGGAGGCGCTACGACAGAAGGCGCCGATCAATGTCGCCGATCTCTATCAAGTAATCCCCGGCCTGTTTGCCGAACCCTCCGGCGGGGAAGGCGGCAATAACGTCTTCGTCCGCGGCATTACTCAGCCCGGCAGCTTCCGCTTCGTCAAATTGTTGGAGGACGGACTGCCGGTATTTGAAATCGCCGAACTGTCGTTCGTCAATGCCGATGCGCTGTTTCGGTTGGACCCGACGATCCAGCGGGTGGAAGCGGTGCGCGGCGGCACGGCATCGATTTTTGCGTCGAATGCACCGGGGGCGATCATCAATCACATCACGCGCAAGGGCACGGACGACTTTGAGGGCGAGGGGTCGCTGACCTGGGGAAATTACGACCATTTCCGGTTCGAGGGCTATGCCTCTGGCCCGATTTCCGACGATGTCAGCTTCATGGTGGGCGGCTTCTTCCGGACGGATGACGGTGTGCGGGACCCCGGCTTCACCGCCAATCGCGGCGGCCAGATCCGCGCCAGCGTCAATTACGAGTTCGAGGGCGGCAATGTCGAAGTCTATGGCAAGTATTTCAACGAGCAGAATATTTTCTATCTGCCGATTCCGCTGACCGATACCAATGGGGATGCGTTTGGCGGTGTCGAACCGCTTGAGGGTTTCGATGCCAATTTCGATACGCTGACCAGCAATGACGCGCGCTTGGTCACGCTCCTGCGCCCCGGCGGCGAATTGGTGCGCGAGGACTTACAAGACGGCATTCACCCGGAATATTTCTCGATCGGGGCAGCGGCCAATTATGAGTTCAATGGCATTCTGGTCAGCAACAATATGAAGTATTTCAATGGAGATGTGTTGTTCAACGCGATCTTCTCTCTGTCCGACCCGGTGCCGTCCAGTTTCGCTCTTGGCTTCAATACAGGTACCGGCGCCTTTGACGCCTCTTTGGGTGGCGATTTCGCCGATGCGGTGGCTGCTTTCGGACCCAGCGTCGACAGCTTGTGCGTGGTGGAGGCCAATTCCGCACCGGATCCCGGCGCGGCGGGTTGTGCGCAATTCGGCACGCCGGTGCCGTTCTTGACCAATAATGGCAACGGCCTATTGGTCGAAAGCGGCTGGTGGACCACCTTTACAACACTCGAAAACTTCCAGAACGATCTGCAGGCCAATTACATCTTTGATTTCTTCGGCGAGCACAGCTTCACCGCAGGCTTCTACGCCTCAGACGTGAATGTCACCCAATTCTGGAACTTCAACAGCGTGCTTCTGGAGGTCGACGGCCAGCCCGACCTGATCGAGGTTTTGGGGGTGGATGAGACTTTCAACCTGGTCGGCGGCGTAACCCAGAACGGCTTCACGCAATACGGCTCCTTCTTTCGAGACAATGCCGCGTCCACCCGCATCCTGGCACTGTATTTTTCCGACGAGTGGGACATCACCCCGGAGCTGCGCCTGGATGCCAGCGTGCGCTATCAGAACACCGAAATCACCGGATCGGTGGAGCAGTTGGGCAGCTTCGACTTGTCGGATCAGAACCCGTTGACCAGTGTCGGCCGTGGCGCCCTTGAAAATGCGCCGGACGGCGGCTTGCCGACGCTTGCCGATGATGGCGCCACCTTCGGCAACGGCATCTTCACGCCCTATTCGGCCAGCTTCAACACGACCAACTGGTCGGTCGGTGCCAATTATGTATTCAGCGATGCGCTGTCCTTGTTCGCCCGTGTCGGCGATGCCCGGCGCACGCCGGATCTGGACGATTTCGCCGATACCGCTGGTGCCGGTATTCCCGTGCAGGAGGTGTTTCAAGTTGAAGGCGGGGCACGCGTTGATACGCGATTCTTCCGTGCGTTCATCACCGGCTTTTATACCGAGTTCGAGAATCAGCCGTTTAATGATCCGGTGACGGTCGACGGCGTGACCGCGCCGTTGAATGCGCTGATCGGCACGGAAACCCTCGGCCTTGAAGTGGAAGGCATTGTCGGGCCGTTTTACGGGTTCGAGGTGCAGGCCAGTGCCACCATCCAGAATCCGGACATCACCGATTTCACCTTCCTGCCCGGTAGCCCGTTCTTCGGGATCGGCGCGGATCTAGGCGAGGCGGACGATCCGGCCAGCGTGGCAATCCTCAATGTGCCGGACAATCAGGTGCCGCGGATCCCGGAGCTGATCTTGAACATCCAGCCCAGTTATAGCTTTGCGTTCGGAGAGGTCTCCGGCACGCTGTTCGGCCAAATTCTGCGCATCGGCCAGCGCTTCACCGATTTTACCAACGAGAATGATCTGCCCGGCTACAATCAGGTGGATGCGGGATTCTTTTTGTACTGGCGCAACTTCATCTTCCAGTTCAACGGCAACAACCTGACCAATTCCATCGGCCTGACCGAGGGCAATCCGCGCACCGACCAGATCGTGCTGCCCGGGGGCGAGGTCTCCAACATCTTCCAGGCGCGCCCGATTCTCGGCCGCAATTTCCGCCTAGGCCTGACCTACCAATTCTGATGCGCCCGGCCTGTGGCCGGTCCGAAGCGGACCGGCTGCCGGCAGGCCGACGGTCAGGACACCGTCGAGGCCCCAGCCGCGGCACGCAAAAGCCGCAGCACGCAAAAGCCGCATCGGGCGCTGAGCCCGATGCGGCCATGCTCATGACGGCGCGAGGCCTGATCAAGAGCCTTCTCCGATCATCCCGAATCCCGTCGAGATCCAGTTTGGCCGGGAAAAGACTCTATGAGTCATAGGCTTAGAGTGTTGCGTCCGGCCTCATTGATCACCACCAATGAGATCGGGCAACGCCCTAGCGGCCGATGCTACGCAGCTGCGCGCTTGTCGGTGACCGCGGTGGCTTCGGTCTCGCCGGTCTGGATGGCGATCTGGCGGGGCTTTTTGTGCTCCGGAATTTCGCGCACCAAGTCGACGATCAGCAAGCCATGCTCGAAGCGGGCGCCATTGACCCGGATCGTATCGGCCAGACGGAAGGTGCGTTCAAACGCGCGCTTCGCGATGCCGCGATGCAGGTAGGTGCGCTCGTCGGTTTCCTCAGCGGCGCGCCCATAGACCTTCAGCGCATTGTCCTGCACCTCAACGACCAGTTCATCCGGCGAGAATCCGGCAACGGCCATCTCGATGCGATAATCATCCTCGGACAGACGCTCAATATTGTAGGGGGGGTAGGCGGGTTCCCGCTCGAAATTTCCCAGCGAGTCGGCCAAACGGAACAGATCGTCAAAGCCAACGGACGACCGCAGAAGCGGGGTCAGGTCGAAATTGCGCATAGCATAATCCTCCTTGAAGCGATTAGCGCGGATTGGCCCGCTCACCAGAGCCGGGCCGCTCGTCGGTTCGGAGCCGAATTGGCCTCCGAACGTCTGTTGAGGTGGGAACAGCAATCCCCGTTTCAAGAGGCTGCAATTCACACCCCATCGCCAAAGGGGATTTTTGCTGCCATAGTTCTGGCAAGTGCGGGACGGTCGATCCTGCCGGGTGTGGAGTAGAAGGGTGGTATCAGTGAAAGAAGACGCGACAACTGTGATCAATGCGCATGGCGAAGCGTTTATCGTCGCCATGTATAAAGAAGCGCTCCAGCTTGCTGAGCAAATGCGCTACGGCCTGCCGCGCGTGCGCGATGTGAGCAAGGCGCAGGACCTAAATATCGAGGAACAGCTCAATCTGACCGCGGAGTTGCTGCGGCTGTCCTCCCGCATCATGCATTCGATGGCATGGCTGATGGCGCGACGGGCGGTCAGCGCCGGCGAAATCACCGAAGAGGAAGCGATGGGGGCGGATTATTGCCTGGACGGCCAAGAGATCTGCCTGCGCGATCCCGCGGTGGACAAGGCGCGCATGCCCCCTGTGATCGTGGACCTGATGGATCGCAGCGAGCAGTTGTACCGGCGCATCATCCGCATCGACGCGGAATTGGCGCGACGTCGCGACCAGGGCCGCGCCGATCCGGTTCAGCGTTTGCAAGCCGATTTGACGGCGCGCACCAAAGGCCAGTCCCTACTGGCCTAAGACGCGCACCGGCGCGGCTATTTTTTCAGCTTGAAGCTGCCGAAGCGCTTGTTGAACCGGGCCACCTGACCGCCCTTGTCCATCAGGCGCTGGCCGCCGCCGGTCCAGGCCGGGTGCGACTTGGGGTCGATGTCCAGTTGCAGGGTCTCGCCTTCCGCGCCCCAGGTGGAGCGAGTCTGGAATTCGGTTCCGTCGGTCATGACCACGCGGATGGTATGATAATCAGGATGAATATCGGCTTTCATCGTCTTGTCTCTGTTCGGGCACTCACGCAAAGGCGGTTGCATACACACAGTGCTGCCCGGTGGCAAGGTCCGTGCACGCTGAAGTGAGCGGGACGCAGCGCCCGGGGGGGGGGGGGGGGGCGGCGCCCGGGCGCGCTGCTCTACCCCGAGGGGGAGGCCACCGAGGGCCACGGCATCGGCCACGTGACCTCGGTCACCTGGAGCCCCACGCTCGGCTACTACATCGCGCTCGCGCTGGTCGCCGGCGGCCGCGCGCGCGAGGCCGAGACCCTGGTGGCCTCGTCGCCCGTGCACGCGGAACTCACCCCGGTGCGTGTGGTCTAACCGGTGTTCCTCGACCCGGAGGGGGCGCCTGTCGCTGCCTGAGAACGCCTCGCC
>JBHJGS010000018.1:0-48320 GCA_050331575.1 Rhodothalassiaceae bacterium | reverse complement strand
AGCTTCACCTTGATTAACTTCGGAGCTCACCCGTTTGTAATTTAAAAAGGTATGACGATCGCGACGGTAACCGTTGGAAAGCTGGATGAAATGGTCGAAAAACCGCTTATGGCCCGGTCTGGAGAGCAGCCATATGACGGTCGATTCAAGGCGATTTCATATCTTGCTCCGGATTTGCTTGGATTGACCGATAGAGCGGAAAGCGCAGCCAAACGTTCGGCGACTGAAGTCGTGGAGCAACTCACATCAGACTATTGGCGCAATCTTGGTATTCCTGCGCTTGTCAGCGCTGTAGCCGCGGCAGTTACCGTGATCTTTGGTTTTCTCGCCTTCTTTCAAGAGAATTCCATCGATTTTGTTAGATATGAACACACAGTTCAAGAGCTTGAGCGTCGCATCGACGAGCTTGAGCAGCAGGTCCAAGCCTTGACGCCATAGATTGTCCGGACGTCTCACTAGGGCAAGCCGGGACACCCCGATCCGGACATTGGTTTGGACCTCTTCAAGGTCGGCTTCGTCCGCAAAGCCGCCGCCCATTCGCGGTGCCTTGGGTGTTCAAGTTGGGATGCCATGCCCATCCGCTTTCAATGCCGCATGCCCACAGCGACCGGGCGCGCCCACAGGCCGTCAGCCTGTGGGCGTCGCGTTGCTGGGGTTAGGACTGCCGGCGCAGCCGGTCGGCAATGCCGCTCAGGGTGTCCTTCAAGGCGGTGAGGCGGTTTTGCGCCTGGGCGGTGGCGGCATCGCTGGGCAGGTCCGCCCGGATTGCCTCCAGTTCCCGCGCCAGGGAGGCATCGGTCTTGCCGGCGTCCAGACGCTGATGGGCGCGGTCCAGGGCTCGGCGCAGCTTGGCGGTGTTCTCGCCCGGCACTGCCTCGTCGCGGGCCAGTTGGTCCATATACGCGCGTGCTACCGTGGGGTGGGCGGGCCAGGTGACCTGGAACTGCTGCTGCGGGTTGAACACCTCGCCCTGATCCGCCAGGGCGGCCGCGGCGATCTCATTCTCGCTGAGATGGTCACTGGGCTCTAGCGCGAACACATCCAGGCCGCGGGCGATTTCGGTGCCGTAGATGCGCCCATCATACCAGTAGGTCGACCAATAGCCGCCCAGCACCAGCTTTTCCTCATGGATCGGTCCGCGGTCGAAATAGGCGATCTCCACGGGGTTGGCGCTATCGGTGAAGTCGATCACCGACAGCCCGCCCTGATACCAGGCCTGCACGAAGATGTCCCGGCCCGGCACCGGCACAACCGAGCCGTTATGGGCGACGCAATTTTCCTGCTCCGCCTGGGGCGCGCTCATCTTGTAATGGCCGCCGAAGCGAAGCTCGTCATCAACGATGTCATAGATGGCGTCCGCGCCCCAATCCTGCGGGTCCGACGCGCGGCAGCGCGGCCGGCTGCCACCGCCCCATTCATCGGTGAACAAGACCTTGGTGCCGTCATTGTTGAAAGTGGCGGAGTGCCAATAGGCAAAGCCCTTGTCGACCACCTCGTCGATGCGCTTGGGGTTATAGGGGTCGGAGATGTCGAAGATAATGCCGTTGCCGGAGCAGGCGCCGGCGGCCAGATCGGCGGCGGGGAACACCGTGATGTCATGGCAATGGTCGGTGCGGCGGGTGCGCTGGGTGTCGTCGCCATGGTCGCCGCCGCGCCACAGACCGGCCAGGCGCCCGGTTTCGGGATCGGCGAACACCGCCGGGCTGTCAACGATACGCGCCTTGGACGGATCGTCGACCGGGATCTCCACCACGTCGATGCGGAACAGCGCGGTCTCCTGATCGCCCGGTTCGCCTTCCACGCAGCCTTCCAGCTCCTCCTCGTCGCGGATCGAGGCGGTGCCGGAATTATAGACGATGAACTTGCCGTCCTCGCCGGGGCCGGAGACGACGGAGTGGGTGTGCGATCCGCGGCAGGTCTGCACTTGGCCGACCTGCTTGGGCCGGGTGAGGTCGGCGATATTGAAGATGCGCAGGCCGCGAAAGCGCTCGTCGCTGACCTTTTCCGAGACGCCCTCTAAGCCGCAATCCACGCGCCCGCGGGTCTGTTCCACCGACATGATCAGAAGATCGCCGACGATCGAGACATCGCCCTGGCCGCCGGGGCACACGATCGAGCTTTGCAGCTGCGGCACGCCCTGGCTGTCCAGCTTATAGATGTTGAAGCCGTGATAGTTGCCGGCGACCAGAATGTCTTTGGCGAAGGCCATGTCGGTGTTGGAGAAGCTGAGCAGCGGCGACCGTTCGCCCCATTGCGTGCCCTCATTGCTCTGGCCGTCCTCGCGCTGGGGATCTTCGCTGTCCGGCGCGTCAGCGGCGGCCTCAGTGGCGTCGGTTTGGACGGCGGGCTCGGCCTTCTCGTGAGGCTTGCCATGCTCATGACCGGCCGGTTGCATCTGCGCCTCGGCCACTTTCTTCTCCTCCGGCTGCTTCTTCGGCGGCAGGCCGGCGGGATTGGCCGGATCGAAAAAGCCCGCGGGCTTGGGCAGGGCGGCAATATGCGTCAGATTCCAGATCGCTTCATCGGCGTCGCGGAAGCCGGGTTTCAGCACCGCGCGCGGATCCGGTGACAGGCTGGCCAGCACCGCATTCATGCGCTCGATTTCGGCGGTCTGATCATTCACGATGTCATTGACGAATTCGTACAGCACCGGGTCATAGGCCGAGCCGGGCTGCTCCAGCAGCGCCTCGACCATCTCCACCGCGCCTTCATGGTGCGGGATCATCAGTTCCAGATACAGCCGGTCGAAGTCCGCGCCCTCGCTGGCGGCCAGCTGCGCCATCTGCTCCGGCGTGGCCATGCCCGCCATTTGATGGGTGGTGTGCATGGGATGGTCGGCCGAGGCCTCCGGGGCTGCCTCGCCGCGGTCTTCCAGCCAGGCTTGCATGAAGTCGATTTCATCGTCCTGCGAGGCGGTGATGCGCCCGGCCAGGTCGACGATCTCCCTGGTCGCGGTGCGGTCCTGCACCAGGGCGGACATATCGACGGCCTGCTGGTGGTGCGGGATCATGTCCTGCATGAAGCGCACATCGTCCTGGGTGTAGCTGGTCCCGGCAATGCGGCTGGCCTCTTCCGCACTGAGGGCGCGGCCGTCCTGCCCCGGCGCGCCCGGCTGCACGATCGGCGCTTCCTGAGCGGCCGCGGCGACGGCCAAAAGCGAGACAAGGCTGACAGACGCGCCAAGGCGCAGACGGCGAAACGAACGGCGGGAAAGGGTCACGGGAACCGGCTCCTGTTGACGGACACAAGGAAGTGTTACCGAAGATTTAAGCCTGTTTGATGCGGCGAATTCAAGGGCGTGCCGTGCGATACCAATGGGTCGGACCCTGCCCTAGGCGGCCACCGGCGGGACCATGGCGCGGGCCAGCGGATCGCGCCCCTCCCAGGCGCCCTCGGTGCGGATGACGGCGAATCGTGCAAACAGCTGTTCCTTGAACCAGCCATGGGCCCAGGCGCGACGCACGCCCTCACCATGAGCGGCCTTGTTCTGTGAGAAGGCGAGCATGGCTTCGGTATCGGGCCAGATGGAGAAGGTGACCTGATGGATCCAGGGCACCTCGCCAATGCCGATCTTCAGCATCATCGACGGATGGTTGGGGATGTCCGCGCTGATCGAGGGGACTTGGCGCCAGAAGGCGGGCAGGTGGCGCAGTTTTAACGTGGCGCGGGTGAGCACGGCCACGGGCCGGGGCGGCGGCGCCGTGTCGGCAACGGCAAACGGGGCCCGGCCATCCCAACTGCCCCAACAGCGCGTGGCCTGGAGATAGGCCGTCCAATGCTCCGCGGCATGGTCATAAAAGCGTTGATAGATCGGCGCCCCGGCCAGCCGGTCCCGCGCCACCTGCGCATCCGGCCAGACCGCCAAAACGGCATAGACGCCGAAATTGGGCTTGGGGTTGAAGCCCTCCCCCGTGCCTGACCCGAACAGTTTGCAGAATTGCAGGTCCGGGGTGCGCGCCAGGGGCCGGCGCGCGAAGCCCATCTGCGAGAAGGCCCACAGCTTAGCGGTTGGGCCCTGATAGCGGAACAGGCTCAGCGTGGCGGTCTGCATGCGCTCTCGCACGGCGGAAGAAAGGCCGGTTGCGCGTCCAGATCGCTGCGTTCAGCACCGCCGCGAACGACGCCCAAACAGCATAGGGGACCAAAAGCCAGCCGGCCAGGGCGGAATATTGGAAAAAGGCGAGGATGGTCAGGACAATGGCGGTCCACAAGAACCCCACCTCGAGCATCGCCCAATCCGGCCGGCGCAGACCGAAAAACACCGCCGACCAGCCGGCATTCAGCGCCAGTTGCAGGCCATAGATCAGATAGGCCGGCCATGCCGCCCAGCCCGCGACCTTCCAGACCAGCCAGCCGGCCACGGCGATCATGACATAGAGGATCGACCAGGCAATCGGAAACAGCCAGTCCGGCGGGGTCCAGGACGGCTTGTCCAGATCCCGGTACCATCGGCCCGGTTTGAAGATCGCGCCAGTGCTGGCGGCGGCGAAATTGGCGGCCAGGAAGACCGCCAAAGCGACGGCAGAGCTCATAACACTATCCCTTCAGGATCCGGATCGCGCCCTGCGATCATATGTCGGACTACGCGTGGCGCAGGCAAGCGGATCGGTCAAACCGATCTTCGCTGAGCCAACGCGTCGTGTCCCGGTGCGGCTCCAATGGTTAATTTCCCGAACCGGACTGATAAATATGTGGGCAGCCCCTTCATCATTGTTGATGGCGTATCACGAGCGTTCACGGCAGGGTTGGATCATCGAAACAAACCGCTTGCCCATCAGGTCATACTGAAATGGAGGGAGGGACAAGATGCGTGATGGACCAAAAAGACGTCCGGGAACCAGTGAGGCCGCCATCGACAAGGAAGAGTTGGAGCGGCTGAGGACGCATAGCGCAGATCAAGAACGCACATTAGAAGCGATCGCTGTTCTTGGACGGTCTGCGCGGCAAGGCGATCTGGAAGCGCGAATCGTTGAGCCTGAAAGCTATGGTGCCTACGCCGATGTTTTGGCGTCACTCAATCATTTTCTCGATTTAACCGATGAATTTCTGCGGGAAGCCGTGTCGGCAATGCAGGCGGTTGACCAAGGTAATTATGCTCGCCGAATTCTCTGCGAAGGCTTTCCCGGTACTTTCAGCCGCGCCGCCGGTTTAATGAACGCCGCGGCCGATTCCATCCAGGATCTGCGGGCTGAGGCGCTGGGCCAACGCGCGCGGCTGCTGGCCGAATTCGATCAGATGACCGAAGCGGCTGTTGCGCGGGCGACGGAAACCTTGCAGGCGCAAGCGCAGACGACCTGCACTCTGACTGACCGCTCGGCGGCCTTGGCCGACTCGACCCGATCCTTGACCGAGGAGGCCAAGCGGGTTGGGGAGACGGTGCGGCCTCTGGTTGCCACCGCCGCGGATCTGGGACCGGTCGGCGAGCAGCTTGTTCGGCAGGGCGGTGCCTCTGCCAATCTTGCCGAGAATGCCGCGGTCGAGGCGGGAACAGCCGCGCGCCGGCTGGACCTCTTGCGCGACGATAGTGATGAAATCGCCCATGCGCTGGTGCGTATGCGCACCTTGATGACGCGGCTGCGCGGACTGACCGGAGAACCCGAAGAGGTTGCCGCGGTCGCCGAAGAAGGGCCGGAACTGCGCGCGGAATTGCTGGAAGTGGCCGCCCAAGCCGACCGGACGACCGCTGACATCAATTATCATCTGGACCGCATTCATCTGGACGGGCAAGCGGCCTATGACGCTGTCCGGCGAACCGCCGGTCTGATTGCCAGTCTCAAGCAGATCACCGACGAGAATCTGGCAACCGCACAGCAGCATGTTGGCCTATCCGGCCGGTTGCGCCGTCTGATCGGTCATGTGGTTCGCAGCATCAACGATTCCGCTCGCTATATTGGCACGATCGATCATGTCAGCGGGCAGATCCAGACCATCGCTGGGGACCAACGGCAGTATGTCGACGATCTGCGCCTGTCGTTGGACAAATGGCGCAGCCAAGGCCAAGCCTTTCAGCGCAGCCTCCAAGACCAGCCCTGAGGGAGAAGAATACCGGCTTGAAAGATCCATAAGCGCGGTTGCTGCGTTGCTGGTGTGGGCCGCGGAGACGGCGGCCGCCCCCTCTCATGCCGGATCGATCATGCGTTTAAGAAAAACCGTTGCCGATGCTTCTTTGCTGGTGCTTGCAAGCCTGGAACAGGGCTTTGATGCCGTGCGCTACGGCGTGCTGAAGCACCGGCGGCCGAAGCGGGTCCAGATCCTGTGCTATATCGGCCAGCGCAATGCGGAGCATCTGCATGCCATGGGCCGGGTGGTGCGCGGCCGGCGCGATGTGGCGCGCGGCGATGACACCCTGTCGCGCCTGCGCACCATGCTGGACATTTATGAAAGCGACGAGGTGCCGGGGGTAGCGCTGGACATCCGCGTGTGCGGCCGGACATACCGGGTCAAGACCGACGATGAGGGCTATTTCCGTCTGGCGCTGGAGCGGCTGAACCAGCCCTTGCCGGCGCACACGCAATGGGAGCAGGCCGTGGTGCGCGCAGCCGACGGGCCCAGCGAGGAGGGCGCCAACCGCCTGCCGATCCTGGCGCCGGGCCGCTCCGTCCGGCTGGGCATCATCTCCGACATCGACGATACCATCATCGAAACCGGGGCGACCAACGTCTTGAAGAACTGGCGGCGCGTGCTGATCGAGCGGCCGGAGGATCGCCTGGTCGTGCCCGGCGCGCAGGACCTCTATCAGCGGCTGGCGCTGCGCGACGGCGCCCCGGCCAACCCGGTCTTCTACGTGTCGTCCAGCCCGTGGAATCTGCACGGTTTTCTGGTGCGCTTCATGGAGCTGAACCAGATCCCGCTGGGCCCCTTGTTTCTGCGCGATTACGGCCTGAGCCGGAGCACCTTCATCGCCGGCCCGCACATCGAGCACAAGATCGGTGCTGTGGAGACGATCTTGGGCTTCTATCCTGATCTGCGCTTCGTGCTGATCGGCGACAATGGTCAGAAGGATATCGAGGTCTATGCCAAGGTCGTGCGTGACTGCCCTGGGGCAGTGGCCGGCGTGATCATCCGGGATGTCGGTGGCACGTGCCGACAAGGCCGCAACGGTCGCCTGTTGGACCAGATCGAGGCCGCCGGCATTCCGGTGTTCTGCGGCGACCGCCTCGACGCGGCTGTGGGCCTGGTGGAACAAATCGGCGCCGATCAGGGCGAGGCCCCGCTGAAGCGCGCAACCAGCGCCGGCTGACCAGCCCCGCCAGCCGGCATGCATGGGCCGACATTGCGGCATGGCTGCTGCGCATGCTTGGTCGTCCCGTCGCGGTGGCAATCGAGTCGATCATGCCCTCACCCGGACCAAGCGGCCCTCGCTGGCACCAGACCCTTGGCCGGCCGGATCAGCGCGTGCGGGCCAGGGCGATGAAGGCCAGAAGGGCATTCGGGCGCGTAAGGTCGCGATCATCCGTGTGATCGCGACCAGCATCGTCTCGACCTCGCCCGCCGCCAGATCAGACCGCGCCACTTCATGGACCTTAGCGGCTGCCTGCATAGCCAGGGCCTCAAGCGCGCGGGCCATCCGCTTCAGCGTCTTCGACACGGTGGTTCTGGGGCATTAATGCCCCATCCCACCGGCACCCCTATCGGATGCCGGCTAACAGCCCAAATGCGACATTCGGCTTCACGCAGCGAATGGCAGCTTCCACGGGCTCATCTGCCGCCACGCAAAAAAACTGTCAAATGCCGCGAATACTTCATGAATGGGCTCTGGCTATTGAACTTTTAGCGACTGCTACGCAGTGTAAGCGACGGCAAATAAATGAACGTCTTTGACGCAATCGATTTATCCGTAGAGCCTTTCAGTACACTAGCTTACTATTGATCGGCTGACTTGTAGTAAGACCGCCATCCTGCAGAAACTTTTTCAATGACAGGTACTTTGCTCGATACTGATCTGACCAGATAGCCTTTGGACTAAACGAGAAGCCAATTTCAGGGGGGTGGACGGGGCGTAACCGCTCGGCGTTCCGAACGGCTGGACGCACACCCAAAAGAGGAGCCACGGCCGTGCGGCCGTGGCCCGGGCCTGCCTTTAAGCCGCGGCAACGCCGCGGGCCAGCGCGCATTCCGACCAGATCGCGCCCAGGCTGTCGATCAGATGATCGATGTCGGCATCGGTGTGCAGCGGGCTGGGGGTGATGCGCAGCCGCTCGGTGCCCTTGGGCACGGTGGGATAGTTGATCGGCTGCACATAGATGCCGTTATGCTCCAACAGCCGGTCAGAGATCATCTTGCACTTGACCGGATCGCCCACCATCACCGGCACGATATGGCTGGGATTGTGCATGTGCGGGATGCCCAGAATATCCAGCTTGCGGCGCACCTTGGCGACCGTCGTCTTGTGCCGTTCGCGCTCCACATCGCTGTCCTTCAGATGCCGGATCGAGGCGCGCGCCGCCGCCGCGCAGGCCGGCGGCAGGGCGGTGGTGAAAATGAAGCCAGAGGCAAAGCTGCGGATGAAATCACACAGCGCGGCGGACGCGGCGATATAGCCGCCGATCACGCCGAAGGCCTTGCCCAGCGTGCCCTCGATCACGGTCAGCCGGTCCATCAGGCCCTCGCGCTCGGCAATGCCGCCGCCGCGCGGACCATAAAGGCCCACCGCATGCACCTCGTCCAGATAGCTCATCGCGCCATAGGTCTCGCACACGTCGAGGATCTCGGCGATGGGGGCGACGTCCCCGTCCATGGAATAGACGCTCTCAAAGGCGACAAGCTTGGGGCGTCCGGGATCGACCTGGGCGAGCTTCTTGGCCAGATCCTCCGGGTCATTGTGCTTCCAGATATGCTTTTCCGCGCGGCTGTGGCGGATGCCCTCGATCATCGAGGCATGATTGCCGGCGTCGGAGAACACCGCGCAGCCGGGCAGGCGCGAGGCCAGCGTGGTCAGCGCTGCCCAGTTGGAGACATAGCCGGAGGTGAATAGCAGCGCGGCTTCCTTGCCGTGCAGGTCGGCCAGCTCGCGCTCCAGCAGCACATGATCGTGCGTGGTGCCGGAGATGTTGCGGGTGCCGCCGGCGCCGGCGCCGCAGCGGTCGATCGCCTCGTGCATCGCAGCCAGGACCTTGGGATGCTGGCCCATGCCGAGATAATCATTGGAGCACCAGACGGTGACATCCTCCACGCCGGCGCTCCGGTGGTGCTTGGCCCGCGGGAAATTGCCACGCTGGCGCTCCAGCTCCGCAAAGATGCGGTAATTGCCTTCGCGCGACAGCCGCGTCAGCTCCGACCGGAAAAAGTCTTCATAATTCATGGGAGTCTCCCAGGCGTTGAGGACGCCATGCGCGCATTCAGCCCGCTGCCGCCGGTCTCAGGAATTACAGGGTCGATACGCCGTACGGTTGCGCTCGGATGCCCTTGCGGTTTGCGGTCCTTTGTCCCGCGGCCTTCCCACCAGCGCCACAGGGCGGCTAGCGGCAGAGGCAAAACCAGGAACCAATGTTCCACAATCGCCAGACCCATCATCGCCGACAAGAACAGCCAGGCGGCGTGGTCGTAGGTCCCGGCTTGGGCTGTCAGGCCCTGATAGACCAGCCAGGCCATCATGGCCAGCGCCAGAGCCTGACTTATAGGCCAGAAAGGATTGATCCAGCGTGAATTGTTCAGAAAGCTGCGCAGGAAGGGCAGATGCTCTGGCACCCATTCCTCGGTCACATTGCGCACGCCCAGGAACACGTTCACCCGGGCGCTCTGATGCATGACCATGACCAGCAGGAAGGTCCACAGGCCCAGCTTATTGGGCGCGTCCCAATGGATCGCCACCAGAACCCCGGCGGTCACCGCGATGGATATCTCATGATATAGGCTGACCTGTAGGGCGTGCCCGAAATGCTTCCAGCCCGAACAGCCCGGCTTGCAGGGATGTTTGCGCGGCCCGGTCAGCGTGCCCAGATAGAAGGTCAGTTCCTGCCAGCCCCAGGCGATCAGCCCGCAGGAAAAGGCGCAGAAGGCGGCCGGAACCGTGGTCAGGTTCCGGACGCCTAGTAGACCCATCAGCGCCACACCGAACAGCAAGGTGCCGCCCAACAACGACCAGGAGAAGGTGTGCGTCGCCCGGCGGTTCAGAAACAGGATCAGCCCTGTGGAGAACCACCATAAGAAGGCCGCGTAGCCGATGATTGCGAGCGGATGGGTCATGCTCCGCCTTTCACTCCGTAAGACTTACCACGCCGGCTGCAGGCTGACCCGTTCGGGCAGCGCGTGCTTTTTTGTCGGCAGGGTGTAAAGCCGCACAAAGGTCGCGGCCGTCGCAAGCCCAAGCCCGATGCGCTTGATCCCGCCGATGACGCCGCCTTGTTCGTTGGCGTCGGCCATCTTGTCGGAGAGCGTGCGCATGCGCTCCAGCCCGCGCCGGAACGCCGGATTGTCGATGTCCAGTTCCAGCGGGAAGACCTGGCGCGAGATCTCGTTGCAGATCCGGAAGACGTTATAGTCATACTCTGTCGGATCCAGGCCCAGCGCCTCATGGAAATAGGGGCGCTGATGGTCGCGGATATACATCGTGGCGTAGACCGCCAGGCAGAAGAAGCGGATCCAGAGCTTGTTATGCCCGCGCAGGAAGTGCGGGTTGGCACGCATTACCAGTGCCAGCGCCTCGCCATGGCGGAACTCGTCGTTGCACCATTCCTTGAACCATTTGAAGATCGGGTGGAAGCGCAGCTCGGGGTTCTTCTCCAGCTGACGATAGATGCTGATATAGCGCGAATAGCCGATCTTCTCGGACAGGTAGGTGGCGTAGAGGATGAATTTCGGCGAGAAGTAGGTGTATTTCTTCTCTTTGGTCAGAAACGCCAGATCCACGCCGATGCCGAAATCGCGCAGGCTTTCATTGATGAAGCCGGCATGGCGCGCCTCGTCCCGGCTCATATAGCGGAATAGGTCGCGCATATCTTTGTTCTTGGCGCGCTTCTTGATCTCGGCATAGAGCACGCAGCCGGAGAATTCCGCGGTGATCGAGCTGACCAGAAAGTCGACGAATTCGCGCCGCAGCCCCTCGGGCAGGGCGTTGATATCGATCTTGTCCCATTCCTCGGTGCGGCGGAAATGGCCCTTGTTGCGATCTTCCTTGAACTCCGCGATCAGGGCGTCCCATTCCTCGCGCACCCGATCGACATTCATGGCGTCCATGGCCTCAATGTCGGTGGTGTAAAAGCGCGGCGACAGGATGGTATTTTCCTGCGCCTTCTTGGTCGAATCGAACTGGCTGACGTCGAATTCGCTCTGGGGCGTGGGCGCGTTCATACCTTCCTCCGTCCGGAAAAGCTCACCTCGAACAGCTCGAGGATTTCGAAAAGGGCGGTGAATTTGGTCCAGGCGCGGGTCAGCGGGCCGCTGCGCTTCAAGGTCGCGCGCCGGCGCAGGATGAAGCGCTGATCATGGTCGGCCTGGATCTCGTCGCCATGGACCAGCACGCTGTCGCCGGCCTCGGGCATCTGATTGTGGCCCAGAATGACATGGGCACTGAGATAATCATTGCTGCGTTCTACCGCCACGCGGCAGGGCAGCTCCACCTGCTTGGCGGCCTTGTCGGAAATGTCGCTCATGACGCGGTCCTATCATCGGTCAAGAAACTGGCGAAGGCGTTCACGTTATCGACACCGAACGCATTCAGAAAGGCCTGACGCCCGGTTGCCGGGTCGGTCAGCGACAATCTGCCGTCATCCCATAGGGTCAGCGTGAACGGTTCGAAGGCGCCCACGCCCTGGGCGCGCCGCTCGCGCGCGAACCCGCGCATCACCGCACGGGTGAAATTGTGCGAACCGGGCTCAAGCACATGAATGATGCGATTGTCGTCCTGGGCATCCTTGACCAAAACCGCGCCGTCCATCCGGTCGGTGAAGATCAGTGAGCGCTCGGCCACCACATCGGCTGCCGGCGGCTGCACGCCGGGCAGATCCAACCACTGGGCCAAAGCCGTAACCAGCAACGAAAAGCCGATCAGTGTCCCCGCGGCAACCAGCACCCAGCGGGGGAAGGGGTCGTAGCGATCCGATGCACTCATTGATCCTCTCCGTACGCGGTGTCTACTCAGCCGGCACCGCCGCAGGCGGCAGTCCCGGTGCTGTGTCTTGGCCGGCGGTCTGGCCGGTGTCTTGGCCGGCGTTTTGGCCAGCTTGAGCGACCGAGGCCGGCGTGCCATTGCCGCCATGATAGCGGGTCAGCGCGTCGGCCAGCAGATGCGCCACGCGCTCGCCGTCGGCCAGTCCGCGCAGCATCGGCTTGGTGGTGGTCCAGGCCAGCGGCTGCACGTGCGGCCACAGCACCAGATAGGCGAAGCGGTTCTTGCCGGTCAGCTGCAGCGGCAGGTCCCAGGTGCCGTCCTTGTGGCGCTTGGCCTGCGCCGCGGCGATCTGGGCGAACGGGATATTGATGCTCTTGGCCAGGGCCACGCCTGCCCGGATCACCACCCGTCGGTTGGTCACGGTATAGACCGTGGTTTTGGCGATGCCCCAGGCCAGGAACTGCAGCAGGCCAAGGCCCGCGGCCAGCGGCACGCACAGCATGCCGGCACTCTGCGCAATCTGGTCCAGCGGCAGGCCGTCATGGACGCCCGAGGCGATGCGCCACACCAGAAGAGCGGCGAAATAGGCGATCACCAGGCGGACATGGAACACTTTCTTTGCGATCGACTCGGTGGTCGGTTCGCCCTGCCAGAGGATCTGTTCCCCCTCCGGCAGGTCCTGCGGCAGGCCGCGGATCGGTTCGATTTCGTCTGCTTCGCTCACAGCCACGGCCCCCGACGCTCAGGCTTGGCGAACATTTTGCCGCCGCCATAGTAACCGGTGATCTTGTCTTCCTCCAGCAAGGTCACCTGGGTCTTGCGCGACGTGCGCGGCACCGTCTTGAACATCTCCGCGGTGATCGCATCGACGAACACGCCGGGCTTCATCGGCGCGATGCCGGACAGGCGCGACAGAAGATTGTTCGGCCCGGATATGCGCGCGAAGGTTTGCGGCAGCAGCACCGTGCCGTCCTCATCGGGCAGCTTCACCTCCAGATAGCGGATCAGCGCTTCGTCGGTGTCGATCCAGATGTCGCTGATCGTTCCGGCCTGCTTGCCGTCGCAGCCGAACACCGGCATGCCGCGGGGGTCATTGTCTTCCTTGGCCGGGGCATAGTCCTTGGCGGTGCGCAGCGGCCGGATCTTCGGCAGGCCTTGGGAATTATAGTCCGGCTCATTCATGCGCTCAGCATAAGAGGCCGGGCCGACTCCGTCGGCCATGGGGTCGCCCATGGGCTCCCAGGGCGAGCCTTCCCAGGGATACAGCTTCTTGATGTTCAGTTCGCGGCTGTCGCGGCGGTTGGTCGCCAACTCCTTCTTGGTGCCGTGCTCGGCCTTGAACACCTTCTCGTTCACGCCCCAGACGGCGCCCAGATATTCCCGCTTGCCGTCATCGGACTCCAGCGGATAGCCCTCGCGCCGGTCTTCCCGCCGCAAGTAGAAGATCAGTCCTGCGAAGAAGACCCAGAATACGTATAAGACCACTTGGGCTACGTCGATATAGCCTGTGATGTCGCCGATTAAGTCCATGTCTACCTCCTCAGGTCCATGCGCCCTAGCTCGGGAACTCGGCTAGCCCGAACCGCTGGGATTTCTGCTCCGTCACATGCCGTACCATCGGTCCGATGGCGGCCAGCGTGGCGAAGATCAAAACAATCTCAATGGTGTAGACCACCACATAGCCGGCTGACGGGCCGGCCAGGGCCGGGCCCAGGGCGCCGGCCTTGGCCAGCATCGTCACGCCGTCGCGCAAGAAGCCGCCGAAGGCCACGGCCAGGCCGATCGCGCTGGCCTGCACAGCTCCCCAGGCGCCCAAGGCGATGCCGTTGGTGCGGCCGTTGCCGGCATCGGCCAGCGCCATGGCGGCGGTCAGCGTGCCGACCGAGAACAGCCCGCTGCCCAGACCGATCAGCGCGGTGCCGATGCGAAACACGCCCGCAGAGCCGAATGTGTCGGACAGGATCACCAGCGGAAAGGCGACCAGCCCGATCATCGCCCCGAACGCGGCCAGCCTGGCGGTGTCCATGCCCTGGCTGAGCCAGCGCGACGCCAGCGCGAAGCCGACCAGGGTGCCGCCGGCCAGCAGTGCGGTCAGGGCGGTGGTGGCGCCCACCGACAGGCCGAGCACTTCGCCGCCATAAGGCTCCAGCAGAATGTCCTGCATGGAGAAGGCGGCGGCACCCAGGCCGGTGGCGACCAGCAGCCGGCCCGGACGGCCGGTCTTGACGAAATCGATCCAGGCTTGGGTGAAGCTGGTGCGCTCGCGATCATGCCGGGTCGCCTGCCGATTGCGGGCTTCCTGCTTCCATAGCGCAATGACGTTCAGCACGACCGTGACCACCGCCGCACCTTGCACCACTTGGATCAGCGCCAGATAGGTGAAGTCGGACAAGAGCCGGCCCAGCACGATGGAACTGGCGACCATGCCGATCAGCAGCATGACATAGAGCAGGGCAACGACGCGCGGGCGCTTGTCTTCCGGCGCCAGATCGGTGGCCAGGGCTAGGCCGGCGGTCTGCGTGGTGTGCAGCCCGGCACCGACCAGCAGGAAGGCCAGGGCCCCGCCGACCTGGCCGAGCAAGACGCCATTCTCCGCCACGCCCTCGCCGGTCAGAAGCAGCAAGGAAAAGGGCATGATCGCAAAGCCGCCGAACTGCAGCAGCGTGCCGATCCAGATATAGGGCACGCGCTTCCAGCCAAGGAAGGATTTGTGCTGATCAGACCGGTGGCCGATCAACACGCGCGCCGGGGCGAACAGCAGCGGCAGGGCGATCATCACGGATACCAGACCCGCCGAGACGCCCAGTTCCACGATCATCACCCGGTTCAAGGTGGCGTTCAGCAGCACCATGGCCATGCCGACGGAGATCTGGAACAGCGCCAGCCTGAGCAGACGCGGCAGCGGCAGATCCTTCGTCGCGGCATCAGCAAAGGGCAGGAAGCGGAAGCTGACCGCTTTCCAGATATCAGTCACTTTAGGCCGGGCAGACGTCATCGGCCCACCAACTCCAAGGCTTGGCTGGTATAGAAGCCGCGGGCGATGCGGCGGGTCCGGCCCAGCTGCCACTCCGTCAGATCCGGCCGCTTGGCCACCAGCCGGCGCAGGCGGCCCTCGCCAACCGGCTCGATCGCCGGGGCGCGGTCGCTCTTCGGAAATAGCTTGCCGACATTGTGCATCATGGTCAGCAGCGCCGTGCGCGGCGCGAAGGTGACCAGGACCGAGGCCCGCGCGCGCGCGGCAAACCCGGAGATCACATCGACCATGTCCGGGGCGCGATAATGGATCAGGCTGTCCATGCCGACGATATGGTCGAAGCTGCCCAGCGACGGGTCCAGCATGTCGCCGGAGCGCAGGTCGATGCGGTCGGCCACGTCGGCGGGCAGGCGCTGCTCGGCCAGCCCCACCAGGGTGGGCGACAGGTCAATGGCGGTGACCCGGGCGCCGCGCCGCGCCGCCTCCACCGCCAGCGCCCCGGTGCCGCAGCCCGCGTCCAGAAGCGTCTTGCCGGCCAGATCGTCGGGCAGCCAGCTCAACAGCGTGGCGCGCATGTCGTCGCGGCCGGCGCGCACGGTGGCGCGGATGCCGCTGACCGGCGCGTCGGAGGTGAGCTTGGCCCAGGCGTCCGCGGCGGTGCGGTCGAAATATTGGAACAGCTCCTGCCGCCGGCTTTGATATGTCGCGCTCTGGCTCATTCGAACCCCAGCAGATCGAAGATTTCGCGATCCTTCACCGAATGCGCGTCCAGCGGCTCGCAGCCGGCCCACAGGCTGGCGGCCAGGCGCAGATATTCCTCCAGAACCGCGTCCAGCTCCGGCTCCTGGCCCTCCATCTCGAACAGGGTGCATTTGGACAGGCGCGAGCGGCGGATCGAGTCCAGCTGCGGAAAGCGCGCCAGCGTCTTCATGCCGGAGCGGGCATTGTATTTCTCGATCTGGTCGGTGTCCTCGCTGCGATTGGCGATGCAGCCGGCGATGCGGACATTGTAATTCTTCGACTTGGCGCGGATCGCCTGGACGATCCGGTTCATCGCGAAGATGCTGTCGAAATCATTGGCGGTGACGATGACGCCGCGGTCGGCATGCTGCAACGGCGCGGCAAAGCCGCCGCACACCACATCGCCCAGCACGTCGAAGATGACCACATCGGTGTCTTCCAGCAGGTGATGCTCCTTCAAGAGCTTCACCGTCTGGCCGACGACATAGCCGCCGCAGCCGGTGCCCGCCGGCGGTCCGCCAGCCTCCACGCACATCACGCCATTATAGCCTTCATAGACGAAGTCCTCGACCTCCAGCTCCTCGGAGTGGAAATCGACCTGCTCCAGCGCGTCGATGACGGTGGGCACCAGGCGCTTGGTCAGGGTGTAGGTGCTGTCATGCTTGGGATCGCAGCCGATCTGCAGCACGCGCTTGCCCAGTTTGGAGAAGGCAACCGACAGGTTCGACGAGGTCGTCGACTTGCCGATGCCACCCTTGCCGTAGACCGCGAAGACCTTCGCGCCTTCGATCTTCATCGTCGGGTCCATTTTGACCTGGACGCTGCCTTCCCCGTCTTCGCGCGGGCGGCGGGTAACCGTGGCGATGCTCATGCTGCTGCTCCTATACCGACGCCTTCTAACTGATCTTCCAACTCGTCCCCGGCCGCGCGCAGCGCATCCAGCGTGGCATCGTCCGGGGTCCAGTAATTGCGCTCCTGTGCCTCCATCAGGCGGCTGGCCAGCTTGGCCGAGGCGGTCGGGTTCAACGCCGCCAGCCGCTTGCGCATCTCGTCATCAAGGATGAAGGTCTCGGTCAGCTTCTGATACACCCAAGGGGCGACCTGACCGGTGGTGGCCGACCAGCCGAGCGTGTTGGTGACATGCTCCTCGATCTGGCGCACGCCTTCATAGCCGTGCTCCAGCATGCCCTCATACCATTTCGGGTTGAGCATGCGGGTGCGGGTCTCCAGCGCGACCTGATCGGCCAGCGTGCGCACCTTGCCCTTGCCCTGGGTCTGGTCGCCGACATAGACCGGCACGCCTTGGCCGCCACGCGCCCGGCCCACCGCCTTGGTGATGCCGCCCAGCGTGTCGAAATAATTGTCGATGCTGGTCACGCCCAGTTCGACGCTGTCGAGATTCTGGTAGGTCAGGTCGACATCGGCCAGCATGCGCTTGAACAGGTCGGGCTGTTGCGCGGGCGTGCCCTTGCGGCCGTAGGCGAAGCATTTGCGGGCGGTGAAGGTCTCCGCCAACTCGTCTTCCTCGTCCCACCGGCCGCTGTCGACCAGATTATTGACATTGGAGCCGTAGGCGCCGTCGGCGTTTGAGAACACCCGCAAGGACGCGGTCTCCAGGTCACAGCCATGCGCCTCGGCATAGGCCAGGGCATGCTTGCGAACATAATTCTGCTCGATCGGCTCGTCCGCGCTGGCGGCCAGATAGCAGGCCTCGGCCAGCATTTGGATCTGCAGCGGCAACAGGTCCCGGAAGATGCCCGACAGGCTCATCACCACATCGATGCGCGGCCGGCCCAACTCTTCCAGCGGCATCAACTCCGCCCCGCACAGCTTGCCATAGCTGTCCAGCCGCGGCTTGGCGCCGATCAGCCACAGCGCCTGGCCGATCGGCGCGCCCTCGCTTTTCAGATTGTCCGTCCCCCACAGCACCAGGGCGATTGATTCCGGCAGCGCCTTGCCCTCGGCCCGGTGGGTGTCCAGCAGCAATTGCGCTTGCTTGGCACCATCCTCCAACGCGAACGGGCTGGGGATGCGGAACGGGTCAAAGCCGTGCAGATTGCGCCCGGTGGGCAGGATCTCCGGCGTGCGCAGAATGTCGCCGCCGGTTGCCGGCCGCACATAGCCGCCGTTCAGCGCATGCACGATGCCGGGCAGTTCCGTGTCGGTCTGCAGGTGCCGGTCGATTTCGGCCAGCTTTTTGAACGCATCCAGCGTCGGCTTGTCGGCCTCCAGGCCGGCCACAGCGATCGCCTGCTCCGGCGACTGTCCCTGGGTGATCGCGGCCAGGACGTCCGGCTCCAGGCGCAGCGCGAAGCTGGCATCGGCGACGGCGGCGAGCATCTCGGCGCGCCGCTCAGCCGAAAAGGTGTCGCCGACCACATGCAGACCGTGCGGGATCAGCGTGTATTCAAACTCGATCAGTTCCTCGGCCAGCCGGGCAATCTGGATTTCCGCATCGCCCTGCCACACCGGATTGTCCGACACCAGGTCAAGGGCCGCGGCCTGAGCCTGGATCGCCTGGGCGGTGGCCTGGCGCTCCTCGGCCTGGTCAGGCCCAAGCCCGCGCCAGCGCTCAATCGCGCCCTTCAGGTCGGCCAGGCCCTTATAGAGCCCGGCATGGGACACCGGCGGGGTCAAATAGCTGATCAGCGTGGCCGCCGCCCGGCGCTTGGCGATCGCGCCTTCAGAGGGGTTGTTGGCGGCATAAAGATAGAAGTTCGGCAGATCGCCGATCAGCCGGTCCGGCCAGCAGGCCGCCGACAGGCCGGTCTGCTTGCCGGGCATGAATTCCAGCGCGCCATGGGTGCCGAAATGCAGCACGGCGTCGGCCTGATAGTCCTCGCGCAGCCAGCGATAGAAGGCTGAAAAGGCATGTGTCGGCGCGAACCCCTGCTCGAACAGCAGGCGCATCGGGTCGCCTTCATAGCCGAAGGCCGGCTGCACACCGACAAAGACATTGCCGAATTCCGCACCCAGAATGAAGATCGACCGGCCGTCGCTTTGCTGGCGTCCGGGCGCCGCACCCCACTGGCCTTCGATGTCCTTCAGGTGCCGCTCGTGCCGCACATGATCATCGGCCGACACCAGGGCTGCGACATTGGCGTCAGAGCCATAGCGCGCGGCATTGCCGGACAATATCGTGTCGCGGAAGCTGTCGACATCGGCCGGCACCGCCACGTCATAGCCGTCCGCCTTCAACGCCTGCAGCGTGCGATAGGCGGAGTCGAACACGGACAGATAGGCCGCCGTGCCGACATTGCCGGCATTGGGCGGGAAGTTGAACAACACCAGCGCGACCTTGCGCTCTTGCGCCCGCTTGCGCTTCAGCTGCACCAGCTTGTCGACCCGGGCGGCCAGCATGTCCGCGCGTTCGGTGTGACAGGCCATCTCCCGACGATTGGCGCCGGGCGCGCCGGAGCGTCCGCCATAGACCGCCGGGCCGGTGGCGCCGTCCAGTTCCGGGATCGCCACCATGATGGTGGATTCCACCGGCAGCAGGCCGCGGCCGGAGCCTTCCCAATCCTGCAGGGTCTGAAACTCCACCGGATGCGCGGCGATATAGGGCACGTCCAGCGTGGCGAGGATCTGTTCAGCCGCGGCGGCATCATTATAGGCCGGCCCGCCGACCAGGGAGAAACCGGTCAGCGACACCAAGGCATCGATGCGCGGGCGGCCATCCTCCATCAGGAAAGCCTCGATTGCCGGGCGGGCGTCCAGGGCCGCAGCGAAGATCGGGATCACCTTCAGACCGCGCGCCTCCATGGCCTTGATCACGCCGTCATAATGCCCGCTGTCGCCGGACAGGACATAAGAGCGCAAGACCAGCAGGCCGACGGTCCCGCGCTTGCCCTTGGCGACCTTGTTCAGCGCGCCCAGATCATCGCTGATGCGGTCGGGCAGGCGCGGATGATACAGGCCATTATCGGGATAGTCCGCCGGCGGCGGGGCCTTCACCGCGCCCTTCAGAACCGCGCGCTCGCCGGCGGCATAGCGGTTGATCAGGAAGCGGATCAGCCGCTCCATATTCTCTTCTGATCCGGCCAGCCAATATTGCAGCACCAGGAAATAGGCGCGCACATCCTGAGCCGTGCCGGGGATGAATTTCAGGATCTTCGGAAGCCCGCGCACCACGCTCATCTGCTTGGCGCCGGAACTCTTCTTGCCCTTGGTGCCGCGCAGCTTTTTCAGCATGGCCATCGGGCCTTTGGCCTCGCCGTCCATGGAGAATTTGCCCATGCGCGTCATGCGCATGACCTCGCCGGACGCCATCGCCGCGATCATCACGTCGCAGTCGTCGCGGCGCGCCTTCAGCGCTGGCAGCACCGCCTGGATCTGATCGTCCAGGAACAGCATGTTGGCAAAGATGATGTCGCCGGTTGCGATATCGGCAAGGCAGCGCGCCAGGGCGTCTGCGTCTTCGGCCCATTCCGCCGCGGCGTGCAGATTGACCTGCAGCCCGGGAATATCCTTGCGCAGGCGGCGCGTCGCCCGGTCGATCGCGCCGGACAGATGGCTGTCCAGCGTGACGATGACGACCCGCACCGGCGGGGTTTCAGCGGCCGTAATGGGCTTTGGCATCGTAGAGCGTCTCAACGGTGATGGTGCGCAGGCCGTGTTCCTGCGCGTAGGATTCGGTGTTGCGCCGCGCCTTGCCCCGCACGAAGAACGGGATCTTTTTCAGCTCCTTCATGGCGTCGTCGTCCCATTCGGGATCATTGGCGTTGGCCGCCACCGGCGCCTCGGTCTCGGTGGAGCCGCGCACCTCGCGCTCAGCCGCCAGGTGCGACGGCACCGCCTCGTCATTGAATTCGAAATCCTCCCGGAACATGCCCAGAAGATGCTCTTCCAGGCCCATGACCAGGGGATGGATGAAGGTGTCGAACAGGACGTTGGCGCCCTCATAGCCCATCACCGGCGAATAGCGGGCCGGAAAGTCCTGCACATGCACGGGCGCAGAGATGACCGCGCAGCCGATGCCCAGTCGCTTGGCGATGTGGCGCTCCATCTGGGTGCCCAGCACCAGCTCCGGCTGCACCTCCTGGATCGCGCGTTCCACCTCCAGATAATCGTCGGTGATCAGCGCGGTCAGGCCGAAGTTTTCGGCCTTGGCGCGCACCTGCTTGGCGAATTCGCGCGAATAGGTGCCCAGGCCGACCACGTCGAAGCCCATCTCTTCCTTGGCCACCCGGGCCGCGGCCATGGCATGGGTGGCGTCGCCGAAGATGAACACGCGCTTGCCGGTCAGATAATTGCTGTCGACCGATTTAGAGTACCAGGGCAGCCGCGAGGCATCGGCTTCCAGGAACGGCTCGGGATCGATGCCGGCCAGCTCCGCCACTTCGCGAATGAAGTCCCGCGTGGCGCCGACGCCGATCGGCACCACGGTGGTGAAGGATTGGTTGAAGGTGCGCTTCAGCCATTTCGCCGCGGTGGCGCCGATCTCGGGATAGAGCAGCACGTTGAAGTCCGCCGCGCCGATGCCCACCAGATCAGCGGCATGCGCGCCCAACGGGGCGGTCATGCGCACCTCGATGCCCATATCGGTCAGCAGCCGGGTGATTTCCTGCACATCATCGCGATGGCGGAAGCCCAAGGCCGAGGGGCCGATGATGTTGCAGCAGGGCTTGCGGCCCTCGCGCGCAGGCGGGCTGACCGAGCGGTCGGCAACGCCGCGGACCAGGTGATAGAAGGTCTCCGCCGCGCCCCAATTCTCTTTCTTCTGGTAAGACGGCAGCTCCAGCGGCACCACCGGCACCGGCAGGTTGGAACCTTGGGCCAGCCCGCCGGGATCGTCCTGGATCAACTCCGCGGTGCAAGAGGCGCCGACCAGAAAGGCCGCTGGCTTGAAGCGCTCATAGGCATCGGTCAGCGCGGTCTTGAACAAGCCGGCGGTGTCGCCGCCCAGATCGCGCGCCTGGAAGGTGGTGTAAGTCACCGGCGGGCGCGTCTTGTTGCGCTCAATCATGGTGAACAACAGGTCCGCATAGGTGTCGCCCTGCGGCGCGTGCAAGACATAGTGCACGTCCTTCATCGCTGTGGCGATGCGCATGGCGCCGACATGCGGCGGTCCCTCATAGGTCCAGACGGTCAGTTCCATATCAGGCCACCAAACGTGTGCGACGGTTGAGCGGGCGGGCGAACAGTTCGGCCAGATCGGCGGCTTGGTCGAAGCCCTGGATCGGCGTGAACACCAATTCGATCGACCATTTCGTGGTCAGCCCTTCCGCCTCCAGCGGATTGGCCAGGCCCAGGCCGCACACGCTGATGTCCGGGCGGATGTCAAAGCAGCGGTCCAGTTGCTTTTCGACATCCTGGCCTTCGCTGAGCTGCACATCCGGCGGGAGCAGGGCCAGTTCCTTTTCCATCAGCCGCTGATTGAGATAGGGCGTGCCCACCTCGGTCAGCCGCATGCCCAATTCGCGGGAGAGGAAGCGCGCCAGCGGGATTTCCAGCTGGCTGTCGGGAAAGAAGAAGATGCTTTTGCCGTCCAGTTCGGCGCGATAGCGCTCCAGCGCCCGGCGCGCCCGGTCGCGTGCCGGCTGGATCACCGTCTCAACCGTCTGGCGCGCCACGCCCAGTGCGTCGGCGGCGGCGATCAGCCACTCACTGGTGCCCTCAACGCCCAGCGGGAAGGGCGCGGGCACAAGCTGAGCGCCGCGCGCGGTTAAGGCGCGCACCGTTTCGGTCAGGAACGGTTGGGCCAGCAACAGATGGGTATTGGGCCCCACCGGCGGCAGGTCGGTGGACCGGCGCGGCGGGAAAAAGCGGATCGGGCCAAGGCCTGCCTTGTCGGCCAGGCGCACCATCTGGTCTTCCACCACATCGGCGAGCGTGCCCACGACCATCACCGACGGCGCGGCATTGGCCGGCTCATCGGGCAGGTCGGGCACCATGGAGGTCAGGCAGGCATCCTCGCCATCGGTGAAGGTGGTCTCGATGCCGCTGCCGGAATAATTCAACACCCGCACACTCGGCGACAATTCCCGCGACAGGCGCAGAGCCGCGCGCGACAGGTCCAGCTTGATCACCTCAGAGGGGCAGGAGCCGACCAGGAACAACAGCTTGATGTCCGGCCGGCGCTCCAGCAACTGGCGCACGACCCGGTCAAGTTCCTCATTGGCATCGGCCAGGCCGGCCAGGTCGCGCTCACCGATGATGGCGGTGCCAAAGCGCGGCTCGGCGAAAATCATCACGCCGGCGGCGGATTGCATCAGATGGGCGCAGGTGCGGCTGCCGACGATCAGGAAGAAGGCGTCCTGGATCTTCCGGTGCAGCCAGACAATGCCGGTCAGGCCGCAAAACACCTCGCGCTGGCCGCGCTGACGCAGGACGGGCTTGTCGGTGCAGCCGGACGAGGGCGGGGCGTGGTCGAGCGGGCTCATGACACCGCTCCTTCCGCCAAAGCCTCCGGCGCCTCATCCGCGGCGGCATCCAGCCGGGCCCGGCGCAGCTTCAAAACAAATTGAGTCGCATTAACCGCATAGGTGGCATAGGCGGCCAGGGCGATAATCATCTGGGTCAGCGGGCTGCCCAGGCCGAAGATCAGCGTCGCCATATAAGCGGTGTGCAGCGCGATCACGATCATCGACACCGCGTCTTCCCAGAAGAAGGCCGGGGCAAACAGATATTGCCCGAACACCACCTTCTCCCAAATCGCCCCGGTGACCATGATCGTGTACAGGATCAGGGTCTTGAACACGATCGAGACGGTGGCGGCCATCCAGCCCTCACCGGTGAGCAAAAAGCGAATCACCAGCGCCAGGCTGACCAGGAACACGAGAAACTGGAAGGCGGCGAGAAAGCCCTGAACCGGCGTCCAGATGGTGGCGTCGCGGCGGGCGCGTTCCTCTGCGCTATAAAGGACGGTGCGTCCGGCGGTTGTGTCTGCGGATCGGTGCACGAGATCACTCCCTTGGCCCGAGCGGACGGTGCGATTGATTGGAGCGTAACCACCTCCCAAGCGGAGTGTCAATTCTTATTTACGTCAGGCAATGCTGACACTATAGTCGCACCTGTTAGGAGCGAGTCGCAGCAGCCGCGCTGGGCTGCCGTCAGAACTGAAGGGGCAATAAATGCCTCAAACAAGACCGTTTACCGAGAATGTCTCGCCAAACCCCTTTGGAGCATGTAACCATGTTGCTCCATTCCAACGGGGAGGCTCCGAATGTCAGAGGTTTCGGGGGCGGATGGCGCCGGCGACCTTGAAGACGGAGGGTTGGACCAGACCAGCGCTCAGATTCAGGAAAAGACCAACACGCAGAACGGGGACCTTAATTACGATCGTCGGCGTGAACCGGGGGGCGGTATGAGAGACGGGTCTGCCGATCAGTCGCTGCAATCGTCGATGCCGATCAGCGAAGCGCGATTCCATCGCCTCGCCAAGGCGATCGAGTCGAACGTCATCCCGCGTCTGTTGATGGCCTATCGCGCCAGCGAGCCATCCAGAAGCGGCGTTCCATGTACGGACTGGCATGCCGCGCCGGATCATGTCGCGCGGCTGACTGAGACCGTCCTGGCCGGAGACGTGGACGCCGCGATGGAGTTCGTCCATGCCTTACGGGGCGAGGGTGCCGGGATAGAAAGCCTGTTCCTGGAGGTGCTTGCGCCGACGGCGCACCGCCTCGGCGACTTGTGGGAACAAGATCGCGTCGACTTCACCCAGGTGACCAGCGCCATGGGCCAATTGACGTTGGTGATCCGGCGTTTGTCCAGGCGGGCCTTGGGCGAGGATCCGGTGCGCAGCGACGACCGCCGCGCGCTGATGGCCAGCCCACCGAGCGAACAACACAGCTTCGGTCTGCTAATGGTCAGCGAGTTTCTGCGCATGACGGGTTGGCATGTCGCCTGTTGTCCGGCGCTCAGCCGCCGGTCGCTGATTGATACGGTGCGGGACGATTGGTTCCTGGTGGCCGGCTTTTCGATCAGCGGTGAAGGCAATCTTGACTGGTTGGTCTCCAGCATTTCGGCATTGCGCCGCGCCTCGCGCAACACCGGCATCGGCGTGATGGTCGGTGGCAAATATTTCCTGGAGCATCCCGATCAGGTCAGCCAAGTCGGCGCGGATTTTATGGCTCATAACGGCCGGGAGGCGGTCAGCCTTGCTGAGGATTTCTTGAAGGGATCCCAGGCGCGGTTTCATTGAGACAGGACCGCCAGGGAGCGCGTGGCGGTGGAGGCGAAGGCGTGTTTAACAGCCAGGACAGCAGGGTCCGTGCGACCTTTTAGATCAGCAGACGAGTGGCTCGGCGACTTGAGCGCCGATATCGCCGGCATGCTGATCGCGGCGGCCGCGGATATTGCGATTATCCTGGACCGCAATGGCGTGATTCTCGACTTGGCTTTCGGCGAGACCGACTTTCGCATTGAAGGCTTTGAAGATTGGCCCGGGCTGTTATGGACCGATGTGGTCAGCCCGGACAGCCGCGCCAAGGTTGAGGCCATGATCGCTGATGTGGCGCAAGATGCGGCGACGCGCTGGCGGCAGATCAACCATCTTGACGGCAATCACTATGTCCCGGTGCAATATGTCGCCATGCGCCTGCCGCGGGATGGGCGATTCGTCGCGATCGGCCGGGACATGCGCTCGGTTGCCCTGTTGCAGCAGCAACTGATCCGCGCCCAGCAGGCGATGGAGCGCGATTATGAGCGGCTGCGTCATGCCGAAACACGCTATCGCATGCTGTTCCAGATCGCGAGCGAGGCGGTGCTCGTGGTCAATGCGCGCACGCGCTTGGTGACCGAGGCGAATGCCGCTGCGGGCGCGCTGTATGGCAGCGATGTTCGCGCTCTGATCGGTAAGCGCTTTCCGTTCGGGTTTGACGATGCCGGGGCAGCGGCGATGGGTGATCTGCTGGACCAGGTGCGCATCGGCGCGCGCACCGAGGATGTACAGGTGCGCCTGTCCAATGGCGGCGGCCGCCTGTTCGTCACCGCCACATTATTTTCCCAGGATGACAGCAGCTATTTTTTGATCCGGCTGCGGCGTGCGGATGAGGTGCCGGACGGGGCGATTGTGCCGCGCACGAAGTCGCGGGTCATCGAGGTGATCGAGAAGTTGCCCGATGCCTTTGTCATCACCGATGATGCCGGCCGAATCGTCGCGACCAATCGCGCCTTCTTAAGCCAGGTGCGCCTGGCCAATGAGCAGCAGGCGCTCGGCCAGTCGCTGGAACGCTGGTTGTCTCAGCCGGGTTTGGGGCTGTCGGGCCTCTTGGCAAATCTGCGCCAGCAGCGGACGGTGCGCCTGTTCACCACCAGCCTGCGCGATGAACTGGACGAGACCGCGGAGGTGGAGATCTCAGCGGTGGCGGTGCCGCATCAGGACGAGCCGTGCTTTGGGTTCGTGATTCGCGACATTACCCGCCGGTTGGCCCCGGCGCCGGTCAATAACGGCGATTTGCGCGGCGCGGTGAAGCATATGACCGAACTGGTCGGCCAGGTCTCCTTGAAGGAGATTGTGCGCGAGACCACGGAGGTGATCGAGCGTCTGTGCATTGAGGCAGCCCTTGATTTGACCGGGGACAATCGCGCCTCCGCCGCTGAGATGCTGGGCCTGAGCCGGCAGAGCCTCTATGTGAAAATGCGCCGATTCGGTGTTGGCGACCAGGATGCCGAGCCGCGGCATTAGTCCGGTCTGAATGAGTCTGGGCTGAATGAGTCTTGGCTGAATGAGCCTGGGCTAACTGAGTCTGGGCTGAATGAGTTTGGACTGACGGCTCGCGCCCTGACATGTCGCCGCGTCACCGGCCCAAATCGAAGCGCGGTGTCAATCTAAGTTGACGTAAACTTCGGCGGACATTAGGTTGTCGGCATGACTCGACCGACCCCCTCTGCGGTGCTTGAATTGCTCAAGCCGATCACCTGGTTCGCCCCGATGTGGGCGTATCTGTGTGGCATCGTGTCCTCCGGCCTGTCCATCACCGAAAACTGGGCTGTGATCGGCCTGGGCGTGCTGCTGGCCGGCCCCATGGTCTGCGGCACCAGCCAGGCGGTGAATGATTGGTTCGACCGGGACGTCGACCGGATCAACGAACCGAAGCGGCCGATCCCGTCCGGCCGTATTCCCGGCCGCTGGGGGCTTTATATTGCCATTGCCTGGACCGCTCTGTCGCTGATCGTCGCCACCGGCCTGGGCACCTGGGGCTTTATCGCCGCGTGCGTCGGGCTGGCCTTGGCTTGGGCCTATTCTGCCCCGCCGCTGCGCCTGAAGAAGAGCGGCTGGTGGGGCCCGGCCGCCGTGGCGGTCTGCTATGAGGGTCTGCCCTGGTTCACCGGGGCGGCGATAATGGCCGCTGCCTTGCCGGATGCGCGCATCTTGTGGCTGGCGCTGCTCTACAGCATCGGCGCCCATGGCATCATGACCTTGAACGACTTCAAGGCGGTGGATGGCGACCGCGCCATGGGCGTGCGCTCGCTGCCGGTGCAGTTGGGCGTGGAGCGCGCGGCCTTCGTCGCCTGCGTGGTCATGGCGCTGCCGCAGATCGTGGTGGTCGGTCTGCTCTTGCACTGGGGCCTGACGATCACCGCGGCTCTGATCGCGCTGTCCCTGACCATCCAGATCCAGCTGATGGGCCATTGGATGACCAAGCCGAAGGATTTGGCGCCGTGGTACAATGCCACCGGGGTCAGCGCCTATGTGTTGGGCATGCTCGCTTGCGCCATTGGCTTGCGACTGGCCTATACCGCCGGGGGGCCGCTGGCATGACCATGGCGGGCGCACGCGGCCTGGGCTGGCTGGGCATTGTCCGGCTGGGGCTGGTGCAGACCTCGATCGGCGCCATCGTGGTGCTCACCAAATCGGTGCTGAACCGGGTGATGGTGGTGGAATTGGGCCTGGCGGCGGTGCTGCCGGGCTTTTTGTTTGGGCTTTATTACGGCACGCAACTGGCGCGGCCGTGGCTGGGCCATGGCTCCGATGGCGTCGGCCGGCGCCGCACCCCGTGGATCATCGGCGGACTGGCCGCGCTGGCTGTCGGAGCGATCGCCGCGGCGGGGTCGGTGGCCTTGATGGACCGCGCGTTGTGGCTGGGCATTGCCGCGGCCTGTGCGTCCTTCCTGATCATCGGGTTGGGCGTGGGCGCGGCCGGCACGTCGCTTCTGGTTCTGCTGTCCAAGCAGGTGGCCGAGGCGCGCAAGGCCGCCGCCGCGATGATCGCCTGGGTGATGATGATCGCCGGCTTCATCGTCACCACCGCTGTGGCCGGCAGCTTCCTGGACCCGTTCACCCTAACGCGGCTGATCTCGGTCACCGCGGTGGTCAGTCTGATCGCTTTCACCGTCACCTGCCTGGCCGTGATCGGCGTGGAGCGGCCTGGCGGGGCGGGCGCGGCCGACCAAGGCGACGCCAAGCCGGCCTTCCGCAAGGCGCTGGCGGAGGCCTGGACCGATCCGCAGGCCCGCCTATTCACCGTTTTCGTGTTCATTTCGATGATCGGCTACAGCGCCCAGGATCTGATCCTGGAGCCTTATGCCGGCCTGGTGTTCGACTTTACCCCCGGCCAATCCACCAAGCTCACGGCCATGCAGAATAGCGGCGCGCTGACCGGTATGTTGCTGGTTGGCATCTTGGGCAGCTTTGCTGCGATCCGCGCGCGCATTCCGTTGCGCAAATGGACCGTCATCGGCTGTTCCGCCTCGGCCTGCGCGCTGATGGCGCTGGCGCTGACCGGACCTCTTGGCGCCGACGGGCCGCTGCGCAGCATCGTGTTTGCCCTGGGCTTCTCCAACGGCATGTTCGCGGTGGCGGCGGTCGGCTCGATGATGGTGCTGGCCAGCTATGGGCCGCCCGGCCGGGAAGGTGTGCGCATGGGCCTGTGGGGGGCGTCGCAAGCCATCGCCATGGGGCTGGGCGAGGTGTCTGGCACCATCGGTGTCGATGCGGTGCGGCTGATGGGCTACGGCCCGGCCACCGCCTATGGCAGCGTGTTCGCCGCTGAAGCCGTGTTGTTCGCCGCCGCCGCCATCATTGCCCTAAAGCTCAATCGCGCACTGACCAAACACGACATCACGGACCCCTCGATGCAAGCCGTCGGGGGTCGCCTAGCCATGGAGGGACCAGGATGAGCACACAGACTGACTATGACGTCGTCGTCGTCGGCGGCGGGCCGGCCGGGGCCACGGCCGCGACCGATCTGGCGCGCAAGGGCCGGCATGTGCTGCTGCTGGACCGGGCCGGCCGCATCAAGCCATGCGGAGGCGCCGTCCCGCCGCGGCTGATGGAAGAGTTCGATGTGCCGCAGGATCTGCTGGTCGCCAAGGCAGCGTCCGCTCAGATCGTTTCGCCAACGCACCGGCGCGTGGATATGCCGATCGAGGGCGGCTATGTCGGCATGGTCGATCGCGACGAGTTCGACGAATGGCTTCGCTGCCGCGCGGCCCTGGCCGGGGCGGATCGGGCCACCGGCCGGTTCAAGGATCTGGACCGCGATGAAGACGGCACCGCCGTGGTCGTCTATGAAACTAAGGACGAAGAGACCGTGCGCGTGCGCACCCGCCAGGTGATCGGCGCGGACGGCGCGCGGTCAACCGTGGCGCGGGTGGCGATCCCAGGCGCCAAGCGGCCGCCGTGCGTGTTCGCCTATCATGAGATCGTCGAATCCCCGGAGCAGGAAACCGAGCTGTTCGCCGGCGACCGCTGCGACATTCATTATCGCGGCCAGTTGAGCCCGGATTTCTACAGCTGGATCTTCCCGCACGGCAAGACCACCAGCGTCGGCACCGGCTCGGCCAATAAGGGCTTTTCGTTGAAGGGCGCGGTGGCCGAACTGCGCGAGATCTCCGGCCTGAAAGATGTCAAAACGATCCGCAAGGAAGGCGCGCCGATCCCGCTGAAGCCCTTGAAGAGGTGGGACAATGGCAAGGATGTGCTGCTTGCCGGAGATGCCGCCGGCGTGGTCGCCCCGGCCTCGGGTGAGGGCATCTATTACGCCATGTGCTGCGGCCGGATGGTCGCCGACGCGGTGGAGGACTGCCTGGCCACCGGCAATGCCAAGGCCCTGGCCACCGCGCGCAAGCGGTTCATGAAGCTGCACGGGCAGGTGTTCTGGATCTTGGGCATCATGCAGAAATTCTGGTACGCCAATGATGCCCGGCGGGAGCGCTTCACCACCATCTGCGGCGACAAGGATGTGCAGCGGCTGACGTGGGAAGCGTATATGCACAAGCGTCTGGTGCGTGCCAATCCGCTGGCGCATATCCGCATTTTCTTGAAGGATTCCGCGCATCTTCTGGGCCTGGTGCCGCCAGGTCCGGGGGCGCCGAAACAGTCCCGCTAAGCGGGTTTGGCCGGGCTGATCGAAAGCGGCCGGATCGTCGATTGGATCCTGGTCTTCGTGGCGCTGGAGGCGGCGGTGATCTTTCTGGTCCACCGCCGCACCGGTAAGGGCATCGCCCCGGCAGATTATCTGTCGCTTCTTATGCAGGGCCTGTTCATCTTTCTGGCCCTGCGCGCGGCGTTGACCGAGGCCGGCTGGCAGTGGGTGGCGCTTTGGCTGCTCGCGTCGCTGGCTGCGCACCTGGTGGAGATCACCCGACGCTGGCAGCGCTAGAGCAAAATTGCTCGCCTCATAGTAGGCGGGCCATTTCATCCCATCAAGCGCACTTGCGACTGGTTGGAGAAGGCCCTCGGCCCGGCCGTGTCAGTTGCCCGACAGGGACTTGATTAGCCCCATCAGCGAGCGCCGCACGGCATCATCAGAAATCGCATTGGCCTGACGGGCCATCCGCATCAATTCATCGGGTGGATTGGGCAGGGCGATGTCGACGGTGCCCTCGAACTCGTCGAAAAAATAGTTCACAGGCATATCCAGCGCACGGGCCAGCACAAACAGCTTGCCGGCACTGATCCGGTTGCCTCCGGTCTCATATTTCTGGATTTGCTGATAGGAGATTTTCAGAGTCCCGGCCAATTCCTGCTGGGTCAGGCCCAGGGCATTGCGCCGCGTCCTCAATCGCTGGCCGACATATAGATCAACTGCCCGGGCGGTGCGCAAGGGCGCTTCGTCGCCGTCGGCATCTTCTCTTTCGTGGGCGAGTGCTTTATCAGACATCACTGTGACCACTTAGTCCGGATTCTGCGGCCCCTCGGGGATCGCGTTTTGAGGGTTAAACAGGATCTGGTTGATCGCTTAGGTAACCATGTTCAACTTAAACGCGGCGCGTGCAATTTACAAGACAACCTTTAGTAAGGTAATTCTCGCCGGCAATCCGGCTATTTGGTGTGTGAGGCAAGGAGTAGGCAGAATGACTTTCGGCTGGAGCAAAGCGATCGCGGCCGGTATCGCCGCCATGGCCCTGGCAGCATGCAGCCCGGACGAACAAGAAGTGTATGTCTCGGCTGATGTGGCGACGCTTTACAACGCGGCTGGGGATTTTCTGGACCGCAAGCAGTGGGACCGGGCCGCCGGCGTGTTCAATGAGGTGGAGCGTCAGCATCCCTATTCGGAATGGGCGCGCCGGGCGCAATTGATGTCCGCCTACGCGCATTATGAATCGCGGGACTATGATCAGGCCATTCTGGCCGCGGAACGGTTTTTGACCTTGCATCCGGGCAGCCAAGGCGCGCCCTATGCCTATTACCTGATCGGGCTGAGCTATTATGCGCAGATCCTCGATGTGGGCCGCGACCAACGCATCACCCGGCAGGCGCATGACGCCTTGTTGGAGGTCATGCGGCGTTTTCCCGATACCGACTATGCCCGGGACGCCAAGGCCAAGTTTGAACTGACGCGCGATCAACTGGCCGGCAAGGAGATGGAGATCGGCCGCTTCTATCAGCGCCGCGAGCAATATCTGGCGGCGATCAGCCGGTTTCGGTCGGTGGTCGAGGTCTATGATACCACCACCCATGTGCCGGAGGCGCTGCACCGCCTAGTCGAAACCTATATGGCACTCGGCATCGTGCCCGAAGCGCAGACCTATGCCGCGGTCTTGGGCCACAATTATCCGAACAGCAAATGGTACCGTTATTCCTATCAGCTGCTGACCGGCGAGTCTGTCGCCCCGCCGGAAGAGGCCGATGGGGGCTTCCTGTTCGGCCTGTTTTGACGGCGATGCGCCGCGGTGTTGGGGGCAGCGCGGGGCCGCGGCCATGCTGACGGCGCTGACGATCAAGAATATTGTGCTGATCGACCGATTGGCCCTGCGCTTCGGTGACGGGTTGACCGTGCTGACCGGTGAAACCGGGGCCGGTAAGTCGATCCTGCTGGATGCCCTGGCCCTGGCGTTGGGAGCGCGCGCCGATGCGGGTCTTGTGCGCAGTGGGTGTGACAGCGGCCAGGTCACCGCGGAATTCGCGCTGCCGCCCGGCCATCCTGCACAAGGGCTCCTGACAGACCAAGACATTGAATTGGATGATGAGCACCTGGTGCTTCGCCGGACTGTCCGGGCCGATGGCCGTAGCCGCGCGCACATCAACGACCAGCCGGTCAGTGCGGGCCTGTTGCGGCGCATCGGCGAGACGCTGGTGGAGGTACATGGCCAGCATGATGAGCGCGGCTTGCTGGATCCGCGCGGCCATCGCAGGCTGCTGGACCAGTTTGCCGGCCATGCTGACCTGTTGGCCGCCGTGGCCGACGCCTTTCAGCAGGCGCGCGGAACGGAACAGGCCTTGGAGGAGGTCCGCAGCGCGTTGGAGACGGCGCGCAAGGAAGACGCCTATTTGCGCCATATGGCCGCGGAATTGGAGGCGCTGGCGCCCAAGGAGGGGGAGGAAACCGACTTGGCTGAGCGCCGGGCGCGTCTGATGCAGGCGCACACCCTGGCAGACGATCTGGCCGCTTTCGACGCGATCTTGTCCGGCGATGATGGCATCGAGGTCGCCGTGGGCGGGTTGATCCGGCGGCTGAGCCGGCTCGACCCGGATCTGCAGGCGCGGCTGGAGCCGTTTGCCGCACCGCTTGACCGGGCCGGCGCGGAATTGGCCGAGGCGGCTCGGATCCTGGAGCGACTGCGTGCCGATCTCGATGCCGATCCGGAGGCCTTGGAGGCCGCCGAGGCGCGCCTGTTTGATCTGCGCGCCGCAGCCCGCAAACACCAGGTGCCGGTGTCTGACCTGCCTGCAGTGGCGGCGGCCGCACGCGCCAAGCTGGCCGCACTGGATGCTGGGGCGGAGGCGCTGCATGCGGCGGAACAGGCCCATGCGCAGGCGCGCGGCCGGCTGGAGCGGGCGGTGGCGGCGCTTTCCAACGCGCGGCGCGCAGCGGCTGAGCGTCTGAGCACTGCGGTCATGGCCGAACTTCCGGACCTGAAGCTGGACAAGGCGCGCTTCCAGGTGGCGGTGGAAGCGCTGGAGCAGGATCGGTGGGGACCGACCGGCGGTGACCAAGTGGCGTTTGAGGTTGCGACCAATCCCGGAATGCCGCCCGGAGCGCTGATCAAGATTGCGTCCGGCGGCGAACTGGCGCGCTTCATCCTTGCGTTGAAGGTTGCGCTAGCCGGCCAAGGCGAGGCGCCCACGCTGATCTTCGATGAGGTCGATCGCGGCATCGGTGGGGCGACCGCTGATGCGGTGGGCGCCCGGCTGGCGCGGCTGGCCCGGTCCGCCCAATTGCTGGTGGTGACGCATTCGCCGCAAGTGGCCGCCTGCGGCCAGGCGCACCTGCATATTTCAAAGGCTCAGACCGGCGAGGCGGTGCGGACCGTCGTGGCGGCGTTGGACCCAGAGCAAAGGCGCGAGGAAATCGCCCGCATGCTTTCCGGCGCCACCATCACCGACGCTGCCCGCACCGCTGCCGACAGCCTGATGGCACGCGCGTAGCGCATGATCCGATCGCGATCGCGATCGCGATCGATCGGATGGGAAGGCCCGCCTTCTATGGGGCTCCAACGGATTGACGGTCCATGGTCGGGAGAAAAAGAGCCCGGCCGGGAGGGGGGCAGCCGGGCCAAGGTGGACGCAGGGGAGGGAGCTACCGGCGTCCAAATCGGGCGCGGCGCTGCTCGCGGGACTGCTTCAGCTCGTCCGGGCTCAGCAGACCGTCGCCATTATCGTCCAGCTCTGCAAATCGCTGCTCGGTTTCTGCCAGCATTTCGTCCAGCTCGATCTGGTCATTGTCATTGCTGTCGAGCGACTGAAAGCGGTCCGCCACGCGCTGCTCACGCTCGCTCTTGATTGCCTCAAGATCGGCCTTGGTGACGAAACCGTCCTCATCATGGTCCAGGCGCTTCAGCCGCCGGGCGCGGCGTCCCTGTAATTCCTCCGGGCTGAGCACGCCGTCACCGTTGCGATCGGTCCGCTCAAACCGGCGCGCCAGCGCGGCGTCGATCTCGTCCTGGCTGACCGCCTCGTCGCCGTCGCTGTCAAACCGCTTCAGCAGGCGCTGGCCGCGCAGACCCTCCGGCCGGGTCGTGAATTCTTCAAACGTCAAGGCGCCGTCCTGATTGGCGTCTTGGGCGCGGAATCGCTCGGTGCGCGGGGTCTGCAGTTCAGCCAAACTCACGGCGCCGTCGCCATCCTGATCCAGCCGGTCGAAGCCACCGCCGGGCCCATCCTGCGCCAGCGCATATGCGGGCACCGCCGCAAGGACAAGGCCGAGCACCCCAAATCGTGTCATGTGCATCTCTCGCTCCATCGCTCTGGCCCTCTCCGTTTGGGGCCATCCCCTCACATACGCGCCGGGCGCAGGCTGCCCTTCGGTCTTTTGACCGATCGCCTCATCCCGGCGGCGAGATCGCCCGCTGAGCGGCTTCCACCTCGCTCTGCACCCAGCAGCCGGCACCATGATCATTCACCAAGCCCATTGCCTGAAAGAAGGCATAGACTGTGGTGGGGCCGACGAAGCGCCAGCCGCGCGCTTTCAACGCCTTGGCCAAGGCCACCGAGCCCGGACTCTGGCTGATCTGGCGCAGCTGGTCGGAGCTCAACGGGGCGGGGCGTGGTTCCGGGCGGTACTGCCAGATAAAGCCGGCGAGCGATCCGGCTTCGGCGATGACGTCCAACGCACAGCGGGCATTGTTGATCACGGCCTCGATCTTACCACGGTGGCGGATGATGCCGGGATCGGCCAGAAGACGCGTGACATCGTCCGGCCGATAGCGGGCGATGCGGTGAAAGTCGAAGCCGTCGAAGGCGGCCCGGAAATTCTCCCGCTTGTTCAGGATGGTCAGCCAGCTCAAACCGGCCTGAAAGCCCTCCAGGCTCAGCTTTTCGAACAGACGGATATCGTCGGTGACTGGCCGGCCCCATTCGCGGTCATGATAGGCTCGGTAAATCGCCGGGCGGGCACCCCAGGCGCAGCGTGCCTTGCCGTCCTCCCCCGTGACCAAGCCCATGGCCGGCCAGCGCCTAACGGTGCCGCGCTCTGGCGACGGCGCGTCGGGTCATGACGCCGACCAGATGGCCGCGATAATCCGCCGGACCGTGCAGATCACTCAAAAAGTCGGACGAGTCGATCTTCAGCTCGCTGAGCGCGTCCTCATGGAAGGTCTCGTGCAGCGCTTCTTCTGCCGCATGCCAGCGGAATGCAAAGGCTGCGGCACCGGTGATGCCGACGCGCACCCGGTCCGGATACCGGGCCACGAACACCCCGACCATGGCGTAGCGCGACAAGGGATGGCGGAATTTTTCATAGGCCGCGGCCTGGGGGATGGCGCAGTCTATCCGCGTGATGATTTCGTCTGGCTCAAGCGCGGTTTCGAACAGATCGCGGAAGAACGCGGTGCCGTCGATCTGACGTTTCTGGGTCACCACGCAGCTGTCCAGAGCCAGGATCGCTGCGGGATAGTCCGCGGCCGGATCGGCATTGGCGAGGGAGCCGCCGATGGTGCCGCGCGCCCGCACCGCACGATCGCCCAGCACCGCCGCCAGTTCCGGCAGCGCCGGCAGTTTGGCGGCGAGCCCGCTATGGTGTTCGATTGCCCGGTGCGTGACCATGGCTCCTAGCGAAATCCGCTTATCGCCGGCGACAATCTCCCCCAGCGAACTCAGGCCGCCCAAATCAATGACATGACTGGGCCGGGCCAGGCGCTGTTTCAAGGTCGGCAACAAGGTCATGCCGCCGGCCAGAAGCACGCCGTCGTCCGCCTCGGCCAGCTTGCCTGCGGCATCGGCCAGGCTCTCCGCACGGTGATAGACGAACGGATACATCAGCCCGGCTGCTCCACAAGGCTTTGCGCTGCCTGCCGCACCGCCGCGACGATATTCTGATAGCCGGTGCAGCGGCACAGATTGCCCTCCAGGGCCGCGCGGATCGCGGTGTCGTCCGGCATTGTCTCCAGATCGTCCAAATAGGCCACGATCGCCATGACCATGCCCGGCGTGCAGTAGCCGCATTGCAGGCCGTGACAGTCGCGAAACGCCTGCTGCACCGGATGCAGCGTGCCGTCTTTATCGGCCAGCCCCTCGATCGTGGTGATGTGGCGGCCTTGGCATTGCACCGCCAACAGGGCGCAGGATTTCACCGCAACACCGTCCAGATGCACGGTGCAGGCGCCGCACTGGCTGGTGTCGCAGCCGATATGGGTGCCGGTGAGGCGCTGATCCTCGCGCAGGAAATCCACCAACAAATGATGATCGGCCACCTCAGCCTCGACATGGCGGCCGTTGATGGTCACGGACAGGGTCTTGCTCATTCCGATCTGGCTCCCGCGCGCGCCTTGCGCACCGCCTCCACCGAGGCCTGCATGCGCGAGAAGGTCAGCCGCGCCAGATCCTGATCGGCGACATTGACGCGATAGGCGGCAAGCTTGGGCGCCGTGTCCAGCAGGTCGATGCCGGTGGCGCGCTGAATCATGTCCGTATAAAACAGGAAGGGCAACAGCGCGCAGTCGGCCAGACTGATCTGGTCGCCGACCGCCCAATCCTCGCTTGCGAAGAAATGCTCCAGATAGCCGATGCCGGTGTGCGCACGCTCCAGATGCTCGGCCGCGGAGTCCGCGGCTGCAGCGCCGGAGCGCGCCAGGGCGACGATTTCCGGCAGGATGTAGAGATCCAACAAGCGACAGATCAGGTCGACCTGCGCGGCAGCGGCGGGATCGGCGGGCCTAAGCGGCGGTGTCGGGAACACCCGTTCCAGATAATCCGCGATCACCTGGCTTTCGGTCAGGATGGTGCCGTCTTCCAACTCCGCATAGGGGATGCGTCCAATCGGCGTCATCGCCAAATGGTCCGGCGTTCCCAGGGCATTGCCTGGCACGCCGGGGTAATGCACGGCCTTGGCCTGCCCCTTGAGGTGCAGCAGCAGCCAACACCGGGTGAAATAGGGTGACATGGGCACGCCATAAAGCTTCATGCCACGCTCTCCCGTTTCTTGGCGGCGCGATAGGCATCAAAGGCGCCTTGTTGCATGGCCTCCCCCTTGGCGCCGATCTCGGTGGCCAGATGCAGGCTCTGCCACGCCATGGTTTTGGGACGGTCCTGAAACGGATCAAATTTGAAGCGCCGGGCCATGGTGCGCACGAAGAAGAAGCTGGGCGCCGCGACGCAGTCGGCCAGGCTCCATGCATCCCCGACCAGATGCTGGCCCGGCGCAATGAAATGCTCGAAATGGTCCAGCGCGGTGGCCAGACGTGCGCAGGCCGCCTCCGCCGCCTCGCCCTCCCGCACCCCTTGGCCCGAAAGGTCAAACAGACGATCCAGCGCCGGTGTGATATAAGCATCGACCAACTGGCACACCAATTCCACGTCAGCGGCCGCCTTGGCCTCGGCGGGGACCAGCGCCGGCTGCGGCCACAGACGCTCCAGATAGGTCAGGATCGCGCGCGATTCAGGCAGGATCGCTCCGTCCACGACAAGGCACGGGATCTTGCCGATCGGATTGATCGCCTTGTAGGCATCGCTGCCGGGCGGACCGGGGAGCTCCGGCCGAGCCACCGCGTCGCTGCGATCCTTCAAGGCCAGGAGCAACTCCACGCGCATGTGAAACGGCGACAAGGCATGTCCATAGAGCTGCATGACCGGTTTCCCCCGTGGCGCGGGGCCCGTTTCGGGTCCGCCGCGGCGCAGCTTAGCGCCTTCGCCCGGCCCGGTCATCCCTTTGCGGGCAGCGCATCGAGCCAGGCCAGGATCGCGGCATTCACCGGCTCGGGCTGTTCTTGCTGCAGCCAATGTCCGACACCGGTTAAGTCAACTCGGGTCAGATCAGGAATATACCGTTCCATGCCATCGGCCAGAGCGGGCGGGCAGGCCGCATCCTTGTCTGCGGTGATCATCAAGGCGGGCAGGTCGATGCGCGGGGGCGGACCGCCGTCGGGCTGGTACCGCTTCATGTCCTGCCAATTGGCGGTGAAATTGCCATACCAATGCAGCGGCGCGGTAAAACCTCCGGCGGAGAACGCCTGAACGAACACCGCCATGTCCGCATCGCTCAGGAAAGGCGTGCCCGGCCACTGCTCCTCCGGCACGGTATCCAGCCGGTCGACCAGGTTCAGATCCGCCTCGCCCAGCGGTTTTTCCGTTGCCCGGCCGGAGCGCGGCTGGCGCATGAGGAAGCGGAAGGTCCGCGCCACATCCCGCTCCAGCACCGGCTCACACGCGCCTTGCTGCTGGAACCGCACAATATACATGCGCTCGCCATAGCGCTTGCGGCACATCGCGATGGGATCGGCGGGCCAATTTGGCCGAAACGGAACGCACAGCCCGGCCAGCGCGTGCAGGCGCGCGGGTTGGTAGAACGGCAGCGCCCAGGTTACCAGCGCGCCCCAGTCGTGGCCGATGACCACCGCCCGCTCAATACCGAAAGCGTCCAGCACCCCGGCGACATCGCCGGTCAGCGCTGCCATGGTGTAATGGTCCAACCCCTCCGGCTTGTCCGAGCCGCCATAACCGCGCTGGTCGAATGCCAGCGCCGGATAGCCGGCCGCTGCCACCGCAGCGAGTTGGTGGCGCCAGGAATAGGCCAGTTCCGGCCAACCGTGCAGGAACACAATCGGCGGCTTGTCGGTCTCATCCGGGCGCGGTCCGGCGCAATAGGCGGCGAAGCACAGTCCATTGGCGGTGACCGTCTGCGCCTCTGGAAAGGCCATGCTCACGCAGCCTGCCGCTGGGTTTCAAACGCCGCCAGAAAGGTCTCCGGCTCCGGCCGCACGCGGTAATTGTCCGTCTGGTCCAACCAGATGACCGTGCCGGTTTCGTCGATCGCCACCACGGTGGGCATCATGGTGTCCGCTCCGAAACGCTTCTTGAAGCCGCTCGGCGTGCCATCTTCGGCGATGATGTCGAACGCCCGCGCGGTGCTCAGCCCGGGATCGACCAGAAAGCGCATCGGCACATTGAACCGTGCGGCCAAATCCGCCGTTTGGGTGTGCGGTTGGCCGCTGACCAACGCCACGGTCACGCCCAGTTCGTCCAGCCGGCGATACTGTGCGGCGACTTCTTCGATCTGGGCCATGCACAACGGGCACCAGTTGCCCCGATAGAACAAGAACAGCGCCTTGCGGCCCAGGAAGTCGGCACGGGTCACGGCCTGTCCGTCTGCCTGTTCCAGGTGGAAATCCGGAAGCGGCTGGCCCAGCCGCAGGGTCTGACTGTCCCGGCCGCCGAAGCGGGAATAGACGAAATTGTACCACAGGAAGATCGCCGTGCCGGCCAAGGCGCACAGCAGCGCGGCGGGTCCGGACGGCGTGACCATCGTCGCCAGCACAGCCACGATGCTGCCGGTGATCGAGAGTGACATGGTCAGAGGCAGGCGGGCCTTGGTGCGGGCAATCGCCTTGGGCCCGGTCAGATAGAGGATGAAGCCCGGCCAGGCCCCGGCGGCGAGGATAACCCCGCCCCAGGCCAGCTTGGCCGGCGTGGTGAGGAACAACATCACCCCGGCCAGCGCCAAGGCAAGCGAACTCAGCAACATCGGGATCAGCAGACGCGACTTCAAACGCATGCGCGGCCTCCTTCGGCTGGCTCCTGTTTGCCCGGTTCAACGCCGGCGGTGCAAGGCCAAGCTGCTCAGGCAGGCGCGCCCAGTGGCTCGATCCGGTCGATCAAGCCACCGTTTTCCACCAGCTCGCGAAACTCATCGGCCATCCGCTCGGTCTCGGCCACGCTCGTCGCCCAAAGCCGCCGGCGTTCAGCATTGTCCAGCCGGCGAAAATCATTGCGGTCGGGGATCTTGCCCAGCGGCAAGCTGCGCGCAAATTGGGGATCCGGTGCGATCAGCAGCATGCGGTCGATCACCTGGGGCCGGGCGCGCCGCCAGGGCAGGCGCTTGTCGAACCAGCCGGGCACCACTCGGGGCTCGAAATGCGGGTAGAACAACAGGCCTTCCCGGTCCGGCGCCAGAAACGGCACATCGAAATGATAGTCGATGATGCCGCCGTCCCGGAACACACCGGCAATCTCGCCGACCGGCCCGCCGTCCAGCAGCAAGGGGATGGCGCAGGAGCGGATCAAGGCATCGTGCAGCGACGCCTCGGTCAGCGGATGCACCATCGGCGGGAAATCGTCCCATCCGCTCAGGTCTAGCCCGCGCGGGTCGGAGAAGACCGCGCGGTCGAAGAACAGCGCCAGCGACTTGCGGCTGAGGGCATTGGCCAGTCCCGCAGCAGTGAAGAACGGCACCAGCGCCAGTCGGCTGTTGAACCGGCCCAAATGCTTGGAGGCGGCACACACCACATGCATCCGCAAGAACCGGTGGGACAGCACCTGGGCGGCACCTTCAGGGCCCAGCATCCGATCCAGCAGGGCGCGGCTGTCCGCCAAGGTCTGTGCTGGCGTCTGTCCCGGGTGCCATTCATACCGGCTGTATGCCTGCCACAGCCGGTCGAACGCGGCGACGGGATCAGCGGTGGCATAGGCGGCCAGGCGCCATGTGCCGATCGAGGAGCCGACCATGTGCAGCGGATCGGTGCGCTCCTTGAACCAGTCAGCAAATGTTTCCAGGATGGCCCGGTCGAGCCGGTAAAGGCCCAGCCATTTCGGCCCGCCCGAGGCGCCCGCGATGATCTTGATCAGGGCCGGATCCAGGCCGTGCTTGCGGATCAATCGGCGCGCCCCGGGACCGGCGCGGATGGTCAGGCTGCGCATGCCTTAGCGCTGAATCGGCGATATCTTCGTGCCCTCCAGGCTGGCATTGAGCATCAGCCCGCCGCGGGTGCGCACGAAGCCGATGACGGGCTTCGACGCCGTCACCGTATCGATCTCAGTACCCGCCCCCCAATCGATGGCCGCGACCGACCCGTCCACGCCGACCTCCCAGCCGTCCGATTCCAGGAATCCCTGCAGCGCCTCCTCAGTCATGAACAAGATGATTTGGGAGCGCGTCTGGCCGCCGATCTGCAGGCCGAAGGACGCCGCCGCGGAGGAATAGTAGCCGGCGGTTTCGCCATCCACGATCAGCTTGCCCTCGCCATATTCGCCGCCGAACACCAAGCCCGCCTTGACGATCCGGGGAAACACCAAGACCCCGGCCGCACGCCGGGCCAAGGCCTGGCCCATCGGCACCTCGTCATAAAATTTCAGCAGCGCCGCTTCCGCGCCCGCATCAATCTTGACCCGATCAGCCCCCAAAGCCGGGGCCGTTGCCAGGATCATCATCGCCATCATCATCGCCATCATCATCCAACGCATCACACGCTCTCTTCCTCTTGCCTGATCGTTCAAGCCCCGCAGCCGCGATAGACCATGCCGCGCGGGGGTCTGACAAGCATGAGGCGCGGGACCGGGTGTGTCTTGATTGTCGAGGCTTTTGCGCAAATTGGAAGCAATAGGTGACAACTCTGAGGCGAGAAGGATGGCTTGCGCGTGACTGAGACTTCCCCCCAGCACCCCTTGCGGCGCTACAGTGCGTCGCTGCGGGCCAAGCTCGCCCTGTTGACGATCGTCTCCGCGCTGGGTCTGACGGTGGCGCTTTATGCCACCTATGAACTGAATAGCGTCAGCCATTACCATGCCATCACATTTGATCGGCTGGCGGCTCTGGAAAGCATGAAATCCGCGACCATGCGGTTTCACATGAGCGGGCAGAAAGCGGATCTGGATTTGACCCAGTTGCGGTCGGGGTTTCAGCGCTATCAGCAGGCCACGCGCGCCTGTGTGGAGGATGCCACCCCGGCCGGCCGCGTCGTTCTGTCGTTGATGCCGCGCTATGACTTGCTGGCGATTTGCCGCGCTGACCTGGAACGGCTGCAGGCTGTGCTGCCGGCGCTGGGTGTCGCGGAATTGGCCGGAACAAGTGCGCCGGTGGCCGAACAAATCGTCGCCGCGCTGGACCAGTTCGAAGCCAATGCCAGCGATCTGGGCGACCCGGTCAAGCGGGTCGGCAATGTCATCGCCTTTACCCTCACCGCGGTCTTCGCAGCGTTCGGCAGCATTGTGCTGATCTTGACCGTGCTATTGCTGGTCAACACCAATCCGGTGCTGGCACGGTTGAAGCAGGTGACCGATCGCTTCGCGGCCGGCGATTTCCAGGTCAAGGTCACCGATATTCACCGTCAGGACGAACTGGGCTCGATCGCGCGGTCTCTGAAGCGCCTGAAGCAGGCGGAGATGACCCGGCGCGAGACCGAGGCGCGCCTGCGCGATCTATCCGACCATGACGTGTTGACCGGCCTGGCCAATGCCCGGCGCCTGCGCGAACGTCTGGACCAGGCCTTGGTGCGCAGCCTCGCTTTGGACCATCAGGTCGCGCTGGTGCGCGTTGACTTGATGGAGACCGATGCCTATCGCCGCCTGGCCGAGGCCTGCAGCGCCGATCGCATTTTGGTGGAAGCCGCGGAGCGGTTGCGTCTGGCCTGTCCGCATGCGCTGGCGATGGCGCGGCTGGAGGGCTGGCACTTCGCCGTGGCCGAGACCGGCCGGCGCGCCTCGGAGGTGGCCAGCGTGACCGCTGCGCGGATCCTGCAGCGGTTCAAGGAGCCGTTTAGCTTGGGCGAAGAGGCCGTGACCCTAGAGGCCGTCGCCGGCATCGAGGTGTGCAGTGGCGACCAAGACAGCGCGGAGACGCTGCTGACCAAGGCGGGCCAGGCGCTGAGCCTGGGTCTGAAGCGCGCGGGCCCCGGGCGCGCCTATTTCTTCGACGAGGCGCATTATGTCGATCTGCAGCAGGAACTGGCGCTGAAGCATGATCTCAGCCACGCCGTCGCCCGGCAGGAATTGCTGTTGTATCTGCAGCCGCAAGCCGCCTGTACCAAAGGCTGCGGGCTGATCGGCTTTGAAGCGCTGCTGCGCTGGGACCGAGGGCAGGGCGAGATGGTGTCGCCAGGCAAGTTCATACCGATGGCTGAGGATATGGGCATCATCGACGAAATCGGCCTGTGGGTGCTGCAGGCCGCCTGCGAGCACGCCGCTGATTGGCCGCAGCCTTTATCGATCAGTGTGAATTTGTCACCGCGCCAGTTCAGCGATCCGGTCATGCTCGATCAGGTGCGCGATGTGCTGCAACACACTAGTCTGCCGCCAAACCGGCTGACGCTGGAGATCACGGAGAGCGTGTTCATGGAAGCGAAGGCAGAGGCGCGGGCGAAATTCTCGGCCATCAAGGCGCTTGGCTGCCAGATTGCTCTGGATGATTTCGGCACCGGTTTCTCATCCTTGGCCTATATTCGCGACCTGGCGTTCGACAAAATCAAGGTCGACCGCAGCTTCATCACCGATCTGGTCGATAACGGCCGGGCGCGGGAAATTCTCCGGTCGATCATTCAGCTCGGCGATGCCCTGAATTCGCCGGTCATCGCCGAAGGTGTGGAAACGCCGGAGCAATTGGACACATTGCGCACCCTTGGCTGTGACATCATTCAAGGCTATCTGCTGGACCGGCCGCAGCCGGCCGACGAGGCCATCGCACGGCATCTTATGGAGACTCAGAGCGCGGAGTCCCGCCGCGCCGTCCTCAACGCCGGAGACTAGCCGCCATGGCCTTCTGGTCGGACAATTGCGCGCCGGTCGCGCCGGAAATCCTTGCGGCCTTGGCAGACGCCAATCGCGGCCCCGCCCCGGCCTATGGCGCTGATGCCTGGACCGATCAGTTGCCCGCCGCGTTCGGACAGGTGTTCGGCACGGAGGTGGCGGTGTTTCCGATTGCCACGGGCACGGCCGCCAACTGCCTGGGCATCGCGCATCTGTCGCCGCCCTGGGGCGCGGTGCTGGCGCATGAGACCGCCCATCTGCTGGAAGATGAATCCACCGCCCCGGAACTGATCGGCGGCGGTGCGCGGCTGGTCGGCCTGCCCGGGGCGCTGGGCAAGGTGGATCCCGACGGCCTGGCCCGTTGGCTGGAGGCCGCCCCCTGGGGCTTTGTCCACGCCCCGCAGCCAGCGCTGCTGGCGCTGACCCAGGCCACCGAACTGGGCACGGTCTATTCGGTCGAGGAGGTGCAAGCGGTGTGCGCGATCGCCCGCCGCTTCGGCCTCGCGACAATGATGGACGGCGCGCGCTTTGCAAATGCCGTGGCGCATCTGGGCTGCGATCCCGCCGAGATCACCGTGGCGGCCGGGCTGGACATGCTGGTGTTCGGGGCGACCAAGAATGCCGCGCTGACCGCCGAGGCCGCGATCTTCTTCGATCCCGCCCGGGCCGAGGCCTTTGGTTATCGGCGCAAGCGTGCGGCGCATCTGCTGTCCAAGATGCGCTATGTGTCGGCGCAATTGCTGGCCAGTCTGGACCAGGATCGCTGGCTGTCCTGGGCACAGCATGCCAATGCCATGGCCCGGTCCTTGGCTGCCCGGCTGGCCCAGGTGCCCGGCGTGACGCTGTGCCATGAGCCCCAGGCCAATGCCATGTTCGCACGTCTGCCTGAAGCTTTGGTGGAGCGGTTGAGCGACGCGGCCGTGGGCTTTTACCCCTGGCCCAGCCTGGGTCCGGACGCCTACCGCTTCGTCACCGCCTGGAACACCGAGCCCGCGGACATCGACCAGGCAATCAGCGCGCTTCGCCCGTGACACGGCGGGCCGCCGCGCAGGCCTACAGGCACAGGCGCATGTCCTCATCCTTCGGGGCGACCACGACGATTAGCTGATCGACCTCGGTCTCGCCGCTGCAAAAGGGAAAGGCGCCCAGGGAGACGTCGAGTCGAAATTCCGCCTGGCGCTCATCGGACCAGGCGAGGCTCGGCAACACCGCGGCATATTGCGGTGTACAGGTTTCGATGGCGGCCCGAAACATCGCGGCTCGGCTGGCATAGCATTCGGTGCTGGTGAAGCTGTCCAGATAGGAGCCTTGGTAATTGCCGTGGCACAGATCGCACACCGCCGTGCCTTGCAGTCGCACCCGGTAGCGCGGCGTTTCCTGCTCCCATTGCCGATCGAAGATGAACAGCCATTTCAGAATCGGCTTGATGTCGGCGGGCCTTAAGTCGGCGCGGCGTGGTGCGACCCGGTCGCCGCGAAGATGCAGCCAATAGTCGTTGAACAAACTAGTCGGATGGTCCGCGGGGATCTCCGGCAACTTGCTCTGGCGCACCGGCGCGTTGCAAATTGATTCGCAGCGCATGATCCAGTCGCTGGAGGGCCGATAATCCTTGAACGCGACACCGCCATACCACTCATCCAAAGACATGACCGAGGCTTCTCCGCTTGCAGCCGACCCGACCTGGTTTCGTCTGCAGGCCGCAGCAAGCCAAGCTGGTCACAAAAAGTGACTGAAATCTGAAAATCGGCTGCTTTTCTGTGCGCGGCGGTGTCGCAGTGTAACTGGACAATCAAAAGTAAAAGCGCAGGGCGAACAAGGCGTTGTGCGTTTCCAGCTGCTCACCTATTTGCAATTCCTCCGTGCGCAAATAGCGATAGCCCACATCGATGGCGATTGAGCGGCTGGCCAGATAGCTCACCCCGCCGCCGCCCTGAAATGCAAACACCTCTTCAGCCGGCCCAAGATCCTGGATGAAGGCGGCGCCGCCGCCGCCTAGTACATACGCATTGATCCGTTTGCTCAGCGGCAGGTCCAGCGCGATATTGGCCAGCGCGGTATGCATATCGACATCGCCCAACAGACGCACCGGCCCGAAGAAGGTGCGAACGATGGTATCGCTGGGAAAGGTGATGTTGCGAAAGGCGTAATCGGCTTCGATCCTGATCAAGCCGAAATCATAGCCGAGCGTGGCACCCAGAACCGAGCCGTCGAACAAGGTCAGCTGGTCAAAGTCCAAGCCGTCGACATAGCCCGCCTGGACTGCGCCATAGACCCCGCGGCCGGGATATTTGGTCTGAACCTCGCCATTAGGCTTGACCACCTTGATCGGGTCCAGATCGGCATCAGGCTCTTGCGCCAGAGTGGGCGCGGTTAACATCACCGCCGCAACACAGGCGGCCACTACGCGGAACATAGCACGTCTCCCCCATAGCCATCATCAGTCCTTCTTCGCCCGGCATGGCGCGCTTCGGCTGAATAGGTGATGAACCGTCCGGTCAGCTTTGCGGTTCGCCCAATCCGCCGCCGCCCGGTGTTTCCATGATGAAGCTGTGGCCTGGCGGCACCACTGTGCGTCCCATGCCGGACAGCACGGTGCCGTCGCTCAAATAGGCCTTGCCCGCTGCGCCGTCACCCCCGCCGTCGCGGCCGCGCGGCGGGTGCTTCAGCCGATCGAACATGCGCGACACGGTGAAGGCCTTGCCCTCGGCATGGCCGAATTCCATCACCTGGCCCAGCCCGCCCGGCCAGCGACCGGCCCCGCCGGAGCCATCGCGAAACTCCTTGCGCCAGACGATCACTGGTGCGGTGGTCTCGTTGATCTCCACCGGCGTGTTGCGCACGCCGGAGGGAAAGGCAGTGCAGTCCAGTCCCGGCTTGCCGGGCCGGCCACCGGTGCCGCCGGTATAGAAGGGGTTGATCACAAAGGCCAGGCCGGGATCGCCCTCATGATCGCCAACAGCACCAGGCCCGCCGCTCAACACCGGATTCCACAGGCAAGCCGCGCCTTCCGCCGGCACTTTGCCGCCCAAGGGCTCCGCCAGCGCGCCCAGCACCACATCGGGCAGCATCTGGCCGATGGCATGGCGTGCGGACACCGCGGCGGGGTGCTGAGCGTTCAGCAGGCACCCGTCCGGCGCGCTGGTGCCGATGAGGTCGAGCGACGCGAAATTGTTCGGCACCTGATTGCCGATAACGCAGCGCACACCGAAGCTGGAATAGGCCGCGGTATAGGTCATTGGCACATTGATGCCGCGGCCGCTCGGCCCGGAGGTGCCGGTCCAGTCGATGGTGATGCCGTCCGCGCCGATGCTCACAGCGCAGACCAGATCGACCGGGCGGTCATAGCCGTCGATGCGCATGGCATTCTCGTAGCGTCCCGGCGGCAGGGCCGCGATCTCCTCCAGCATCGCCGCCCGGGAGCTTTGCAAAACATGCCCGGCCAGCCCGTCCAGATCCTCCAGCCCAAACTCTGTCATCATTTCCAACAGACGCCGCCCGGCCGTGTCATTGCAGGTGGACAGCGAATAAAGATCGCCTTCCGCGGCCACCGGGTCGCGCACATTGGCCTTGATCAGCTCCATCAGCACGGCGTTCACCTGCCCCTGGTGGAACAGCGGCAGGATTGGCACCAGCAGGCCTTCCTCGTAGACGCTGCGTCCCTCCGGCCCGAAGCCCAGGCCGCCGACATCGGCGATATGCGTGGTCGAGGCGAACAGCGCCACCGCCCGGCGCTCCCGGAACACCGGGGTGACCACGGTGAAATCGTTCAAATGCCCAGTGCCGTCCCAAGGGTCATTGGTCATCAGCACATCGCCGGGCTTGAGCGCCTCAAGCGGGTATTTCGCCAGGAAGCGCGCCACCGAGGCGGCCATGGCATTGACATGGCCCGGCGTGCCGGTGACCGCCTGGGCCAGCATCCGCCCCTTGGTGTCGAACACCCCCGCGGACAAGTCCCCGGCCTCCCTGACGGTGGTGGAGAAGGCCGTGCGGATCAGCGTCTGCGCCTGCTCCTCCACCAGGGCCAGCAGCCGGGTCCACATGATTTGCGCGTCGATCTGGTTCAGCGACATGGGCGGGGTCCTGTTTGCGAAAGGGCCGACGGCACTGAAGCACAGGCCGCCGTCCAGGCAAAGCCGGCATGGCAACACCCCGCGTCTTGGCACCGGCCCGCCCCATACCGGCGTGTCATTGACGCGCGCCGTGGCCGACTTGCGCGAGCTTTCCGGACCGACGGACGTGCACACAATCCGCCGCTAAGGCGCCGCGATCCGGCGAAGCCGCACCGGCCGGGGCATCGCCGCGGCGGCCCATCTGGTTAAGATCAGCGGTGGTTGGCAGCGATAACCGACAGCCGCGCGATCCGGGCTCGGCGGCCGACCACCATCATCCCGCCCAGAAGAAACAGCGGCCAAGCCGCCGGCCCCGGCACCGGTGTCAGGTCTGGATCATCCTGGACACTGTCCACGCAATCTCCGGCCGTGCCGGTGCAGATGGTCTGAATGCGCAAGCCGCCGGTGGCTGCCAGATGATCGAGGGTCACGCTGAGCGCGGACACGTCCATCAGATCGACAGGGTCGCCCATGAAATCCGCAAAATCCAGGGACAGCACAAAGCTGTCGCCTGGGGAAAAATCCAGGGTCAGTGAACCGCCCCGGATTTCCCGGAGGCTGTTTGGTTTGAGTGTTACGCGGCTATGCCGGTTTGATCCAGGTTTTCGTAGTAGCGTTCTTCGGCCTCAGCCGGCGGGATATTGCCGATCGGCTCGAGTATGCGGCGGTTAT